>MNSZ01000064.1 GCA_001916715.1 Firmicutes bacterium CAG:24053_14
ATTCCACATAGGTAACTGTTTCTGTTGTAGGGGAAAGCGTAACTTCACCATTTTGCCTATAATAGGTCTCGCTCTTTGTACCCGTAATCGCATTGCCTGAATAAACAGGAGTCGTAACCGTAACTTCCTCATAATTCGGCACGGTAACACTGACCTCCGAACTTTTCGCCTCGTCCGGAAGATAGTAGGTTCTGTTTTCTGTCTCATACCGATACTGCGGTACTCCGTTGATCGTTCCCGTCTGTACCTTTTTTGTCACTACCGTTACGGAAACTTCTCGATAGGTAAAATAGGATACAGGGATTAAAATCTCTTTGGTCAGTTCCTGTGATGTCACAGGAAACATCTCACCGCCATAGGCTTCCAATTTTGCTTTCATATCGGCTTCGCTGGTATTTTGCTGATTCATCGAGGTAGAATATGCTGCCAGTATGTAAGCAACATCAAAACCGGCGGATGACTGTGCGTGATTGATCAGCGCCTCCATCGACAAATCATAATCATATCCGCCGTCTGCAATAATCTTCTCTACTTTTGCAAGCGACTGATCATATCCCGCATCTATGATATCTGAAACAACCGTTGACAGATTCTCATATGAACTTGCCAGTGTTGCGTTAGGGTCTACTTCTGAACCATCCAGGCCGAATATGCTGTTCGTGACAATGGTCGGCAAGGAAACGACCAATATAATCAAGAAAAGTAAACAGAGGCATATGCAAATCAAAATTTTAAACAGTGTGTGACGCATAGCCCATGCCGCAGAAAGAATCGCACCCCAGGGGCCACCTGCCGCCGTACCGGCAGCAATCTCTGCGGCGGCTTTTCCACCTTGCACACTGGCCTGAACTGCTGCTGTAGCAGCATTTGCTGTCGCCTCTACGCCTTTTGCAGCTGCTTGCTTCGCAGCCTTCTGGCCGAGTTGTTTTGCTGCCTTTGCCATCTGTCCTGCGGCTTGACCATAATTATCAGCGCCGTCTCCCATCTGCGTTTTATTTTGCTCGGCCATAATCTTCACCTCCCATTTTATAAAAAACAGCCATAACACCGTGCAAAGAGGCGTTATGGCTGTGAAAGCTTAACTTTTCCGTCTCGGCGGTTTTGTCTGTGTATCATCCCGCTGCTTCGGATCTCCGAAACGACTCGGTGTGCTCCTATACCGAACGGATTCTACATTTTTGGATACTACGCCACGCTCATCATAAACGGGTTTCCCGTTATCATATACCGGCTTTCTCTCCACAACAGATTCACCGTGGATTGCAAACCACTGATGTCCATCACGGTCTTCAAATACCTGATCAAGAACAATTTCAAAAATGGGTTTGGCATATCCAATCAGCAATGCAAAAATAGAACTTCGAGCAATCAGTTGGAGAGGATGCTCACTCTCGCTAATCGGTCCGCCAAAAGCTTTGAATAGCTGCCAAACAGTGATCAGAAACAGCATTGCCCACGCAGTATCGTCAACGCATCGTTTACCCGATCCAGAAGTAGTCTTGATTTCTTGATGCTCTCAATGCGGCTCTCCAATTTTCTGTTGTCGAGGCTCATTTCCACATCCACATAGCTGATGAGTGCATCCAAATCATCCAGGGGACGGTCCAGTTCCTCTACAATCGTCGAAGGGAAACACTCCAGCGCCCACACGATATCTCTGTAATGCTGTAAAAGCATCTCTGTGTTGTGATATGTATGGCGCTTTTTCTCCTTTTGCGCTTGTCGAATCTTATCGTCATCAATCTCAGTATCTCCAAGAATACCTCGCTGTGTAAGCAGTTTGATGAATGCTACTGACTGCGCAGAAAGCCTGCTTTCCTGCTGCTCATACGCAGATTGTTTTGCTTTTTTATTCTCACTCATAGTGATCGATTCTCCTTTGCTTTAAATTCCTGACTGACAAAATCGGAAAGACTGCAAGGTCCTCTAATGTTCTTGAAATTACCTGAACAGGAGAGATATACTCTTACCTTGCAGTCATATTCACAGTTCTTACAATTCTTTTGAGAAAGATACGCGCGTATTATAGGGGCTGAAAGTGCAACGCGATCCTCTGCGCATCCTGCACACACATCAGACTCCGCTTGTTCCGCACCAGCATCCAAAGCTTTCTGGCTGAGCCAAGCAACCAATTTGTTCAGTCGCTCGTGATCCGTACCGTGAATATGCTTATTCGCTCCTAAAATGCGTATTTTCTCAATTATGCGTACTACATTCGCCTGTGACGGCATTGAAACCTCTGCTCCTGACGGATACAGTCTATTAAAAATGAGACAGCCATAAGAGCCGGGGAGTCGATACAGCGTGAAGACATCCTTATATTTTTGCAGGAATCGCCATACCTTTGTCTTTTCCCAGTTCCAGCGCTGTCCCAAGGTTTCCAAAGTTGAAACGGCCCCATATCGTCCAAACTGAACGACAGGTGCCAAAGAGGAAAATATATTGCCCGGATCCTGCCACACACTATGGCACCATAAATCCATCCAGGCATCTGATTCGCCGAAGGTATGCTTTCTGTCTACAAGCCTTTGCGTAATGCTCCTTGGAAGGCAAAGGAATCCGTAACCTTCTGTCGCATACACACTGCCATCCATACATTCGGCTCCGGAGCATTTGACAACCCAATCATTGATTTGATAGGTAAGTTTCTTTGTTTTCTTATCGAGTGTGTAATGGATATATCCAAGCTCGGACAGCTCGTCCATTATACTCATCACCTGCGCGCGATTTTTTAGCCCCAGAACACTTTTCAGTCCGACAATACCACCTGACCACATTCCTGGGACAACTTCATTTGTATAGCCGCAGTATACGGCTTGTCCTTTACGAAACGCCGCGCGAGATGCAAGTTTCGCCCAATGACCCATTACCCCCTTGCCCTGGGGCAGGTATGCTCTTGAGAGCTTGACCCATTGATACTTTCTCAAGCATTTCATAGCGGCGTTCTCCTTCCTTTGGAATTTTGGACACAAAAATAGGGCAGCTCCTTGATTCACAAGAAACTGCCCGGCAGATTTCACAGATTCACTTTCGGACGCGTAAACCGTTAATTGACGCTGTTTTAATTCCCACTAAATACCAGTCTTGATACAGTTCTATTCTTGTGGGGATCCATTTGTTCTTCACGAACACTTCCAGCGTGTCTCCGCAATGCAGACCGCCATAGTAGTCTTCCAAACCGAATCGAATATCCATCCGATCTGTATTCTGATCATAAATCAATACGCCTTGTCTCATTTGATGTACCCTCCTGTTTGTTGATGAAATTATTGACACATTTTGTTGCCTTGATACAATATGTAAAGAAGACCGGATCGAGTGGCAATCAATCCGGCCTTCTGTGGCTAAATAAAAAATGTTGATTCGGCTACTGCTTATATATCGCTTGCCTCCTTCATATGGGATAAATTTGGACTAAATCAGCATACTCGCCTGAAACAGCGGCATTTCTGACTTGGGGTTATTATAACACGCTCCTCGGTTTTGAACTCCAGCGCCGGTGCGACCATGGAGTTTGCAAAGCCCGTTATCGGGACGAGGGTGCCGCCGCCGGCAAAGCGCGCGATGCGGTCGTAAAGTCCAAGCCCCGTCAGCAGCGCGCCGATAAAAACGAGAGTTGCCGAGGCCGCGCTTGAAGCATCTGTCCTGTCAAGTCCGCAGTCGGCGTAGACGTTCAATATCGCCTCGCCTATGCAGCAGATAAGTCCGCCGACAAGGAAGGCCTTCAGGCAGTTGCCGAGGCATTTTGAGCGCGGCTGGTGCGAGTCGGAATACTGCCGGTATTCGTCGTTTGTCATGTTCATAAGTAAGACCCCAAAAGAAAAATGCATCGGTCGTTACCGATGCATTTATGTTCTCCGAAAAATTTTTGATTATACGTCCAGCGTCAGGTTTTCAACGCCGTTTGCCTCAAATTCATCCATGTATTCGTCCATACGCGAGGTGAGAGCGGCAAGATCGTCGCAGTCCTCGCCGAGATCGCGCCGGGCAAGCTCCTCGGCCAGAATGTCGAAAAACACGGCGTCCTCATAATCGGCGATGGCCTCGTGGATGCCGCCGTCCTCGTATGCGCGCGAGGGGAAAACATGCCCGTGCCACAGCTGAATGAGCGACTTCATGCCGTTTTTTGCGCACAGCGAGAAGATCTTTTCCTGCACTATGTCATAGTCCTCGAAGCGGTCGGTAGTCCTCGTGGAGTTGAGTATCCAGTTGCCGATATACACAAGGTCGAGCAGTCTGCGGAATTCCTTTTCGGTCAGATCTATGTTCAAAGCGTGTGCCTCCGATCATGTTTGTAATTATATTATATCAGATAGACTGCTCCTTTGCCACAATAAAATCCTTGTAATTTTGGCTTACTTGTCATATTATATTATAGTTATAGTTTAATATGGAGATATTATCTGATGGACAACAGACCAATCGGCGTGTTCGATTCCGGCCTCGGCGGCCTGACGGCTGTCCGCAGACTCAGACAGATACTGCCGGATGAAAATATAATATACTTCGGCGACACCGGGCGCATGCCGTACGGCGGACGGCCGCGTGAGCAGATGCGTACCATTGCGCGGCAGAACATAGCTTTTGCCGAGAGCTTTAACGTGAAGGTCATCCTCGCAGCCTGCGGTACGATATCCAGCAACGCCCCCGATATTATCGCCGCAAATGAGACAAAGACGATCGGCGTGCTCCTGCCGGGCGCAGAGAGGCTTGCCGCGACCGGCAGAAAAGAGCTTGGCGTTATCGCAACAAAAACGAGCATCGAAAGCGGGGCGTTCCAGCTCGGCGTCAGCCGCTTTGCGCCCGATGCGAAGATAACGGCAGTCGCCTGCCCGGACTTCGTTCCCATGATCGAAAGCGGACACTATCTGCCGGATGATCCGATGGTGCAGCGCATCGTTGCGCAATCGCTCGAGCCGCTCAAAAACGTCGGCGCGCTGCTGCTCGGCTGTACCCACTATGGACTTATATCCGATGCGATAAGCGCATATCTCGGAAAAGACGTCGTCCTTGTTGGGGCGGCGGACGCTTCGGCGGAAACGACGGCGCGCTATCTGCGCGACTGCGACATGCTCGCATCCGGCGGCGGCAGCGAGAGCTATTACACAAGCGGCAGCACGGCCGATTTTGAGGCTCTGGCGCCCATTATGCTCGGCTACGGGCTTAAAAGCGCCGTGAACCATGTCGAGCCGTTTGCGCTGGACTAATGAGGACAATAAGACAATAAAATGAATGCAGTTATTAAGATAACCGGTGTGCAGGGCTTTATGCAGCCCGATGCGGAGACGGTCGAATTTGTCACCGACGGCGTTTACTGCCGCACCGAGGACGGATATCAGATATTTTACCATGAAAGCGCGCTGACCGGCCTTGCAGGTACGAGCACAACGGTGGATATAACGTGCGACGCGATCACCGTTGAGCGCAAGGGTGTGCTCAACACGAAAATGGTGTTTCGCGAGGGCGAGAAGGACAGGTTCCTTTACGATACGCGCTTCGGAGCCGCGACGATGGGCATTGAAACGCGCAAGGTCGCCGCAAGCTTTGACGATTACGGCGGAGATCTGAGCATCGACTATGTGGTCAACATGGAGCACACCGTCGCAAGCAGAAATAAACTGAATATGAGCGTAAGGCTCAGAAGCTGAGAGGATAGATAATATGGCAAACATGATACAGAAAGCAAAACAGCAGGTAACCGAGCTTGTTACCGAGGCATACCTTGCCGCGGCGGAAAAGGGTGAGCTGCCTGCCGGACTTACGCTCAACGGCAGCGTCGAGATACCCAAGGACACCGCAAACGGCGACTATGCGGCAAACTACGCAATGGCAAGCGCAAAGCTTATGCGCATGCCGCCGCGCAAGGTCGCGGAAACGCTTATCGCGAACATGAAGCTTGACGGAAGCTGGTTTGAAAGCGTCGATGTCGCAGGCCCCGGATTCATGAATTTCCGTATGGGCAGCAAGTGGTATTCCGACGTTCTCAAAAACGTCGCCGAGGAGGGCGACAGCTTCTGCAACTGCAACATCGGCGAGGGCAAAAAGCTCATGGTCGAGTTCGTGTCCGCAAACCCCACCGGCCCCATGCACATGGGCAATGCGCGCGGCGGCGTTCTGGGCGATGCGCTTGCATCCGTCCTCTCTCGCGCAGGCTACGACGTATGGCGCGAGTTCTATGTCAACGACGCCGGCAACCAGATCGAAAAGTTTGCAAGCAGCATCGAGGCGCGCAGCATCCAGTTCCTCAAGGGCGAGGACGCGATAGAGTTCCCCGAGGACGGCTATCACGGCGACGATATCAAAGAGCTCGCAAAGCTCTTCTGCGAAAAGTACGGCGACGACTGGCTCAAGCTCGACACCCCCGAACGCCACAAGATGATGGCCGAGTTCGGACTGTCGATAAACCTGCCGAAGATGAAGCGCGATCTTGCGCGCTACGGCATCGAATACGATCAGTGGTTCCTCGAATCGAGCCTGCATGCCAGCGGCTATGTTGCCGATTCCGTGCAGAAGCTCACAGACGCCGGCTTTACCTATGAAAAGGACGGCGCACTGTGGCTGCACACCTCTAAGATCCTTGCGGACAAGCTCCTTGCCGCCGGCAAGAAGCCCGAGGACATCGAAAAGCTCGAGCTTAAGGACGATGTTCTGCGCCGCGCAAACGGGTTCTACACCTATTTTGCCGCCGATATCGCCTACCACCGCAACAAGTTCGAGCAGCGCGGCTTTGACAAGGTCATAAACGTCTGGGGCGCCGATCACCACGGCCACGTCGCACGACTGAAGGGCGCAATGGATGCCCTCGGTCTCGACGGCGAGCACAGGCTCGATATCGTCCTTATGCAGCTTGTAAAGCTTATGCGCGGCGGTGAGGTCGTGCGCATGTCAAAGCGCACCGGCAAGGCGATATCGCTCTCCGACCTTCTTGACGAGATCCCCGTCGATGCCGCACGCTATTTCTTCAACTCCCGTCCCGAGTCACCCGTCGAGTTCGACCTCGACCTCGCCGTGCGTCAGGACAGCGAGAACCCCGTTTACTACGTCCAGTATGCCCATGCGAGAATATGCACCATGCTTTCGGCGCTTGCCGCCGACGGACACGAGGTGCCGGATATAAACAGCGCCGATCTCTCGCTGCTTTCCACCGAGCAGGAGCGCGAGCTGATAAAGCAGGTCGCGCTGCTTCCCGAGGAAATCCGCCTTGCCGCGCGCGACTATGACCCCAGCCGCATCAACAAGTATGTCACCGAGCTTGCCGCGCGCTTCCACAGGTTCTATACCGCCTGCCGCATCAAGGGCGCGGAGGAGGGCGTTCTCAACGCGCGCCTGTGCCTTGCCGACACCGTGCGCCGCGTCATAGCTCTCTCCCTGTCCGTCATCGGCGTATCGGCGCCCGAAAAAATGTGATTTTAGAGGCGAATTGGGGCACCTACGGATACATATATCTCTGGTGTCCCGGTTCGAGACTGCCGACAAAACCGTGCGTGCCTCGCGTAACGTCAGTGCGGTGCTGAATTTTGCAGTACCCCGGTTCGAGACATTGGAATAAACCGTATGTGCCTCGCAACCCGGTAGTGCGGTGCTGAGTTTTAGGGCGCACCACATTGGCTCCACTGTCAAGGGGAGCAGGCAGCTTTGCTGCCGAGGGGTTGAATTAATACACATTAATTCTATCAACTATCAGCTATTAGCTCTCAGCTGCGGCCACCGGTCGCTCGTAGGGAACGGATTTATCCGTTCCGCTGTGATGGTTTTGTCGGCATTGAAATTAATAATCGTAGGGGCGAGCATTGCTCGCCCTTTCGTTATGGTTTCGTCGATAGTTTCCGGTCGAGATACCGCAAAAAATGTATAGGTACAGCCCCAATTCGCCTCTAAAAAAGGAGTGCAGATATCAGTCTACACTCCTTTTCTGCGAGGGATTATAATTTTGAAGGGATATTATTTGAGCTTTCTTTTTATCTCGTTTGCGCTCAGCACAAGGTCGCCGAAGGCGGCAAGTCCGAGGCCGGAGAGATAGGAGAGCACTCCGCCGCCGATGAGGATGTAAAAGAACAGAACTAACTTAAAATCATCCCAAAAGCCGTCAGCCAATACAGCGGAACAAACTGCCAAAATGACCGATGCTATCGTGCCAAATATGAAGATAAACTTTGCAATGACCTTGAGTGTCACTCCGGGATTGGCGTATAAACCGCCGCCGGAGCGCTCCCTACTTTCGGGAGACGGCGGCGTTTCGGGGTCATCATAAGAATAATCGGTGGGGTCAAGCCCCTCTGCCGCGGCTTTTGCTTCGGCAAAGCTGCTCGTTGCAAAGAAGCGGCCGTTGGAGTGGCGAACCTGTCCGTTTGTGACAAGCGTGCCAAATTCCTGATTGGATACCTCCTTGAACCATGCGCTGCCGTCGAATAGTGGAAATTCCGCGGATTTTTCTCTTTTGAGTGAATAGATCCTCTTGCTCATACATAATCCTCCTAAAAAATTTTATGATATACCGAAATGGGATATTTACAGTATACCATTTCGGTATATTTATGTCAAGAGGAGGGTGCGCAATGAGACTGAAAGCACTGCGCGAAAAGCGCGGAATATCGCAGCTCAAGCTTGCGATGGATCTTGACATGAATCAGAACAGCATAAGCCGGTACGAGACCGGAGCGCGTGAGGCCGACTACAAGTCGCTCATTAAATTTGCCGATTATTTCGATGTCTCCATCGACTATCTCCTCGAGCGAACAGACAATCCCAAAACGAATTTTTAGAGGCGAACGGACGCTGCTACCGATACGTAGATTGCGGCAGCCCGGTGTCGGGAGTGCCGACGAAACCGGCATTGCATAGTAGGGGCGAGCATTGCTCGCCCGTTTTTTTATGGTTTCCTCCGTACTATCGATACCGGGCACGTGCAAAAAATGTATCGGTACAGCCTCAATTCGCCACTAAAAGCACTTGTAATATGGGAACTTGCGTGGTAAAATACATTTTTGTGTTGAATTTTGATTAGGAGTTGGGTTTAAATGCAGAAACTCAGAAATATTGCGATAATTGCGCACGTTGACCACGGCAAGACAACGCTTGTCGATGAGATGCTCAAGCAGAGCGGTGTTTACCGCGAAAATCAGGAGATAGTTGAGCGAGTCATGGACTCGAACGACCTTGAGCGCGAGCGCGGAATCACAATAATGGCAAAGAACACCGCCGTGCAGTACGGCGATACGAAAATAAACATAGTTGACACGCCGGGACACGCGGACTTCGGCGGCGAGGTCGAGCGTATACTCAAGATGGTAAACGGCGTTATCCTGCTTGTTGACGCGGCCGAAGGCCCGATGCCGCAGACGAGATTTGTCCTGTCGCGCGCACTCGAGCTTGGTCACAGAGTCATTGTTGTCGTCAATAAGATCGACCGTCCCGACCAGCGCATCCACGAGGTCATTGATGAGGTGCTTGAGCTTCTTATGGATCTTGACGCGACCGACGAGCAGCTCGACTCCCCGATGCTGTTCTGCTCCGGCCGTCAGGGCACTGCAAGCTACTCGCCCGAGGTTCCGGGCACAGACCTCAAGCCCCTGTTCGACACCATCCTCGAGTACATCCCCGAGCCCGAGCAGGACGTTGACAGCCCGTTCCAGATGCTCGTTTCCAGCGTTGATTATAACGAGTATGTCGGCCGCATTGCCATCGGCCGCATCGAGCGCGGCATAATAAAGCAGAATCAGGAGATCGAGGTCTGCAACTATCACAATCCCGACGCTGCGCCGATGAAGGCCAAGGCCGTGTCGCTTTATGAGTTTGACGGCCTGAATAAGGTCCCCGTGACCGAGGCTGCAGCCGGCAATATTATTGCAATGAGCGGTATCGGCGACGTCACCATCGGCGATACCATCTGCGCGAAGGGCTTTGCCGAGCCTCTGCCGTTTGTCAAGATCTCGGCTCCCACGCTGGAAATGACCTTCTCGGTAAACGACAGTCCCTTTGCCGGCCGCGAGGGCAAGTTTGTCACATCGCGCCAGATCCACGACAGACTTATCCGCGAAACGCTCAAGGACGTATCCCTGCGAGTGACCGATGTTGACGGCGCAACCGACTCCTTTAACGTCGCAGGCCGCGGCGAAATGAGCCTGAGCATACTCATCGAAACCATGCGCCGCGAGGGTTATGAGTTCCAGGTCTCGCCTCCGCGCGTGCTGTATAAGGAGATAGACGGCGCAACGTGCGAGCCTATCGAGCGCGTTGTTATCGACGTTCCGTCCGACTACATGGGCGCTGTCATGGAAAAGCTCGGCGCTCGCAAGGGCGAATTTGTCGAGATGACCCCGATCGGCAGCCGTGTTAAGCTCAGTTACCTCATTCCGTCGCGCGGACTGTTCGGCTATCGCAACGAATTTCTGACCGACACAAAGGGCGAGGGCATCATGGCCTCCGTCTTTGAAAAATACGAGCCGTACAAGGGCGATATCGCGCGCCGCAACACGGGCTCGCTGATCGCGTTTGAAACCGGCGAGGCCGTTGCCTACGGCATTTGGAACGCACAGGAGCGCGGCGCGATGTTCATAACGCCGGGCACAAAGGTGTATGCCGGAATGATCGTCGGCGTTTGCCCGAAGTCCGACGACGTTGCAGTAAACGTCTGCCGCACAAAGCACCTGACGAACACCCGTGCTTCCGGCTCGGACGAGGCTCTGCGCCTCATTCCGCCCAGACAGATGAGCCTTGAGCAGTGCCTTGAGTTTCTGGCCGATGACGAGCTTCTTGAGGTCACGCCCAAGAACCTGCGTCTGCGCAAGAGCATCCTCGACCATGGCCAGCGCATGAAAACCGTAATGAGAAACAGATAAAACGGCATAAAAGCTCCCATTTTGGGAGCTTTTATGCTATAATTGCTATAATGATCTAAAAAACTGCGGAGGTAACAAATATGAAGCTTGCAATGGCGCAGATGCGCATGACCGACAGCATGGAGGAAAACCTCGGTACCTCGCTTGAAATGTGCGCTCTTGCGCGCGGAAGCGACCTGCTGTTTTTTCCCGAGATCCAGCTCACGCCGTTCTTTCCGCAGTATGAAAAGCGCGATGTGTCGAAATATGCTCTGACGCCGGACAGCGATATGATAGCCCGGCTCAAAGCCGCCGCGCGCGATAACGGCTATTACATGTCGCCGAACGTGTACCTTGAGCTTGACGGCAAAAGATACGACACCTCGCTGTGGATAGATCCGCAGGGCGAGGTGCTCGACAGTGCGGAAATGGTGCATATCGCGCAGGCCGAGCAGTTTTACGAGCAGGATTATTACACTCCCGCGCCCGACGGCTTCAAGGTCTTTGACACGCCGTTCGGAAAGGTGGGCATAGTCATATGCTTTGACCGCCACCTGCCCGAGAGCATCCGCACCTGCACCATGATGGGCGCGGAGCTTATCATCATCCCGACAGCGAACACCGAGGCCGAGCCTATGGAAATGTTCGAGTGGGAGGTGCGCGTGCAGGCAATGCAGAATCAGGTGTTCGTTGCAATGTGCAACCGCGTAGGGCTTGAGGGAGATATGGACTTTGCAGGACAGTCGATCGTCGTGCATCCGAGCGGTGATGTCATAGTCAAGGCGGATAATGCTCAGCAGCTTGTGACCTGCGAGATAGACCTTGCCGAGTCGCGCCTTTGGCGCGACAAAAGGCCGTATATATCGACGCGCCGCCCGGACATGTATTTATGAAAAAGCTTATTGCAAAATTCGCCGACAAAACATTTGTGCGCTTTGTGCTCGTCGGCGTTATCAACACGCTTTTCGGCTCGGCGATAATGTTCGTCTTTTATAATGTTTTTCACCTGAGCTATTGGCTCAGCTCGGCGTCAAACTACTTTTTCGGCAGCATACTGAGCTATTTTCTCAATAAGTACTACACGTTCCGGTATAAAAAGCGCGATTGGAAGGTCGTCGCGCGCTTTGCGGCGAATATTTGCCTGTGCTATCTTGTGTCCTACGGTGTTGCAAAGCCGATCGTATCGTCGATTCTGTCGGGCTTTTCCGTTGCCGTCCGCGAAAACGGAGCAATGCTCTGCGGCATGTGCATTTTCGTCGCGCTCAACTACCTCGGCCAGCGCTTTTTCGCGTTTAAAAATGAAGACGGTAAATAAAAATTGCGTTCCATATCGGAACGCAATTTTTATCTCGGCATTATTGCCGTATCAAACTCCGTCCAGGGGAAGGCTCTGGGCGGTTTTACTTTAAAGGTCATAAATCTGCCGGTGGCCGGATTGGTAAATCCGATGCTGTATGACCACAGGGCGATATCGCAGCCGTCGTCTCTGCCGCCGTACTTCCTGTCGCCGACGAGGGGGAGACGGCGGTGAGTAAACTGTGCGCGTATCTGGTGCGTGCGGCCGGTGATGAGGTTTATCTCGACCATGCTCAGCTCGCCGTTCGAGCCGAGCAGCCTGTAATCGAGCACGGCCTCCTGCGAGCCGCGGCAGGGCTTGTTCACAACGAAGGTCTTGCGCTGCTCCTTTGAGCGCAGCAATATATCCTCCATGCGGCCTTTTCGCTCCTGAGGAACGCCGCGCACGACGGCAAGATAGGTCTTTTTGAACTCTCCTGCGCGTATCTGGCGGCTCAGCTCCGATGCCGTTTCGGGATTCTGCGCAAAGACCATCAGCCCCGACACGACCTGATCGAGCCGGTGCACCGTGCGGATATCCGCATTTTCGTTTCCGAGCGCCTGCCGCAGAAGCGAGGGCATGCCGCCCGGCTCGTCGGTCGATATAACGCCTGCCGGCTTTATCGCGACTATTATATTGTCATCATAATAAATAATGTCCATGTCTATACTTTAGCTCAGCGCGACCGATTCGTCAAGTGGACTGCTCCTCGGAGTCAAGATAATATCTGCGCAGGCCGACCGTGTGCCGGCCGTATTCTATCGCCTGCGTCGGGCAGCGGCATATGCAGGCCATGCAGTGGGTGCAGCTATCGCCCCAAACGGGCCTTCCGCCATCGATGCGGATGTTCTTCGTCGGGCACAAAGCGGCGCACTTTCCGCAGCCGATGCAGGCGTTGCCTGCGCGGAATTTCTTGGCCTTGACAAACATCGGGTAAAACGCGCGGTTTACGATGCCGCTGCTTACTCTGTCTGCGAGCTTTACCGGCGGCTTTGCAAAGCTTTTGCCGCTTTTTATGTCGGCCGCTATGCTGTCGATCGTGCCGTTTGCGCGCACGATGATCTCGGCCTCATCCTTCGGCGAGGGGGCTTTGAACATGACGATGTAGTTTTCCGGCATAACGACCTCGGCGCAGCCCTTAAAGACAAAGCCTTTGCTCCTGCACCATTTTTCAATGTAGCTTCCGGCGTTGCCGATCTCGCTGCCGCAGGTCATGACAAAGTATATATCCCGACTGCCGCGCAGCTCGGTTTTGTCAAGCCAGTCGCGCACGATGCGCGGAATGCGCCAGGCGTAGGTCGGCGTGACGATGACCCACGGCTTTTGCGATTCAAGCGGCGAGGTGTCGTTATCGCGCAGCCTTTCAAAAAGATCCGCGGCCTCGTCGCCGATGGCGTTTGCAATGCGCCTTGCAGTATAGGCGCTGTTGCCGGTTCCGGTGTAGTATAATATCATAAGCTCTTCCTCCGCTTTATCTATCACGGATATTATACATATCATTTGTATAAAATTCAACCGGCAGGATCGTATGACCCTGCCGGAAGTTTTATCAGTAGTTTATTACTCTCAGCTCGAAATAGCTCTGGGGATGCGCGCAGGTCGGGCAGCTTTCGGGAGCCTCGGGACCCTCGTGAATGTGTCCGCAGTTGCGGCATATCCAGATGACCTTCTCGCGCTTTGCAAAAACGCTGCCGCTGCGCACATTGTCAAGCAGCTTGAGGTAGCGCTCCTCGTGCTCTTTTTCAATAGCGCCGACGCTGCGGAAAAGCTGCGCAATATCCGCAAAGCCCTCGGCGTCGGCCTCCTCGGCCATACGCGCGTACATATCCGTCCACTCCTCGTTTTCTCCGGCTGCCGCCAGAACGAGATTTTCCTCCGTCGAGGGGATCGCGCCGCCGCAAAGAAGCTTGAACCACAGCTTGGCGTGCTCTTTCTCGTTTGCCGCGGTCTCCTCAAAAATCGCCGCTATCTGCTGATAGCCGTCCTTCTTTGCCTTCGACGCAAAATAGGTGTATTTGTTGCGTGCCATGCTCTCGCCTGCGAATGCTTCCATAAGATTTTTTTCGGTTTTTGTGCCTTTAAGCTCTGCCATAATATCCGCTCCTTTGTTTTTTCTTAATTATATCATCCGTGTACCGCGCAAGCTGTAGAAAACACTACAAAAATACGCCTTGATTTTCTTCGGCCATGCGGCTAAAATAGCTCTTATCTCAGAGGTGATGATATGAACACAAAACGAAGCTGCGGCGTGCTGCTGCCGCTGTTCTCGCTGCCGTCGGAGCACGGCATCGGAACGCTGGGCAAGGCCGCTTATGATTTTATAGATTTTCTCGCCGCCGCAGGGCAGTCGTGGTGGCAGCTGCTGCCCGTCGGGCCTGCCGGAAGCGGCGATTCGCCGTACAACAGCTTTTCAAGCTTTGCCGGCAATGCGTATTGTATCGATCTCGATATGCTCGTGCAGGACGGGCTGCTTACCAAAGCAGAGGTCTCCGCTGTCGATTGGGGCAATGATGAGCAGTCGGTCGCTTACGAAAAGCTGCGCGCTCACCGTATGCTTCTTCTGCGCAAGGCGGCGCGGCGCGGCCTTGGAAAGGACGCTGCGGAGTTTGACTCCTTCTGCCGCGATAACGCTTCGTGGCTTTCCGACTATGCGCTTTATATGGCGCTCAAGGAGCATTTCGGCGGCGCTTCGTGGACGGAATGGCCGGAGGATATCCGCCTGCACCGAGCGGAGGCCGTGGAAAAATACCGCGCAGAGCTTGCGTCCGACGTGCGCTTTTATTCATATGTTCAGTATCTTTTCTATCGCCAGTGGAACGCTCTGCGCGAGTATGCGCGTAAAAACGGCGTCGGCATGATCGGCGATATGCCCATATACGTCGCGCTCGACTCGGCCGATGTGTGGTCAAGCCCGGAGTTTTTCCTGCTCGACGAGAAAAACGTTCCCATTGAGGTCGCCGGAGTTCCGCCGGACTATTTCAGCGCCGACGGTCAGCTCTGGGGAAATCCGCTGTACGATTGGGACGCCATGCGCCGCGACGGCTACGGCTGGTGGATACGCCGCGTTGACGGCGCGTCAAAGCTGTATGACATGCTGCGCATTGATCACTTCCGCGCATTTGAAAGCTACTGGGCCGTGCCGCGCGATGCCGAAAGCGCAAAGGAAGGGCAGTGGCGGCCGGGACCGGGCATGGATCTTGTCGGCAGGCTCACCGCGTGGTTTAATAACGTCAGCTTTATTGCCGAGGATCTTGGCTCGCTCACGCCGGAAGTGCATAAAATGCTCGCCGACAGCGGCCTGCCGGGCATGAAGGTGCTCGAATTTGCGTTCGACCCCAATTCGCTCAGTGACTATCTGCCTCACAGGATAGGCGAAAACAGCATCTGCTATGCCGGAACGCACGACAATAATACTCTGCGCGGCTGGATAGACGAGGAGAGCGCCGAAACGCTCGCCTTTGCGCGCGAATATCTCGGCATAGGCGAAAATGACGATCTTGCCGCCGCAGTTCTGCGCGCCGGCATGAGGTCGAAAGCGGAGCTTTTCGTGTTTCAGATGCAGGATGTCCTTGGCCTGGGAGCCGAGGCGCGCATAAACACTCCGGGAACTGTCGGCGGCAACTGGTGCTGGCGCATGAAGCCGGGGCTGCTCACGCCGCAGCTTGAAAAAAGCCTGCGCCGCATGGCGTATATCTACGGAAGGAGCGACAAGAAATGAATGATATAAAGCTGCGCGTTGCGCGCCCCTCTGATGCAGCTGAGCTATTGGCGCTCTATGCACCCTATGTCGAGGACACGGCCATAAGCTTCGAGACTGTCGTTCCGAGCCTTGAGGAGTTTACCGAGCGCATGGTGCATAAGCTGCCTCGGTATCCCTATATAGTCGCGGAGAAAGACGGCGAGCTTTTGGGCTATGCCTACCTCAGCCCGTTTGTCGGGCGCGCTGCGTATTTGTGGGCGGCGGAGACGACAATATATCTGCGGCGCGACTGCCGCAAAATGGGCATCGGCAAAATGCTGTACACCGCGCTTGAGAGCCTTGCCCGTGCTCAGGGCATAATAAACCTTGAAGCCTGCATAGGCTGGACGGATGAGCCGGATGAGCATTTGACGAACAACAGTGCCGAGTATCACGCGCATCTTGGTTATCGCATGGTCGGCAGGTTTTATAAATGCGGCTACAAATTCGGAACATGGTATGACATGGTGTGGATGGAAAAGCTCATTTCCGAGCACCCGGAAACGCCGCAGGACATCATCCCGTTTTCCGAGCTGAGCGCCGAAACGCTGAAAAAAGCAGGACTTGAAGCATGAAAAAAGCACCCCGTGGGGTGCTTTTTTCATTATCTTTCGGGGATCGTGCCGCCGGTGAGGTTCATGTATTCGTCGAAAGAGCACATGCGGTCGATTATGCCGTCGTCGGTGATCTCGATTATGCGGTTTGCGACGGTCTGCGTGAGCTGATGGTCGTGGCTTGAGAAAATGATGTTGTACTTAAATGCCTCAAGACCGTTGTTGAGTGCCGCGATGCTTTCAAGGTCGAGGTGGTTCGTCGGCTGATCGAGCACGAGGAAGTTTGCGCCCGAGAGCATCATCTTGCTTATCATGCATCTGACCTTTTCGCCGCCGGAGAGGACCTTCACGGGCTTGTACACATCGTCGCCGGAGAAGAGCATGCGGCCGAGGAAGGTGCGCAGATAGCTTTCGCGCTTATCCTCGGAAAACTGGCGCATCCAGTCCATGAGGTCATTCCTTGGGGAAGTAGGCCTGCGTCGTTGATGCACCCCACTTGACCGTACCGGAATCGGGCTCCTCCTCGCCCATGAGGATCTTGAACAGCATCGTAACGGCAAGCTCGTTTTTGCCGAGGATAGCGATCTTATCCTCTTTGCCGACGATAAAGCTTATGTTGTTTAAAAGCTTCACGCCGTCAACGGTCTTGCTGACCTCGGTGACGAACAGCCTGTCCTTGCCCGGCTCGCGGTCTGCCTTAAATCCGACCCAGGGATAGCGTCTGCCGGAGGCGGGCATTTCCTCGACGGTGAGCTTATCGAGCAGCTTGCGGCGGCTCGTTGCCTGACGGGACTTGCTCTTGTTTGCCGCAAAGCGCGAGATGAAGCTTTGCAGCTCGGCGATCTTCTGCTCGGCCTTCTTGTTCTGATCCTTAATGAGCTTCTGCATGAGCTGGCTAGATTCGTACCAGAAGTCGTAGTTGCCGACGTACATCTTTATCTTGCCGTAGTCGATATCGACGATGTGCGTGCAGACGTTGTTGAGGAAGTATCGGTCATGAGAAACGACGAGCACCGTGCCCTCATAGTCCATGAGGAAATCCTCAAGCCACACGACGCTTGCAAGGTCGAGGTTATTCGTAGGCTCGTCGAGCAGAATGATGTCGGGCGAGCCGAACAGCGCCTGCGCGAGCAACACCTTGACCTTCAGGCGCGGATCCATATCGCGCATCATCGTTTCGTGGAAGTCCGGCGAAACGCCCAGACCCTGGAGTATGCGGCTTGCGTCGGACTCGGCCTCCCAGCCGCCAAGCTCGGCAAACTCCTCTTCAAGCTCGGCCGCGCGTATGCCGTCGGCGTCGTCGAAGTCGGGCTTGTCGTATATCGCGTCCTTTTCCTTGCCGCAGTCGTAAAGGCGCTGATTGCCCATGATTACGGTGTCCATAACGGTGTAATCATCGTACATGTTCTGGTTCTGCTTGAGCACGGACATGCGCTTTTTCGCGGCGATGGTGACGGTGCCTGTTGACGGCTCAAGCTCGCCGGAGAGAATTTTTATAAACGTCGATTTGCCTGCGCCGTTTGCGCCGATTATGCCGTAGCAGTTGCCGGGCGTAAATTGCAGATCAACGCGCGAAAACAAAACGTTTCCGCCGAAATTTATCGAAAGATCATTGACTGAAAGCATTCGTTATACCTCTACATTAAAAAATCTTATCTATTTTATCATCATCGGCCTGCGTTGGCAATAATTAATAGGATTTTTTGCACCATGAGTGAGCAGTATAAATACGAAGGGCGGCGAAAAAATGAAAATGATAATCGCGGCGGCGCTGCTGCCAATAGGGCTTGTGCTGGGCACATCGTTTCTCATATCGCTTGTGAGCCGGCTTGTTGCGCGCCTGCGCAAGACGGGGAATAGCGATGATAACAGCTTGTAACGGCGGAATATCTATGGTATGATTTTGTTATAAAAATTAAGGGGTGATACGGTGAGTATTACATACGAAAACGGAGTTTTTGCGCTCGATACCAGGCGCACGAGCTACATATTCCGCGTAACGAAATTCAGACACCTTGAGCACATCCATTACGGCGAGCATGTCGAAATAAGCGACGCGCAGCCGCTTGCTTCAAAGCACGATATCCAGCTCGGCAGCAGCGTAATGTACGACACGGCCGACGATAACTACTGCCTTGATAATCTCTGCCTTGAGTGGTCGGGCGTCGGCAGGGGAGACTATCGCCAAACGCCTGTTGAGGCAAAAATGCCCGACGGCAGCTTTTCCTCGGACTTTCTGTATGAAAGCCACGATATCGTTCCCGGCTGCGTTCCCATGCAGAGCCTGCCGACGGCTTACGACGACGAAAAAACGGCGCAGACGCTTATCATAAGCCTGCGCGAGCGCGACAGGGACGCGGCGCTGACGCTTTATTACACGGTGTTTCCCGAATCCGACGTTATATCGCGCCGCTGCGTTATTAAAAATAACTGCACCGGCGATATCTCGCTCAGGCGCATCATGAGCATGAGCCTTGATATGCCCGATCGCGGCTTTTTGATGCACAGCTTTGACGGCGGCTGGATAAAGGAAGCTCACCGGCATATCCGCCCTGTGGAGTACGGCATGTATGTAAACTCCTCGACCACCGGCGTATCGTCGAACCGGCACAATCCGGGCTTTCTGCTTTCCGAAAAGCACACGAGCGAGGACTCGGGGCGCGCATGGGGCTTTAATCTTGTCTACAGCGGCAACCACTTCGGCCTTGTCGAAAAATCAAACCACGACCTTGTGCGCATCCAGCTCGGCATAAATCCGCATTGCTTTGACTGGACGCTGCACCCCGGCGAGAGCTTTGAAACGCCCGAGGCGGTCATGACCTTTTCCGAGCGCGGCTTCAACGGGCTGAGCGCAAATTTCCACGACTTTGTCAACAACAACATCGTGCGCGGCGATTGGAAGAATATCGAGCGCCCGGTGCTGATAAACGACTGGGAAGCCTGTTTTTTTAAATTCACCCGCGAAAAGCTTCTGAAACTGGCACGCAGAGCGAAAAAGCTCGGCGTGGAGCTTTTCGTCCTTGACGACGGCTGGTTCGGCGCACGAAACAGCGACACGGCAGGGCTGGGTGACTACGACGTTAATCTGAGGAAGCTGCCGGGCGGCCTCGGAGAGTTTGCCGACAGCATTGAAAAGCTGGGGATGAAGTTCGGACTGTGGTTCGAGCCGGAGAGCGTGAACGTCGATTCCGAGCTTTACTGCGCGCACCCGGACTGGGCGATAAAGCCGCCCGTCGGCGAGCCGTGCTTCGGCAGAAATCAGCTTTTGCTGGATCTTACGCGCAAGGAGGTGCGCGATTACATTGTTGAAAGCGTCGGAAAAGCGCTCGACGGCGCGAAGATAAGCTATGTTAAATGGGATATGAACCGGCATATGTCCGATGCGTATTCGCCGGCGCTGTCCAATCAGGGCGAGTTCGCCCACAGATATATCATCGGACTTTACGAGGTGCTCGACCGCGTATTCACACCGCGCAGGCATATTCTTTTTGAAAGCTGCTCCTCCGGCGGCAACCGCTTTGACCTCGGCATGCTGTGCTATTCGCCGCAGATCTGGGCTTCCGATGACACCGACCCCATAGAGCGGCTCGATATCCAAAGCGGCCTGTCGTATCTGTATCCGCAATCGACTGTGGGAGCGCACGTCTCTGCCGCGCCGCACCAGCAGACGCTCAGGGATACGCCCCTGTCAACGCGCTTCAACGTTGCGGCCTTCGGCGTGCTCGGCTATGAGCTTGAGCTTAAATATATGACGCACGCCGAGCTAAAGGAGCTGCGCGGCCAGATAGAGTTTTACAAAGCCCATCGCAGAACGCTCCAGTTCGGCAGGTTTTATCGCTTTGACGAGCGCAAGGATAACAAAGTACACTGGCAGGTCTCCTCGCGCGACGGAAAAGAGCACATAGTCGGCCATTTTCAGAAGCTGTGCACGGCCTCCGAGGGGCCGGACGCGCTTTGCGTACACGATCTTGACTCCAAGGCAAAATATCATCTTTCCTGCAAGCGCCAGAGCCTTTTCATAAAGCGCCTCGGCGGACTTGTAAAGCATGTTATGCCTGTTGAGCTTGACCCCGACGGGCTTATCCTGCGCACGGCGAACAAATTTTTCACCATGCCCGACGGCGCGGAGGACTTCACCGCGTCCGGAGCCGCGCTCATGTCCGGTGTGGGGCTTAATAACCAGTTCCTCGGCACGGGGTATAACAATAAAATACACATGTTCGGCGACTTCGGCAGCGCGGTTTACACGATAGAAAGAAAGCCTTGATGGGAAAAGGCTAAAGCCGAACACCATCCTGCGGATAGTGAGGACATCAAAATACAAAAAAGTAATGAAAAAAGCACCCGAAAAGGTGCTTTTTTCATGCGTTTCGCCTTATCTTTTTGAAGAACAGGAAATAGATAAGGACGAGGTTTATTAAAATGTTGAATATGTCCGGGTCGCCGAACATGAGAAAATTCAAAACGACCGAGGCCAGGACTATGCCGACGGAGACGAGCTTTCCCAACGCTCCGGGCTGCTTTGCCATCCAGGCAAACCACGCAAGCACCGGCGTGCACAGGGCAAACACCGTCCAGCCGATTATGAAGCTTCTGCCGTAAACGCCGTGGCTGATTATTGCCACCGCATAGTAGGTAAGCAGCATGCCGAGGCAGAACGGCAGAATGTTCAGTGCGGCGGCCTTTTTAGTCGGACTGTAAATGGCGATGAGCGTGCCTAAAAGTATCCACACCGACATCTGCGAAAAAATTTCGCCGAGGTTTTCGCAATAAATATCCATAAGCCTTGCCGCCGTGCCGATAACAAGACCGCAGACAAGCATCGAAAATGGGTTTAAAAGCTTCCGCATTATTTGGCGATGAAAATGTTGTCCTCGCCGATATCCGCAAGTGTGGGAGTGCCGCACATGTTCATTGTGTCGCGCAGTTGGGAAACTATTCTGTCCATATAGACCTTGAAGCCCTCCTCGCCCTCGGCGTAGATGAAGGGAACGACGGGACGGCCGATGAGTACCGCGTCCGCGCCGAGACCGATGGCCTTGAACACGTCAACGCCGCTGCGTATGCCGCCGTCAACAAAGATCTTGATCTTGCCCTTGACTGCCTTCGCGATAGCCGGCAGGACCTCCGCCGTTGCCGGGGTGCAGCCCTGAACTCTGCCGCCGTGGTTTGAAACGATGATGCCCTTTATGATAAACGGCTTGCCTGCGTAGTCGATGATCTCACGCATCTCGTCAACGCTCTTCGAGCCTGCGTTGGGGCTGAGCTTTTTGAGGAAGGGAAGACCCGCTCCGTCAACGTCCATCGCAACGGCGAACACGTTGTGAGCCTTCACATAGTCGAGCTTTTCAAAGACGACCTCCTTGTTCCATGGCTTTATCGTCGGGATGCCGATGCCGCCGATCTTGCTCATTTCGTCAACGGCGTCGGGAATAAGCTGGGGAAACTCGCCGTCGCCGGTCATGGCGCATATGCCGTAGTTTGCCGCAGAGTTTATAAGCACGCGGTTGTATGTGATATCGTCGTACTTATCGCCGTAGTGCAGGGGCAGAGCGCCGAGCGGAGCGATGAATACGGGGGCGGAGAACTTTTTGCCGAACAGCTCAAAGGACGTGTCCACGTTGGCGTTGGGATTGAGCGTGTCCATATTGACGAAGATCTCCTGCCACTTGTCGTAGTTGCGCGCGGCGGTGTTGCCGGGCAGCTTGCTGCCGGGACCGGGGACGCAGTTGCCGCATGCTCTGCCGTTGCACACCGGACATGCCTTGCAGTACGGTCCCATAAGGCCGGCTGCTTCCTTGAGAATTTCGTTGTAATCCATAATTGTACCTCCTGTTTATCTTGTAACTTCCTATTTATATCAGACTCCGGTAAGATCAAAATCCGGGATCATGTCATCGGTTGCCGAGCACGGCTCCTGCCAGAAGCCGTTTTCAATTCCGCGCATGGTCATATATTCGACAAGAGCATCGTTTGTCTCTGCGGAGACGGTCTTCTGAAGCTCTGGAAAGCGCTCGGCGTTCGGCATGGGCGTATACTGCGCCATGAGGGAAAACAGAATATCATCGCCGGGGAAATTTTCGGCAACGAAATCTATGACCGCGCGGCTGTTATCCTCCGCTCCGGGCAAAATGAGGTGGCGGATAAGAACGCCGCTTTGCAGCATGTCCTCATCATCGAGCAAAAACGGCCCGGTTTGACGGAACATTTCGCGTATAGCCGCCTTGGCCGTTTCCGGATAATCGGGCGCTGCCGAGTAGCGCTTTGCAAGCTGCGAGTCCATGTATTTAAAGTCGGGCATATATATCCGCACAAGGCCTTCGAGCTTTTTTAAGCTCTCGACGCTGTCGTAGCCCGAGCTGTTCCACGCAACGGGGATGCGAAGCTTTGCCCTTTCGAGCGCTTTTATTATCGCGTCGGTGTAGTGCGTCGGCGTTACGAGGTTTATGTTGTGAACGCCCTTGTCCTGAAGCTCGAGGAAGATATCCGCAAGGCGCTCGACGGAAACCGTTTTGCCGAGCTTTGAGCGGCTTATCTCATGGTTCTGGCAGAAGACGCAGCGCAGATTGCAGCCGGAAAAGAACACCGTTCCGCTTCCGCGCTCGCCGCTTATGCACGGCTCCTCGCCGTAGTGCGGAGCGGCCCTGGCTATGCGCGGCAGGGCAGGGCTTGCGCACACTCCGCCCGGCTCGTATTCACTTCTTTCGGCGCCGCAGCGGCGCGGACATACGTTGCAGATCATTTTTCGCCTCTGAAAACAGTTTCAAGATGTGCAGAATGCCGATTTGATGCTCACTTACGGCACCCGTTGAAGATAAAAGTTGTCAAAAATGCAACAAATCTTAAAAAACTCAAAAAAGTTCATCTTTTTCGAGGAAAATGTGCTAAAATATACGCGTAAAAGAGATATTTGATAACGAAACGGGATAAGATAATGCTTAACATAGTTCTGCTTGAGCCTGAAATACCGCACAATACCGGCGCAATTGCCCGAACCTGTGCGGCAACGGGCGCAAGACTTCACCTTATAAAGCCTCTGGGCTTTGATATTTCCGACAAAGCGGTCAAGCGCTGCGGCCTTGACTACTGGCACCTTGTCGATATAAGCGTGTATGAAAATCTCAACGAGTACCTCGAGAAAAACGGCGACGAAAATCTCTGGCTTGCAACGACAAAAGCGCCGCACGCATATTACGAGGCCGATTTTTCCACCGAGTGCGTCAGCATAATGCTCGGCAAGGAGACCGCAGGCCTGCCCGAGGAGCTTCGCATGCGATACTATGACCGCTGCATACGCATCCCTATGGTAAGCGCCGCGCGCAGCCTCAATCTTTCAAACTCGGCCGCGATACTGGCCTATGAGGCTCTGCGTCAGCAGGGCTTCCCCGGACTTATGGACATCGGCTCCATGGCCGAATCATAACAGTTATTTATTAATTTTTCAATACCGAGTCGGAATTTCCCGACGGAAAGGAGCTTTATCATGAATTACAACAAGAAAAGCGTGCTCGATGCGGATGTTAAGGGCAAGAAGGTGCTTCTGCGCTGCGACTTTAACGTTCCCCAGAACAAGGTGACAGGTGAGATAACAAGCGATAAGCGCATTGTTGCCGCCCTGCCTACCATCAAGTATCTGCTGGATAACGGCGCTGCCGTCATCGCATGCTCCCACCTTGGCAAGCCCAAGGGAGAGTGGAAGGAAAAGCTCACTCTCGCACCTGTTGCAAAGCGCCTTTCCGAGCTGCTCGGCATGGACGTGATCTTTGCAAAGGACATAATCGGCGAGGATGCACAGGCTAAGGCCGCCGCTTTGCAGCCCGGCCAGCTCATGCTGCTTGAGAATCTGCGCTTTGATATCCGCGAGGAGAAAAACGGCGACGATTTCGCAAAAGCGCTCAGCGACATGGCAGAGCTTTACGTCTCCGATGCATTTGGCACCGTTCACCGCGCTCACGCCTCCACCGCAGGCGTTGCAAAGTATCTGCCTGCATACGCCGGCCTGCTCGTTGAAAAAGAGCTGTCGGTCATGGGCAAGGCGCTCGACGATCCTGCGCGTCCCTTCGTTGCGGTCCTCGGCGGCGCGAAGGTCTCCGATAAGATCGGCGTTATCAACAACCTGCTCGACAAGGCCGACACCGTGATCATCGGCGGCGGCATGGCCTATACATTTATTAAGGCAATGGGTCACGGCATCGGCAACTCCCTGCTCGAGGCCGATAAGCTCGACTATGCGCTTGAGATGATCGCAAAGGCAAAGGAAAAGGGCGTTAAGTTCCTGCTGCCCGTTGACACCGCGATCGGCAGCGAGTTCAAGGCCGACTGCGAGAAGAAGATAGTTTCCGTTGACGCTATCCCCGACGGCTGGATGGGTATGGACATCGGCCCCAAGACCGTTGAGCTTTTCTCCGACGCAATCAAAAACGCAAAGACCGTCGTTTGGAACGGCCCCATGGGCGTTTTCGAGTTTGAAGCCTTCGCAGAGGGCACCAAGGCTGTGGCAAGAGCACTTGCCGAGTCCGGCGCGATCAGCATCGTCGGCGGCGGCGACAGCGCAGCCGCTGTCGAGCAGCTCGGCTTTGCCGATAAGATGACCCACATTTCCACCGGCGGCGGCGCTTCCCTCGAGTTCCTCGAAGGCCGCGAGCTCCCCGGCGTTGCATGCCTGCTGGATAAATAATATACGTGGAGGCTGAAACAATGAATACAAAATACAGAAAGACGATTATAGCCGGCAACTGGAAAATGAATATGCTCTCTTCGGATGTTAAGCCCTTCATCGAAGAGCTCAAGCCCCTTCTGCCGAAGATAAAAACCTGCGAGACGGTGCTGTGCGTTCCTGCGGTGAACGTTGCGGCAATGCTCAAGGCCGGCAAGGAAGCCAAGATCATGACCGGTGCACAGGATGTGTCGAAGTTTGAAAAGGGCGCATACACCGGCGAGGTCTCTGCCTCGCAGCTTGAGGATATCGGCGTCAAGTACTGCATCGTCGGCCACTCCGAGCGCCGCCAGTACCACGGCGAGGACGATCTCCTTATAAACGCAAAGACCCGCGCTCTGCTCGAGCACGGCATAAACCCCATCATCTGCGTCGGCGAAAGCCTTGAGCAGCGCGAGATGGAGCTTACCATGGCGCACATCAACTATCAGGTCCGCGCTGCGCTGAGCGGAGTTGACGCTGCGTCGCTGCGCCGCTGCGTCATCGCCTATGAGCCTATCTGGGCCATCGGTACCGGCAAAACCGCGACCAGCGAGCAGGCCGAAGAGGTCTGCCGCGAGATCCGCGCTATCATCCGCGATATGTACGGTGCACGCGCGGCACGCGGCGTGAGCATCCTCTACGGCGGCAGCATGAATGCCAAGAACGCAGCCGAGCTTCTGGCTCAGCCGGATGTTGACGGCGGCCTTATAGGCGGCGCATCGCTCAAGCCCAATGATTTTGCGACCATTATCGCCGCAACGGGGGAAGCAAATGAGTAAGTGCGTTCTCGTTATTATGGACGGCTTCGGCATAGCGCACGAGGGCGGCGGCAACGCCATAAGCCTTGCAAAAAAACCGAATCTTGACCGCATATTTGCCGAAAATGCATATACGCAGCTGTCCGCCTCCGGGCTTGACGTCGGTCTTCCAGAGGGGCAGATGGGCAACAGCGAGGTCGGCCACACGAATATCGGCGCAGGCCGCGTCGTGTTTCAGGATCTGCCGCGCATAAACAACGCCATAGCAGACGGCAGCTTTTTTGAAAACCCGGCCTACGTCAAGGCAATGGACGATGCCAAAGCCGCCGGCAAGGCGCTGCATATCCTCGGCCTTTTGTCCGACGGCGGCGTACACAGCCATATAAATCACATATTTGCCATCCTCGATATGGCCAAACGGCGCGGACTTGAAAAGGTCTATGTCCACTGCTTCCTTGACGGACGCGACGTTCCGCCGAGAAGCGCCGTTGAGTATGTAACAAAGCTCAACGACAAGTGCGCCTCTCTCGGCAATGCGAAGATCGCAACTGTTCAGGGCAGATTCTACGGCATGGATCGCGACAAGCGCTGGGACAGAGTCGAGGCAGGCTACAACGCCATCGTCTGCGGCGAGGGCGCAGTAAACCCCGACCCAGTGAAGGCGGTCGAGGACAGCTACGAGGCAAACGTATCCGACGAGTTTGTTAAGCCCGTTGTCGTGTGCCCCGAGGGCGTCGTGAACGAGGGCGACAGCGTGATCTTCATGAACTTCCGCCCCGACCGCGCACGCGAGATAACCTGGGCGCTCACTCTGCCGGAGTTTGACGGCTTTGTGCGCAAAAAATGCGTGTATCCGCTGAGCTTTGTCTGCACAGCGCAGTATGACGAGGCGCTGACCCTGCCGATAGCCTATCCGCCCGAGAAGCTCGAGAGCACGATCGGCGAGATCGTCTCGGCAAAGGGCTTCAAGCAGTTCCGCGTTGCCGAGACCGAGAAGTACGCGCACGTCACGTTCTTCTTCAACGGCGGCGTCGAAAAGCCCTGCGAGGGTGAGGAGAGATGCCTTGTCCCGTCGCCGAAGCAGTTCCCGACATACGACCTCATCCCCGAGATGAGTGCTGCCGCCGTTGCGGAAAAGTGCGTCGAGGCAATAAAGAGCGATGAGTACGAGATGATCGTGTGCAACTTCGCAAACTGCGATATGGTCGGACACACAGGCGTTCTCGACGCTGCCGTGAAGGCCGTCGAAACGGTCGATGAGTGCATGGGCAAGGTGTATGAGGCGGCAAAGAGCATGCCCGATACGGTCCTCTGCGTCACCGCCGACCACGGCAATGCCGACTGCATGATAAATGCCGACGGAAAAATTAATACTCAGCACACTACCAATCCTGTGCCTTTTGTGGTATGCTGTGACGGAGTTAAGCTGCGCGAGGGCGGCCGCCTTTCGGACATCGCCCCGACAATGCTTGACATTATGAATATTGAAAAACCCGATGTGATGAGCGGAAGCTCGCTGATAATCAAATAAAAGGAGATTGTGAATCATGAAGCAGTATTTTGAGATCGTTGACGTTATGGCAAGAGAGATCCTTGACTCTCGCGGCAACCCGACCGTCGAGGTCGAGGTCACCCTCGATGACGGCACCGTCGGCCGTGCAGCCGTTCCCTCCGGCGCATCCACCGGCATGTACGAAGCATGCGAGCTGCGCGACGGCGACAAGAGCCGTTACGGCGGCAAGGGCGTCAGCAAGGCAGTTGAGAACGTAAACGGCGAGATCGCCGAGGCCATGGTCGGCCTGAACGTCCTCGATCAGCCCGGCATCGACAAGATGCTCATCGAGATAGACGGAACCCCCAACAAGTCTCGCCTCGGCGCAAACGCCATCCTCGGCGTATCGCTCGCCTGCGCACGCGCAGCAGCCGAAGCCACCGGCCAGAGCCTTTATAACTACATCGGCGGCGTGAACGCCAAGACCCTGCCCGTTCCCATGATGAACGTTCTCAACGGCGGCGCACACGCAACCGGCTCAAACGTCGATATCCAGGAGTTCATGATCATGCCCGTCAGCGCAAAGAGCTGGAAGGAAGCACTGCGTATGTGCGCAGAGGTTTTCCATGCTCTGAAGAAGGTCGTTCCGGCATCCGGCGTCGGCGATGAGGGCGGCTATGCTCCCAACCTCGATTCCGACGAGGACGCACTCAAGGCTCTTGTTGCAGCCATGGAAAAGGCCGGCTACAAGCCCGGCGAGGACTTCAAGATCGCGATCGACGGCGCAGTTTCCGACTGGTACAACGAAGAGGATAAGTGCTACCACCTGCCCAAGCGCGGCACCGTCATGACCAGCGAGCAGATGGTCGATATGTGGGAAGGCTTTGTCGATAAGTACCCCATCATCTCCATCGAGGACGGCATGGGCGAGAACGACTGGGAAGGCTGGCAGCTGATGACCAAGCGCCTCGGCCACAAGATCCAGATCGTCGGCGACGACCTGTTCGTCACCAACACCGAGCGCATCAAGAAGGGCATTGCTCTGGGCGCAGCAAACGCAGTCCTCATCAAGGTAAACCAGATCGGCACCCTGACCGAGACCCTCGATGCTATCCAGATGGCTCACCGCGCAGGCTGGACTGCAGTTGTCTCCCACCGCTCCGGCGAGACCGAGGATACCACCATTGCCGATATCTCCGTCGCAGTCAACGCAGGCCAGATCAAGACCGGCGCACCCAGCCGCACCGACCGCGTCTGCAAGTACAACCAGCTGCTCCGCATCGAGGACGAGCTGTTCGACGTCGCTCAGTACCCCGGCATGGACGCATTCTTCTCCATTAAATAATTAAATAGCCGTAACTTCTCCCGGAGGGCAGCTTGTCCTCCGGGAGATTTTCGTGGCGACTTGGAAATCCAATATGGTGAATCGACAATGACGCACTCACGGATTTTGTGAAAAGCGTTACGGAGGTCGAAAGCTTTGATACGGCGGCATGATATGTACAGGCTGTCGAAAAACTATGCTGCAAAAGAAAGATAATAGAGCAGCAGGGGAGCTCGAGGGGGCAAAGGCCCCACTCGAAATTGGATTAATAGCCATCAAACCTGTTTTCACAAAAAATGTGGCGTTTTTGAAGCGTGCAAAAAAGTCAAAGACTTTTTTGACACGCTGGTATAACGCAAACGCACGGAACTTAACTGTTCCGTGCGTTTTGATTTTTCAGCTTTTTGCTTTCGGCCTGAACAGAAGCGCAATTATGATACCGAAGAACACGGCTGCGCCGATGCCGGCTGCGGCTGCCGTGAAGCCGCCGGTGAACGCGCCGAGAACGCCAACCTCCGAAACGGTCTTTTCAACGCCCTTGGCAAGCGTGCTGCCGAAGCCCGTCAGCGGAACGGTCGCGCCGGCTCCTGCCCATTTGACGAGCGGCGAGTAAAGCCCGACTGCCTCGAGTATAAGTCCGGCGACAACGTAAACGGTCAGTATGCGCGCCGGGGTGAGCTTTGTTTTGTCGATAAGGATCTGACCTATGGCGCACAGCGCGCCGCCAAGGGCAAAAACCTTGATATATTCAATTAACATATCCTTCACCTCGGACAGGAAGATCTTTTTCTATGGCAAGCGCGTGGCATACGCCGGGGATGCTTGCACCCTGCTGGGTGCTCGTCGGCGACATGAGCGCACCCGTCGGCGCAAACAGAACGCGGCTCCACTTGCCATCGGAAAATCCGCGCATGATAAGCGAGCAGAACACCGCTGCCGAGCATCCGCAGCCCGAGCCGCCCGAGTGAACGTCCTGCCGCTCGCGGTCGAAGATCAGAACGCCGCAGTCGGTGTAAAACTTTCCGAGCTTAACTCCGTCGCGTCGGAAAAGCTCCTCGAGCGTGTCGTGCCCGACGGCGCCGAGGTCACCGGTCACGATCATGTCGTAATAGTCCGGATCTCTGCCGGTGTCGGCAAAATGCGCCTTTAGCGTTTCGTATGCCGCCGGAGCCATGGCGCTGCCCATGTTGTTGGCGTCCGTTATGCCGGCATCGACGATCCTGCCGGGCGTTAGATATGTGATATAAGGCCCGGCTCCGCCTCTTTGCAGTATCACGGCGCCCGAGCCTGTGACCGTCCACTGAGCGGTGGGCGTGCGCTGTCCGCCGTATTCGAGAGGGAAGCGGTACTGCCGCTCGGACGAGCAAAAGTGCGAGCTTGTCGCGGCGCACACCCTGTCGGCAAAGCCGCCGTCGAGCGCCATTGCGGCGAGGGTCATGCTCTCGCCCATGGTCGAGCACGCGCCGTACAGCCCGAAATGAGGCACGCCGGTGTTTTTAAGCGCAAACGCGGAGCCGACGCACTGGTTGAGCAGATCGCCGGAGAATACCATATCAAGCTCTGCCGGCGGTATGCCGAGCTTATCGCAGCACAGCTCAAAGCATTCCTTCAGCATCGAGCTTTCGGCCTTTTCCCATGATTTTTCGCCGAAGTATGCGTCCAGGCATATCTTATCAAAGCAGTGGCCGATCGGGCCTTCGCCCTCCTTTTGCCCGACCACCGAGGCAAAGGATACGATCGACGGCGCGTTTTGCAGCCGCAGAGTCTGCCGCCCTGTTTTTTTAGTCATATTGATCACCGCTGATATTTTGCCACGAAAACATAAAAAAATACGGCTGCATGATCTGTGCAGCCGTAAATGCTTTTTATCAGAAGATGTCCTCGTTGACCTTTGTGGGAGGAACTTCGAGGATCGAAGGGTCCTGAATGATGCGGTTTATTATTTTGAACACGCTTGCATAGTAGTGACCGTCAACCGTGCGCTCGTCAAGAACGAACTTGCCGTCAACATATTTGCGGTCAACAACGTTGCCGTGGCGGTCAAGCTCATGCACATGGCGCTTTGCGCCGAACGAAACGAACACAGGAAGCGTGCCGAAATTGTAGATATGATGGTAAATGGGGCCTATGCCGAGCGAGCCGAGGTCGGTTATTATCATCGAGCCGTGGAACGGGCTTACATCCAGAAGCTTCTTCGGCAGCAGACCGAAATAGTCGGCAACGCGCAGAAGCCAGATGGCAAAGCTTATGACGAAGCGCGGCAGGGAAGCAAACTTGTTTGCAAATTCCTCGGTGCCGTTTTCCTCGTCGGAGTTTTTGATCTCGTCGATGGCGGCGTTCATGCGGCTGTAAACGTCATAGATCGTGTCGGTGGGCTTGAACGTTACCTTGATGGTAGTCTCGCTCGAATTGATGGTCAGACTGCGTTTTACGGCCATGACGATCTCGATATTCTCGCGCGCATAGATGCGCTTGCCTACGCAGAAGCGGTTGAGTCCCGGCAGATACGCGCAGGCGCGAACATATGCCGCAATGAGCAGGTGCAGCATGCCCATGCCCTTGTAGCCAGCGACGCGCTGCTTTCTGAACCAGCGATCGGCATTGGTGATCTCAAACGATTCCTCATAGTAGTTGAGTGCGTCGTTTCGTGTAGGCATTATAAAAGGAATGAAGTTGTAAAAGCCGTTGAGTGAGCGCAGCCGTCTGCCGTCAACACGGTCGCCGGCGCGCCTTTTATAATTATTAGCCATAGGAAGCCTCCTTGGTATACGAATTTGCCGCATATGTACCAAGTAATTATACATTGCCGATACTCGTTTGGCAAGGAAAAAACGGAGATTTTACCGTTTTGATGCGTTGTGAGCAACAGATTTTACACTGCTATGCATATTGGTTATTGGAAAAAAGCAAATTGTTTATGGAGAAAAAGCAAAAAAATACTTGCAAAATTGCGAATAAACGCTTAGTATGTTAATTAACAAACAATAATTCCGGGCATTATGCCAAACATTTGACCCTGCTGTATCAGGCATTTCGGCAATTACCAAAGGAACGGAAACACTGGGTAATAATTTAACTATTTAAATTGTTTGAAGTTTGTCAATGAAAACGCACAAAAATCGTTGAAATTACAGCACTTTTTTGGTATTGTTAACACATTAAAAACATTCAATATCACGATAGTGGGATATGTGTTAAGAAAATTAACGAAGGGAGGAGAGCTGATGGCATTTGATGAAATTGCCGGAATAAGCGCGGCGGAGGAGAGCGTGCGCCTTGACATTGCCGAGGCACAGGCGGAAGCAAAAAGAATAGTCGCGCAGGCAGAGCTTGCCGGCAAAACGGATGTCGAACAGGCGCGTGATAAGGCGGCCAAGGAGCTTGCCGCACGCAGGGCCGAGGCACAGGCAGAGGCTGATAAGGAAGCACAGGAGATCTATCAGAAAGCGGAGAACAAAAAAGCTGTGCTTCGTGCCAAGGCCGAAAGCCGTTGTGCGGCTGCGGCTAAACTAATCGCGGAAAGGATCGTGAACGGGTAATGGCCATTGAAAAAATGAAAAAGCTGAGACTGCTGGCCGTCCGCGATCAGAAAAAGGCGCTTCTGCGAAAGCTTATGCTGCTCGGCTGCATAGAGGTCTCCGAGCCGGAGCTTTCCGAGCTTTCGCCCGAGCTGAGGCAGCACCTTGCAAAAGAGGGTAGCGATGTCACAAAGTGCAGGACCGACTTCGCGACGCTCGTTCAGGCGGTGGAGCTGCTTGATAAGTATGCGCCGCAAAAAAGTAAGCTTCTGTCGGCAAAACCGGAGACCGAGGTAGGCACCATTCTTGACGATTCAACGCTTGCGGACACGATTGAGACTGCGCGCAGGATAGTTTCCGTTGACGAAGCGGTGCGCCGCGGTAATGCCGAGCGTGCGCGCCTTGCAGGCGCAATGGACTCGCTCAAGCCGTGGCTTGCGCTTGACTATCCGCTAGACGGACAGGGGACGCAGCGCTGCGCCGTTACTTTGGGATTTGTTCCTGCGTCGGTGCCGCTTGCAGAAGCCGTCCAAAGCCTTGCGGATGTCACCGAGGAAGCGGAGATCATCCCCGTTTCGGCGGATAAGGCGCAGCAGTATCTCGCCCTCGTATGCTTTAAGGAGGATCTTGCTGCGGCGCTTGACGCACTGAGGGTACATAATTTTTCGATCGCGGCTTTCGGCAATGCCGAGGGCACGGCGGCGGAGAATACCGAAAGGCTTAAAGCCGAGCTTGAGGAGCTTGACCGGCAAAAAGGCGAGCTTATCGACGAGATATGCGCCATGGCCGAGTGCCGGCAGGAGCTGAAGTTTTGCGCCGACAGAATGGATACAAAGGTCGCCTATGCCGAGGCCGAGGGACGGCTGTACGGCATGGAAAGCGTCGTGGCGCTCCAGGGCTGGGTGCTTGCACGCAAGGTGCCCGAGCTTGAAGCCAGTCTTGAAAAATTCGATTGCGCGTGGGAGCTTTGCGACCCCGAGCCGGAGGAATATCCCGATGTTCCGGTGCAGCTGCGCAACAACAAGATAACAAACGCGCTGAACATGGTCACGAATATGTACAGCCTGCCGTCATACGACGGAGTTGACCCAAATCCGCTGATGGCGCCGTTTTTCATTTTGTTCTACGGACTTATGATGGCGGACATGGGCTATGGACTTATCATGATCCTTGCGGCGGTCGTTGCAATGAAGAAGATGCATCCGCGCAAGGGCAGTCTGAGCTTCTGCCAGCTGCTTTTGTATTCGGGCATCTCGACATTCATCATGGGCATACTCACCGGCGGATTTTTCGGCGATGCGCTCGCGCAGATCGGAAAGATCCTCGGCAAGCCCGACGGATGGGGCGAGCTGTGGTGCCTGTTCAGCCCGATGACCGACGTTATGACGGTGCTCATCGGCGCAATGGTGCTCGGCCTTATCCATCTGAACACCGGCATGGTCATAAGCGTTGTCGAAAAGATCAAAAAGGGCGATGCGGCAAGTGCATTCTGGGAGGAAGGCTCGCTGTGGGTCATCCTCATCGGAGCCGTCATGATGGCACTGAACGTCGGCTCGGTCGGCGGAGTGCCGGTCGTTTTAGTGGTCGGCTGTGTGATGCTCTTCTACGGAGGAAGCCGCGGAGCAAAGGGCTTCGGCAAGCTCACAAGCCTGTTTTCAACGCTGTATAACACCGTGACGGGCTGGTTCGGCGACATTCTTTCTTATTCGCGTATCATGGCGCTGATGCTTGCAGGAAGCGTTATCGCAACCGTTTTCAACACCATCGGCGGCATAGCAAACAGCCTGTGGCTGTTTATCCCCGTGTTCCTGATAGGACACAGCCTGAACTTTGCCCTGAACCTTTTGGGCTGCTATGTACACGATTTGAGGCTTCAGTGCCTTGAGTACTTCGGCAAGTTCTATAAGGACGGCGGCAGAGCGTTCAAACCACTTGAAGTAAGCACAAAATATTACGATATAGCGGAAGACTAAATAGGAGGATATTAATAATGGAATTTCTGTTTGCACACTCCGGCCTTGCAATAGGCCTTCTCGGCGCAGGCCTTGCCGCATGCATGGCAGGCGCAGGCTCGGCAGTCGGCACCGGTATCGCCGGTGAAGCCGGCGCAGGACTCATCACCGAAGATCCCTCCAAGTTCGGTAAGGCGATGATCCTTCAGGTCATCCCCGGCACTCAGGGACTGTACGGCCTGGTCGTTTTCTTCGTTGCGATCATGAATATGGGTCTGCTCGACGGCACGGCGCTCAACCTTTCGTTCGTTGACGGCTGCCGCTACTTCGCAGCATGCATGCCCATCGCCATCGGCGGCCTCGTTTCCGCGATCGGCCAGGGCAAGGTCGCGGCGGCGTCGGTCAATCTGCTTGCAAAGAACCCCGACCACTGGGCAAAGGGCATGATCCTGTGCATCACCGTTGAGTTCTACGCGATACTGTCCCTGCTCGCATCGATGATGATGCTGCTGTACATCTGATCAAGAAATAAAACGTAAAGGCAGGGCTTTACCATGAAAGGCACTGAAAAAATAATCGCACATATCCGGGCCGACGGCGACGCGGAGGCAAAGAAAATAATCGACGCCGCGTCAAAGCAGGCCGAAGAAAAGCGTGCCGAGAGCTTCAAGGCGGCGCTTTCGGAGTATGAAAAGCTCATGCAGGCCGGCAACGCCGAGTGCGAGGATATCCTCAGCGGCAGCCGCCGCATTGCGGAGATGGAGGCAAAAAAGAGCGTCCTTTCCGTAAAGCAGGAGATGATATCTGCCGCGTTTGACGCAGCACGCGAAGAGATAGTCAATATGCCGCGCGATAAATACACGCAGTTTCTTGCGCGTATGGCGGCCGAGGCAGCTGTCAGCGGCATGGAGGAGATAGTCTTAAATGCGCGCGACAAGGCCGAGGTCGGCAAGGCCGTCTGCAAGGCGGCAAACGAGCTTCTTTCGGCAAAGGGAACGCCCGGCAAGCTCACCGTGAGCGAGGAAACTGCCGATATTTCCGGCGGAGTTATAGTCCGCTTCGGCGGCATAGAGACAAATTGCAGCATCGACGCGCTCATTCGCCAGCGCCGCAGCGGACTTTCCACCGAAGTTGCGGCAGCTCTGTTTGAATGATGCTCCGGCGCTGCATATCCCGAAAAGGGAGGGAACGAATTGTCAAATAAAAAGTGCGTCAGAGAAAAATATCTGTATCTTTCCGCGATGCTCAGGGCAAGGGAAGCGAAGATGCTCACGCGCGATAAGGCCGAGCGCATGATAGACGCGCCGAGCTTTGACGAGGCGGCAAAGATGCTCACAGACTGCGGATATAAGGATATGTCGGGCTTTACGGCAAAGCAGGTCGAAGAAACTCTTGCCGAGCACAGAGCAGAGATTTTTGCAGAGCTTGCGCGGCTTTCGCCGAACGCGGAGCCGGTAGAGGTCTTCCGCATGAGGTATGATTACCATAATGCGAAGATCGTAATAAAAACCGAAGCCGACGGCCGCGACCGTTCGGATTTGATGAGCGCATCCGGAAGAGTAAGCCCGGAGATCTTGAAGCGCAGCTTTGCCGAGGAGAAGTATCTTGGCCTGCCGCCGGTGCTCGCCGACGCTATGGTCGAGGCAAAAAGCGCACTTGCAAGATCGCAAAATCCGCAGCTTGCCGATTTTATACTCGACAGAGCGTATTTTGCCGAGATCTGCGCGGCGGCGAAAAACCTCGGAAGCGCGTTTCTCAAAGGCTATGCGCAGATGCTTATAGACGCTGCAAACCTTAGAAGTGCTGTGCGCACGATGCGCATGAATAAGGATACGGAGTTCTTGAAAACGGCGCTCATACCGGGCGGTGGCATTGACACAGGGCGCGTCCTCGCAGCCTTTGGCTCGGGAGATACGCTTGCGTCGATATATGCGAACACGCTTTTGGAAAATGCCGCGGCTCTCGGAGCTGCCGCCGTCAAGGGCGGAACGATGACCGAGTTTGAGCTTGCCTGCGACAATGCCGTGACAGCGTATCTCACGGGTGCAAGGCTCGTCTCCTACGGCGAAGCGCCGGCCATTGCGTATCTTGCCGCTGTCGAGGGTGAAACCACCGCGCTGCGCATGATACTCACCGGGATGCTCGCCGGACTTCCGACGGAGACCATACGGGAAAGGCTGCGTGATCTTTATGCTTAAAATTGCTGTAATCGGACGGCGCGACACCGTTATGGGCTTCACCGCGCTGGGACTGGAGGCATATCCGGTCGCCGACGGCGCTGAGGCAAAGGCGATACTTCGCACGCTCACCCATGACAGGGAGGATGTTGCGATAATCTACATCGAGGAGGATATCGCTGTCCAGCTTCAAAGCCAGATAGACAAATTCAAGGACAGCCCGAAACCGGCGATAATACTCATCCCCGGCAGAGAAGGCAGTCTCGGCATGGGCCTTTCGGCTCTCAATGCCGCAGTCGAGCGTGCCATCGGCACGAACATCCTCGAGAATAATTAAGAAAGAAAGGTATCTGTATGAGCGGAACTATAATAAAGGTCTCAGGACCGCTTGTAGTCGCGGAGGGATTGGGCGACGCAAACGTATCCGACGTTGTGCGTGTCGGTCCCGACAGACTTATAGGCGAGATACTTAATATGACGGGCGACAGCGCATCGATCCAGGTCTATGAGGAGACCTCCGGCCTCGGACCGGGCGCGGAGGTCGAAAGCTCGGGCATGCCGATGTCCGTCGAACTCGGACCGGGCATGCTGGAGAATATCTATGACGGCATCCAGCGCCCACTGCCGGAGATCCGCGAGCTGACCGGCGCGACCATAAGCCGCGGCACCGACGTTCCGGCGCTCAACCGCAAGAAGAAGTGGACGTTTACGCCGACCGCGCACGAGGGCGATGAGCTTACAGGCGGCGACGTTATCGGCACCGTTCAGGAAACAAGCGCCATTCTGCATAAAATAATGGTGCCGCCCAACATGAGCGGCAAGCTTCTGAGCATCAAGGGCGGCGACTTTACCGTAACCGAGACCGTTGCCGTGCTTGAAGATAAAAAGGGCGAAAAGCATGAGCTTACGCTGATGCAGAAGTGGCCTGTCCGTATAAGCAGACCCTATGCATCCAAGAGCATGCCCACGCGCCCGATGAACTCCGGACAGAGAATAATCGACACACTCTTCCCGATAGCAAAGGGCGGCACGGCGGCAGTCCCAGGCCCCTTCGGCTCGGGCAAGACCGTCGTTCAGCACCAGCTTGCAAAGTGGTCGGATGTTGATATAGTTATCTACATCGGCTGCGGCGAGCGCGGCAATGAGATGACCGACGTTCTCATGGAGTTCCCGGAGCTTACAGACCCCAGAAACGGCGAGCCTCTGATGAAGCGAACCGTTCTTATAGCAAACACCTCCGATATGCCCGTTGCGGCGCGCGAGGCGTCTATCTACACGGGCATAACGATAGCGGAGTATTTCCGCGATATGGGCTATGACGTGGCGGTTCTTGCAGACTCCACCTCCCGTTGGGCGGAGGCACTGCGCGAGATGTCCGGCCGACTTGAGGAAATGCCCGGCGAAGAGGGCTACCCGGCCTATCTTGCATCGCGTATCGCGCAGTTTTACGAGCGCGCAGGCGTTGTCAAATGCCTCGGTTCCGACGAAAGACGCGGCTCTGTAACCGCAATCGGCGCAGTTTCGCCTCCGGGCGGCGATATCTCCGAGCCTGTTTCGCAGGCAACGATGCGTATCGTCAAGGTCTTCTGGGCGCTCGATTCGTCCCTTGCATACGCGCGCCACTTCCCGGCGATAAACTGGCTGACCTCGTATTCGCTGTATGTCGATACTCTGGCCAAGTGGTATAACGAGCAGTTCGGCCCCGAGTATATGATAAACCGCGATAAGGCGATGCACATACTTCAGGAGGAAAACGAGCTTCAGGAGATTGTCCGCCTCGTCGGCCAGGATGCGCTCAGCCCTGCCGACAGACTCACTATGGAAACGGCAAAGATGCTGCGCGAGGACTTCCTGCAGCAGAACGCCTTCGTCGATGAGGATGCATACTCTTCCTACGATAAGCAGTTTGAGCTTATGCGCATGATACTCACCTTCGATACTCTCGGCCGCGATGCACTCGGCAAGGGCGCAGATATGAAGGCGCTGTTTGCCATCGGTGCAAAGGAGCGCATAGGACGTGCGAAAATGGCGGCTCCCGATACATACAAGGCCGAGTACGCTTCGATACTTGAGCAGATGAAGAACGAGATCGATGCGGTCATCGCAGGAGGTGAGGACGCATGATTAAAGATTATAAGACCATACGACAGATAGCAAATCCGCTGATGATCGTCGAGCAGGTCGAGGGCGTCACATATGACGAGCTGTGCGAGATCGAGCTTCCCAACGACGAGGTCCGCCGCGGCAAGGTCCTCGAGGTTGAGGGCGACAGAGCCGTCGTTCAGCTTTTTGACTCGGCTCAGGGCATAAACCTTGCGCAGACTAAGGTAAGATTTCTCGGCCATCCTCTGGAGCTTGCGGTTTCCGAGGATATGCTCGGCCGCGTATTCAACGGTATGGGTCAGCCTATCGACGGCGGCCCCGAGCTTCTTGCGGAGGCTCATCGCGATATTAACGGCATGCCCATGAACCCGGCGGCGCGCGCGTATCCGGCGGAGTTTATCCAGACCGGTGTTTCCACCATCGACGGCCTGAACACCCTTGTTCGCGGCCAGAAGTTGCCCATATTCTCGGCCTCCGGCCTTCCGCACGCTGCGCTCGCGGCGCAGATTGCGCGTCAGGCACGCGTTCTCGGCGACGGAGAGAACTTCGCTGTTGTCTTTGCGGCGGTCGGCATCACGTTCGAGGAGTCGGAATATTTTATCGAGGACTTCAAGCGCACCGGCGCTATCGACAGAACGGTTGTGTTTTCAAACCTCGCAAACGACCCAGCGGTTGAGCGTATCGCAACTCCGCGTATGGCGCTTACAGCGGCCGAGTACCTTGCGTTTGAAAAGGACATGCACGTTCTTGTCATCATAACCGATATCACAAACTACGCCGAAGCTCTTCGTGAGGTCTCGGCGGCAAAGAAAGAAGTCCCCGGCCGCCGCGGCTATCCCGGCTATCTGTACACTGACCTTGCAACGATGTACGAGCGCGCCGGCCGCCGCATAGGCAGCAAAGGCTCGATCACCATGATCCCCATCCTCACCATGCCCGAGGACGATAAGACCCATCCGATCCCCGACCTTACCGGCTACATCACCGAGGGTCAGATCATCCTTAGCCGCGATCTGCACCGCAAGGGCATCGTGCCTCCCGTTGACGTTCTGCCGTCGCTCAGCCGACTGAAGGATAAGGGCATCGGCGAGGGCAAGACCCGCGAGGATCATGCAGGAACCATGAACCAGCTGTTTGCCGCATATTCGCGCGGCAAGGACGCAAAGGAGCTGATGACCATCCTCGGCGAGGCCGCTCTTTCCGACGATGATAAGCTGTTTGCCGAGTTTGCCGATGAGTTTGAAAAGACCTACGTCAATCAGGGCAACAACACAAATCGCAGCATTGAGGAGACACTTGATCTCGGCTGGAAGCTGCTGAGCATCCTGCCCAGAGCGGAGCTTAAGCGCGTAAAGCCCGAGATGATCGAAAAATACATGAAGTAAGGGGGAGTCTTTATGGCAGGCACCACGGTAACCCCTACAAGAATGATGCTCAAGCAGCTCAAGGGCAGGCTCAAGACCGCACGCCGCGGCCATAAGCTTATGAAGGATAAGCGCGATGAGCTGATGCGTCAGTTCATGGACATCGTGCGCCTTAACAAGCAGCTGCGCGAGCGCGTCGAGCAGGGGCTGACGGAGGCTTTCGCCGCCTTGCAGGTCGCAAGCGCAATAATGAGCCCCGAGATGCTCGAGCAAGCGCTTTTGTATCCGCGCCAGAGCGTTGAGCTTGACATGCAGTTTAAAAATATCATGAGCGTCAACGTGCCGCAGTACTCGTTCCACACGCGCAATAACGATCCGTCGGAGATCTATCCCTACGGCTTTGCGCAGACCTCGGGCGAGCTGGACGACGCGCTCTCGCGCATGGCAGTTGTTTTCGAGGATATGCTTCAGCTTGCGCAGGTCGAAAAGACCATGCAGCTTCTGGCCGAGGAGATCGAAAAAACCCGCCGCCGCGTGAATGCGCTCGAGTACGTTATGATCCCCGAGCTTGAGAGCAATATTAAATACATCTCCATGAAGCTTGAGGAGAACGAAAACTCCACCAAGGTCCGCCTCCTCAAGGTCAAGGAAATGGTTCTGCAAAACGCACACGATTTTAAGTGAAAAAAAGCACAGGCCATGCGAATCGTTTGATTCGCATGGCCTGTGGACATTTTTGCGACGGTGTGCTATTTTATATCTCGAATGTGAAAGAAAAAAGCCGCGTGCAAACCATGAGCAGAAAGAACAAAATTACAAAAGACACGATGCCGGAGGGGTTCAGCGTACCTCTGGCGCTGACGGATATGATCCCGGTCGTGTTTTTCGGCCTTTCGGCGGTGCGCATAGGAAGCCTTTTTCGTCGGGCTGCTGCTTGTTTGAATAAAAAATTTCCGTGCTTTTCGCACGGAAATTTTTTATTCGTCTCTGTAGCCGTTGGGGTTAAGGGTCTGCCAGTGCCATGAGTCGCGGCACATGTCCTCAACGTTATACTGCGCTGTCCAGCCAAGCTCGCGGCGGCTCTTCTCCGGCGAGCAGTAGCACTCGTCGATATCGCCGGCGCGGCGGCCTACGATCTTGTACGGAACGGTAAGCTTGTTTGCCTTTTCAAACGCATGTACAAGCTCGAGAACGCTGCATCCTTTGCCTGTGCCGAGGTTGAAGATAAGCTCACCCGGGTGCGAGTCCATGTACGATATTGCCGCAACGTGGCCGCGTGCAAGGTCAACAACGTGGATATAGTCGCGCACTCCGGTGCCGTCGGGGGTGTTGTAGTCGTCACCGAAAACGCGCAGATATTCAAATCTGCCGATGGCGGTCTGTGAGATATACGGCATGAGGTTATTCGGAATGCCCTTCGGATCCTCGCCGATAAGTCCGCTCGGATGTGCGCCGACAGGGTTAAAGTACCGCAAAAGCGCAACGCTCCAGCTCGGATCGGCTTTTACATAGTCGCGCAGGATCTGCTCGCACATATACTTTGTCCAGCCGTAGGGATTCGTGCATTTTCCGGTGCGCGAGGTCTCGTACAGCGGCATGTCGTTATCCGAGGAATACACCGTTGCCGAGGATGAGAAAATGATCTTTTTGACGTCGTGCGCGCGCATTGCTTCGCACAGCGTTATAGTTGAGCCGAGGTTGTTGTCGTAATACTCAAGCGGCTTTTCGACAGATTCGCCGACGGCTTTAAGCCCGGCAAAGTGGATGACGCAGTCGATATCGTGCGATAAAAATATCTCGTCGAGCTTTTTTCGGTCGCGCACGTCGGCCTTATAAAAAGACAGAGTTTTACCCGTGATCTCCTCGATGCGTTCTTTGGCCTTTTCGCTGCTGTTTACAAGATTGTCTATGACCACGACGTCCATGCCCTGCTCGAGCAGCTCAACACAGGTGTGGCTGCCGATGTAGCCCATGCCGCCGGTAACTAAAACTGTCATGCTTATCACTCCTTTGAGCTGATTTTAAAATATAGCAGCAAAAAAGGCAAGCATTTTTGCTTGCCTTTTTGAAAATTTTACTTTTTGTGATAAAGCTTCTTTGCCTGATACTTCGGCTCGTAGGTGATGTTGACGCCGATCTTGGAGAAAAGATTTTCGTCAACGCGTGAGAGAATGACGGTCGAGTGAGCCTCGCAGCCGCGCAGCTTGCCGAGCTGATCAATCGCAAGCTCTGCCAGCGGATTTGTGACAGCGCAAATGGAAAGCGCAATAAGCAGCTCGTCGGTGTGCAGGCGCGGATTGTGATTTCCGAGGTGCTCTATTTTCAGGTGCTGGATAGGCTCGATGACGCTGGGAGCAATGAGCAGCAGCTCCTTATTTATGCCGGCAAGCTTTTTAAGCGCGTTCATAAGGCATGCCGATGATGCACCGAGCAGCGAGCTTGTTTTGCCGGTAACTATCGTTCCGTCAGGCAGCTCAATGCTGACAGCCGGAGCGCCTGTTTCCTCCGCACGCGCGTTTGCGGCGGCGACTACGGGGCGGTCGGCTGACGAAAGGCCGATCGAGTTCATGATAAGCTCGATCTTGCGTACCTCTTCGACCGTGCCCAGACCCTGACGCAGTGCGCAGGCCGCGGAGTAGTAGCGGCGGATGATCTCCTGCTTGGAGGCATTGCGGCAGGCCTCGTCGTTTGTGATGCAGTAGCCGGCCATGTTGACACCCATATCGGTGGGACTTTTGTACGCGCTCTCGCCGTATATGCGAGTGAGGATAGCGTTGAGCACGGGGAAGATCTCAACGTCGCGATTGTAGTTTACCGTGGTCTCGCCGTAAGCTTCAAGATGGAAGGGGTCGATCATGTTAACGTCGTCGAGATCGGCGGTCGCCGCCTCGTAGGCGAGGTTTATCGGATGCTTGAGCGGAATATTCCAGATCGGGAAGGTCTCAAACTTCGCGTAGCCTGCGTTTATGCCGCACAGATGCTCATGATAAAGCTGGCTGAGGCAGGTAGCCATTTTGCCGCTGCCGGGGCCGGGCGCCGTGACAACGACGAGGCTGCGCTCGGTTTCAATATAGTCGTTCTTGCCGAAGCCGTCCTCAGATACGATAAGCTCAACATTCGAGGGGTAATCGGGGATTATGTAGTGGCGATAGACCTTGATGCCCAGAGTTTCGAGCCGCTTTTGGAACAGCTCGGCCGCAGGCTGGCTGCGGTAGTGGGTTATGACCACGCTGCCGACAAAGAGACCGATGCCGCGGAATGCGTCGATAAGGCGCAGCGTGTCCTCGTCGTAGGTGATGCCGAGGTCGCCGCGGCGCTTGTTGCGTTCGATATCGTCGGCGGAAATGGCGATAACGATCTCCGCTTCGTCCTTCATTTTAAGCAGCATCTTGACCTTGCTGTCCGGCTCAAAGCCCGGCAGTACGCGCGATGCGTGGTAATCGTCAAACAGCTTGCCGCCGAATTCGAGGTACAGCTTGCCGCCGAATTTTGCGATTCTGTCTCTTATGTTGCGCGACTGCTCGCGCATGTATTTTTCGTTGTCGAAGCCGATCACATTCATAATCTTTGCCCATCCATTCTGTAATTTTCACAAACAAAAATTATATACCGCCCACTCGAACCTTGTCAATATTTTTTAGAGGCGCTTTGACGCACCTACGGATACGGTTATCTCTGGTAGCCCGGTTCGGGACATTGGTGGAAACCGTAACTGCTACGCAACCCAGTAGTGCGTTGCTGAGTTTTGCGGTTGCCCGGTTCGGGACTGCGTAGGAAACCGCGTTTGCCTCGAGCTACAGCAGTGCAATGCTGCATTTTTCGCCGCACCTTGTAGGGAACGGATAAATCCGTTCCCTACAAGGTGCGGTGCAAAACGCAGCAGCGCACTAACGTATGGCGAGGCAACCGTGGTTTCCACCATTGTCCCGAACCGGGCTACCAGAGATATGCGTATTCGTAGCTGCGTCAATGCGCAATTAAAAGAGGCTGGAGCTGCTTGCCGGCGAGGGCGGATTCGACGGTTGCGCCGATGAGCGAAAAATCGGATGCGGCCGAGAACGGCTTCTTTATCGGGTCATCCTGACGGAAGGGTACAATGTAGACGTTTTTGCGGTTTAAAAGTCCGGCAATGTTGGGAGCAGAGCCTGAGAGCGCGTCGTTTGTGGAAAAAGCTATGATGAGCGGCTTTGAGTTTCTAAGATGCGCTTTCGCTGCCATGGTAACGGCGGTGTCGGTTATGCCGTGGTTGAGCTTTGCCATGGTGTTTCCCGTGCAGGGTGCGATTATGAGCGCCTCCATCGGCTTTGCAGGGCCGAGCGGCTCGGCCTCGGCAATGGAGCAAACCGGCTTTGCGCCGCACAATGACTCAAGGCGCGATAAAAAATCGGCGGCTTTTCCGAAGCGTGTGTCGGTCGCTGCCGCAGTTTCACTCATTATGGGCACAAGCTCGTATTTATCGGAAAGCAGAACAAGCTGAGAAAAAAGCTTATCATATGTGCAGTAAGAGCCGCAGAGGGCTATGCCGATGCGTGGTTTTGCCATGATATCAAACTCCTTTTAATATGTCGGAAACCGCTGAATGCATTGCTTGTGCCGCGCTTTCGGGCGCGTATCGGCCGGGCAGCGCGCGCAGAACGGTAAGGTCAAGCCCGGCATCGGCGGCCTCGGCCGGATCAATGCCGCCCGGAGCGGATGCAAGCTCCAGCAGAATGCAGCTGTCCCTGAACGCCGTCAGATCGGGTATGACCTGCGCGGGAGCGGTGTTTATTACGGCGTCGAAGCCGTGCAGGATCTCGCGCGGACAGTCGGGCGGAAGGGATGGGCAGCCGAGCTCAGCAGCCAGTGCCCTTGCCTCGGTGTTCACTGACATGAGGTATACCGCCGGGCACAGCGCAGATAGTTTGTGTATCAGCAGCTTGCCGATGCGCCCCCAGCCGACAACGAGTATGCGCATATCGCACAGCGCAGACCGCGCTCTGCGCATAAGCTCGCTGACCGCGCCCTCGGCGGTTATGGCGGCGTTTTTGACGGTGAACTCCGGGCAGCGCATGTAGTCGCGGCAGCGCTGACCGCGCTCGGCTGCCGAGGTCTTTATCTGTGCGCTTATCTTGCCGCCGATCATAACAGCACCGCAGCCTGCGCAGTCGAGTATGTGCTCTATGCGGCATGGCTGCGAGCCGAGCGGAGCATTCAAAAGCCCGTGCGCATTTTCGGCAGGCACAGGCAGTATGACGGCATCGGACTGCTCCGGCGAGGAAACGGCGCGAACGCCGTCAGGCAGCTGCGCTTTGTCCATACAAAAGCACAGTACCTCGTGCCCGTCGTCTTTGAGCATTCCGGCAAGCAGCACGCTGCGCTCATCGCCGCCGCAGATAAGTATCTTCATCACATCACCTCCGGTAATCCCATATTATGCGTTGCATAAAATTCGGTGAGATGATAAAATAGAAAAAGTTTTTTAGTTGAGGTGCATTATGAGCAGAGCCGATGAAATATTTATAGCAAATTGCAAGGATATACTGACAAACGGTGTGTGGGATACCGAGCGCGAGGTGCGGCCTCGCTGGGAGGACGGAGCGCCTGCGCACACCGTTAAAAAGTTCGGTATCGTAAACCGCTATGACCTGGCAGAGGAGTTTCCGATACTGACTCTGCGCCGAACCTATTGGAAGTCCGCGATCGACGAGCTTTTGTGGATATGGCAGGCAAAGAGCAACAACGTCAATGAGCTGCGCACGCGTGTGTGGGATGCATGGGCGGATGAGACCGGCTCGATAGGCAAGGCCTACGGCTATCAGCTCGGCGTTAAGCATCACTATCCCGAGGGCGATATGGACCAGGTGGACAGAGTGATCTGGGATCTGAAGCACAACCCGGCCTCGCGCAGGATAATGACCAATATCTATAACCACGCCGACTTGAGCGAGATGGCGCTGTATCCCTGTGCGTATTCCATGACCTTCAACGTCAGCGGAAACACGCTCAATGCCATACTCAATCAGCGCTCGCAGGACATGCTTGCGGCAAATAACTGGAACGTTGTGCAGTATGCGGTGCTCACGCATATGTTCGCGCAGGTTGCAGGACTCAAGGCCGGTGAGCTTGTGCATGTGATCGCCGACGCGCATATCTACGACAGGCACGTTCCTGCGATAGAGGAGATCATTGCAAATCCGCCCAAGGCTGCGCCGAAGTTTATTATTGACCCCACGGTGGATGATTTTTATAAGTTTACGCGCGACAGCTTCAAGGTCGAGGGCTATGAGTATTCCGAATTCAAGTCCAAGATCCCCGTCGCTGTCTGAAAGGAAATAACATGGATGCAATTGTTGCCGTCTATTCCGACTGGGGAATAGGCGCGGACGGAACGCAGCCGGTCATTTTAAAGGCCGACAGGCAGCATTTTGTCGAGCTTACTCGCGGCAGAACGGTGATCGTCGGCCGCCGAACGCTGGCCGATTTTCCGGGCGGCAGACCGCTCAAGGGGCGCAGAAACATTGTCCTCACCCGGCAGAGTGCGGCCATCGACGGCGCGGAGATCGCGCACAGCCCGGAGGAGGCATGCTTGCTTTGCGCGGATGACGCCATGGTCCTCGGCGGACAGAGCGTTTTTCGCGACATGATGCCGTATATTGACCGCGTTTTTGTCACAAAAATAAACTGCTGTCCGCAGTCAGACAGCTATTTTGAAAACCTCGACGTGAGCGCCGACTGGCGCATTGCGAGCCAAAGCAAGGCGCTGCGCGAGGGCGATATCGAATACAGCTTTGTTTGCTACGAAAGGATAAAGCCATGAAAAAACGAATAGCGGCAATTATGCTGCTCATGCTCATGCTGCTTGCCGGCTGCGGCGAGGATACGCCGACGGAAACTCCGGCGCCGAGCGCCGCGATACTTTCGCAGGGCGACTGCTTCGTAGTTGCCGAGGATCACTCAAGCAGCGTTGTCAAGTACAGCTACACGATAAATGACAAGTCCGGAGCGGAGATAGAAAGTGCCATATGCGCAAAGCAGCCGCGTGTTGCCGTTATAAACGACGATCTGCTCGGCGTGAGGTTTTACGTCAATGACAAGACCTTCTGCCGCTATTACGATCTGAAAAACGGCCGCGTGTCCGATTCGTTTTTCAACGCCTTTTGGGATAACGGTAAGCTCGTTGCGTATCACGATTACGATAACGGCCACCGCCTGATGGTGCGCGATATGTTCGATGAAAATGGCTATTATTATGAGCTTGACCTCGATGTTCAGGCGCTGTCGATAACAGTCACCGCCTGCGAGCAGAACGAGGATACCGGCGACCTGACCGTAAAATACACCTACGGCGACGGCGGAACGGAATACAGCGCAACTCTGCCGACAAGGGCTGCGGAGTCGCAGGAAGCATAATTTAATAATAAGCAAAAAAACGCGCATATGGTTTTTGCCATATGCGCGCCTTAGTATGTTTTACGATGTTTATTGTGCTTCTTTGAGCAGCTCCTCCGCGCTTACACCGAACAGCTTTGCCAGAGCCAAAAGATTTGTCGTGCTCGGATCGGAAGCGCCGGACTCCCACTTTGAGACGGCCTGACGGCTCACGCCCAGTGACTCGGCCACAAATTCCTGCGTCATTTTGCAGTCCACCCGATGCTGCTTCAAAACCTCGCCGAGGTTTCTGGCGGCCTCCTGCTTCTCCTTCCTCACAGGCTCGGACTTTAAGTATTTGCGCAGAGCCTTTATAACGAGCACCGTCAAGTATATACCCAGACAGGCTACGGCGATGAAGAATATCCCGAACGGGATCATTGTTGCGACGAAATTCATAATGCTTTCTCCTTTGCTTTGATGGCCTCAGTATAGCGGCTTTTGCCCGGTTGCACTACCAACTATTGCGCAACTTTTCGGTTGCGCGGCTGCTTTGCGCATCAAAGCCCGGAAAAATACTATCACATGACGGCAAAAAACACAACAACAGCCACGGCAGATCGTTCTGCCGTGGCTGCTTAAATGTTTGAAGCAGTAGGTTACGACTCCTTGCTCTTCGCCGCGGTGTAGTCGGCGTAGGACTGGAAGGTGAAGCCTGCTGAGGTGATAAACTGCCTGAAATCAATGCTGTCATAGAGCTTCGTGTATTTAATATCGGCGCTGCTTGCCCAATCGGCAATGTCTGCGTCAAACTCGACGGGAGCTGCGAGGTAGGTCAGTGGAACGACCGACTGCGTATAGCCGTTGCGGTAGGAAACAAGGTCGGTGCCCTTGGTCGGCAGACGCATGATGACGTGGTAGCCGAACTGCGATTCGACAACGTCGCTTACCTCGTACTCCTTAAGAGCGCGGCTTGCGTCGTCGTATTCCGTGACCATCGAGCCTTTTGTGAAGCAGTAGCCCTCGGGGAACTGCGCAAGGCCGGTGTCCTCGCTGTATTCGTTCATAAGCTCTTTAAAGCGCGTCCAGCGCTCGGTGTCGTCGGTGATGGCCTTAAGCTCTGCGCAAAGCTCCTCGGCCTTGGCCTTTTTCTCGGCCTTCTGCTCGTCGGAAAGCTCCTTGGAGCTTGACTTGCCGTCGGCGTCGGTCACGGTCTCGGAGGTGAGGAACAGAATGTGCGCTGAGGTGATGTAGTCATTTTCCTCGGCATATGCCTGCACCTTGTCATCGCTGAGCTTGCTGCCCTGCTCGCCATAGATCTCGGTGAACAGATCGGAGTACAGGTAATTGAGCCTGCAGCGCTCTCTGTAGCTGTCCTCGGTGTAGCCATAGGAGGCGAAGAACGCCTGAAGCTGGGTGTCGGCCTTGTCGTCCGAGGTAACGTACTGATCCTTTATATCCTGGATCTGATCGTCAATGGCTGTGGTTTGCTCGTCGGTGAGCGTAACGCCCATTTCCTTGGCCTTCTGCTCAACAACGCGGTAACGTGCTACCTGCTGTCCTGCGCGCTTGAGGCACCACTCAAGGTTCGTCACGGTGTCGTCGAAAAGGAACTTGCCGTCCCAGTCAACGCTTGTTCCGGAATAGCTCTGATAGAGATCCTCAAGCTCGCTGACCGCCTGGTTGAGCCCTGCCATGTACTCGTCAAAGCTCACGGCGGTGCCGTTGACGGTCATCACGGTGTCCTCCTTAGTATTGCTGCCGCAGCCTGCCGCGCAGCAGCAGAGCATCACAAGCGCAAGTGTCAGTGCGATAAATCTTTTCATGTCATATCTCCTGTTGTTAAAATGCAAAGCCATTATAGTATAAAAATATTAAATAATCTACGATTTTTTGTAAACTAAGAGACGATATCGCAAATATCGCAGCTTACCGTGCCGTCGGGCGTGATCTCGAGCTTTGCCCAGGTCCTGCGCGGCGCTTTGCCGGCGGTTCCGGGGTTTAGCACGAAAATGCCGCCGATCTGGTCAAAAAGCGCCCTGTGCGTGTGCCCGAACATTGCTATCTGCGCGCCGCAGCACTCGGCGGCGTACAGCAGCACATCGAGCTTGCCGCCGCGCACGGCATAGCGGTGGCCGTGCGTGAGAAATGCCTTGAGCGGCCCGAGGGTGATGAGTTTGTAGGCTTCCTCGTCGTCATAGTATCCGTCGCAGTTGCCGGGAACGCAGCACACCGGTATCTGCGGAAACATTTCGCGCACCTTTTCGGCGTCGGGCATCCCGTCGCCGAGATGAATGATCTGGTCGGGCTTATATTCCTCAACGGCGTTTATCATTCCGCGGCTGAAGCCGTGAGTGTCGGAGAAAACTGCAATTTTCATAATCTGCCTCCTGTGAGAATAAAATTGTAAAGCTTGAGCCGGTCGGTGAATATAATGTGACCGGGTGATAGTGATGAAAGATCTTGAACGGCTTGGCAGCGAGCTTAAAAAAAGCGGCAAGAGCGATGCGCTCATGAAGCTCGCCGAGTCGGCCGACGGAAAAGCGGTCAGCCGTCTTGTTGATGCCGAAGCGGTCGGGAAAGCCGCAAAAAACGGCGATATGGCGGCCTTGCAGGATATATTGCGCGGCGTTTTGTCCACCGATGAGGGCAAGCGCCTTGCCGAAAGCCTGCGCAAAGCAATGCAGTGAGGTGAACCGTATTGAGCGATTTTGAGGATAAGCTGAATAAGCTGCTGAATGACCCCGATGAGATGGAGCGGTTTGCAGGCTTTGCAAAATCGCTCATGTCCGGCAGCGCGGCCGAACAGCCGGAGCCTGCGCCGGATATAGACCCCTCAATGCTGAAAAAAATAAGCGGCATGCTGTCGGGCAAGGGCGGCGCCGGCCGCGACGCAAAGCTGCTTGAGGCTATGCGGCCGTTCCTATCCGAAAAACGGCGCGGCAAAATGGACAGAGCCATGAAAATTGCGCGCCTTGCCGGCATAGCCGAGCTTGCCGCCGAAAAGCTCGGAGGCGATGACGATGGCGGCATATAACCTCTATCGCGGCAACGGCAGCCGTGCCGAGCGCATTGACGATCGCCGCAGCGAAAAGCCTGATAACAGGCCAAATCCGCCGAACTTGCCCCGGCATCGTCCGCCGCCTCAAACCGTGACGCCCTTTGCCAAGCTGCCCATTCTCGGCGACCTGCCCCAAAAGCTCGGCGATCTCGAGACCGAGGATCTGCTCCTCATCCTCATTCTGTACCTTATGTACCGTGAAAGCGGCGACAAGGAGTTGCTGATTATTATGGGTGCAATGTACCTATTATAACTCCTGACGGGGCTATTTGTGCCAATACTGCGTTGACGACCTTATGCATACACAAAGTATGCATTTCGGCCGTCGCCTTGTCTTGGCGCAAATATCCTCCGTCAGAGGGAGCGGTGTTGCGTCAATACGGCGTTGACGACCTTATGCATACACAAAGTATGCATTTCGGCCGTCGAGCGGTGTTGTACTAATGCTGTGTTTAAGGGCTTGCACATACACAAAGTAAGCGCGTCGCTCTTCGCCTTGTCTTGACGCAAATATCCCTCGTCTGAGGGAACGGAGCTGTGCCAATACTGCGTTGAATAGCTTTGGCGGACACGCCAAAGTATGCATTTTATCTTGGCGCAAATAATCTTCCTCCGGAGGGTGCGGAGCCGAGAACCGGTCGGGCTTACATACTCCAATGCGTCATAAAGAAAAACCGCCGGCTTCAAAAGTCGGCGGTTTAGCTGCTCGCGCAGATTAAATTTTCTCCTTGAGCTTTTTGATGCAGTCAGGGCAAACGTTCTTGCCTTTGTAGCTAATGATGTTCTTGGTGTTTTCGCAGAAGACGCAGGAAGGATGATACTTGTGAAGAATGATGTTATCGCCTTCTACAAAAATTTCGAGTGCGTCTTTTTCAGCAATGTCAAGAGTACGGCGCAGCTCGATGGGAAGAACTATGCGGCCGAGTTCATCAACTTTTCTGACTATACCTGTGGATTTCATATATATGGCTCCCTCCATTTCGGAATAATTTATATCCCACAAAATACACCATTAATTATACCAAAATTACTCATCCTGTCAACAAGAAATTTCAGTATTCACAAAAATTCTACAAAATAACAGAACGTTTTGTAATGAAATGTATTTAGCTGCATGCAAAATAATACATTACGCAAACAAGTGTTTGGAAAAACGAGGAGAATTGTCATGCTTATGGGACTGATATGGACGGCGATGATCGTCGTCTCCGTTCTGTTCGGCTGCCTGAACGGAACAGCGGGGGAGGTGCAACAGGCGGCGCTGGAAGGTGCGCAAGCCGCCATCGAATTGTGCATAGTTATCGGCGGCGCTGTTTGCCTGTGGTGTGCGGTGATGGAGCTTATGAGCGCATCCGGGCTTGCCGAGGCGCTGTCGCATGCGCTCAGGCCGATCCTGCGGCGTCTGTTTCCGGAAAGCGCGCGGCACGAGGCGGTCTTGCAGCCGCTTTCGGCAAATGTCAGCGCAAACCTGCTCGGACTCGGCAATGCGGCAACGCCGATGGGCATTCGCGCGGCGCAGGAGATGGCGCGGCTTGCGCCGCCGGGCGAGGCGTCAAACGAGCTGTGCCGGCTTGTCGTTTTGAACACGGCGTCGATCCAGCTGCTGCCGACCACCGTTGCGGCCATACGCGCGGCCGAGGGCGCGGTCTCGCCGTTTGACATTTTGCCGGCGGTGTGGATAAGCTCGGCTGTATCTGTGGCTGTGGGATTGGCAGCTGCTTGCGCAATGGAGCGTCGGCCGTGAGCGTGCTTATTGAGCTTGCCGTGCCGCTCATCCTTGCGTCGGTGGGCATACATGCGCTCATTTCCGGCACGGATATTTTTCCGGCGCTCTGCCGCGGCGCGGTGCAGGGTCTTGAAACACTAAAAGACATGCTGCCGACGCTTATCGTTCTGTTCCCGGCGGTGTACATGCTGCGTGCGTCCGGAGCGCTGGATGCTCTGTCGGCTCTGCTTGCGCCGCTGATGGAGCGCATAGGCATACCTGCCGAGACGGTTCCGCTTGCGCTGCTGCGGCCTGTCAGCGGCGGCGCGGCCACTGCCGCCGCTGCCGACATCATCAAAAACAGCGGTGCGGACTCCCTCGCCGGGCGGACTGCGGCTGTTATGATAGGCTCGAGCGAAACGACATTCTATGTCATTGCGGTGTATTTCGGTGCTGCGAAGATAAAAAACACGCGCCATGCGATACCTGCGGCGCTGCTGGCCGACCTCGCGGTGTTTCTCACCTCGGCATGGACCTGCGCACTGATGTGGGGATAATTCGGGAAAGGCCGGGAAATAATAGCATCACTTAGGAGAGTGATGCTATGCAGGGCAAAGTCGAGCTGTGCGGCGTGAACACATCAAAGCTGCCGCTTTTGAAAAACGCCGAGATGCGCGAGCTGATCGCCGCCGCGCAGTCGGGCGATATGGCCGCGCGCGACAAGCTCATAAACGGAAATCTGCGCCTCGTGCTGTCCGTCATCCAGAAATTTTCCGGCCGCGGCGAGAGCATGGACGACCTGTTTCAGGTCGGCTGTATCGGGCTTATCAAAGCCATTGACTGCTTTGATCTCAGCCAGAACGTGCAGTTTTCGACCTATGGCGTTCCGATGATATCGGGCGAGCTGCGGCGGTTTCTGCGCGATCACGGCGCTGTGCGAGTATCGCGCTCGGTTCGCGATACGGCTTACCGCGTTTTGCAGGTCAAGGAGCGGCTGACCGCCGAGCTGGGGCGCGAGCCGGATGTTGAGGTCATCGCAAAGGAGCTGGGAATAAAGCGCTCCGAGGTCGTGTTTGCACTCGATTCGATATGCGACCCGGTCTCTCTGTACGAGCCTGTATACAGCGACAGCGGCGAGAGCGTCTGCGTAATGGATCAGATAGGCGACACGAAAAACACCGATGAGCACTGGCTCGAGCAGATCGCGCTTGATGAGGCGGTCGGACGCCTTTCCGAGCGCGAAAGGCGCATACTTTCACTGCGATTCTACCTCGGACGGACACAAACAGAGGTCGCGCGCGAGATCGGAATAAGCCAGGCCCAAGTATCGCGCCTTGAGAAAAACGCGATGGGGAGGATCAAAAAAGAGCTTGGAAGCTGAATTCATAAAAAATTAAAAAATATTTGATAAAAAAATCGCAAATAACTCTTTACAAATCAAAAACTATGTGCTATTATAATATCGTCAGATAAATAACAAAACATTATTCGTTTGATTCTTCTTTCCATCTCTCTTTTCTTTGCTTGTTACCGGTATTGCGGAGCTCCTCAATCCGCAGTACGCCGCAACAAAATCACAAAAAAGACGTTGCCGTTCTCCTGTTGGGCAGCGTCTTTTTTGTTTTTTTAGTGGCGCATTGGGGCAGCTACGGATACATATATCTCTGGTAGCCCGGTTCGGAACAATGGTAGAAACCGTTACGTTTCGCGTAACGAAAGTGCGATGCTTAATTTTGCACCGCACCCAATTGTCTTCCCCTTGCGGAGCTTGAGGGGAAGATGCCGCTTGCGGCAGATGAGGTGAAAATATATCCGCGCCGTAGGCGCTACATTTTTTCAGTGGCGCATTCAAATTGTGTCGATGCGTTTATTGCGGTAGCCCGGTGTCGAAGTTACCGGCTAAACCGGGAAACTGCCGCACTACTGGGTTGCGTAGCAGTCACGGTTTTTTCTCATCGTTTCCGGTCGGACACCGGCAATCACCGTATTCGTAGCTGCCCCAATTCGCCACTAAAAATAGTTAATTTGCCGATAAACGCAATGGCAAATTGTGCAAAACATAAAAACTGAGCCGACAAGGAAATTTACAGCCAAAAAAGTAAAATTATATGCTATACTAAAGCCTAAGAAACGAGCCGCGAGGAAGCAACGGTTTCGTCGGCATCTTCAAACCGTGCAACTGCAATATGCGTATTCGTAGGTGCAGCAATGCGCCACTAAAAAACGGTATCCGGAGGTGATTCCGATGGGAAGGGATACCTGAGATGAGTAGACAAAAATCCATAATTCTATACACTCTTGACGTTCTGCTTTTTATTGCATGGTGCGTCATGCTGCCCTATAGTATGGGCTTTTTCACATACGTCGGAACGCCGAACATGCTCATTTTCGTTGGGGCGCTTGCGTGCATTGCAGGCATGTGGCTTATCGGGAAAATGCTGAGCACCGGCGGTCGGCGAGTACTTGTTCAGGTAAAATATTGTGTTATCATATCGCTTGTTCTGCTTGCGGTGACCTATGCCAAAATGTATATCGGGCAGTGACCGAGCCGCAGACGGCAAAAATTGAAAACGGAGCTGATAATCTATGAGTAAACCGAAATACATAGCGCTTGTAATCCTGTCGCTGCTGTTTTCTGTTGCGTGGCTCTTGGGCTTATACGTCAGTCTCGGCTTGTCGGGATTTAGCACCGAGCGGAGAATGTGGCTGTTTATCCCGTCGCTTTTATGTCTGATCCCATCATGGTTTATAGATAAAAGATTAAAGAAGGAGAGTTATAAGATTAAGCCGCAGGTACCCATCGGCTTCTGCCTGTTCCTTTCATTTTTCGGGCTTGCGCTTGTCTACGGACTTCCGTACATCCTCCCTTACATCAAATCGTGATCCATAACGTAAAATATCCCGGCCGCAAGGCCGGGACATACTTTTTATTTCTTGTTCGTCAGCTCCAGCAGGTTAAACCTTTCTATGCCGGAGCGTGAGATGCCGAGGTGGCGGCGTATTGCGGCGGCGGCCATGTCGCGGTCGCCGAACTTGAGAATATCGCAGATGAACACATGGTCGGTGTCCAGCGTGTCATAAAATCCGTCCGGACGGGAGAACAGCAGATAGCTGCGGCAGCGGAACAGTCGGTATTTCATCTGATCGTATATATCGGTTATAAGCTGATTGCCCGAGGCCTTAACAACGGAGAAGTGGAAGTTTATCTCCTGCTCAAGAAGCTTTGCGAAAACGAAGTCCTTTCCCTTATGGAAAGCCTCGTCATAGGTGTCCTGGAGCTTGTGTGCCATGTCGTACAGCTCGTCGAGCTGCTCCTTCGTTATGTTCAGCGCAGCCTCGCCGGCGGCGTGGGTTTCGATCATCTCCGTGAAATCGCAGATCTCGTCATAGTCTTTTTTGTTGAATTCTGCGACGTAGTAGCGGCTGTTTTGTATTTTAATATAGTTATTCGACGCAAGCTTCTCAAGCGCGGCTTTGACCGGCGAGCGGCTTATGCCGAGCCCCTGTGCGATGCTGCTTTCGCTTATGCGGCTTCCGCGCATCACTGCGAATTTTTTCAAACTGCTTGCAATTCACAAAATCAACTCCTTTAGAAGATATTAAACAGGATACCATAAACGCCGCGCAGATGCAATTCAAAATTTGCGTTTATGCGCATAAAAAGCGCCCGAAATGCTGCCTGAATGCCCCAAATTCGCCATAACTGTCGGAAAAAACAAGCGGAAACGCAAATTAACGGAAAAATCGCCTGTGCGTGATCTCAAGTGCCGGAAGAAGCCTGTCGGGCGAGACGAACAGCGAGCAGCCACCGTCAAAAAGCTCGGTGCGCGTGACGATGATATCGCTGTGGGCAAGCGCAGCAACAGCCTCGGCAAGAACGTGCGCATCTGCCTCACGGCCGATGATGCTCACCGTGCCTAGCGAAGAATCGCGCGTCACGCCGCACAGGCCGGGGCGATCGTCGAGCTTGCACATCACTGTGCCCTCGTGCCGCGTGAAGCTCGACAGCAGGTGAACGCGGACATTTGCGCGCATCGCGGCCTCAACGCTGCGCGAATGCAGCACCTGCGAGCCGTGCAGCGCAAGATGCAGCATATCGCCGTAGTCGATACTGTCGAGCCGCACCGCACCGGTAACAAGTCGGGGATCGGCTGTGTATATTCCGTCAACGTCGGAGTATATCTCGCATCGGTCGGCTTTCAGGGCGGCGGCAAGCTCCACTGCCGTCGTGTCCGAGCCGCCGCGGCCGAGAGTCGTTGTGTCGCCGCCGCGCTCTGCCCCCTGAAAGCCTGCCGCAACGACGATCTTTCCGGCATCAAGCTCACGCATGATGCGTGCCGTGTCGATACTCAGTATGCGCGCAGCGCCGTGAACTGAGTCTGTCAGTATTCCGGCCTGCGCGCCCGTGAGCGAGACGCAGCTTTTGCCCATATCGGCAAGCTGCATCGCCGTCATTGCCGCCGAGCCGGTCTCGCCGCAGGAAAGCAGCGCATCAAGCTCGCGCACCGGGGGATCTGCGCTTATGCGCCGCGCCTGGCCGAGCAGCTCATCTGTCGTATCGCCGCGTGCCGACACGACCGCAACAACTTTGTTCCCGGCGTCGGCACTGTCGGCTATTATGGAGGCGGCGCGCCTGAGCCGTTCCGCTCCGGCCAGCGAGCTTCCGCCGAATTTTTGAACTATAAGCATTTTATCACCCAAATAAAAAAGAAGTAGGGTCACCCCCTACTTCAGTTTATTCAGGCACGCCTCAGCCTGCCATAAGCTCAATGTTCACAACGCCCGGCACGGTGCTCAGCCGAGCCATAAGCTCATCGCTGCTGATGATGAGGTTTTCCGGCGCGATGGATATGGTGACGAGCGCGACTCCGTTTGCCGGTATCGACTGGTTTATCGTGAGTATATTTGCGCCGGATTCGGTAAAGATAGAAAGTACCGAGGCAAGCTTGCCCGGCTTATCATGCAGCTTGATGTGGAATGTCATGATGGCATCGCGCTTCATATCACGGAAGGGCGTGATGCAGTCCTTATATTTATAAAAGGCGCTGCGGCTCAGATCAACACGCTCGACAGCTTCTGCAACCGTTCGGGCCTCGCCCGTTTCCAAAAGGGATTTCGCTTCCGTCACCTTGACAAAAACCTCGGGCAGAGCCGTAGCCTCGACGAGAAAATATTTGGGTTTTGCGTTTGCCATGTTCGAGCCTCCTGTCTGCAACACAATGACATTTGTTCGTGTATTGAGGATTTTAACACATCACGCCGCCGATATCAATAGTGTACAAAAGAAAAATCGGAGGAGATAAGAATGCTGCTTGGCATAGTGCTCAGCATAATAGCCGGCATGGCGATGAGCGTGCAGGGAGTTATGAACACGCGCCTGGGCGAGGGGATAGGCAATATGGAGGCAAACGCCTTTGTTCAGGGCACGGCGTTCGCGCTTGCCATGATCGCGCTGCTGTTCTGGCGGCAGGGGAGTTTCTCCGCCCTCGGCAGTGTCAGCAGGCTCTACTGGCTCGGCGGCGCGTTGGGGCTTGTGATAACGCTCACGGTAATGCTTGGCATAAAAAGCCTCGGCACGACGGTCGCGATATCAATAATACTCATGTCGCAGCTTCTTGTTGCCGCGCTGATCGATGCCTTCGGTCTGATGGGAAGCGAGAAAATAGCTTTCGGCTGGAACAAATTTGTCGGCCTTGCAGTGATGTGCGGAGGTATGCTGCTGTTCAAGCTGCGTTAAGAAGCTTAACGCAGCTTCCATAAAATGATACTTGAAATATAAGAAATTTATGATACAATGGTTACATCGTGAGCCGAAAGCAGGTGAGCCGTGATGGACAAAATATCGTTATTTACAAAAACTGCCGCAGAAGCATATGCTGCCGGCAGACATGATAGCCGTCACTTCATAGCCTTATATAAAGCCTACCTGCGCGGCGCATCCGATGCAGTCGAGGCTTATCAGGAATACGAGCATGACCACAGTCTTAAAATGGCTGTGGCAGCTATGATATTTGCTCTTCTCAGCTGGTTTATAACTATGTGTTTTGTGTTTAAGTGAATTTCCATACCCCCACGCGTGTCGTGGGGAGTTTTTTTACGCAATGTTTCGACATAAAATTACAAAGATGGGATTAAAACGACTAAATGTAATCGTTTTCTTAATCTTTTCGTCGAATTATGTCAACAATTATTAATAATGCTCGACATGATTCGCGTGCTAAAACGTTTCGGATATGGTAAGTTTATACCATAAAAGCGGCTGTTTTGCCTCAAAAGGTAGGGACAGCGCTGTTCATGTAGCAAACTGGAGGAGAATAGTTATGGAAACCAAGACCTGCGTTCTAATTGCAGATATCGACGAAGACTTTCGACGTCTGCTGGGAGATGTCCTGTCACAGGAGGATGACATGGAGTGCGTCGGCAATACCGACAACGGCGTTGAAGCGCTTACCCTTGCGGCCGAGCGGCAGCCGGATGTGCTGGTGATGGATCTGGTGCTTTTGAAGCTCGACGGTATCGAGGTGCTGCGCCGCCTGCCCGAGGCATGCCCCGGCGCGAAGGCGATCGTCGTTACACATCTGTACCGAAACGAGATAGTGCGTCAGTGCACGGCACTCGGAGCGGCGTATTTCGTGCCGGAGCCTTGCGATATCACCGCACTTCTGGATCGCATCCGCCAAATCGGCGCGCTGCCGAGCCAGGAGGAGGTGCTTCTGCCTGCGCGCACGAGCGATGCAAATCTCGAAGCGGCAGTCACCGAGATCATCCACGAGATCGGCGTTCCGGCGCACATAAAGGGCTATCAGTACCTGCGCGAGGCGATAATACTTACGATAAACGACATGGATATAATCAATGCCGTCACCAAGGTGCTGTATCCCGAGGTCGCTAAAAAATTCGGCACAACGCCGTCGCGCGTCGAGCGTGCAATACGCCATGCCATCGAGGTCGCGTGGGATCGCGGCGATATCGAGGTTTTGCAGAAATTCTTCGGCTACACCGTGTCGAACATCAAAGGCAAGCCGACAAACAGCGAATTCATCGCCATGATCGCCGACTGCCTTTCCCTGCGTCAAAAACAGGGCGTAATGCGGTGAAAACACAGGCAGTTCAAGGCTTTATCGACTGGACGAATATGGCAGCACTTCGATAAACTCTCGAAAATCCCGAAGTTAAAAGAGCTTTAGACCTATAAACTGTTTAAGCTCATCACGATAAACTCCCCTGATTTATTGGGTACACAACACCAATAATCGGGGGAGTTTTTATGACGAATTTGAGTTTTGACAGGCAGATATCCGAGAGCAGCGCACATGCTTATATATCGGCATAAGGATCAAACGTTTCGGACGCTCTGAATTTCTTCCGATATTCGTTGGGAGTGAGCCCGTATGCCTTTTTGAAAGCGTCGATAAAATAGCTTGGATTTGAAAAGCCAACTTCAAAGGCAACCTCTGTGATCGGCAGGGCATTTTCCACAAGCAGCTCGGTGCTCTTCATTAAACGATAGTTGAGCAGATATTTTATCGGCGACTCTTTTAAATATTTCTTGAATATAACATTGCAATTGCTGATGCTGATTTTCCCGGCATCGGCAATTTTGTTTAGAGTTACTTTTTCCCCGTAACCGTTGTGAATGAGTGACAGCATGTCCTTTAAAATTGATAGCTGTGGGGAGGCAGAAGAAGTCACTTTACGCTCCTGCTTTGTATTCACATATATGGTGTGCCATATGTCAAATATGCGACTTTGAAGCATTAACGGAGCGGCTCTGTCGGAAAGCTGCTCATACATTTTGCTGACATCGGATAGAATTGTTTTCTGCCAAGGTGTGTCCGCATCCAACCTTAGGTAAGGAATTGATGCATTTTTTGTGATGGGATTGACATATTCGTTTTCAATTTCGTTTGTCGCGCACAGAACCATCGGGTGCCACAGTGCATAGATGAAGACACAGTCGGTGCTGTCGTCGGAAAAACCGTAATGAATTTGGTTGGAGTTCACAAAAACGCCTTTACCGGGAGACAGCTTGATAAGGTCACCGTTAATGTTATATGTCATGTGTCCTTTAAGCGGAACAATAATTTCAGTCTCGTCATGCCAATGATTAAACATGCAGAAATTAGGATGATCCGACAGCTTTTCTGTGCCGATAAAAACGAAGTAATCTTTAAAATTATAAGGAAGTATCTCTGAATTGTCCGAACGCATGGTTGGAAGTTTTCCCATATTACCACTCCTAAATAAAATATTTGTATCAGGGCAGTTCGATGATCGCGGATGAGCAGCGCTGAGCGATTGCCGGATTTTTGCCTGCAATAGAATTGAATAAGGAGAAATGGCGTGTAAAATATTTGTGCCGGTGTGTAAAATTGCAGTATTTAGCTCGAAATCATGAAAGATATTTGTATTTATTGACGAAATAGTGCAAGTAAACTACATGATTGCGTGATATAAATATAACAGACAAAGCAATTGACGTCAATGTTCAGCAGTTAACAAACAAATAAAATATTTATGGAGGAAAAACTAATGGCTATCACTCTCGAAGAACTCGCCAAGGAAGTTCAGAAGCTCAAAGACATTGAAGAGATAAAAGTTCTCAAGGCTCGCTACAGCGATATGTGCGACTCGAACCACGACTGGACTCAGATCAAAGACCTGTTTGCTCCCGACGCAAAGTGGATCGGCGATCCTACTCAGCCCTGGGGCGGCGGCAACAACCGCGAAGAGATCGAAAAGCTCTTCCAGTTCTATCAGACTCAGATGGACGGCGTACCCGGCGTCGGAGTCCTTGGTCACAACCCCATGGCACCTCAGATCACCGTTGCAGATGACGGCGTACACGCAACCGGCAAATGGCATATGTTCGGCGCTTTCCGTATGTTCGAAGGCCGCGCCGAGACCGGCAGCAAGAGCTTCCTCGAGCAGGGCAAGTACGAGGATGAATACGTCAAGATCGACGAAAACGGCAACCTCGACCCCAACGGCAAGTGGTTCATCAGCCAGCTTTCATTCTGGGATACGCTTTGCGCTTCTCCTCAGGACGGCTGGGACGATAAAGTCATTCAGTGGTAATTGCCGCGGTCTTGGGTTTACAGCAGCCCAATATATTAAGCAGACGCAGGAAACCGAGTAAACGAGTATAGGTGAGCCGATTTCCTGCGTCAATTTTAGCAGCATACTTTTAAGGAGTTTTACACATGTTAGACAGCTTGTTTAGCCCAATCACAATAAATAAAAGACAGCTCAAAAACCGCTGCATCGTGCCGGCAATGGTTATGAACCTCTGCGAAGAGGACGGAAGCTGCACTGAGCGGTTTGCTGCATATCATGAAGCAAAGGCAAAGGGCGGCTTTGCAATGATAATTACCGAGGACTTTGCGATAACAAACGTTGCGGGCAAAGGACATCAGTATATCGGCGGCCTTTGGAAAGATGAGCACATACCCGGATTTAAGGAGTACACCGATAGACTTCATAAATGGGGAGCACTGTCGATCGTTCAGCTTCACCATCCCGGACGCCAGATCGGCGTTATCGATAAAGATACTCCTTGGGCACCTTCGGCTATTCCGTGTCCGTTCAGCCCGGATATGATGCCTCATGAGATGACCGTTGCAGAAATAAAGCTGGTAGTTAAGCAGTTTGGACAGGCTGCGGCAAGAGCTAAGGCTGCCGGATTTGACGGATGCGAGCTTCATGGCGCCCACGGCTATCTCATTGAAGAATTCATGTCTCCCTACTCAAACAAGAGAACCGACGAATACGGCGGAGACCTTTGCAATCGTATGAGGTTTGCGCTCGAGATCATTCACGAAGTGCGCGAGCAGACAGGCCCCGACTTCATCATAGGCTACAAGCTGTCAAGCGACGAGTGGGTATCCGGCGGTCTTACCATTGAAGATACAAAGGCATATGTTCCGTTCCTTGAGGAGGCCGGAGTGGACTACTTCGGCGTTTCTGTCGGTGTATACAGATCCGGCGATCAGATAATCCCCTCAATGTACACCGATCACGGCTGGATAGCCAACAATGCAAAAGAGGTCAAGTCGGTTGCAAGTGTTCCTGTTTATGCAATAGGCAGAATTAACGATACTCGTGTTGCAAATGCAATCATCAAATCCGGCAAGGCGGACATGGTGGCAATGGGCAGACAGTCTATTGCCGATCCCGAAACGCCAAACAAGGCTAAGGCCGGCTGTTTTACCGATATCAGAACCTGCGTCGGCTGCCTGCACGGCTGCGATGCAAACGTAAACCTCGAAAAGTCCGGAACGTGTGAGCTTAACCCGATAATCGGGCACGAATCCGAAGCGGAATACCAGACGGTTATGACCGACAGCCCGAAGAATGTCCTCGTTATAGGCGCAGGCCCTGCCGGCCTTGAAGCTGCCATAGGCGCAGCAAAGCGCGGACATCATGTAACGGTGTACGATAAAGACCGTTGGGCAGGCGGCAAATATCGCCTTGCATCAGTGCCTCCCTGCAAGGGCGAGCTGGGTGCATTTATTGTATGGCAGATGCATGAGCTTAAAAAACTCAATGTTCCCGTCATTCTGAACACGCCCGTTACCAAGGAGCTGGTAGACTCCGTTAAGCCCGATGTCGTGATTGCCGCAACCGGCACAACACCTGTTGTTCCCAAGAAGATCCCTGGCTACGACAAGGACATCGTTGTTCTCGGCACCGACGTACTTTCCGGTAAGGCAAACACGGGCCATAATGTCGTTGTTATCGGCGGCGGTCATGCCGGTGCAGAAACTGCAAACCACATCGCGTCTTACATGAAGAATGTCACCATCGTAGAGCTTCAGGAAGATATAGCGATGGACGAGGTAGATACTCCGCGCAACGGACTGCTTGCCGACCTGAAAAAGAACGGAGTGCGCATTTGCACGAGCACCGCTGTTCAGGAGATCAAAGACCACTCGGTTGTCGTTTCGGGCAAGGTCAATGAGGAGATTGAGTGCGATACCGTTGTTATCTCTATCGGACACACTCCTAATACTGCATTAGCCGATGAGCTTAAAAATGCAGGATATGATGTGAGAATCATAGGCGATGCGGTCAGTGTTGGCCTTGTCGGTCCTGCGGTTAGGGCTGGATATCTTACCGCCCGTCAGATATAATAATTATAAAGTCACTAAAGTCACTGCTTTTTGTGGGGAATGAAAATTTCCCCACAAAAATATGAGCTTCAATGTCAACAAATTATCAAATGACATTGAGCGAAATAAAGATAGGGGAAAACTTGATGAAAGAAAAAGTGACCCAAAAAAGTGCAATTCCATTCAAAGATAAACTCGCATGGGCGTCCTGCGACGGAATGGGAACGCTGCTTGCGTGGAATATCTTCGCGAGCTACCTTTCGTATTACTTCACCGATGTATGCGGCCTGGCTCTCGGCCTTGCCGGCAACATCATATTGATAGCCAGATCTTGCGATACGGTAACGGACTTCCTGATAGGCATAGCGATTGACAGGTGCCACTGGAAAAGCGGTAAGTACAGAGGCTGGCTTAAGATCGGCATTCTGCCTATGACGATAGGACTTCCGCTGATCTTTGCGCCATGGGAAAATGTCAGCATGACTTTCAGAATCATATGGATCATACTGTTTTTCGGCACCTACGGCTGCATATGGAACACGATCGTTTGCGCGCCGACCCATGCGCAGCTTGTAAACATGACCACAAGCGTTGAAGAGCGCAGCGAAATAATCGGCATCCGAGAAGTGTTTTTCAACGTTGGCATGTTCCTCGTTTCTGCGGCATTTCTCCCTCTTGTGAAAGCATTCGGCAACGGCAGCGAAAGAACCGGCTTCTTCTGGGCTGCCGTAGTGTTTGCGATAATCGGCTTTCTCAGCATGGGCATTAACTACATAGTACAGAAAAAATACGAGCTTAATCCCGACGGAACTTCAAAGATCATTGAAGCTCAGGGCAAGGAAAAAACCGAAAAGCGCAATCTGATCGGAGAGCTCGGGCTTATCGCTAAGAACCGTCCCTGCATAATTATCCTCATAAGTGTGTTTCTGGCAAACACGCTTATGACCATAAAAAGTGCGATGATGGTCTACTCGTTCAAGTATTATTTTGACATGGAGAACTTCTATGCGATAGCAATGGGAGTGTTCACCGTTGCAACGATACTCGGTGCGCTGCTGATAAAATATTTTGTGCGCATTTTTAAAGACAGCAGCCGCGGATTTATATGTGTACTTATTCTGAGTATTGCTTTCAACACGGCGTTTTTCCTTATCTGCCGCACGATCGGCCCGGAGGCCGCCGCAAAATCCATGAGCTTCGGCGTGCTGTTCTTTATCTTTATTATCAGCGCTGTGTTCCAGGGTGCACATTACGGCTTTGCCAATCTGCTGGTACCCAATGTTATAGAATATGGCTTCTGGCTTACCGGCAAGCTTCAAACCGGCCTTATTTACGGCATATACGCTTTGGATATTTCCCTCGGTGCCGCGATCGGCGGAAAGCTGACGATGGTCGTTTTGGATGCGGCAGGCTTTATTCCTAACATAGTGCAGAGCTTTGCAACCAAAAACGGGATCCTGTTTGGAACCTTCATAATCCCGACGATCATGGCGGCAGGGCAGCTCATATTGCAATTTTTCTTTGGCCTTAGCGATAAAAAATATCAGAAATGCGTCGAGGAAAACGAAGCACGTGCTTTAGCGGATCAGGCTCAGTTAAACGAATAAATCTACCTTTTAGGAGAAAATTATGAAAAAAGCAATGTCTTTAATAGTTGTACTGCTTGCGTCGTTTACAGTATATATCTACTCATTTACGACGATAGTTCTCGGCGATATTTACACTGCGTTTCCCGGGCAGGACAGTGTTACCGTCCTTATAGCATCGCTTCCGGCGGTCGTTATGATGATATCGGCATTTGCATCGGCATTTCTGCTGGCTAAGTTCAACAGAAAGCTCCTTGTAATAATAAGCATGGTAATCGCGGTTGCTGCCGGCCTTGTTGTTGCATATGTTGAGATTCCTGTTGCAGGCATAGTGGCGTGCTCTGCGCTCATGGGCATTCCGGCAGGTGTTGTGGCGGCGGCGAATGCCTCGGTTCTTCCCAGTATTGCACCCGATTCACTCAAGGATAAAGTCATGGGCTTCCATCAGGCCGCACTTATGCTCGGACAGACTCTGTTTGCCCTTATTTGCGGATTCTTTGCAAGAGGCGGCAACTGGGCAGGCGGCTTTAAAACGGTCTATGTAATTATTCCGGTTATAATCCTTGTCATCCTTTTCTATCCCGACATCCCGGTTGAATCTGTTTCGGATGAAAAACAGGAAGAGAGCAAAAAGCTCGGAAATGAAGAGCACCACCGTATGCCGACATATGCAATACTCTTGCTTGGCACTTATTTTCTCGGATGCATATTCTGGAACGGTTGGTATCTCAACAATTCAGACTTCATAATCAACGAAGCACAGCTCGGCGATACTACACTTGTCGGCGGCGTGAACTCACTGTGCACGGCGGTCAGCATGATCGGCTGCGTTGCGGTATCGTTCTGGATGAAAGCGTTCAAGGGATGGTCGCTTCCGATTGCCCTGCTTATCGGCGGTGTTTGCACATTCCTGCCTACCGTAATTCCCACAATACCCTGCTGCTACATTGCGGCAATTGGCTGCCAGCTCGGTATAATGATAGCGATATCTGCGCTGCAAACGTACATAGGCCTCGGAGTCAAGGGTAAAAACCTTACCACTGCAATGAGCTTCCTCCAAGCGTTTGAAGGTTCGGGCGTTTTCCTGTGCGGATATGTTGTCCCGTTTATTGCCAGCGCGTTCGGCGAAAGTGCCCGTCATAATATGATGGTCGGTGCCGTTGCGACAATGCTTATCGGTCTTGCTACTTACACATTTATGCGTAAAGCACATAAGCAGATATTTGTCGAAGCAAAGTGAATGAAAATACACCCATGCAGTTTTTCAACATGGGTGTATAGAAAAAGACAGCTCTTCGTAGCTGCCTTTTTCGCGTCAAAGGTGGATTATACTATAATAGCAACACTTTAAGACAATAACTCCCCCCCGATCTAATGGGTACACAATACCCATGACCGGGGGAGTTTTTATGACGAATTTGAGCTTTACGTGGCAGATATCCGAGAGCAGAATGCGTTATACGGGGCAGCATCATCTTATGAGTGACTTAGGACGTATGCTGTGGTATACTATACTTAAGCACAATTATTTGAAAGTAAGGACGATCAGATGAGTCAGAAAGATATAATGCATATTCTCGAAAGAGTCAGCAGCGGCGAGCTAAGCCCATCCGAGGCGGCGCTGGAGCTTAAAATGGAGCCGTTTCAGGATCTCGGCTTTGCGAAGATCGACCACCATCGCGAGCTACGTCAGGGCATAGCGGAGGTCATCTACGGCGAGGGCAAGACCCCCGAGCAGATACTGAAAATCGTTGAAGCAATGCTCGAACGCGGACAGAAAACGGTGCTTATAACACGAATGTCGGCCAAAGCAGCCGAGCTCGTATCCTCAAAGCATGACCTTGACTACAGAGCCGACGCAAGGCTCGGAATAGTCGGCGTGATCCCGGAACCGGACGGGGTCGGAACTGTCGTCGTTGCCACCGGCGGCACGACGGATATATCCGTTGCCGAGGAGGCGGCCGTCACGGCGGAGATACTCGGCAATAAGGTCACGCGATTGTACGATGTCGGCGTTTCCGGCGTGCATCGCCTGCTGTCGCACATGCCGGAGATCATGACGGCGCGTGTTATCGTCGCCGTTGCCGGAATGGAGGGCGCGCTGCCGTCGGTTATCGGCGGACTTGCAGATTGCCCGGTGATCGCCGTGCCGACAAGCGTGGGCTACGGTGCATCCTTCGGCGGCGTCGCGGCGCTGCTTAGCATGCTCAATTCCTGCGCGAGCGGCATGTCGGTAGTAAACATAGATAACGGATTCGGGGCAGGCTATCTTGCCAGCATGATAAACCACCTTGACTGATATGAATATTAACGAATTTTTCAATGAACACAAAAAAGCTTCGCTCGCCTTTTCGGGCGGCGCGGACTCGGCGTATCTGTTGTATGCCGCGGTGAAATGCGGCGCGGACATTGCTCCGTACTTTGTCAAATCTCAGTTCCAGCCGGAGTTTGAGCGCAATGACGCACACCGTCTGGCCGAGCAGCTGGGAATTGAGCTGCACGAGATAAGCGTTGACGTTCTGCAATTTGACGACGTGACGGATAATCCGGCAGATCGCTGCTATTACTGCAAGAGGCATATCATGGGAGCTATACGCGCCGCTGCGGCAGCTGACGGCTACGATACGCTCATAGACGGCACGAATGCAAGCGATGACGGCGGCGACAGACCGGGGATGAAGGTACTCAAGGAGCAGAACGTCCTCTCGCCGCTGAAGCTCTGCGGCATAACAAAAAGCGAGATTCGCGCCCGTTCGCGTGAGGCAGGATTGTTTACATGGAATAAGCCCGCTTACGCCTGCCTTGCAACGCGCGTTCCGACCGGAGAGAGGATAAGCGGCGAAAAGCTTGAGGCCGTGGAGAAAAGTGAGGAATATCTGTTTTCACTCGGCTTTACCGACTTCCGCGTGCGCCTGCGCGACGGCGGAGCGCTGCTGCAATTTACGGCAAAGCAGCAGGAAAAAGCTCAGGCCGAGCTTGAAAAAATTAAAACCGAGCTTTCAAAATACTTCGGCGTTATAAAGCTTGACCCGAAAGCGAGGGCGGAGAGCCAATGAGAACGCTGTATATCGACTGCTCCATGGGCTGCGCCGGAGATATGCTGACGGCGGCACTTCTGGAGCTGCATCCGGATAAGGATGATTTTCTGAGGCGCATGAATGCCGCGCTCGGCGGAAAAGCCGTGCTTTCGGCATCGCCCGACAGTAAGTGCGGACTGCGCGGAACGCATGTGACGGTGCTCATAAACGGCGACGAGGAGGGCGAGAAAACGCATAATCACCATGAGCACACGAGCATTACCGAGATCATGGCGTTTATAGATTCGGTACCGCTTGACGAAGCGATCCGGATAAATGCAAAAAAGGTCTATTCCATCATTGCCGAGGCCGAAAGCCGTGTCCACGGACATCCGATGGAAAACGTGCATTTTCATGAGGTCGGCTCGCTTGATGCGCTGGCCGATGTGCTGAGCGTGTGCGCGCTCATGCATGAGCTTGCTCCGGAGCGGATACTTGCATCGGAGGTGAACGTAGGCTCTGGTACGGTGCGCTGCGCGCACGGCGTTCTTCCCGTTCCGGCACCGGCAACCGAGCTTATCCTGCGCGGCGTGCCGATATATTCGGGGCAGATAAGGTCCGAGCTGTGCACGCCTACGGGAGCTGCACTGCTGAAATTCTTTGTCTTGAAATTTGGGGCCATGCCGACTATGCAGGTCGAAAACGTCGGCTGCGGAACCGGCAAAAAGGACTTCGAGTGCGCAAATGTCGTGAGGGCATTCATCGGCGAAACTGCAAACGACGGCGAGGAGATAATCGAGCTTGCCTGCAACCTTGACGATATGACGCCTGAGGAGCTTGCCTTTGCAATGGAGGAGCTTTTCTCACTCGGTGCATTAGATGTATACTTTACCAATATCGGTATGAAAAAAAGCAGACCCGGCGTTAAGCTTACATGCATGTGCCGGGAAAAGCAGCGAGAACGGATGCTTGAGTGCATATTTAAGCACACAACGACACTTGGCGTGAGAGAATATGCCTGCAAAAGATACGAGCTTGGCAGAAGCGAAAAAGCGGTGCGGACGCAGGACGGAGAAGTTCGCGTCAAAATATCGTCCGGCTACGGTGTCGTGCGCGAAAAGGCCGAGTACGAGGATCTCGCCGCCATTGCGCGCAAAAGCGGAAAAACAATTGCGCAGATAAGAAGCGAGGTTTTAAAAGCCAATAAGCAATAAGTCATATAAACAATATCCCCCGAAAGCACTTGCTTTCGGGGGAATATTTATGCTGCTTATACGGCAAACAGCTCGGAGTTTTCGGCCAGAAGATCGATTATGCGTCCCATCTCCTGCAGTGAGCTTACATAGCTGCGGCGCAGAGCGTCAAGGTCGCGCAGATCGACGCTGCTTGCAACACAGGCAAAGGCGTAGTCTGTTTCTATAGCCATTGAAAGAGTGCTTCCGTTCAGGCAAAAGCTGAGAAGCTGCCCGTCAATGCTTCGGCAAAATTCAAGTATCCGCGCCGTGAGCAGCGGAGTTAAAACGCTCTTAGCATACTGCTCATGCTCGGCTGCAACACAGAAGCAGCGGTCGAATTCTTCATTGCCGGTCGCGATGCCGCATGGACTGTTCTCCGTGCGAGCAGCACCGAGAACTCGCTCGTGCGCCGATGAGGTCATTTCAAGATTTATGACCAGCCCTTTGAACACCATGTCGCGGCAGGTTTCCAAGCCGTCCTGCGGAGCGCCGCGCTCGTAGACGTGGTTAAGTCGCACGTTTGCCACGGAAAAGTGTACGCCGTTATGCTCGCCCTCGCGGAAGTTTTCCGTTTCGATCTCTTCCCACTGGTTATCGAGCAGGACGAGCGAGCGCACGAGCTTTTCGTCAATGCGCATCTGCGCCGTGTTCATATCCGGGCCGAAGGCATTTTCAAGCTCCGCGCGGAAGAAATCGCCCATTTGCTCCTGCATAAGAGCTTTCAGCTTTTTCTGAGCACTGCCGCCGAGAAACAGTGCGGCACACACACCGCCGAAGAACAAAACCGCCATGAGAACCGATTTGAGTACTATATCATCAACCGCGAAAAACGAGATAACTCCGCCCAGAACGCCGATCAGACCGATGATCGTCCAGATGCGTGCCTGCTTTTGATATTGACCCAGCTTTTTTGAAAGCTCAGCCTCGCTCATTTTTCCATAATGCGTATCATTCATTTAAGCAGCCCTCCCTCAGCAGATATCGAAATACAGGCTGCTGTGCGCATCGAGCGTGACTATGTCCAAAAGGCTTGCCTCGGGAGAAATGCTGTCAAGCTGCATCCGCTTTGCGCTGTCCTTGTAGTTATCCGGCTGAGTCTCGGCGGCAAAAATAAGGCCGTCGTAGTCCTCGGGAAGATAGACAACGTAGCTTTTTGTCAGCACCGAAGCCCAATTATCGACATTGTTCTGCCAGTCGGTAGAATACGCAAACTCTATCTCATAAGTTTTGCCGTTTGCACTGACAGTATGCAGATAGTAATTATCTCCGCGCTCACTGTCGCCGTAGGATGACGCGGCTGTGAGCCACATGCCGGTGTACGCGTCATAAAGCTCGCTGTCGGTGTTCGTTATGTAATCGCCGCTGAAGCTGCCGACGGAATCCTTCGGAACATAGCACACGGCATCAAACTCCAGCTCGCGTATGCCGTCATGAGTCTGGTCGGAGATCATTTTGACCTCCCAGTAGCAGTCACCGACGGTGTATCCGTCGCCGAGGTTTGCGTAGCTGCAAACTCCGTTTTCAAGCAGATAGCTGCCGTTGTCGACAGCGGCGTTAGCATAGAGATCATTATCTTCAAAGTATGAGCCGCCGGCAATCGACACGGATGAAAGATCTTCGCTGAAAACATAGCGCTCGTCGGGATCCCATATCCATACAAGCTCTGTACTGTCTCTGTTTTCATGTTCAAAGCGGATGTAGACATCGCTTTCGCCGTCGGCGTTCAGGTCGTCAAAGGATATGGATGTGAAAGCGTCCTTCGCGTCGGGTATCGCAACGGGGAACGACACGCTGTCAAACAGCACCTGCTCGGCCTCGTCCCAATAGAACGCGGCGCTTTCGGAGCTTATCGTAACAAGAACATCCACGCTGTCGCCGCCGTGCGTGATGGTTCCGCTGCCGACAACTATACCGGTAGTACGCCAGTCGTTGCCGGCTTCCGGGTCATCCGAGCTGCTGCAGGCTGCAAGGCTCAGGCACATGAGAAGGGCCATAAGCAGGGGCGTAAGTCTTTTAAAAGAAATCATGCCGTACCTCACTCAGTCTCGCACAGATCCAGGCGTATGTAGCTGTCGCCGTTGTCGCCCCACGAGAACGCTTCCTTTTCAAAGGACATGTTAATATCGTAGGTTACATCGGAATACTGACGGGAATGGGCATAGTATTGCTCCTCAATACCGGGGTCCTGCTCAATATATCCGTAGTCTGTCATTTTAAACGTACCGTCGCCCTCGCCCTCGAACAGCTCCCATTCGCCGTTTTCATCGATAGATATGTAGCTGGTGGAGTAGGGAGAGCCGTTGAGACACCATGTGTTTGCAATGTCGGCAAAATATCCGTCGGTCCTGGGAGCGGGAGTGTCCATGACGAAAGTGCCGAAGGACTCGATGGTCATGCCATCGGTGCCGCCGCTGACCTGATAGGCCTTGCCGTCATTTTCGTTGAAGAAATAGATGTAGGCATATTCCGTAACGTTCTGCGCGTTGCCGGCGGCTACTATGTCGTAGCCATTGTACAGGGTGAAGTACAGGCCGCTGTCAATTGCCTCGACCTCGAGCGCATCGCACACGTCGCTGTCGGAAGCGGCCCATAGGCCGAGATACTCGTTGTAGCTGCTGTCGTACGCAGCCGCAGAATCGTAAGCTGCGTCCTCTATGACAGCCGGCGCTCTGTAATCATCGTCGCTGCTGTCGTCGTTTCCGCAGGCTGTAATGGCCAAGCACATAAGCAGCGCCATTATAAGCACCAGATACTTGTTAAGGCTTTTCATTTTATTCTCTCCTTATGATTTTAATTATTCTTTACTGCTCTGCCATGGATAAGATCTCATCATGACTGAGCTCCACATTCCCAAAGCGGATGAAAATGCCGTTTGTAACGGCGCTGTTCCACACCTCGGGGTTTGCCAGTGGGCGGAAGCGGAGCTTGTCCAGATATCGGCTCATGTCCAGAAGCAGACGGCTGCCGGTCACAAAATCAACCTGCAAAACATTATCCTTCAGCGGCGTGACGGCTGATATATATTTCCGGGTCAAATGCCAGTCCTCCTTTCGGCTCAAAAAAGGCAAAAAAAGTCCACCGTACAGCTATTGTACGGCGGACAATAAAAAATAACCATTCACCAAAGGTTAGAAGTTTTGCTGCATAAGCTCCGAAAGCTGCTTTCTTTTTGTTCTCGTATCGCCCTGTATGCCGAGCTTTGAGTATATCTGCTTCATATATTGCTTGACGCTGCCCTCGGAGAGAAACAGCTTTTCGGCGATCTCGCGGTTACTCAGCCGCCTGATCGTAAGAGCCGCGATCTCGTATTCGCGATCTGTCAGCGCGGCAAACTCTGCCGGGCGAGAGCCAGCGCCCGGCGCGGCTTTTTTGCGAGCCGACATAGCCTCACCGAGCCGCACGATGCTGCCGATAAGCTCCGGCTGACCGGAGCAGTCATGAAGCGCAGACTCAATATAAGAATAGTTTTCAACAAACGGGATAATTATTCCGTCGGGCGCGGCGTCGTCGAGTGCCTTGCCGAGAAGCCTGCATGCCTCGTCGTGCTTGCCGAGTGACTCATATGCTGCGGCGGTCTGGAGCCTGACATGCAGCGCGACCAATGCATAGTGCATCGCTTCGCAGACGGCAAGCTGCCCCTCGCTGCGGCCGATGACCTTCGCGTATGCGCCTTGGGCGAGAAGCACCTGATTTTCGATCATCTCCGCCATGGGCTTACCCGGCGCGAGAATGCTTATCGACGAGAGCCTGTGCGCGGCAAAAACCTCCGGTATGCGCTCTGCTTTGCCAAGCAGCGCGTGATAGTAGGCGCTTGCCGCGTCAAGAATGTTGAGCCACGCGGCGTTATGCTGCCGCAGAAGCTGCTCGCGGCGCTGCTCAAAGGTGTATCTCATTTCAACATCCGCGCACAGCGACAGCCTCCATGCGAGAAAATCGCAGCAGAGCGCCATGTTCTCCTGCCCGTTGCCCTCTATCCGGGCGTATGCACTTTCAAGCTCGATGTGCGCGTCGGTAAAGCGCCCCTGCGCAAAGGCGGACTCGGCGCGCATGATCTTTTCGGCGCCCTGACCGTGTCCGTCGGTTATCTTGTAGTAATGCGGCATGCACTCGTCCATATCGGCAAGCTCACTTTGCATTTTTCCCGGTGCGCGATGGAACATCATAAGCACCGACGGAGAGCCGAAGGTCCAGCCGCCGCTTTTGTGTATGCTGATCGCAATGCGCGACATTTGCGAGCTGGCGCTGCGGTGCAGGCGGCTCATTGCGCTTATGTCGTTGTAGCTTAAAAAGCTCATGATAAGGTCGCACTCGCCCAGAAGATTTCCGCGCTCGGCCTCGCTCAGCTCGCCGTTATCGTCAATGGCCGAAAGCAGCAGCGCTTTAAGCTCCAGCATCTTCGGTATCTGCCGCCAGTTGAACATGCTGCGCATCAGCACGAGTATCGACAGCGGATGCCTCTTAAGAACGTCAACGGGGCAATCTTCAATGCCGGACAGCACGCGCTGCGGATCGAGCGATGCAAGCAGAATACCGGCATCCTTCTGCACAACGCGCAGCAGGGAGTCGAAGTCTCCGCATTTTCTGTAAGACGACATGGCGTGCAGATACTGCCGCCGACTTTCGTACCATGAGCCGAAGCGCTGCAAATAAAGCTCCTGCTTTTGCTTTGGCAGCAATAAAAACGTTCGCTCGGCGCACTCCTTCATCATGTGGTGGAAGCGATATGTCACGCCGTCCGGCAGGCATTTTACAAATGCGTTCTGCGCCGTGAGCAAGTCAAGAAGCTCCTGCGCATCGCCGTTATCGGTCACAAATCGCGCCATCTCGGCGGTGAACTCGTCGGCAAGACCCATCACCGCCAAAAGCTCGCGCTGCCTTTCGGGCAGGGGATCTACCATGGCGGCAGTAAACATGGCGTATATATCCGAATCGCGGTCGGGCAGCGAGCCTCGCTCGGAGAGCGTGCGCAGATTGAGGTACACGGCGGAAAACCACCCCTCGCTGGAATACAGCAGACTGTCGATCTGCTCGTCGGAAAGCTCGGTGCCGCAGCGATGCGCGTAAACTGCAAGCTCCGTGTGGTTTAAGCGAAGCTGCTCGACACCTATCTGATAGACTCGGCTTCCGAGCCGCACGATATCGGCGGCCGGCAGGAAGCGGTCGCGGCTTGCTACGATCAGATGCACGTTTTCTGGCAAACGGTTTGCAAGCGTGCACAGAAACGCGGAAGCGCGGTCATCTGTGAGCAGGTGAAAATCATCAATAAAAATGTAGCAGGCATTTTCCCCGGTAAGCTCATGACACAGGCCGTCTGCCAGAATTCCGCCGCCGACGGCGCCCGTCGGGCAGTCATAATCTCGCAGAAAATATAGCCCGGCGCGGGCAAACGCGTCCTGAACGCTTTTCCAGAAGATCATGAGGTTGCCGGAATACACGCTTATGCGGATGATCCGAACAGTCTCGGCCTTTGCACGCTGCTCAAGAAACCAGCTGACGGCAGTCGTTTTGCCGTAGCCCATCGGAGCGACCACCGTGGTCATGCGGCAGCGCGATATGGGCCGCAGGCTCTCCTGCAAGCGCTCGGATATGTAGATCGTGTTCAAGCTCCACTTTTGCTTCGGCATGGCAAACTCCTTTGTATCAATGCCAAATATTATATAGGAATGCGTGCCGCAGCGCAAGACGCGATAAGGCGCTTGTGGCTGTTCAAAAGCTTATTTTTGTGCTATAATACTCTGAAACACCGAAAAAAAGGAGGGGTTTAATGGACAGAAAACGGGATATTGAGATCGCACAGAGCTGCCGTATGAGCCCTATTGAGGATATAGCCGGAAAAATCGGCATAGGTGAGCAGTGGCTCGAGTGCTACGGAAAATATAAGGCCAAGGTCGATCTCGGCTATCTTGGCGATAACAAAAATGCCGACGGCAAGCTCATTCTTGTTACGGCCATAACGCCGACACCGGCAGGCGAGGGCAAGACCACGACTGCTATAGGTCTTGCCGATGGCTTGCGTAAGATCGGCAAAAATGCGGCCGCTGCACTGCGCGAGCCGTCGCTTGGCCCCGTGTTCGGAATAAAGGGCGGCGCATGCGGCGGAGGCTACGCGCAGATAGTGCCAATGGAGGATATAAATCTGCATTTCACCGGCGATATCCACGCCATCGGCGCGGCGAACAATCTGCTTGCCGCGATGATAGATAACCACATCATGCACGGAAACGCCCTCGATATAGACACGAAAAGAATAACCTGGCGCAGATGCGTCGATATGAACGACCGGCAGCTCAGGTATATCCGCGACGGCCTCGGCGGCGAAAAGGACGGGGTAGAGCGCGACGACGGCTTTGATATCACCGTTGCGAGCGAAATTATGGCCATACTCTGCCTTGCCGAGTCCGCTGCCGACCTTAAAGCGCGTCTTGCGCGCATCGTCATCGGATATGATACGCAAAATCGCCCCGTAACGTGCAGCAGGCTCAAGGCTCAGGGCGCCATGGCGGCACTTTTGAAGGACGCTATAAAGCCCAACATAGTGCAGACGCTTGAGGGAACTCCGGCGTTTGTCCACGGCGGCCCGTTTGCGAATATCGCCCACGGCTGCAACTCGGTGCTGGCAACGCGCATGGCGCTGAAGGCCGCCGATTATGCCGTGACGGAGGCCGGCTTCGGCGCAGACCTCGGCGCGGAAAAATTCCTTGATATTAAATGCAGAGCATCGGGCCTGCGCCCGGCTGCGGTGGTAGTCGTCGCAACGGTCAGAGCGCTGAAAATGCACGGCGGACTGGATAAGTCGCAGCTTGACGCCGAGGATCTTGCCGCACTCGAAAGGGGAATACCCAATCTCCTGCGCCATGTCCGCAATATCAAAAACGTGTATCATCTGCCGTGCGTCGTTGCGCTCAACCGCTTCCCGACGGATACCGAGGCAGAGCTTAAGCTCGTCGAGGAAAAGTGCGCGCAGCTTGACACGGACATTGTACTTGCCGAGGTGTGGGCGCACGGCGGCGAGGGCGGAAAAGAGCTTGCCGAGGCGGTCGTTCGCCTCTGCGAGGAGGATAACTCCGGCTTTAGCTTCTGCTATGAGGATGAGCTTGGCATTGAAGATAAGATCAGCGCCGTTGTCAGGAAAATTTACGGCGGCAGAGGCGCCGTCCTTTTGCCGGAAGCAAAAAAACAGGCAGAGCACCTTACTGCACTGGGCTTCGGCAAACTGCCCGTGTGCATAGCAAAAACGCAAAGCAGCTTTTCCGACGATGCGAAAAAGCTCGGCGCGCCGGAGGACTTCACCGTGACCGTTCGGCAGATAAAGGTCAGCGCCGGAGCGGGGTTTACGGTCGCGCTTGCAGGCAATATTATGACCATGCCCGGCCTGCCGAGCGTACCGGCGGCCGAGGGCATAGATATCGACGATAACGGAAGGATAACGGGACTTTTCTGATGGACTTTAGCAGAATGCTCGGCTATACCGAGGCGCTGAGCAAAAATAACGACAGAACGTGGTTTCATGATAACCACAGGCAGTACGAGCAGGCACAGGAGGATTTCCTCATGGTACTGGATGTGATGAAGTTTGTTCTCGCAAAGGACGCACCGCAGATCGGCGACGAGCTTTTGTTTGAAAATCCGAAGAACTTCATGTACCGCATACCGCGCGACATGCGCTACAGCAAAAACAAAACGCCGTATAATCCGGCGTTCAGGGCGTATTTATCGCCGCACAAAAAGGACTTTCTGCCGCTTTCGTACTATATCCACATAAGTCATGAGCGCTGCATCCTTGAAACCGGCGCGTGGCCGTGGGAGACAAAGCAGCTAAACCGACTGCGCGAGTATATAGCCTATAACTACGAGGAGCTTGACGCGATATGTGCCGAAAACGGCCTCATGGTTTTCGGCGAGCAGCTCAAGCGCACACCGCGCGGCTATGAGCCCGACCACCCGGCGGCGGATTGGCTCAGGTATAAATTCTGGCTCACGGAATACAGCTTTACACCCGATGATCTGCGCGATCTTGACGTATTCGCGGAAGCGGCCGGAGCCGCCGTTAGGAGATTTGAACCGTTCAGGAAGTTTCTCATGGGCGCGTTTGATGACAGAATTTACGATGAATAACGAAAAACCGGCATTCAAATGAATGCCGGTTTAATATTATGTAAACCTATATCATAAACACGTCGCCGTGCTTGTACGGACTGCCGTGGCTTGCCGTTGCCCATGCCTCGAACGTAACCTTATCGCGCACGGCCATGCCGGAAAGCCGGTCGATGCCAAGCGCTTTAAGCTCCGGACACAGCGGAGTTGTAGGCCCGATGATTATGCTAACTGCGTTTTTTGAAAGCTCCAGCAGCCGGGGAAGAGTTTTGTTTATAGCGGCGCTCGCCGTCATGATAACGATATCGCTTTCGGGAAGAATATACTCGCAGGCCGAATCCGGATAGTCGCCCGGCTTGGGGTCACGCTCGATTATGTAAACCTCGCTTGCGCCCTTGAGCGCGTCGGGCTGAAGCACGAGGTGCCCGATGAGGGCGACTTTTTTGCCCTCGGTGGAAAAGCCCTGGGTACAGCTTTTGTCAAAGCCGCAGCGCGCACTAAGCTTATCCAGGCGCTCTTCGGTGTTATAAAATGCGTTTATCACAGCCATCGCCTCGGACGCCTCGAGAAGGTTCCACGATCGCACGGCCTCCGCCGCCTTGCGCGCGGTGAGACCCTCAAGCGTCGGGAACATGCGCTCGCGGCTTTGCAGCTTATCGTGCAGCGCAATGCCGTATCGACCGTCGCTCAGCTCGGCGGCGATCCACGATCTTGTGTGAATTATACGCGAAACATATATCTCGGCGGAAATTCCGTCAATTAAAATATCATAGTAATCCATATTCAGCCCTCCACAGCCATTATATCACCGCTTGCGCCGGTATAGCAAGTGATGCTATAATTATAATGTGACGGAGGTAAGATAAATGATATTTGACACCCATGCGCATTACGACAGCGGCGCGTTCAACGCCGACCGCTTTGACATACTCGCGTCCATGCCGGAGAAAAACGTCGGTCTGATCGTCGATCCGGGCTGCGACCTTGAAAGCAGCCGCGCCGCGATAGCTCTTGCGGAAAAATACGACTTTGTGTACGCCGCCGTCGGCTGGCACCCGGAGGATATGGATAAGCTTACCGACGAGGGCTTTGACGAAATGATAAAGCTCATGCACCACCCGAAATGTGTTGCCGTCGGCGAGATAGGGCTTGATTACTATTGGGATGCCGAGCATAAGGACGAGCAGAAAGCGCTGTTTATCCGCCAGATCGAGCTTGCACTTGAGCTTGATAAGCCCGTCATCGTCCACGACCGTGAGGCGCACGGCGACAGCTTTGATATCGTCAGCCGCTATCCCGAACTGAGAGGCGTGTTCCACTGCTATTCCGGAAGTGCGGAGATGGCCGCCGAGCTTTTAAAGCGCGGCTGGTATCTCGGCTTTGACGGGCCGATAACCTATAAAAACGCGCGCAAGGCGCTTGAGGTGCTCCAAATGTGTCCGCTCGAGCGCATGGTCATCGAGACGGACAGTCCGTATCTCACGCCGGTCCCGAACCGCGGCAAGCGCAACGATTCGTCGAACCTGAAATATGTCATCGACAAAATTGCCGAGGTCAAGGGCGTGAGCGCATCCGAGGTCGAGCGCGCCACGTTTGAAAACGGCAAAAAGCTTTACGGTATGGAGGATATGTGATGTACGAGCCAAAGATAATACTGAGCGGCGCGCCGAACGCGCGCGACCTCGGCGGAATCGAAACAAAGGACGGCAGAACACTCAAATACGGCCGGCTTATCCGCAGCGGAATGCTCTCTCGCCTTGACGATAACGATATGGCATATCTCAAAAACGCCGGACTGCGCACCGTTGTTGACTTTAGAACCGCAGCCGAGCGCATGCAGAAGCCGGATAGACTGCCCGAAGGCACAGAGTACATAATCTGCCCGATACTTGAAGATAAAGCCGAGGGCATAACTCGCGATAAGCCCGAGACCGAGGACGAGGAGGCGCAGCGCACGGTGAAAATGGCGCAGAGGCTCATGGCACGCGATCCGGACGGCGCAGCGCAGATGCGTTCGCTGTATCCGATCATGGTGTCGGTCGAGCACTCGGTGCAGCATTACAGGAAATTCTTTGAGATACTCCTGCGCCATGAGGAAGGCGCGCTGCTGTATCACTGCACCATGGGTAAGGACAGGGTAGGCACGGCAACGGCGCTGATCCTCTCGGCTCTCGGCGTGCCGCGCGAGACGATCTATGCCGACTATCTTATAACGCGCGACCGCTGTGCTCCGGGAACGGAGAAGCTCGTCAATAACTGCAAAAGATACACCGACGATGCCAAAACGCTGAAGTTTATCCGCATGATAGATACCGTGCAGGAGGATTTCCTCGACGCGGCCTTGGATACGATAGATGAGCTTCACGGCGGCATGGAGAGCTTTCTGCGCGATCAGATGTCGCTTGACGATGAAAAACTCAAACGCCTCGAGGAGCTGTATCTGGAGTGAATGATGAAAAACCGGCGCAGGCCTTTGCCTGCGCCGGTTCAGTCTTCGAGAAATTCGGAATAGCAGTCGAGCGTCAGACAGCCGGAGAGCTGCGTGAGCAGGCACTGCATATCGGAGCTGTTGTATTCGTTATCCGGCGCGGAAAGGTTTTTTCCTGCCGGTATGTCATACGAGAGCATTGCTCGCACACATGTGCCCTTGCCCTCGCCGCGGCTTTCGATGATAAGCGCACCATTGTGCAGCTGCGCGATGCTCTTGGCAACGGCAAGACCTATGCCGCTTCCTGCCGGGCGCGAAAGGCTGTCGCGCTGCTTGTATTTTCCGAAAACGGTGGACAGCTCATCGGGAGGGATGCCCGCGCCGTTATCGTCAACGCAGACTATAAGGTTTTTGTCCGTCCTCAGCAGCGAGACGGCGATCCTGCCGCCGCGGCTGCAGCTTGCTATGCCGTTTGACAGAAGGTTGAGCACCAGCTGACTGATAAGTGCCCGGTCTGCGACAAGGCGAACATGTTCCTCGGAGCTGAACGTTATGCTTATATTCTGCTTCTGCGTGAGAAGGTTCACGGTGTCGATCATATTTCTGAAAAGCTCGGTCATATCGATCGGCTCGGGGCGGAAGGGAAGCGAGCCTTCCTCAATGCCGGAGAGCGTGCCGAGATTGTCCAAAGCGCGCTTTATGCGGTAATAGTTGCGGTTGAGCGTGCTGACGTATTCGCTGAGCTTGTCGTATGCAACGTCCTCGGCGATGACGGATATGCACGATGCAGAAAATTTTATGTTCGACATGCACGAGCGCAGCGTGTCAAAAACGCTGTCGCTGGGTGAGGAGGAGAAACCGTCGCAGCTTATGACGTGGATGCGGTATCCGTTTGCCGAGCTTACTTTCACCGTGCAGCTTTTTTCGCCTATGAGCGCCGTCGTAACAAAGCTGTCTGCCTGGTTATTTGAAATGTGCGAGGGCATGAGCATGTCCACGGGCTTTGACGTGAGGTCGGAGCCGGCAAGGCTGACTGCGGCAGGGTTCATGTACACTATTTTTCCGCGGCGCGACACCGCGACGGCTGTTTCGAGCATAGAGAATGCGGCGGACAAAAGTACGGAATCCGACATTTATCTTCACCTCGTAAGTTTTTTCGGTACTATTCTATCAAAAACAAGCAAAATATACAATAGGCGGCCTCAAAAGGGCGATTTTTTAACGGATATTTGGCTGTATCGAAATATTGATTTTTGAGCATAGTATATGTTACAATTATGGCAATACAGCAAGTAATGTTTTCCGCGCTGAAATTAATTTAATGGAGGAACATAAAAAATGATCAAAGTTGCTATCAATGGTTTTGGCCGCATCGGCCGTCTGGCATTCAGAGCCGGCATCGTCGCTGACGATATCGAGATCGTTGCCATCAATGCTCCCGACAAGACCCCTGCTCAGCTGGCGTACACCGTTAAGTACGACTCCGTGCATGGCCGCTTCCAGGGAACCGTTGAGTATGACGATAATTCCATAACCGTAAATGGCAAGCGCGTCGCCGTCGTCGGCAACCGCAACCCGGCAGAGCTGCCCTGGGGCGAGATGGGCGTTGAGTACGTTCTCGAGTGCACCGGCGCATTCCTCACCACCGAGAAGGCACAGGCTCACCTTGACGCAGGCGCACAGGTCGTCGTCCTGTCCGGCCCGTCCAAGGACGATACCCCGATGTTCGTCTGCGGCGTAAACCTCGATAAGTACACTCCCGACATCAAGGTCGTTTCCAATGCATCCTGCACCACCAACTGCCTTGCACCTCTTGCTAAGGTCATTAACGACAACTTCGGCATCGTCGAAGGCCTCATGACCACCGTCCATGCAGACACCGCAACTCAGGAAGTCGTTGACGGCTTCTCCAAGAAAAACTGGCGTCTCGGCCGCGGCGTTCATGGCAATATCATCCCCACCAGCACCGGCGCTGCAAAGGCTGTCGGCAAGGTCATCCCCGAGCTTAAGGGCAAGCTGACCGGTACCTCCATGCGTATCCCCAGCGCTGACGTTTCCATCGTTGACCTGACCTGCCGCCTCGAGAAGGGCGCAAGCTACGACGAGATCTGCGCAGCGGTCAAGGCAGCAAGCGAAGGCCCGATGAAGGGTGTTATCGAGTACTGCGAGGACGAGGTCGTTTCCTCCGACTTCATCACCGATCCTCACACCAGCATCTTCGACGCAAAGGCCGGCCTGGCTCTCAACGACAACTTCGTAAAGCTCATGGCATGGTACGATAACGAGTGGGGCTTCTCTTGCAAGATGCTCGACCTCACCCGCCACATCGACAAGGTTCGCAAGGCATAATTTTTGCCGAAAAACCGCCGATCTGCATGAAATCCGAACGGTTTCGGAACTTTTAAGCTAAGTACGAAAACTGCTGCCAAGTACGATAACGATCGGCTGATACGAAAACTATTAAAAATGGCCTCTTTTTGCTTGATAGTTTCAGGCAGAAAGAGGCTGTTTTGCTGATATAGAATCGCCCTGCCGCATTAGGCCGGTTGATACAATAAAACATAAGAATAAAGACTGCATCGATGCGGATTTATTATACGTTTTTCATCCTATGACCTCGCCGAGCACTTTCACGAAGAATATGACGAGGACGCATATCATTATCGGCTTTACGGCCTTGCTGCCGCCTTTTTTGAAAAAGCTTGAGCCGAGCCAGTTGCCGGCAATGGAAAACAGTCCGGCGACGAGCCCGACTGCGAAAATGACCTTGCCGTTTATGAGGAAAACTACAAGCGCCGAGATGTTCGTTGCGAGGTTTATCGCCTTGCTTACGCCGTTTGCCTCCGTGACGGGCATATGAGCCGCGGCCGTCAGCAGCAGGATGAGAAATGTGCCGGTCCCGGGGCCGTAAAAACCGTCGTAAGCGCCGATGAAAAATGCTATGACGCAGCTCAAAAGCGTGGTCTTGAGTCTTGAGAATGGCTCGCGCTCGCCGCTGAGCGCTTTGCCTTTCATGACATACAGCGCCGTCAGCGGAAGAATGACGAGCATGATTATCTTGAACACGCCGTCGTCAATAAGCAGCGCAAGGTTTGCGCCGCAGGCCGAGCCGGCAAGCGCGAACAGCACGCAGAATATCGCCTGTTTCCAGGGGATAAAGCCGCTTTTCGTGTAGCGCACGGTGGTGAGTGTCGTGCCCATGGCGGAGCTTACCTTGTTAGTCCCTATGGCGAAGTGAACGGGGAAGCCTGCTATGAGATAGGCAGGAAGCGAGATAAGTCCGCCTCCTCCGGCAACGGCATCAACAAATCCGGCAAGGAAAACGAGCGGACAGACGATGAGGTATTGAATTATCGAAATTTCCATGGCCTTACTCGGCGGCCTCCCACAGCAGCAAGTTGCTTTCGCATTTTGCTTTAAGCTGCCCCTTGTCCATCAGCCACGCAAGGTATGACTTCACGGTGCTGCCGACAAGCGCGTATTGCTCAAAGCTCAGCTCAAGAGCATATTCGTCAAAAAGCCGTTTGAGAAGCGCTTCAAAATTCACGGGCTGCGTGCAAATAGACTTGATACGTCCGGCGATCTCATTGACAGTGTCGATATTATACTGCGCAAGCTCGCTTACATCCTCGCAGGCCTCCGCGTGAGCCGGAACGAAAAATGCACCGCTGAGCGACTTGACCTTTTCAAGCGTGTCGAGATATGCCTGCACGTCGTATATAAAGCCGATGCGGTATTTTTCGAGTGTTGCACGGCTTGAAAGGCAGTCGGCAAGGAACACAACATCGTCCGGCGTTCTGAAGCCGACCATTTCAAAACAGTGTCCCGGCAGAGGAATGATCTCAAAGCCCTCGGGAAGCTCGGCGGATGCAAGCTCGTCCGCATCCGACTCCTGTGCCATCAAGAACTTGTGCCGCAGCGCCTTCGGCGGAAAGCCGCCGTAAAGAAGCGCCGGCTCGAGCAGTGTGTGGCGCGTAAAGTCGCGCTCAACGCCGGGAGAATAGACCTTGCATCCGGTCTGCGCCTGAAGATATTTGCAGCCGCCGATGTGGTCGGCGTGGGAATGGGTGCACAGTATCGCGCGCAGCGTCCAGCCGTTTTTGTCAAGTATCTGCCGAACCTTGCGCCCGGCCTCCTTGTCGTTTCCGCTGTCGATAAGATAAACGTCCTTATCCACGTCGAGATAAAGCCCGATCTTGGCAGGGCAGTTAATATAATAAGTGTTGTTTAAAACCTGAATAAGCTCGTACATTGTATCACCTCCTTTAACCGATACAGTTTATCATAAGTTCATTTTCCGGGCAATAAAAATCCTTGCAGAAATATTTAATTGTGCTATACTTACTTCTGTTCGTTTGGAACAATTTTGATTGAAAGGCACCTGACGTTTGCCTCGGTCGGCGGATTTTTCGGCGCGTATGCGATACTGTGCCGCAGCGGAATACTTGCCAGCGCGCAGACCATGAACCTGCTGGAGCTTACGCTCAATGCGCTGCGCGGCGACGCGGTCGCGGTGCTGCTGCATCTGGGTGCGCTCGTGCTGTACGTTGCAGGCACGATGATTACGGTGCTTTTGCCGCACTTTTTCGGCATCGATATGCGCCGTGCAGCGCCTGTTATCGACGCGCTTGCCTGTGTTGCGCTGTGCTTCATTCCGGCCGATGCAAACGTTATCCTCGCGCTGTACCCCATATTCTTTGCGATGAGCGTGCAGTGGAGCACCTTTTCCGGAGCTAAGGGATTTGTAAGCTCAACCATATTCTCCACAAACAATACAAAGCAGGCCTCGCTTGCTTTTGCGCAGTATATAACCGACGGCGACCGTGTGCATTTCAAAAAAGTGAAGTTTTATCTCTTCACACTGCTTGCTTTCCACGTCGGCGCTGCGGTAGGCTTCTTTGCCGTCAAGCTCATGGGCGTTCAGGGCGCATGGGTCAATATCATCCTCGCCGCCGCGGCTTACTCAATGGTCGTCTGCGAGGACAGATACTTGAGCCTCTGCGAGGACGAGGATAAAGAAGAGGAAGTCGCATAAATTTAATAATGATTAATAATGTAAAACAGCTCCCAACGGAGCTGTTTTTTTATGTTTATGCGAAATTATATTATCAGCCCATATTTGTCACACAGAGGAAGCAGCGCGCTTTCATCGAGCGCGCCCTCGTACAAGGCGCGGCCCTGATACACGCGCAGAGCGGACTCAAGCACATCGGCATCGTCGCAGACTATGCACAGGGGCTTATTTATCATGTACTGACAGTCGGCAAATGCATCGACATCATCCCAGCCGGAAAGCCTGATTGCGATCATCGCGTCATCCGAGTCAAGTGCATCGGCGAGAGAGTCCTCAAGCTCGCTCGTTACGGAAAGCACCTTGCCGTGCTTTGCATCGACAGGAAGATACATCGGCTCTTTCTCAGTAGAGGCCGGGAGCATATCTCCGTGTTCGGGAGCCGGGCGGACAAACTTTGCTCCGTCCAGAGCCTTGGAGAGCGCTGAGATGTGCTCGCCCGTTGTGCCGCAGCATCCGCCGAACACAGCGACACCGGCATCGAGCATCTCACCTACAAGGGCGACAAACTCATCGGGCGGACAATCGTAAACGGTCTTGCCGTCAACTATCTGAGGCATGCCGGCATTGGGCTTGGCTATGAGCGGAACGCGCGCAAATTCGCGCAGGCGCCTGAGATGCACGAGCATCTGCTCCGGACCTGCCGAGCAGTTAAGGCCGAAAGCGCTTATGCCCATGCCCTGCAAAACGGTCAGCGCCGCAGTGACGTCGGTTCCGGACAGGCTGCGTCCGCTCTCGTCGCAGGTGAACGTCACAAAAATGGGCTTATCGCTCACGCTGCGCACAGCCAGCACCGCCGCGCGCGCGTCGGAAAGCGTCATCATAGTTTCTATAACGAAAAGATCGACCCCTGCCTCCTCAAGACCGGCGGCCTGCTCGGTGTAGATATCCACAAGCTCCTCAAACGAAGCCTCGCCGAGCGGACTTAAGAACATACCTGTCGGCGAAATGTCTCCGGCGACCCACGCTTTGCCGCCGGCGGCTTCCTTGGACAGCGCGGCAAGACGGCGGTTATATTCGTCTGTTTTGTTAAAAATGCCGTGCTCTTCAAGCTTGCGCCTGTTTGCGCCGAAGCTCGGCGAATACAGAACGTTGCTACCTGCTTCAACATAGCTTTTTTGAATATCAAGAATGCTCTCGGGATGCTCGAGCACCCACTGCTCGGCGCTGACATCGCCCATGTAGCCGCGCTTTTGCAGCTCGGTGCCTGTTGCGCCGTCAAGAATAAGAGGAAAACGGATCTCCATATTAAAAACCTCCGTAATGAGTTTAAAAAGACATGTTTTCGGTGAATGCCGCGGCAAAATCCGCGCGTCCGGACAGCTCTATATAGCTGCAATCATGCGCGAGCTGCCGCACCGCGCCGCGCTTTTCCGGTGCAAGCGCCATCATTGCCGCCCCGGCAAGGGCCGTGTTGCCGATGCTGTGCAGCTTGTCCTTCTCAATGCGCGGCAGCATGCCGATCTTCATCGCGCTTTCCGTATCGACATAGCTTCCGAAGCCGCCTGCAAGATACAGACCGTCAATATCGGAGCTTTTCATTCCCTTTGCCGCGAGCAGAACGTCTATCCCTGCCGCGACAGCGGCCTTTGCAAGCTGAAGATTGCGCACATCCTGCGCAGTGAGATAAACCTCGCGCGTCAAGTGAAAAATGCCGTTGCCGTTTTCGTCGCGCGTAAGGTATCTGCGCATTTTTTCTGGAGCTTCCTCAGGCGAAAGAAGTCTGCCGCCCTCGTCGATGCAGCCGGTTTCCGTCAGCGCGGCGGCAAGGTCGATAAGCCCAGAGCCGCACAGACCGCAGGCTGCCTTTCCGCCTATGACGTCGTACAAAAATCCGCCGTCGCAGCGAACATGGCTTACGGCTCCGTCAACCGCCGCCATGCCACAGCTTATTCCGGCTCCCTCAAACGCAGGTCCCGAAGCGACGGCGCAGCATGCAAAGCCTTCGCTTCCGCCGAGCGCCATCTCACCGTTCGTGCCGATATCGAGAAACAGACTGCGCCCCGGATTTTTATATAGCCCGGATGAGAGCAGCCCGGCGGTGATATCGCCGCCGACATAGCCTGCAACGCAGGGCGCATAGTGCAGGGGCGCGCCGAGGAGCGAGTCGCTGCGATCATCCTCAAAAAGCGTTTCGGGCTTGAACGGAGCGCGCGCTATGCCCTCGACCGGGAGAGACGCAAATATGTGCTGCATGACGGTGTTTCCGACAAGGACGGTGTGCCGAAGCTCCGACTTGCTTTTTCCGCAGTCCTCGAGCGCGCGGCTTATCATATCTTCGACCTGCGCGCGGATGATGCGCGAAAGCTCATTCAGCCCGTTGGGGGCCTCCATAGTATATTGAATGCGGCTTATAACGTCGCCGCCGTAGGCCGCCTGGGCGTTCCATGCGCTGAGAGTCCTTTCCTCGCGTCCGTCTGCAAGCTCGTAAATCCGCACGGCCACCGTCGTTGTGCCGAGATCGACCGCAGCGGCAAGTCCGCTCATTTTCCCGGCGCAGGAGACTATCTCCGGCGTCTGCGTGAGTATTCTGCCGCCGGACTTTTCCGGCAGCGTGACCACGTCGCCGTCATTGGGAACAATGCGGCAGGCAAGGCGCGAAACGGAGTTTACGCCGACGCGGCATTTGCCGCATTTGCCTCTGCCGCCGCATGCGGCCGGGAGGGTAAAACCCGATCTTCGCAAAGCGCTCAGCAGCGTTTCGCCGCCTTCGGTTTTAATGTCAAAACTTTTGCCGCCCAGCAGCACCCGAACGCTTGACACGAACATCACCCCTTAATATAATATAACATATTACATACAAAGCTTGTGCTTTGTCAAGAGGCTGAGATCTTATGACGGATATTCTTACTCTTGCACGGGAAAACGGCTTTTCGCATATCGGCTTTGCTAACATGGCGGCGCTCACGCCGTTGGAGGAAGTGCGCAAAATGTGTTCTGCCGACCGCTGCGGACAGTGGAACACAAACTGGTCGTGTCCGCCGGCCTGCGGCAGCATAGAGTATGCAAAGCGCCGCATAGCGCAGTATAATAAGTGCCTTATTGTGCAGACAACGGGCGAGCTTGCCGACGAGTTTGACTACGAAGGCATGCAAAGCACCGCCAAAGCGCACAAGCGCGCATTTTTGAATTTTGCCAGGCAGGCACGAATCTTGTACCCGGGCTGCCTTCCTCTCACGGCGGGGGCATGTACGATATGCAAGAAGTGTACGTATCCGAACAAGCCGTGCAGATATCCGGCAAAGCGCCTGTCATCAATGGAAGCCTTCGGCCTGTTTGTAAGCAATGTATGCTCCCGTTCGGGACTTGGATACAACTACGGAGCGCGCACGATGACTTACACCTCGTGCCTTCTGTATTCTGAGGAGTGAATGTTATGCAGACTGCAAAAGAGATCTTTCTTGAAATGCTCAAGCCCGACTCTCAGCCCGAGCGTCAGCTGAAACAATACGAGGCGCTGCATATGTGCCTGTATGACCCCATAAACGCATATCTGCGCGGCAACCGCAAGCGCGGAACCGTCAGCGTTGACCGTTGGGGAACGACCATAAGCTTCCCGGAGGATGCACCGGGCGCAATGCCGCTTAACCACGGCGACATGGCAGTGTGCCGTGATATAACGCGCTGGCGTGAAACGGTGCACGCACCGGATATCGAGAGCGCCTGCACGGAAGGCTGGGATGAGTGCCGCAGAAAAGCGCGCGCGGCAGCCGGGAACGAGCAGCTCGTCGCCGGATTTATGGGCACGGGCATATTCGAGCAGTGCCATTTCCTCATGGGCTTTGAGCCGACGCTCACCAACCTCTATGAGCATCCGGGCGAGATGCACGAGCTTATCGAATATATAACCGAGTACCGCCTGCGCTATGTGAAAATGTTCATCGACAATTTGCAGCCGGACGTTATCTTCTCGCACGACGACTGGGGCACGAAGGATGCGCTGTTTATGAAGCCGGATATAGCCTTACCGCCGCTTTTACGGCTATATCCGCTCGCGCGGCTGCATTGCCGTGCACCATGCCGACTCGTATCTTGTGCCGATAGTTGACGATATGGCCGAGATCGGCATTCAGGTCTGGCAGGGCACCCTGCCGGAAAACGATATCCCGGCATTGCAGCGCCATCTTAACGGAAAGCTCGTCCTCATGGGCGGCATGGGAGCCGCCATAGACAGGCAGGATATAAGCGGCGAGGATATACTCACTTACGCAAGAAAAACGCTGAGCACCTGCTGCCCGGGCGGACATTTTATCCCGTCGATAACCTACGGCGTTCCGGGCACAGTGTTCGGCCATGTCGATCAATATATAAATCAGGCGATAGACGAATACAACGCAAAGCTTCACGCGCCGTCGTTCAATCTGCCGCCGGTACCGCGCCGTGTGCTCGGCGATAAGGCTGCGAGCGCCGTCGAAGAGGCAAAGCCCGTGTCCGAGGAAGAGCCGGGCGATGACCTGCTTGACCGCATAAGCGCAGCGCTGTGCCGCGGCCAGCAGAAGAAGCTGCTTGCCCTGTGCAGTCAGGCACTCGACGAGGGCTTTGCCGCGCAGGAGATACTCTCCGACGGCCTTGTTAAGGGCATGAACAAGCTCGGCGACGATTTTTCGGCAAACCGCGTTTTCGTTCCGGAGATGCTGATCGCAGCACGCTGCATGTCGGCGGCAACAGAGCTTTTAAAGCCTCACATGGTCGGTGAAGGCGGCGAGAGCGCGACAGTCGGAAGCGCCGTTATCGGAACCGTGCGCGGAGATATGCACGATATCGGCAAAAATCTTGTCAAGATCATGATGGAGGGCAGCGGTATTGAGGTCTATGACCTCGGAACCGACGTATCCGCCGAGCAGTTTGTCGAAACCGCCGTTGAGCATGACTGCGGCATTATAGCCTGCTCATCGCTGCTGACTACAACGATGAATGAGATGCGCCGCGTTGTTTCGCTTGCGCAGGAAAAAGGCATACGCAAAAAAGTAAGGATACTTATCGGCGGCGCGCCAATAAGCCAGAGCTTCTGCGACGAGATCGGCGCGGATGTTTACACGGAGGACGCCGGCGCTGCTGCGCGCGCCGCAGTGGAGATACTGAAGACATGTCAAAACGGCAAGTAAGAGACGAAAACAAAATGCGCGTTGTGAAGATTGCGCAGGATCTGTTCATCGACGAAGGTGTGGCAGCAACGAGCGTTAACCGCATTGCCAAGGAGGCCGGCCTTACCCCAATGTCGGTCTACCGCTATTTCGGCACAAAGGACGGCCTTGTTATCGCCGCGTGGCGCGACGCGCTTGCGCAGTTTTATGAAAAATTCATGGAGCGCTACACCCGGCGAAGCAAAAATTTGCAGACCGGCTTTGAAAAATACGTTGCCTGCATGGAGGAGTACACAAACGCCTACACGGAGTTTCCGAAGTGGTATGCCTACACGCGCGAGATGCTCAGCTACGCGATGGAGGAAAATATCGAGACCGAGCTGAATATAAACGATGTGTTCTGGCAGTTTACCGACAGGGAGATACCTATCCCGGCGCTCGTTGCGCTGCGCGAGGGGATCGCCGACGGCTCGATCCGGCCGGACATTGATATTCACATGATCTATCAGATACTTGTCAACGCTTACACGGGAACAAACATCTATGATGGTACAAAATACGCCATCGACCCTGTTGAAACTCTGCGAACCTCGTCTGCAATTATAGCTAATTACATAAAAAACGACACTTGAGTTTATGCAATTTATACGGAATTTTCAAAATGACCAAATATTTTGCCGGTTAAGTAACAAAAGATGCGGAAATGCTTTGATAATTTGATAAAATTCAAACAAATAGAACAAAGCGTTTCCGCACAAATTTTTTTGGGCATAGATGTTAGTACCTATAACATAAAATGCTCGTGGGAGAAAAATATTTGATGCAGGAGTGATATAAAATGAAGCACAGCATAAGCGAGTGCATTCCATGCTGGAGCCTGCTTGCCGAAAAGCACAGGCGCAGGCTTCAAGACAACGCGATCTTCCGCAGCTATAAAAGGAGAGAGCACGTTGTTTTCAAAACGGTGAAAAAGGACGGCATCGTGTTTGTCCTTGAAGGGGGCATAAGAGTTTACCTCGCATCTGACACCGGACGCGAGGTGACTCTGTTCCATTTAAAAAAAGGCGATGCGTTTAGCATAATGACGGTCGATAATGCCCTTGAAACGGACGTGATACCGTGCCTCCAGTCGGATGGCGAAACTACTCTCGCGTATTTGCAGCGGCCTGATATGGCGGTCGTTGCGCATGACGAGTGGCAGATGGCGCTTTTTATTTACGAAACCTGTGCAAAGAGCGCTCAGGCCATACTTAACAATATTTCTTACTTCGTGTTTAACGATCTGAGGCACTGCATAGCGCGCGAGCTGCTTGAAAAAAGCCGCGAGCTGAAAACAAATTCGGTTTTTGTGACTCATGAGGAGATCGCAAACAGCCTGGGTACGACACGCGTGGTCATAAGCCGCGAGCTTGATAAGCTGCGTGACCTCGGCATTATCGGAACCGGACGCGGAAGGATAAATATCCTCGACAGAGCAGCGCTTGAAAAAATAGCAGGTCTGTAATAATTGTCTCTCGCACCTTATTCCCCTCTTACACATCGGCGGCAGAGGGAGCTGTCGCCGATGTGGCTTTAAACTCGGAAGGACAACACTGTGGATACATACTTTGTCAGCGAAAAATGCGTTGGCTGCGGCGGTTGCCATTCAAGGTGTCCCGTCGGCTGCATCGACGCAGCAAAAAAGCCTCTGATCATTGATAATAGCAGATGCATAGGCTGCGGAGCGTGCTATTTGGCATGCCCTATAAGAGCCATTGTAAAACGCTGAAACTCCAACGTACCTTACTGCACCATGTGCAGACATAATAAAATTTTTAGGAGGAATCATAATGTATTACAGCAGCGGTAACTACGAGGCATTTGCCACACCGAAAAAGCCGGAAGGCATCGACAAGAAATCTGCCTACATAGTAGGCACCGGCCTTGCAGGCCTTGCAGCGGCGTGCTTCCTGATCCGTGACGCACAGATGCCCGGCGATCACATTACGCTTTTCGAGCATCTGCCTCTCGCCGGCGGTTCATGCGACGGCATCTACGACGCAACCAAGGGCTTCATCATGCGCGGCGGACGTGAGATGGATAACCACTTCGAGTGTATGTGGGATCTGTTTAAGTCCATCCCCTCTATCGTAAATCCCGGCGAGACCGTTTTCTCCGAGTACTATCATCTGAACAAGGAAGACCCGAACTTCTCTCTGTGCCGCGTCACCGAAAAACAGGGCCAGGACGCGCACACCGACAGAAAGTACGGTCTTACTCCCGGTGCTGCTACCCAGCTGCTGAAGCTGTTCATGTCCACCAACAAGTCCCTCGAGGATAAGAAGATCGACGATGTGTTCGACGATGAGTTCTATGCAACGAACTTCTGGACCTACTGGCAGACCATGTTCGCATTTGAAAAATGGCATTCCGCGCTTGAGATGAAGCTGTATCTGCAGCGCTACATCCACCACATCGACGGTCTGCCCGATCTGAGCGCACTGCGTTTCACTCGCTATAATCAGTATGAATCCATGATCCTGCCCATGTGCAAGTACATCACCGACCACGGCGGCAAGATCCTTTATGACACGACCGTTACCAATATCGTCTGCGACTGCACCCCCGAAAAGAAGGTCGCAAAGAAAATCGAGTACACTCAGGGCGGCGTAGAGAAGGTCATCGACCTCACCGAGGACGATCTCGTTATCTGCACCAACGGCTGCCAGGGCGACGCATCGGCATACGGCGATAACACCCATGCACCTGTTGTCACCGTTAAGAACGGCGAAGGCCCCTCTATCGAGATGTGGAAGAAGATCGCGGCTCAGGATCCGGCGTTCGGCCGTCCCGAGAAGTTCTTCGCAGGCATCAAGGAGACCTCGTGGGAATCCTGGACCGTCGATACAGCAAACAAGCAGATCCTCGATGCTATCCAGAAGATCTGCAAGCGCGATCCTCTGTCCGGCAAGGTCGTCACCGGCGGCATAGTTACCTGCCGCGATTCGAGCTGGCTCGTAAGCTGGACCATCAACCGCCAGGGCCAGTTCCAGGAGCAGCCGGCAGACCATTGCCTGATCTGGGTCTACGGCCTCAACTGCTGGGACGATGAAGGCGACTTCATCAAAAAGCCCATGTACCAGTGCACCGGCATTGAGCTTGCTGCAGAGTGGCTGTATCACATCGGCATCCCCGAGGATCAGATCATGGATCTTGCAACCAATGAGTGCAATACCACTCCGTGCATGATGCCTTATGTAACCACATTCTTCATGCCCAGAGCCGAGGGTGACCGTCCCAAGGTCGTTCCCGACGGTTCCGTTAACCTTGCATTCGTCGGCCAGTTTGCAGATACTCCGCGCGACACCGTTTTCACCACCGAGTACTCCATCCGTACCGGTATGGAAGCAGTCTACACGCTGTGCAATGTTGACCGCGGCGTTCCCGAGGTCTGGGGCTCGGTGTATGATATCCGCGACCTGCTTTATGCAACTAGCAAGCTGCTCGACGGCAAGAAGCCGGCAGAGTTCCTGCTCCCGACCATCATGCCGATCCTCGGCCTGCTCAAGGAGCCTCTGACGAACAACGTTGTTGCCGATCTGCTCAAGAAGTACAATATAGTATAAGTAAAAAGTCAGTGTTGCCCCCGATTTGCTGTGTCCGGCGGATGAACGGTTCATCATCCGCCGACCGGGGAAACGGAGGTTTAGGGTGCGGCTCTCCCACGCCGCACCCTTTTTATATGCTTTATAATTTAGTAAAAAAACAGTTCATGCAAATGAACTGTTTTTTATATCATTCTTATTCCCATTGATAAAAGGATAAGCCCGAGGCTTACGATGAGAACAGTGCTGACCTTGAGAATATATTTGTTGTACTTTGCGGGCACAAGCGCGCCGAATGCGCCGAATGCAAGCATGAATACGCAGGTTCCAAGTCCAAATGCGAACATACTCTCGGCACCCTTTGCGGCAGAGCCTGAGGCTGCGGCAAAAAGCCACATGCTTGCCAGTGCACCGCAGGGCATGAGACCCGTCAGCAATCCGATGACAAGAGGCCGCCCGCCTTTGAATCTGCACGGCTTTGTGAGCTCGGGGCTTATCTGCCTGAGAAACGGAACGCCCCACATCATAAGTCCTATAATCACGACCAGACCGCCGCAGATCGTAAAGAGCATGCTCTTAAACTGTGTATCGTAAGTTATTACCGTGCCGATGGCCCCAAAAACCGCTCCGACGACCGTGTAGCTGAGCAGCCTGCCGGCATTGTAGGCAACTGCGTTTTTCTGCGTCAGCATAATTCCGCCGCACATGCCGATGCAGTGTACACCCGACAACAGCCCAATGACAAACAAAACGCCGAAACCGGCACCGGATTCCGCCTGCGGCACATTGACAAGCCCCGTGAGCCATGGCAGGGCAAAATACAAAACAATAACGCTCGCAGCGCCGATCATGTCGGATATAAGTCCGCTTTTGCCGCTGCCGACGGGGTATCCGATATCCGAAAGCGCGGCTTTTATCTCGCCTGGCGTTATAATATCCGGGTCGTACTGCGCCGTGACGCTGCTTTTGCGGTAGCTTGCCCTGCACGTCAAAATGCCGCGCCTGTGCGTTATTTTCCGCGCGATCTCATCCTCGCACTGCGGACATACCATGCCATCTACTTTTTCTGCAAAAACTTCACTTCTCAATATTCTTCAACCTCAGAGAATTAAGTAAAACACCGTTTGAACTAAGCGACATTGCCGCCGCGGCTATTGACGGGTTCACAATACCGGCAGCGGCTATCGGGATGCATATAATATTGTATATGACCGCCCAAACGAGGTTCTGCCGGATTATCTTCATGGTGCCCTTTGAAAGTCGGAATATCAGCGGCACCGCGCAGATGCTGCCGCCGGCTATCATAACGTCGGCAGAGTCTATTGCAATATCGGTTCCGCTTCCGACGGCAATGCCGATATCGGCGCAGACAAGAGCGGGGGAGTCGTTGATCCCGTCGCCGACCATGGCAACGTGCCGCCCCTCGGCCTGAAGCTTTTTGACCGCATCGGCCTTGCCCGAGGGCTTGACCTCCCAGATGACGTTTTCAATGCCGAGAAGCCCGGCAACGCGCTTTGCCTTTTCTTCCTTGTCACCGCTTATCATCCAGACGTCGATGCCTGAGGCTTTGAGCTTTTCTACCGCGTCCTTTGCGTCGGAACAAATGATCTCGCCGTCGTCGGCCATGCCGCAGGTCAGGGTGCCGGTTTTGTCGAAAATAACGGTGTCGGTCTTATAGGCTCGCTCAAGCTGCTCGCCGCCGCGGAAAAGAATACCCAGTTCCGCCGCGCGTCCGGAGCCTGTCCTGATCACCGTGGGCGTCGCAAGGCCGAGCGCGCACGGGCAGGCAATGACAAGCGTGGCGCACACGCAGTTTACCGCCTGCGCAAGGTTACCCTTATCCGCGAAAAAGTACCAGCGGCAGAACACCGCCGCGGCGATGATCACGACAATGGGAACAAACACGGTGGCGATCCTATCGGCAAGCCTTGCGATCGGCGCTTTTTCGCTTTGCGCATTGCTTACGATGTCGATTATCTGCTGAAGCATTGTTGTTTTGCCGATGCTGCCGCATGAGAGCAGCACCTGCCCGTCGCGGCATAGCGTTCCGCAATACAGTGTATCGCCCGGCTGCTTTCGTATCAGCTCGCTTTCTCCGGTCAGCATGGATTCATCGGCAAAGCACTCACCGTCGGAGATAACGCCGTCTATCGGAATATGGTCGCCTGAGCGTATAACGATGCTGTCCGACGGCAGAATTTCGTTCAGGCCGACCTCAAGCTCGGTGCTGCCGCGGAGTATGTGCGCCGTTTCGGGCTGGAGGCTTATAAGCCTGCGTATGGCGGCCGAGGCCTCGTAGCGCGAGGTCGTCTCCATGTATTTTCCGAACAGGATCAGCGACAGCAGCACACACTCGGAAAGAAAATACAGCTTCGTGTTGTGGTACACCGTGAATGTTATGTACGCAGAGTAGGCGTATATTATGGTCGTTGACAGCGCAACGAGAAAGTCCATGCCGAGGATCTTTTGCCTCAGCGCCCTGTAAGCGCCTTTGTAGAAATACATTCCCGGCCAGAACTGAACGACCGTGGCCAGCAAAAACTGAATAAGCGGACGCAGACTCCACATAAGCGGCATGGTGAAAAGGACGCTTATGCAAAGCGTCCTTAAAAGCGCCAGCCTGCCGTGTGCCTCGCTCTCCTCGTCGCCGCAGGCAGGGCAGGATACATACAGACCGTTATTTTGCCGCATTTTTAAGCTTCCTGTACTCTTTGAAGCATATTGCCGAGCAGGGCAGGCAGAACATGGGGATGTGGAACAAAAGCACCCAGCTGAGCCAATCGACGCCCTGATAGAACACGCCGTCATAGGTGACGCCCTTTATAAGATCAAAATAGGAAAAATTCCATACGCCCCAGTTGCCGGTGAACGAGCCGCACAGGTGAATGATAAGAAACGACGCCGTAGTGAAAACTCCGGCGACTGCGCCGACAAGCGTTGCCGAGGCTCTTGCACTTCTTGCAAGAAACAGCGTGACCACCGGCAGCACATACACCGTCAGATTCAGCGCCCAAAGCGACAGGGGAATGGTGTAGCCCCAGTTATAAGCCTGACGGATGTGATCTCCGTCGTGTATGAGTATCGCGATGAGCATGATAACGGTGCAGACGGTAAGCGTTTTTATAACCTTTTTGTCAAGCTTCGTGTCAAGCAGCTTGACGGCTTTTGCCTCTTTTTCTGACATGTCTGTTCTCCTCCTAAATCGTGGTATGTTAAAATTGACCACTTGGTAAATTTAAATTAGCACGATCGCGAGGGAATGTCAACAGTTTTATTGACCGAATGGTAAATTTCTTCTGATTATGTATCCTCTCTATGCAAGGGCATTTTAATTTCTGCTTAACAAAGAACTGATAGCTAAAAAGAAAAACTCCGAACGTAATCGTTCGGAGCTTTTTTGGAGGCGTCACCCGGATTTGAACCGGGGAATCGCGGATTTGCAGTCCGCTGCCTTACCACTTGGCTATGACGCCATATTAGTTTGCAGGCTTTTTAATGCAGCCTGCAAACATTTTTTGGAGCGGGCAACGAGACTCGAACTCGCTACCTCCACCTTGGCAAGGTGGCGCTCTACCGGATGAGCTATGCCCGCAAATGGTGCCTCCGGTCGGAGTTGAACCAACGACACGCGGATTTTCAGTCCGCTGCTCTACCTACTGAGCTACAGAGGCGTATGCTGATAAAATGGTGGGAACAACTGGACTCGAACCAGTGACCCCCTGCTTGTAAGGCAGGTGCTCTAACCAGCTGAGCTATGCTCCCTCATCAGCGGCTTGTTTATTATACTAAAGCTGACCCGAATTGTCAACAACAATTTTGAGTTTTTTGATCACTTTTTGCCTGCTTAAGAAGATCGGAAATGTCGTCGGGAGTAAAAGTGTACACCGTATCGCAGAACTGGCAGCTGACGTCAACGTCCTTGCCTTCGTTGACCATGCTCTCAAGCTCATCCTTGCCGATGCCGAGGATGGCGCTTGCAACGCGCTCACGGCTGCATTTGCAGCGATAGCCTATCTCATCCTCGCCGACTATGTGATGCTCAAGCCCTTTGAGCACCTGCTCGAACACCGCTTCAAGCCCATCCTCGGCAAGTATGGTCGTCAGTGCGTCCATCATGGTGATGTTCTCTTCCAGCTTGTCTATAAGCTCATCCGGAGCGCCGGGCATGAGCTGCACGATGAAGCCGCCGGCGGATTTGATGCTAAGATCGGTGTTGACCAGAACTCCAAGCCCGCAGGCGGCCGGTATCTGCTCGCTTTCGAGCATGTATGCCGTCAGATCCTCGGCTATCTCACCGGAAACGAGCTGCGTTGAGCCTATATACGGCTCCTTGAGACCGATATCACGGCTGACGGTTATCATGCCGTCGCGCCCGACTGCTCCACCGACGTTGAGCTTGCCGTCCTGACGGAGAGGAAGTTCGACCGATGGGTTTGTCACATAGCCGCGCACGAAGCCGGCACTGTCTGAAACGGCAATGACGCTGCCAATCGGGCCGCCGCCGTTAATGCGTATAGTCAGGCTGCCGTCATCCTCCTTCATCATGTTGCCGAGCATGGATGCTGCACACAGCGTCCTGCCGAGAGCTGCCGCTGTAGTAGGCGTGCAGCCGTGGATATCCTTCGCGCGCTGCACCGTGGCCTTCGCGCTGACTGCCGACATTTTAATAAAGCCGTCGCCGGCTGTTGCTCTGAGAATCCTGTCCATTGTGTTACCTCAATAAATGCTTGTGTTTTTTGCCGATATGAACATTCTGCCCCTGTCGCCCTGCGGACAGTCGGAGAAAAACTCGACCTGCTCAAAGCCCGATTTTTCGAGCATGGCTTTGAGCGCCTCGGGCGAGTGGGCGTATTCGACGTGCTCCTCGCATTCGCGCTGCCACAGCTTGCCGCGCCGGGAGAACAGATCCATTCCGTACAGAAGCGTGTTATCCTCCTCAGAAAAATCCGCGCGCCAGAGGCAGAGCACATCGTCTGTCTCGTCCACAAAAATCTCGCCGTCGAGCGCCCTGAAGCTCTCCGGCGTTTTGATATCGAATATAAAAAGTCCGTACGGCCGCACAAAAAGGTGCAGCCTGTCGAATACGCGGCCGAGCTTATCGGGGGAGATGTAGTTTATCCCGTCGAGCGAGCAGTAGGCCGCGTCTACCGTACCGTAAAGATCAAGCTCGCATGCATCCTGACACAGATACAAAGGCACGATCTCCGCGTCCGAAGCTTTGCCGGAGGCCTGCATGAGCATATCCGCCGAAGCATCGACAGCGATCATTTCGTATCCGCGGTGCGCCATGAGCGCGGTGAGCGTACCCGTGCCGCAGCAGAGATCGAGAAGCGTTTTAAACTCGCCGCCGTCAAAGTTAAACCGTTCCTCGTAGAAGTCGGCAAACTCGCCGTAGGGGATATCGCCGGTGAGCGTGTCGTACCAAAGCGACAGCGGCCCGTAGGAGGAAGCCATCAGTCCTCTTCCTTCTGCTCTGCAAGGCGCTCGAACACGATCTCGTATCCGTCCTTTCCGTATTGCAGCGAGCGGTTGACACGGCTTATCGTTGCGCTGGAAGCACCGGTCTCTGCCAGAATATCGTTATAGATCATGCCCTTGGAAAGGCACACTGCGACCTGATAGCGCTGTTCCATTGCCTGGATCTCGGTTACGGTGCAAAGATCGTCGAAGAAGTCCATGCACTCCTCGACCGTCTTGAGCGTCAGTATTGCCTTATACATATCCTGATTGCGGGGTTTCCTGTTAAGCTTGTTCATGAAATAACCTCCTTCGGTCATACATTTACATTTTACATCAACACATCACATTTGTAAAGTGTTAGCGCCTTGAATTGAATTCATAATCATATAAAACAGAGATAATTGCTTTTTGTACTTTAAATGCCATAAGATTTCTATTGATTAAAATTGATAAATGTAATACAATAAGATTAAGCTGACGAGAGTCGAACGCATATCGGTTTTGACGGGCAGATTTCCGCCCATGCTGCGTTAAAGCTCTTGATAATACGACAGTATTCTCTTCAAGCTTTGCCTTGCCTGAGCAAAAATCTGCTCCGGCAAAACTGCAAAGCACCTGTCGGCTGTGCTTTTCAAGATATTTTCGGCTTTATTTGATGCAGGTGGGCTGGCGCCCATCAAGGCAAAAAAGGCGAAAATAGCCGGAAGGGTACGCCGACAGGCGATATGCGTTCGACTCTCGTCAGCTTAAGAAAATTGGAGGTGAAAGCAATGCCATCATTTGAAATGACGATGACAATGTTCTGGCTGATCGCCATGGTGTTCTTCCTCGTTGTCGAGGCGGTAACGGTGGGACTTGTGTGCATCTGGTTTGCAGCCGGCTCTCTTGTTGCGCTGCTGTGCGCCATGTTCGATGCGCCCGTTTGGCTTCAGATCGTTGTGTTTCTAATCGTGTCGGCGGTGACATTGTATTACACAAGGCCGCTGGTGAAGAAGTATGTCAACAATAAGGTCGAGCCGACAAATGCCGATATCGTTATCGGAAAGGAGTGCCGCGTGACCGAAACGATCGACAATATCGCAGGAACCGGCGCCGTTTATGTTGACGGGAAAACATGGACGGCACGCAGCGCCGACGATAGCGAGACTATCCCCGAGGGAGCGCTTGTAACGGCACGGCAGATAGACGGAGTCAAGCTCATAGTTTCGGCTATGGAAAAAGAAACAATAAAATAAATTTTAAGGAGACAGCAAATGCAATATGTAATTTACGTACTGATACTTCTTGCGCTTATAATCATCGTAAGAAATATCCGCGTCGTCCAGCAGAGCAAGGTCATGATAATCGAGCGCCTTGGCAAATATCAGGCCACCTGGGGCACCGGCATCCATGTCAAGATCCCCTTCTTTGAAAGAGTCGCAAAGACCATCTCCCTCAAGGAGCAGGTCGCGGACTTTCCGCCTCAGCCCGTTATCACCAAGGATAACGTCACCATGCAGATCGACACCGTTATCTACTTCCAGATAACCGATCCCAAGCTTTACACATACGGCATTGAGCACCCCATGGTCGCTATCGAGAACCTGTCGGCAACCACGCTGCGTAACATAATCGGCGATCTCGAGCTTGACCAGTGCCTTACCAGCCGCGACCTTATTAACGGAAAAATGCGCACCATCCTTGACGAGGCTACCGACCCCTGGGGCATCAAGGTAAACCGCGTTGAGCTTAAAAACATCCTGCCGCCCAGAGAGATCCAGTCGGCGATGGAAAAGCAGATGAAGGCAGAGCGTGAGCGCCGTGAAGCCATTCTCCGCGCCGAAGGCGAAAAACGTGCTGCGATCCTCGAGGCCGAGGGCGAGAAGGAGTCGGCTATTCTGCGCGCGGATGCAAAGAAGCAGCAGCAGATCCTTGAAGCCGAAGGCGAAGCCGAGGCTATCCTCAAGGTTCAGACCGCTACCGCCGAAGGTATCCGCCTTATAAACGAGTCCATGCCGAGCGAGGCCGTGCTGAAGATCAAGGCTCTCGAGGCATTTGCCGCAGCCGCCAACGGCAAGGCGACCAAGATCATCATCCCCAGCGAGATCCAGGGCATTGCAGGCCTGGCCGAGGGTGTTGTTCAGTCTGTAAAGGACGTTCCGGCAGACAAGGCAGAGTAAGAAAAAAGTTTAATAAAAGACCCGACGGGGGCTCCGCCGGGTCTTTTTGAGGTATATTATGATCAAAGTAGCACAGTTTATGAAAAACCACGGCATGGATGCCGAGCGCATCGACCTTGCCGAATACACGAAAGCCTTTGCCGGCGCAATGCGCTCGGGGCTTGGCGCTTTTCAGAAGGAAATGCCAATGCTTCCGACGTATCTGTATTCCTCCGGCAAGCTCCAAAAGGGCGGCAGGGCCGTAGTCATAGACGCCGGAGGTACGAATTTCCGCACGGCCGTCGTGGACTTTGACGGAAAAAAGGCCGTCATCGAATCGCTCGACAAGCGCCACATGCCCGGAGCGGACGAGCCTGCGGAATGGAATGAGTTTATCTCCTGCGTTGCCGACTGCGTGCAGCCGCTGATGGGGCAGACCGCGGATATAGGCTTCTGTTTTTCCTACCCCATCGAGATCACGCCCGAGTGCGACGGTAAGATACTAGGTTTGACAAAGCAGGTGGATATCAAAGGTGCTGCCGGCTCGTATCTCGGAGCGGCTCTGCGCACAGAGCTTGAAGCTCGCGGCGAGCACCCCGGCAGGATCGTCGTTTTGAACGACACTCCGGCTACGCTGCTCGCCGGTAAGGCGCTCGCCAAGGGCAGCTACGACGGCTATATCGGCCTCGTTGCCGGTACCGGCTGCAACACCTGCTGTGAGATCGAATGCGGCAGGATAGGCAAGCTCGATATGACCGGCGGCAGGAAAATGCTCGTTAACCTCGAAAGCGGCTCGTTTTCGGGTTTCGCGCGCGGCGACGCGGACCTCGCGATGGACGCCGACCTGCCGGACACCGGCGAGTATGTCGCGGAAAAGATGATATCCGGCCGCTATCTCGGGCAGGTGTGCATGTACACGCTGAAAATGGCCGCTGCCGAGGGACTTTTCTCCGAGCGCGCATCCGAGACGATCGAAAAAATGACCGAGGTCGTGACCCCGACTATCGACAAATGGGGCAGCGGACGCTTTCCGAAGGGCTTCGACAGCGAGGATAGGGTCAATCTGGTTTACATAATCAACGAAATTTTCGAGCGCTCGGCCAGATGCATTGCAAGCATGCTCTGCGGCATACTTGAGGTCACGGGAGCGGGCGAGGCACGCCCTGTGTGCATTGCGGTGGACGGCTCGCTGTATTCCGAGAGCAAGCTCCTGCGGCCCGAGCTTGAACGATTCATGGACGTGTACGCCGGAGAGATCATGGGCAGACGCTATGAGTTCGTGAATGCCGAAAATATGAGCCTTATCGGAACCGCCGCGGCGGTTTTGCTGAAATAAGCTATGAAACACGCATTTAGAAAAATCATACCGCTGCTTCTGGCGCTGTGTCTTGCCCTGTCGGGCTGCACCGCGCAGGAAGCGGAGAAAAAGGACAGCTCAAAGCTCCAGATAGTCTGCACGAATTTCCCGGCCTACGACTTTGCACGCGAGATGGCAGGGGACAGGGCGCAGATAAAGCTTCTCATAAAGCCCGGCGCGGAGGTGCACTCATACGAGCCTGCGCCAAAGGAGATCGTTGCGATACAGGAGAGTGACCTGTTTATCTGCAACGGCGGCGAGTCCGAGGCCTGGGTCGAGTCGCTCGTGTCCGACGATGTAAACGTTCTGCGCATGATGGACTGCGTTGAGACTCTTGCCGAAAGCAGCGAGGGCATATACGCTGCCGACCACGATCATGAGCACGAGGACGAGCACGACCATGACCACGAGGAAGAGGAGCTTGACGAGCATGTGTGGACAACGCCCGGCAACGCGGCGAAGATCTGCTATGCCCTGTGCGATAAGCTCTGCGAGCTTGACCCGGATAACGCAAACGAGTATATGCTCAATTACGAGGTCTACAACGCAAAGCTCATGGAGCTTGACATAGACATACGCACGACCGTCATGAACGGAGCGCGCAAAACGCTCATTTTTGCCGACAGATTTCCGATGCGCTACTTCACGCGCGAGTACGGCCTGACGTATTACGCGGCCTACCCCGGCTGCGCGTCGCAGACCGAGCCGTCGGCCAAGACGGTGGCGTTCCTCATCGACCATGTGCGCGAGGAGAACATACCGGCGGTGCTGTACATGGAGTTTTCAAACGAAAAGATGGCCGACGTCATCTGCGAGGATACCGGCTGCAAAAAGCTGCCGTTTTACTCGGCGCACAGCATCACCGCGCAGCAGTTTGAGGACGGGGTTACTTACCTTGACCTCATGCGCATGAATATAGAGACCCTGAAGGAGGCGCTTTACTGATATGGCACAGATAATATGCCGCGACCTGAGCTTTGCCTATGACGGCGAAACGGTGCTCAGTGACATTAACTTCTCGCTCGACGCAGGCGCATATCTGTGCATCGTCGGCGAAAACGGCTCGGGCAAGAGCACGCTCATGCGCGGACTTCTCGGGCTGAAAACGCCTTCGACCGGCACGATAACGTTCAATGATCTGAAGCCGACCGAGATCGGCTATCTTCCGCAGCAGACGCAGATCCAGCGCGATTTTCCGGCATCGGTGCGCGAGGTGGTGCTCTCCGGCAGACTCAATTCCATGCACGGCAGGCTGTTCTATAACGCTGCCGACAAAGCCGCCGCGGCCGAGAATATGGAACGGCTCGGCATCGATGATATAGCCGACCGCTGCTATCTTGAGCTTTCCGGCGGACAGCAGCAGCGCGTTCTGCTTGCGCGCGCAATGTGCGCAACGAAGAAGCTGCTGGTTCTCGATGAGCCGGTGACAGGCCTTGACCCCGTTGCGGCAAACGAGATGTATAACCTCATAAAGCTCGTAAACCTCTGCGATAATACGAGCGTTATAATGATATCGCACGATATCCACGCCGCAGTGAGATACGCAACGCATATCCTGCACCTCGGACACAGCCAGCTTTTCTTCGGCACGACCGCGCAGTATCGCGAAAGCGATCTCGCGCGCAGATTTGTGGGAGGTGAGAGAGCATGATAGAGCTTATAAAAGAGATGTTCTCTTATCACTTCATGGTAAGAGCCGTTGTCGTCGGCGTGCTCGTTTCGCTGTGCGCGGCGCTGCTTGGCGTTTCGCTCGTGCTCAAGCGCTATTCCATGATCGGCGACGGCCTGTCACACGTCGGCTTCGGCGCACTGGCCATCGCGGCAGCGGTGAATGTCGCGCCGTTGTACCTTGCCGTTCCTGTCGTTATCGCGGCGGCGTTCCTGCTGCTGAGGATAAATCAGAACAGCAAGATAAAGGGCGATGCGGCTATCGCGCTGATTTCCTCGTCGGCGCTGGCGATAGGCGTTGTGACCGTCTCGCTCACAACGGGCATGAACACCGACGTTTCAAACTACATGTTCGGCAGCATCCTCTCGCTAAGCCATGCCGACGCGGTGCTGAGCATAGTGCTCTCCGTCGTCGTGCTTTTGATGTTCGTTCTGCTGTATCCGCGCATATTTGCCGTCACATTTGACGAGACCTTTGCGCGCGCAACGGGAACAAAGGCGCAGCTTATAAACAGCGTCATAGCCGTCCTCACCGCCGTCACGGTGGTCATCGGTATGCGCATGATGGGCGCGCTGCTCATATCGAGCCTGATAATTTTCCCGGCGCTGACGGCGATGCGTATCTGCCGCAGCTTTAAGGGTGTAGTTATTTGCTCGGCGGTCGTTTCCGTCGTGTGCTTTGTGATCGGAATGGCTGCATCTTATGCATTCGAGCTGCCGTCCGGCGCGGCGATAGTGATAGTCAATATAATCGCGTTTGCGGCATTTTCTTTTGCAGCTTTACTAAAAAAGAGGGCATAAAACTGTACAAAGCACATAAAAGCCGGCTCCGAACAACAAATTCGGGGTCGATTTTTTATGCAAAAATTCATGAAAACGGTGAATATTCGCGCAATAATGAATATTATTCATTAAATACGGCTGTTTGACGAAAAATTACGAATATTTTTTCAAAAAAGTGTTGACAACAGTGAATAAACATGCTAATATAGGCAACGTCGTAAGGAACGACACAAAAAACAGTTTAAAATTTTTTGAGAGGTATAGAAAATGAAAAAGTTTATCGCACTTATGCTCGCGATGGTCATGGTGTTCGCACTGTGCGCCTGCGGCAACGATACAGGCAATAAGGATAAAGACGGCGACCAGGCAAGCACAAAGCTGAAGATCCTTGACTCCGAATATGTCACCGAGGATTACGCTATCGGCATTGCAAAGGAAAACACCGCACTGCTTGATAAGGTCAATGCAGCTCTCAAGGAGCTCAAGGACGACGGCACTCTCAAGACTGTCACCGATTACTTCATCGCAGGCACCGGCACTCTCCCCGAGGTTCAGAAGAATGTTGCGGCCGACGCAGAGGAGCTCGTTATGGCTACCAACGCTACATTCCCTCCGTATGAGTCCGTTGACGGCGACAAGATCGTCGGTATCGACCCCACTGTAGCAGGCCTTATTGCCGATAAGCTCGGCATGAAGCTCGTCATTAACGATATGGAGTTTGACGCAATCATTCCCGCACTCACCTCCGGCAAGGCCGACATCGCAATGGCCGGCATGACCGTTACCGAGGAGCGTCTCCAGAGCATCAACTTCTCCGACAGCTATGCTACCGGCATTCAGGTAATGATCGTTAAGGAAGACTCCGACATCTCCAGTGCTGACGACATCGTTGCAAAGATCGAGAACGGCGAGAACATCCAGATCGGATGCCAGATCGTAACTACCGGTTACATTTATGCTTCCGACACAATTGAGAACGGCGGCTTCGGCGAGGATCATGTTCAGGCATTCCCCAAGGGTGCTGACGCTATTGCAGCTCTCACCAGCGGCAAGATCGATTGCGTTATCATCGACAATGAGCCGGCAAAGGCATTTGTTGAAGCAAACAACGGCTGATAGCTAACCTGACAGGCGGCAGGGATTCGACTCCCGTCAGCTTAAACAATTTGATAAATGAGGCTCCGTGCGGTTATGGAGCCTCATTTTGAGCGTTTGAGAATTAGGAGGTAGATTTTTGGAAGCGTGGATGGCAGATATCAAAAGTCAATTCATATTAAATTTTATAGAAAAAGACCGTTGGCGGCTTCTGGTTGACGGTCTCGGCAACACACTCAAAATAACTGCCGTTGCCTGCCTTATCGGCATATGCATCGGTGTCATCATAGCCATAGTGCGGTCAACATGGGATAAAAACCACCTCACGATGCGACCGAGCATCGGCAAGACCCTGCTCGGCATAGTTAACGGCATATGCAAGGTGTACCTGACGGTTATCCGCGGCACACCTGTGGTCGTTCAGCTGATGATCATATACTATATAATATTTGCATCCTCCCGAAACAGCCTTGCGATAGCGATGCTCGCATTCGGAATAAACTCCGGTGCGTATGTCGCCGAGATAGTACGCGGCGGCATAATGTCAATCGACGAGGGACAGTTCGAGGCGGGACGCTCGCTCGGCTTTAACTATGTCCGCACAATGCAGTACATAATAATACCGCAGGTTTTCAAAAATGTTCTGCCGACGCTCGCAAACGAGTTCATCGTCCTGCTCAAGGAGACCTCCGTTGCCGGCTATGTAGCGATCCGTGATCTCACCAAGGCGGGCGATATTATTCGCGGTGCAACCTATTCGCCCTTCCTGCCGCTTATCGTCGTTGCACTCATATACCTCATAATGGTCGTGTTCTTTACATGGCTCGTCGGCAGGCTGGAAAGGAGGCTGCGCAGCAGTGACCACTGATGTTCTCATAAAAGTAGATGATCTCCAGAAGCAGTTTAAGGGCGGCAAGATCAAAGCGCTCGACGGTGTGAGCACCGACATACATAAGGGCGAGGTAGTTGTTGTCATCGGCCCCTCCGGCTCGGGTAAGTCAACCTTCCTCAGATGCCTCAATCTCCTTGAGGTGCCCACCGGCGGCACGATAACCTTTGACGGCGTTGATATAACTGATCCGAGCTGCAATATAAATCTCCACCGTCAGAAGATGGGTATGGTTTTCCAGCACTTCAACCTCTTTCCGCATATGACACTGCTCAGAAATATGACCCTTGCGCCGATGAAGCTTCTCGGAAAAAGCAAGGAGGACGCGGAAGCCAAGGCTATGGAGCTTCTCGCACGCGTAGGCCTTGCCGACCGCGCCAATGCGTATCCCAGCCAGCTCTCCGGCGGCCAGAAACAGCGTATCGCCATCGTGCGCGCGCTGTGCATGGAGCCTGACGTTATGCTCTTTGACGAGCCGACGAGTGCACTCGACCCCGAAATGGTCGGCGAGGTTCTCGACGTTATGAAGGAGCTTGCCCACGAGGGCATGACGATGGTCGTCGTTACCCACGAGATGGGCTTTGCCCGTGAGGTCGGCAACCGCGTGCTGTTCATGGCTGACGGTAAGCTCGTTGAAGAAGGTACGCCCGAGGATATATTTGAGCATCCTCAGAGCGAGCGCTTGCAGGACTTCCTGTCCAAGGTACTTTGATATGAATAAAACAGCACTCAAAAATGCCGCCATAGATTCAATCGAGTCTATGGCGGACTTCTACGAAAAAAACAGCAGATGAGATATGGGAGAACCCCGAGCTTTCGCTAAAGGAGTACAGGGCCGCGGCGCTTTACTGCCGCATCCTGCGCGAGCACGGCTTCAATGTGCGCGAAAAGCTCTGCGGCTCGTTTGGCAGCGGCAGACCGTATATCGGTATCCTCGGCGAATTTGACGCGCTCTCCGGCCTTTCGCAGAAGGCCGGATCGTGCGAAAAAGACCCCGTCGTTCAGGACGTGAGCTGGCTCACGCCTGCGGCGCAGATCGAAACTGCAACATGGCCCAGCGGCATGCCCCTGCACACATGGCAAACGGTTGCCTGCGGCAAAAGCAGCATAGCGTACAAGGGCATGCTTTGTGCAGGCAAGGTGATGGCGGCTTCCGCAATAGATCTCATAGAGGATCCTGAGCTGCTGAAAGCAGCACGCGAGGAGTTTAAGCGCCGTGCAAAGGGCGGATACACCTGCCCTATAGAGCCGGAGACCGTGCCGACAGCGCTCTGATGGGCATAATTTTTCTCAGTTAACAAAATTGTGCTTTCATTTTCCGCGCGTATGTGCTATACTTCGGGTGTTTGTGCACATTGGAGGCATTGGTATGAAAAAAAAGCTTCTCTTCGCCCTGGTGCTGCTGCTTATGGCGGCTGCACTGCCGATTTCGGCAAGCGCCGAGCTGGGGATAAAGCCCGTAGCCGACCCGTGGGACGATCCGAATAATCTCATAAAAGACGGGGCAGTTTATACGGCGTATAACGAAGATGGATATATTGTCGCGTGGGAAACGCCGGAATGTGATGTAAACGGCAAGTATATGCTCATCAAAAACGACACCGAGCTGAAGGTGGAATATCGCGTTAGCTATATGGGCGATGTGCCTTGGGGGCATGTCACAGTGAAAAACGACGGCGACGAGGATTTTGCCGGCTGGGTGCTTATGAGCGATTTGCTCGGAGCCGACGGTAAGCCGGCTGCGGAAGCTCCCGTCAAGATCCCCGACCACCCGATGATAGCGGATCCTACGCCCGAACCGAGCGAGGAGCCGGAAAATCCCGAGGCAACGCCTACGCCCACTGTCCCGGTTCGCCCGGAGCAGGCGATAAACATAAGCAACACATATAATTCCGCGATAGTGTACACATCCGTTGCGATCGCGGCAGTGGCGATCGCCTTTGCGATCCTCGTCCTTGTAAAGCATAAAGCGCTGAATAAAAAGGGCGAATAATACGAACGATTTAGGACATAATAATATCTGCAAGCCGAAAACCTTAGCACTCGAACAAAAAGAGTGCTAAGGTTTACAATTTATTCACAAAAAGCACTATATTTGTTCATAATTATATGGTACTTTATATACAACAAGAAACGAGAGTTATAAATTCAAAACCGAATTTAAACTCTCCTCAAAAATTGGAGGTATTGATTATGTTTGAACTTACACCTTTTGGCTATCGCAGAGTAGCATCTTATAATCCTTTCCGTGAGCTGGAGGAAATGAGCCACAGCTTCTGGAACGACGCAGATGTCAGCGGTTTCCGCACCGACATCAAGAAAGTCGATGGCAACTATGTCCTCGAGGCTGAACTGCCCGGCTTCAAGAAGGAAGATATCAACATTGATATCGATAAGGATTGCCTGACCATTTCCGCGGAGCGCAAGTCCGAGGAAAAGGAAGACAAGGGCGACAACGGTTTTGTACGCCGCGAGCGTTATTACGGATCGTTCAGCCGCAGCTTCAATATTAAAGGTATTGATACTGACGGTATCACCGCTGAGTATAATGACGGCGTCCTGACTCTGACTATGCCGGAGAAGACCCCCGAGGTTCCTGCGGCAAGACGTCTTGAGATCAAATAATCCCAAACAAATCAGATCAGATAGTTTTCTTTCATCCTCTCTCTTCCCCATAAAACAAAAACCCGATGCCTTTGCATCGGGTTTTTTGTTGCATATATGTCCATTGTATGGTAAAGTCATAGACATAGGAGACCACAATGTACGAAAAATAGGAGGAAAGAGATGAAAAGAAGGTTAATTGCACTGCTTCTTGTTTTCGCGTTGCTGTGCCCGTTGCTGGCTGTCGGAGCTGCGGCGGATTATACTGTGTATATAACGGACACCGGCGAGAAGTATCACAATTACGGATGCAGATATCTCAGTGAATCATGCAGACCGATATCCGCAAGCTCTGCCAGAGCAATGGGATATACGCCGTGCTCGGTCTGCAATGCGCCGGTAGCAGAGCCTGAGCAAACCGGCTTTGTTGACGTTGCTCCGAATAAGTATTACTCCGAGGCCGTCGATTGGGCGGTCGAAAAGGGCATCACAAACGGCCTTGATAAGAGCCACTTTGGCCCTCAGCAGGCATGCACACGCGGCCAGATAGTGACCTTCCTCTGGCGCGCAGCCGGCGAGCCGACGGTCGATGCAGGGATGACGTTTGACGATGTGCATTATGGCGATTATTGTTATAATGCCGTTCGCTGGGCCGTCAAAAACGGCATAACCAAGGGAACGAGCAGCACAAAATTCTCGCCCCAACAGCCGTGTACGCGCGGACAGGTGGTAACGTTCCTCTATCGTGCGGAGGGAAGCCCCGATGTCGGCAATGTCTGCCGCTTCAGCGATGTTGCTGATGATTCTTTCTGCCGCAGCGCGGTCATTTGGGCTGTTGCCAACAACATAACAAACGGCAAGACCGAAACGACCTTTGCGCCGTCGGAGATATGCAACCGCGCCCAGATAGTGACGTTCCTGTACAGATTTTATAATCAGTCTACACCTACACCTACACCTACACCCACACCGACTCCCGCTCCTACGCCGACAACACCTGTCAGCAGCGATTACATCGTCAGCGGCAAGCTGCCGTATCCCTGCCCCGAGCCTTTGAGCTGCGTTCCCACGCCGGAGGATGAAGCAACGCACGATAATGTTCTTGCGCTTTTGGACAACTATTGCCCGAACGGTGCGTATATCCTGCGCGCAACGGAAATTGAGGGCGACAATTTCATGACATGGATGGAAAACGAAGCCTTGCTTGACTGCATCGGAACGGCAGTGCATGAGCAGTCACATGGCTATACGTCGCATAACATGAGCTATAACGGAACGTGGGTCATGGCCTACTATACGGGCGAGGGCAAGCACATAAAGGTTCCCCAAACCGAAACATACCTAAGCGAGGAAATGGCAGTGCAGATCCCGGAGGAGCTGCGGACCTTCCGCTATGATACCTACGTCGGCAAGGGTGCAGTCGTTTCGGCCAATAAAAGAGGCATATACGGACTTATGAACGAGTTCACGGCATATTGCTGGGATACGATAACCAATAACTCAATGTATGAGTATTACCTCACGCAGGAGCTGACCGAGGAAAACTGGCTCAATTATGTTAAAATATCAAGCAGCCAGTATTATGCTTATTCGGAGTTTAAGTACTACATCCTTTCATACATGCTGTATGCAAAGGAAAATTACCCCAACATATACGAGCAGACGATGAATAACCGCGCGCTTCTTGACGCATTCAGGATAATCGAAGCGCGTTATCGCGGTGCTGTGGAGCAATATTTTGCCAATCTCGACAGATTGGAAACGTACCTGAAGGATAACGGTATAAGAGTTTTTCGCGACAAAGATATGTTCTATATTGGCTATTTTGGCTATGGGACATTTGAAGACAAATATTATAATCTGCTGGAAAACGCGATGAAAGCCCCGGAATACGTCCAAATGTACAAACTGATGACTAAATAAAACGAAAACGCCCGGTTCATTTGAACCGGGCGTTTTGCCGACTAAAATCGTATCATCGAGCGGTCGATATCGCTGATTTTTCGCGCGCCGCACATGTACATTGCGTCCTTTAGCTCCGCACGGAGCTTTTCGACGTAAGTCACGATGCCGTCGGTCCTGCCGCCGTAGTAGCTTATGAGGATGGGCCTGCATATCATAACGGCGTCCGCACCGAGTGCAAGCGCCCGGAAGATATCCGTACCGCTGCGTATGCCGCCGTCAACGATTATTTTCACCCTGCCGCCGACGGCCTCGACGATCTCGGGCAGCACCTCGGCTGTTGCGGCGGCGCTGGCCAGAACACGTCCGCCGTGGTTTGAAACGACTATTGCCGCCGCGCCTGCGTCGGCCGCCTTTACAGCACCCTGCGCGGTCATAACACCCTTGATGATAACCGGCATTTCGGCGTATTCGCAAAGCTCGCGCAGCTGCTCGACGCTTTTTGCGCCGGCATCGGGACTGACCTTCTTAAGATGCGGAAGACCGGCCGAGTCGATGACGAGCGAAACGGCAAATGGATGCGCTGCGTTTGCAAGGTCAAGATTTGCCTTGATCGTCTCCATGCTCAGCGGATTTATCACCGGGATGGCGATGCCGCCGTGCGCTATCGACAGCTCGCAGCCGTGAGGAAACACCCTCGCGTCGAGCCCGTCACCGAAGCTTGACGCAATGCCGCATATCTCGGCGGCCTGCGCGCAGCATTCGTTAAAGTCGCGGATATCGTCCGTGGGGTTGTACTGCGCCTTGAGCGAGCCGACCGGCGCGGAGATCAGCGGCATGGAGAGTCTTTTGCCGAAAAGCTCAATGCCGGTGTCAACAGGCGCGTCGGGAAAAATTGTGTCCATATTGAGCTTAATGCCGCGCCATGCCTTCCAATTGTCGTTTGCTCCGTTTCCGGGCGCTTTCGAGCCGGGGCCGGGCATGGTGTTTGCGCATGCAAGCCCGTTGCACTCGGGGCACACCTTGCAGTTCGGGCCGATGTTCTTTTTAGCGTTTGCGAGCACTTCCGCGTAGTCCATATCAATACCTCAAAAAATTATGTAAACTTAAATATTTCTGCCGAGCAGGGCGGCACAAGTCCGTTGCGGCTGCACCCGAGCAGCGGAACAAGTCCGCTTTCGCGCAGCTTAAATTCAGCGCTGCCGCGGTTGATAACGCAGACAATGCAGTCGCTTTCCGATGAGCGGCGAATGATGAGCACATCGGGGCCGGCGGCGGAAAACTCCGCTTCTCCGCTCATCAGTGCCTCGCTGCCGTTTCGTATCTCGCCAAGCTTAGCATAAAAGTTATGTAAACCCTTGCCCGACGGCTCAAACGGAGCGCGGTTGAACGGATCGCCGGCTCCGTCAAGGCACTCCTCGTCGCCGTAGTACAGGCATGGAACGCCGGGCGTGCAGTATTGAACAACGGCGCAGAGCATTTGCAGCCTGTCTGCGCGCGCCGATTGCTCCGGCGTGAGCGAAAATGATGCCTGCCGCGCACGGTCGAGCGCTTTCAGGCTCTCGCTTGCGCCGAGGGCAGAGTGCAGGCGCTCAACGTCGTGGGATGACAATAGGTTCATCAGCGCCATGTACATTGGCTTTGGATAGTTATGCTGCTGTGAGAGAAGGAAATCGCGCAGCGCGAATGCGTCCGACTCGCCGCGCGCAAAGCTTATCACCGCCGAGCGGAACGGATAGTTCATCACGCTGTCAAGCGCATAGCCCAAAGCGTAATTGCGGCGGTGACCGTAGCTTACCTTGAGCACCGCGTCCTCCCAAACCTCGCCGATAATGGCGCAGTCGGGCTTTTCGGCCTTTGCGGCATCGCGTATAAGCGCAAGCACATCGTCGGGAAGCTCGTCGGCAACATCAAGCCGCCAGCCGGAAGAACCGCGCCGGAGCCACAGCTTAACTATGCTGTTCTCTGCGCGGATGATGTAATCCTGCCAGCTCGCATCCTCCTCGTTCACCTCGGGCAGATCCTTGAAATTCCACCAGCAGCGGTAATCGTCGGGGAAGGAGCGGAAGTCAAACCAGTTAAAATACGGCGAAGCCTTGCTCGCGTGCGCGCCGACGCCGCCGTAGCTGCCGAAGCGGTCGAAATAAATGCTGTCCGCGCCCGTGTGCGAGAAAACGCCGTCGTTTATGACTTCTATACCGAGCCTTTCGGCCTCCGTACATAGGTTGACATAATCATCGACGCTGCCCAGTATCGGGTCAACGTTTTCGTAGTTTGACGTGTCGTAGCGATGGTTCGAGCGCGCCTCGACGATAGGATTCAGGTACAGCGTGCCTATGCCAAGCGCCTTGAGATACGGCAGCTTTTTCGCTATGCCCTTGAGCGTGCCGCCGTAAAAATCATCGGGGGCGTAGTCCTTCTCGCCGGGGCGCGGCTGCCATTTGACCGGCTCGGCTATGCTGCCGTGCATTTCCGGCGTTTGCCCGAGGCGGCGATGATATTCAATGCCTGCCTGCGCAGCGCCGTCGTCGGAAAAGCCGAAGCGGTCGGGAAAAATCTGATACATGATGCTGCGGCAGAATTTCTCAGGCGTTTTGAAGCCGCGCTTATACACCGTGAGACGAAAACCCTCGCCGCCTGAGCAGACGCGCGAGCTGTGCCCGTCGTCATCGGGGCACAGAAAGTGCTCACCGTTAATTTTGAATTTATAAAACAAAGCGGCGGGCGAGGGTGCGATAAACTGCGCTGTGAACATGTCGCCTGCGCGCCGCATGGAATGCTCCTGCGAGAAATCATCGCCGTAAACGCAGAGCAAAGCGTCCGTAACGCCGCCGAACGAGGCGATGGAAAGCTCGATCGGCTCTCCTTCCTCCACAGCGCCGAGAGGCGAGCGGAACGAGGCGTCATATGAGTCGTGGAAGGCGAGCTGACGAATTTTTAGCTCGTCGCGCAGCAGCTTGTCCAAAAATGCAGTCCTCGGCTGAAGCTCCTGAAGCGGCTCAATTTCCGCCATGCCGCAAAGCGCCTTTCCGAATGTGCGCACAAGAACGGAGATAGCCTCGTCTATGCCAAGCCCCTTGTCGTCCATGAGCAGGCGAAAAAGCTCAGCAGGGAGAAGCCGGTCCCGCGCTTCCGGCAGAAACTCATAGATCCTGCCGACAGGGTATTTAAACTGCTCGCATTTATCAGCAGCGTCAAGGACCTCGGCGGCAGAGCCGAGATACAGCCGCGCGGCTTCGGAAACCGCTTCCGCAGGCTGCCAGTGCCTGCCGTCGAACAGCACCTCGTGCTCCGCTGCGCCGTAATATTTAATGTACAGCCGGCCGTCTGCCCAAAGCTCGTCGTAGCCGGAGTAGGTGTTTATCGTTTTTATCAGAGCATCCATAGATAAAGCATTGCGTATTCCTCGGAGGAGCGGTCAAAGCTGAAATCGGCCTCCATTGCCTGACGCACGAGCGAGGACATGACCACCGGATTTTTATAGCAATCGAGCGCTAAAAGCATTGCGTCCTTCATCTCATGCGCGTTAAAATCGGCGAAAGAGAAGCCGGTGCCCTCGCCGGTAAATTTATTGTATGGCTTCACGGAATCTTTAAGGCCGCCGGTCTCGCGCACGATAGGCAGAGTGCCGTAGCGCATTGCGATCATCTGCGAAAGGCCGCAAGGCTCAAAGCGCGAGGGCATGAGCAGAAAATCGGCTCCGGCGTAAACGCGGTGCGATAACTCTTCGTTATAGCCTATGTATGCGCACAGTCTGCCCTTATAGCGTGCCTCGGCTTCGCGCATGAAGCTTTCGTATTCCTTGTCGCCGCTGCCGAGCATGAAAAACTGCATGTCGTTATACTGCATCAGCTCGTCGAGCATACGTTCTACAAGGTCAAAGCCCTTTTGCTCGGTCATGCGCGTGACCATTGCGAAAACGGGAACATCCTCGCGCTGCTCAAGACCGAAATCACGCTGGAGCGCAAGTTTACATAATTTCTTGCCGTTGAGCCTGCCCTTGTTGTACCGCGCCGGGAGCGCAGGATCGGTGTAGGGGTTAAACACCTTGGTGTCGATGCCGTTTATTATGCCGGACAGCTCGTGCGATCTTGCGTCGAGAATGCCCTCAAGCCCCTCGCCGAAGTAGGCGGTTTTTATCTCATTTGCGTAGGTCGGACTGACGGTGTTTATGCGGTCTGCGAAAACGCAGCCTGCCTTGAGGAAATCGGCGCAGTCGTTTAGCTCCATGAACTCGGGGGTGTAGTATTTATCCTCAACTCCGAGAAGATCCTGAACGTAGTCAAAGCCGAATTTTCCTTGATACGCAATGTTGTGTATCGTCAAAAGCCAACGCAGAGACGACTGCATCGCGCCGCCGTACTGAGTCTTTGCGAGCATGGGCAGCATTGCCGTGTGCCAGTCGTTGCAGTGGACGATGTCGGGCCTAAATCCAAGGTTCGGTATCGCGTCGAGCACGGCGCGTGTGAAGAAAGCGTACTGCTCGCCCTCTGCCTGGCCGCCGCGATAGATCTTGTCGCCGAAGTAAAACTCGCTGTCAACAAGATAGATGCACACGCCGTCAAGCTCAAGGCGCTCTATGCCGCAGTACTGAGTGCGCCAGCCGAGGTTTACATAAAAATCGAACATGTGCTCGACCTGAGATGCGTACTTATCCTTTATGCAGCGGTGATACGGAGTGATGACCCTTGCGTCAAAGCCGAGCTTTTTAAGAGCCTTCGGCAGCGTTCCGACAACGTCGGCAAGTCCGCCTGTTTTTGAAAGCGGTGCGCACTCGGCCGCTGCAAGCAGAATATTGGGTAGCTCCTTGCGGCCTTTTTCATTTAGAATGCTTCTGAACTGCTTTTTCATTTTCCTCAGTCATCCTTTCCGGAATGTATTCAAAATATACAGCCGACAGCGGCGGCAGATCGATCGATGCACTGTACGGCAGATCGTCAAAGCCTGTATTGCGGCTACGCAGCGTTTTGACATTATGTAAACCTGAACCGCCGAATTTCGCATCATCGCTCGAGAGGATCTCGCGCAGCCTGCCGGGCATAGGCAGGCCGATGATGAAATTCTTATGCTCGTTTGGAATGAAGTTGCACGCGCAGATGAGATAACTGTTCTGCTCCGGCCTTGCCGAGCGCAGGAACGCGATCGAGCTGAGCGCATTATCGTTCACATTGAGCCACTTAAACCCGTCCCATGAGTTATCTATCTCATAAAGCGCCGGGTATGAGCCGTATACATGATTGAGCGCTGCATAGTATTCGCGCAGCTTTTCGTGCATCGGGTAGTCAAGCAGCAGCCAGTCAAGCTCCTGCTGATAATTCCACTCGATAAACTGCCCGAACTCCGAGCCCATGAAGCACAGCTTCTTGCCCGGATGCGCGAACTGATAGCCGTACAGCGCGCGGAGAGTCGCAAACTTCTGCTCGTAGCTGCCGAACATTTTATCAAGCATCGATTTCTTCCCGTGCACGACCTCGTCGTGCGAATAGGCGAGGATGAAGTTTTCCGAAAAAGCGTACATCATGGAAAACGTCAGCTTATCGTGGCAGCCCTTGCGGAACAGCGGATCGGTCGAGAAATAGTCGAGCGTATCGTGCATGTAGCCCATGTCCCACTTGAAGCTGAAGCCGAGTCCGCCGACGGAGGGCGGCATAGTCACCATCGGATACGCCGTTGATTCCTCTGCTATCGTGACTGCACCGGGGTAGCTTGACAAAACCGAGGTATTGAGCTTTCTAAGGAAGCTCACAGCGCCGAGGTTTATGTTGCCGCCCTCGCGATTTTTTGTGTATTCGCCATCCTTGCGGCCGTAGTTGAGATACAGCATCGAGGACACCGCGTCAACGCGGATGCCGTCAATGTGGTAGTTTTCAAAGAAAAAGCAGGCCGAGGAGATGAGAAACGACTGCACCTCGGGCATGTCGTAGTCAAATATCAGCGTGCCCCACTCGGGGTGCGAGGCCATGCGCTCCTCCTTGCATTCAAAAAGGCGTGTGCCGTCAAACTCGGCAAGGCCGTGCTCATCGCGCGGAAAATGCGCCGGGACCCAGTCCATGATAACGCCGATGCCGGCATTGTGCATGACGTCGATAAACTCGGCAAACTCGTCGGGCGTTCCGTAGCGGCTCGTCGGAGCATAGTAGCCGGTGACCTGATATCCCCACGAGCCGGGGTATGGGTACTCGGTCAGCGGAAGAAGCTCAATGTGCGTAAAGCCCATCTCTGTGCAGTATTTTGCAAGCTCGGGCGCAATGGCGGCATAGTTCACGCCGCCCTCGGGCGTTTTCCACGAGCCGAGGTGCAGCTCGTATATCGACATGGGGCTTGCAAAGCAGTTTTTCTCCGCACGGGAGCGCATAAAAACCTCGTCACGCCAAATATGAGAGCCTGTCCAAACCATGGACGCCGTATTTACTCCTGATTGTGACCACTGCGCAAAGGGATCGGACTTCCACACAGTTTTCCCGGCGGAAGTGGTTACGCAGTATTTATACAGATCGCCGTTATTAAGCCCGGAGGCAAAGCAATACCATATGCCGCCGCGCTTTTCCATCGGCGTTTTCGCCGGATCCCAGCCGTTGAAGTCGCCGACGAGCGAAACGCTCTGAGCGTTCGGCGCCCAGACTGCAAATCGGTGCATTTTGATCTCGTCCATATATCGGCAGCCGAGCAGCAGCCACGCCTTCTGCGCGCAGCCGGTGTTGAAAAGAAAAACATCGTCTGCCGGAACATATTTATCTATAAGCTCCGAATAGTTCATATCAGCACTCCGTATGAAAAACAATACTTTATACTGTATTATAAAGCACGGCAGGGCAAATGCCAATAAGTTTTTTGCTTGCATACGGCGGCAAAACATAATAAAATACAGTCAAAACAAACATCGGAGGTGCGATATGTTTTCATTCAACCATTTTAATTTTAATGTGTTCGATCTTGAACGCAGCCTGAAGTTTTACGACGAGGCGCTCGGCCTCAAGCCTGTGCGCGAGAAAAACGCTGCCGACGGCAGCTTTAAGCTCGTTTACCTCGGCGACGGCGTGACGGATTTCACCCTTGAGCTGACATGGCTGCGCGATCGTGATACACCCTATGACCTCGGCGAGCAGGAATTCCACCTCGCCTTTGTCGCCGACGATATGGAAAAAGCCCATGAAAAGCACGCCGCGCTCGGCTGCATATGTTATGAAAATCCCGGCATGGGCATATACTTCCTCGAGGATCCCGACGGCTACTGGATAGAGATCATACCGCCGAGAAAATGATTATGTAAACTGCAAGGAGTCTGCCGCGTAGGCAGACTCCTTGCGTTATGTCAACTCCTCGATCTCCGTGACGGACACCTCGAACGCCGTTTTCTCGACCGGCTCGCCGCCGATGAGCTTTATGTAGCGGCGGCTTTGTATCCGTCCTTCAAGGGAAACCGTCGTGCCGGTGTCCCAGTAAGACGCCTCGCGCGCTTTAAGTCCCCATGTTATGCACGGCAGATAATCCGAGCGGCCGTATTTTCGATTTACGGCGAGCATCAGGTCGCATATGTCGCGCCCCATCGGCGTAACGCGCAGATTAGGCGGCTTGCACAGCGTTCCGGTCAGGCAAATAAGGTTGAGATCATTTTCGTCGCAAGGGAGTATTTCCTTTGCAAACACCGTTATCACAAGCTTTGCGCCCTCGCCGCTTTTGTTGTTGAATGATCTCAGCTCGCCCGTGATGCAGAGCTTTTCGGTATCGCAGGCCTCCACGGCGCTTAAAAGCTCGCTGCGCGCGACGATGTTTATTGTGTCCGTTGTGCCGGATAAGCGCGCAACATCAAGCGCGAAGGTGTAAAAGCTCTCGCCGCGTGAGGCGTGCGAAAACGCCGGAGGCGCGCTCATAACTCCAATAAGCCTGGCAAAATTCGTGCATGTGTTTTCATCCATATATTCTTTCCTGTCCTTGTAAATTGTTTTTGTTAGAGTATATTAGGGACAAATGCTTGAATATGCCGCCGGAATGAAATATAATAATGTCATTACTTTTGAAAGGAATAAAAACTATGGATATAAAAGAACTGCTGGCCTACTGCGATCATACCCTGCTGCGCGTTGACTGCACCGAGGCAGAGATAAGAAAGCTCTGCGATCAGGCGATAAAATACGGCTGCGCGTCGGTATGCATTCCGCCCTGCCACGTTCCCGGCGCAAAGCGCTATGTCGGCGATAAAATGAAGATCTGCACCGTCATCGGCTTCCCGAACGGATATATGTCCACCGCTGCAAAGGCCTTTGAGGCTGCCGACGCCGTAGCAAACGGAGCCGACGAGATCGACATGGTCATAAACCTCTCCATGGTCAAGGACGGCTGCTGGGAGGATGTCGCCGAGGATATAAAGGCAGTGCGCCGCTCGTGCCTCGGCAAGGTGCTCAAGGTCATAATCGAGTGCTGCCTGCTCACAGATGAAGAGAAAATGCGCATGTGCACGATAGTTTCCGAGTGCGGCGCGGATTTCATAAAAACCTCCACCGGCTTCAGCAAAGGCGGAGCCACACGTCACGATGTCGAGCTGCTGCGCCGCTGCAGCCCGGATTCGCTTCAGGTAAAGGCCGCCGGCGGCATAGCCTCGCTTGAGGATGCCGAGGACTTTATCTCTCTCGGCGCAACGCGCCTGGGCACGAGCCGCATAGTGAAGCTCGCAATGGAACTCGAGCGCGAGAGTGCCGGCACAGATACCGGCAGCGAGAATTATTGAGAAAGGGCGGTGCGCCCATGCGTAAACCGGGCAAGGTGCTCAGCATAATAGGACTTATCCTGTCGGCCGCGCTGCTGGTCGTCGGGTCATATTTCATCCTGCCGCGTTCACAGAATTGGGCAAGCATATGGAGCGTGCTCACAGGCAGCGCCGCGGCGTACTTTGCCTATTATGCGTTCCACAAAAGAGATAAAGATTGAATTATTCACGGCATTCACGGCGGAGTGCCCCTCCGCCGTGAAAAAATCCTTGACAATAGTGAAAAGTGCTGATATATTAATAGGGCTGAAAACAAAGTAGGTACGGCATCCCCGACCTCACCGAGCCGCAAAAGGCGCGCTTCGGTCAATAGCATCGCCCCGAGCGGGGCTTTGTTTGCGCGGATGCTGTCAGGCATCCGTTTTTTGCATTATGGAGGTGTTTTACAATCGCAAGCGTGAATCATGAGATCAATGAAGAGATCCTCGACAAGGAAATACGCGTTATAGGTGACGACGGCGAGCAGCTTGGAATAATGTCCGCGGAAGCCGCCATGAAAATTGCGGAGGAAAAGGAGCTTGACCTGGTCAAGATATCCCCGATGGCAAAGCCCCCCGTCTGCAAGATCATGGACTACGGCAAATACCGTTTTGAGCAGTCCAAGCGTGAAAAGGAAGCCAAGAAGAATCAGCGCGTCATGGAGGTCAAGGAGATCCGCATGTCTCCCGGCATCGGCGAGAACGACCTGAACACAAAGCTCAAGAGCGCGCTCAAGTTCCTTGCCGACGGCGACAGAGTCAAGGTCTCGATCCGCTTCCGCGGCAGAGAAATGGCGCACACTCATTTGGGTGAGGTCATCCTGCGCGACTTTGCAGCAAAGTGCGAAGAGGTTGCAAACCTTGATAAGGCGCCCAAGCTTGAAGGACGCAATATGTCCATGTTCCTGTCCCCGAAGTCTGCTGCGGCAGTCAAGAAGGCACAGAAAGAAGCCGCCAAGAAGCAGGCAGAGGCTGAGGCCGCTGCCAAGGCGGAGGAAAACAACTGATTGGTTATTACAGACAGAATTCTGATAATAGCAGCATACGGAAGGAGAAAATAACTATGCCTAAACTTAAGACCCATAGCGGTGCTAAGAAGAGATTCAATCTCACCAAGAGCGGTAAAGTAAAGCGCGCACATGCGTTCAAGAGCCATATCCTCACAAAGAAGGACACCAAGCGCTGCCGTCGTCTGCGTTCCGGCGCAATTGCCGACGTGACCAACGAGGCAACCATCAAAAAGATGATCCCTTACAAATAATTAAGGGCTGACTGTTACTGATAGGAGGAATTACAAATGGCAAGAGTTAAGGGCGCAATGATGACCCGTAAACATAGAAACAAGATCCTTGGTCTGGCAAAGGGCTACTGGGGCAACAAGTCCCGTCATTATAAGATGGCTCAGGAGCAGATGATGAAGTCCGGCCGCTACGCATATGTCGGCCGCAAGCAGAAAAAGCGCGACTTCCGTCAGCTCTGGATCACCCGTATCAGCGCAGCATGCAAGGCAAACGGCATGAACTACTCCACCTTCATGCACGGCCTGAAGCTCGCCGGCATCGATATGAACCGCAAGATGCTCTCCGAGACCGCTATCCACGATCCCGCCGCATTCACCGCACTGTGCGAGAAGGCAAAGGCAGCAAAGTAATTTAACATTACAGGCAATTAACAGCCGCAGCAGTTTGATCTGCTACGGCTGTGCGCTTATTTAAGTAAAAGTAAAGGCGTGACCGATAAAGTCACGCCTTTTTGAGTTATGCCGCGAGGACCTTGCCGAGCACGCGCAGCGGCAGAGCGGGGGAGATGCGTATATCCGGGTATGCCGGATTCAGCGAATGCAGCGCAAGATAGCCGTCGCCGGCGACGAGCTGCTTTAGATACGCGCAGCCGTCGTAGAGGAAAATGCCGATCTCGCCGGTCATGAGGCTGTGCTGCTGGCTGACCCAAACGGTCTGCCCGTCGTGAAAGCGCGGCTCCATACTGTCGCCTGCTACGCGCACGCCGAAGTTGGCTCCGTCCGGGACCTCGGGGCCGACCTCGGTCATATCATAGTCCTCGCTGTCAAGAAACTGCCCGGTGCCTGCCGAGACGGCCAGCGAATACAGCGGCAGCATGCGCGTTTTGACAGGCTCCGGCTGCAAACCGTATCGCCCACTGTCGCGCAGAAGCTCGATATAGTCAAGCGCTTTTTTCCTGCCGACGGTGTTCAGGCCGGCGAGCAGCCCGTCGCGGCTTCCGCCGTCGAATGTGCCTGAAATATCGTCTATCTCAAGCGCGCGGCACAGAGCGAGAAACTGCCTGGCATTCGGAAGAGTGCTCCCCGTTTCCCACTTTGATATTGCCTGATTTGTGACCTCTATGCCGTCGATAGCAAGAGCCGAGGCAAGCTCGGCTTGCGAAAAGCCAAGCTCACGGCGCTTTGAATTTAAAATTTCGCCAATACTGTTGCTCATTGCGTGTCTCCTTTTGTGCTTTGACTACAGTATATAGTATATCTCCGCAAAAGGCAAGTAAAATATCCGATAAAGATAAAAATCCCTGTTTACATATCCGAAAACGCGATATATAATAGCTTCACTATCTTAAACGGAGATGCGGCATATGGACAGAGTGATACTTCATTCGGATATAAATTCGTGCTACGCGAGCGTCGAGCGGCTGTATAAGCCCGAGCTTGAGGGAAAGCCCTTTGCGGTTTGCGGCTCGCAGGAAATGCGCCACGGCATAGTGCTTGCAAAGGATGAAACGGCAAAACGCGCCGGGGTCAAGACCGGCATGGCCATATGGCAGGCGCGGCAGCTGTGCCCCGAGCTTGAAGTCGTTGAGCCGCACTTTGAGCGATACACGAAATATTCCGCGATGGTGCGCGAGATATATGCCGAGTATACAGACCTGTGCGAGCCGTTCGGCATAGACGAGAGCTGGCTTGATATAACAAACTGCCTTGCCTGTCCAGACCCCGTGAAAACGGCCGACGAGATACGCCGTCGTGTGCGCGCGGAAACCGGGCTTACAGTTAGCGTGGGCGTTTCGTGGAACAAGGTGCTCGCAAAGCTCGGCTCGGACTATAAAAAACCTGACGCTGTGACTGTTATAGACAGGGAACACTTTAAAAGCATGGTCTGGGGGCTTCCTGCTTCGGATATGCTCATGGTCGGGCGCAGTACCCGGCGCGAGCTTGCGCGCATGGGCATACAGACGATAGGAGAGATAGCGCGCACAGATCCGGAGCTTCTGCGCGCACGATTCGGCAAGGGCGGTATCGCACTGTGGCGGTATGCGAACGGTATGGACGATTCGCGTGTGCGCAGGGCAGGGGAGGAAGAGCCGCCGCAGTCTGTAGGCAACAGCGTCACCCTCGCGCGCAACATCGAAAACGAGTGTCAGGCGCGTCAAACTATGCTGCTGCTTGCCGAAAGCGTCGCGTCGCGCCTGCGCAGGCAAAATCTGCGCTGCCGCACGGTCGAGGTCGCGCTGCGCTCAGAGCAGCTTCAGTGGAAAACGCACCGGATGCGCCTGAGATACGCAACGGATATTACCTCCGAGCTTGCAGAGCACGGCATGGAGCTTCTGCGCCAAAGCCACAGCTTCTCGTCGCCGCTGCACAGTATGGGCCTGCGCGGCCTTGAGCTTGTGCATGCCGACGAGGATGAGCAAATGGACATGTTTGCAGATTATGTAAACTTAAATAAGCAGCGCAGCATCGATGCCGCCGTGGATAAGATCCGCAGCAAATACGGCTCCGGCAGTATCCGGCGCGCATGCCTCCTCGGTGAGCCGACGGCGGAAAACATCGCCTTTTGCTCGCTGCCTGATTGAAAAACCATCAGCACCGCTTTAGTTCAGCCTAAAGCGGTGCTGCTGGTTGAGCTTATTTATCGTTTTCGCTGCGGAATACCGACGAGATAATATATCTCGGACGCCCTTGACATTCGGTGTAGATCTTCGCGATATACAGCCCTATAATTCCGAGACTCATCATTATTATACTGAATCCGAACAATAAAATTATAATGACCGTTGTAAAACCGCTCAGGGCATAACCTGCGAATTTTTGATAGAGAGCGATCACTCCCAAGACTATGGAAACGATGAACATGACATAGCCGAGGATGGTCACTATCTGCATGGGGAAGCTGGAAAACGATGTAATGTTTGTTATGGCGTATTTGAAAAGAGCCTTTGTGCTCCATTTTGACTGACCGGCAGCACGTTCCCGAACCGAGTACGAAACGGTGGCCTTTTTAAAGCCGACCCAGAATGAGAGCGCACGGAAAAATACATTGCGCTCCTTCATTTGGTTTAGGGTGTCAACTACCTTGCGATCGAGAAGCTTGAAGTCGGATGAATCGGCCATGTCAAAACCGGTCATTTTGCTGATGATACCGTAAAATGTGTTAGCCATGAAGCGATGCGCAGCACTTTCACTGCCACGATCGTCCTTGACGCCCTCAACTACCTCATAGCCCTCCTGCCAAAGTCTGTACATTTCGACTATCTTCTCCGGTGGGTGCTGAAGATCACAGTCAATAATAACGCAGCAATCTCCGGAGGCTTTCTCAAGACCGGCGAACATTGCGGCCTCCTTGCCGAAATTTCGGCTGAAATTCACTCCGACAACATTTTCGTTCTTTTCGGCTGCATGGCATATCCGCGCCCATGTGCTGTCCTTCGAGCCGTCGTTTATAAATAGCAGCTCATACGGGATGTTCTCCTGCTGCATAAGCTGAGAGATCGCCTGTTCGGCTAATGGGACCATTTGCTCTTCGTTGTATGCCGGAACAATAATTGACAGCATATTTTACCTCCGTACGGTATCAGTCTGAAAACTTAACGACAATGACACCGTTTATCGTTTTTATAGAACCGGCGTTTGGATAACACGGCATTTCTTCAAATTCATCGGTCTGCTTTATCTGCTCTTCGGTGTCTGCATCAACATAGTCATACCGCGAAGCAAGAACATTGTACAAAAGATGCTTTCGCGTGTATATGTTTGCGACGGAATTCCCGGTGAACACACCGGTCATGCCGGGGGTGGCAGGAACATTGCTGTCCATATTGATCTTGCCGATGAGCGCTACGGGCGTTGAGGATGAAAAATCGTCCTGTAATTCGATCTTTGCAGTGAGCTTTGTCATAAACGCATAAACATTCTTATAGGTCATATCCATGTAGAAATATGCGCGATTATCGATCAGAACAAATTCGTAGGCACAGGCGAGCTGAGTCAAAAGCAGAGCCAATGTCAGCGCGAGCGACACAAAGCCGGAACGGGATTTAAGGATCCCACTGAAGCATATCCTCTCCGAAATAACAGCCGGGAAAATGAGCGGCAGCAGCATAGGATAAACCATAACAAGGTGAACCGTGAATTCACCGGCCATAACATAAACAAGATCGCAGGCAAGTGGGATAAGTGCGACTAATATGATAATCTCAATAATAGCGGAAAAGCTTTTATAAAGCCTGCGCTGAAAAATGATGGCAAGCGCCGCAACGGCCGAAAAGAGGAAAGCTGCCGCTGCGATATACTTGAAAAAGCTGTGGAATACAGCAGAGCGATAGAAATAAAAGAAATTTTTGTATGCTGCGGATATGCGATCTATAAGCTGGCTGAATGTGACTATACCCATCGAGCTGATGCCCTGATAATCAATAAGCTCAACGTTGTTGACCTTCAGGCATATCCGAAGAATAACGAAGTACAGGATCATGCCGAAGGCAAGGCCGGCTATGTATTTCAACCCGACTGTAATAAATTCCTTAAAGCTCGAAAAACGTGAATCTATTACATCAACAAGCATGGAAAAAACCAGCAGCGCGGCGGTAAGCGGAAAATATGACTGATATATACCCATCGACAGGGCAACAGCCACTCCGCCGAGGGCGATGGCCGGCCACTTCTTCCGCTGAATGAGGTGTGCAGATACAACCGACAGCAGCAGTGCGAGCAAGTATGAGCCAGAGCAGAACATATAAGCGTAGGTTGAAGTGACGGTGGGGAAAGAGACAATGCAGGCGGATATGAGCAAAGCCGGCAAAAAGCGGCTCACGCGCAGTATTCGCATTATCAAAACGGCGGCAGCTGCAAAGTACAACGCACCGAGCACTGCGTTCAGCCACGGACTGCTGGTAAATCCGCTGATGCCCTGCGTAAAATACAGAAGCCACCGGCCCGACGAAAGAAGATTGGTGCCGTGGTAAAGATAGGCTATGTCGTCATGGTTTATGAATTTGTTCGTAAACATATACATATGAACCATGAAGGTCAGCACAAAGGTGCTTGAAAAAACGAATATGTCAAGTTTTTTTATGCTGCGCCTGCACAAGCCGGCGATGCAATCAACAGTGTTTCTGTTTAAACAGCTCTGCTCCGTTTTTCTCTCGTCCAAAAGCTAAACACCTCTCTTTAAGATATTACGAAAAAATCAATGACACAATGTTACTAAAATTATAACCAGCGCAGAAGCCGTGTCAAGTATTTTCACGATTGACAATACCTGCATCCGAAACCGAGCATATGTCATTGCGAGCCTGCATCATGGTAAAAAACATAATTATGTAAACCTTCATTTCATTTTCGATCGTGTATTTGTGCAGAAGGCGCGAGGCCTTAAAATTTTTTGCTTTATACCTCATTGAAAGCTAAGCGGCAAAATGTTATTATAAGCAAAAAATATCGGAGTGTATTGATATGACCGAAAAGCTTTATTATATCGACAGCCACATGAAAGCCTTTACGGCGACGGTTACCTCATGCGAGAAAAACGGCGACCGATTTGAGGTCACGCTCGACCGCACGGCGTTTTTTCCCGAGGGCGGCGGTCAGCTCGGCGACAGCGGAGTGATCGGCGGCGTTCGAGTATTTGATACGCATGAGAAAAACGGAGAGATCAAACATTATGTAAACCAAGCTCTGGAGACAGGCAAGACCTACGACTGCGCAATTGACTGGGAAACTCGCTTTCGCAGAATGCAAAATCATTCCGGCGAGCATATTGTGTCGGGGCTTGTGCATAAGAAATATGGGTACAACAATGTCGGCTTCCACATGGGCAGCGACGTTGTGACGATAGATTTTGACGGCGAGCTTTCGTGGGAGCAGCTTCTTGAGATCGAGCGCGATGCAAACCGCGCCGTCGCGGCAAACTACAAGGTCACGGCGACGCTTCCTGCGGAGGATGTGCTGAAAACTCTCGAGTACCGCAGCAAGCTTGAGCTGACGGAAAACGTGCGCATCGTCGAGATAGAAAACACCGACATCTGTGCCTGCTGTGCGCCGCATGTCAGCTCAACCGCCGAGGTCGGCACCGTGCGCATACTCACAGCCGAGCGCCGCAGACGCGGCGGAGACGGCGTGCGCATAACGATGCTTTGCGGCCTGGACGCATTCGACCATGAGGTCATAACAGATTCGAACAACGCGGAGATATCCATGCTCCTGTCGGCAAAGCGAACAGAGACAGCCGCTGCCGTGCGCAGACTTATAAGCGAGAACGAAAAGCTCAAGGCGCGTGCAGCGGAGCTCAGCCGTGAGCTCGCGCGGATAAAAGCCGAGGCTATAGAGCCGACGGAGGGGAACATCTGCCTGTTCGATAATGTCCTGGACGAGCCGGCGCTCAGGACGCTCGTGAACGAAGCTGTGAAAAAATGCTCCGGCCTTGCGGCGGTATTCTCAGGGGACGACGAAACAGGCTACAGATACATTATCGGAAGCTGCAATGCGGATCTCAGGAAAGCGGCAAAAAGTATAAATTCCGGCATCTCGGGACGGGGCGGAGGCAGCCCGGAAATGATACAGGGTAGCTGCACAGCGTGTTCATTAACTATTCAAAATTTTTTGACTAACTTCACGGTTTAGACACGATATACATAAATGTATAACAAAAATCGGCTAAAATACGCACTAAATGTTGATTTATCCGACGAAAGACAATTGACAAGAATATGACAGTTTGTTAAAATAAATGAGTACATAAGGGGCAGTATATGCCCCTGAAAAGCTCAGCAAAATATTTTTTATGGGGGGTTATCCGTGAGAGACCTTAAGCATCTGATTTATTTTGAGAATCTGCTTCAGGAAGCCAACAACGAGTTGGTCCAGCAGGCAAAGGCAGAGGGCAAATTCGCCATCGGCTATACCTGCTACTTCATGCCCGAAGTACTTCTCGACCTGCCCGGCTGCTTCTCCGTTCGTCTGAGAGCACCGCGCTGCAGCTCACCCGACATCGCGACTTACTACATGTCCGCCCGCGTATGTCACTATGGCCGCAGCCTTTTCGAGCGCGCACTCGAAGGCGGCTTCAATTTCCTCGACGCACAGATGGCGACCGAGACCTGCACCGTCACCTGCCGCTTCCAGGAGCACATTAAGCCCAAGCATCTTGACTCCGTCAAGGACATGAACGTCATCCAGAACGACAAGTTCTTCTGCGAGTTCACCGACGTTCCCTTTAAAAACACCGAGAACGACTATGAATACTTCCGCGATCAGCTCAGGGCTCATGTTCTGACCACACTGCATGACAATCTCGGAATCGATGTTTCCGATAAGGCGCTCAAGGAAGCCATCAAGCAGCACAATGAGGTCTGCAAGCTCATAAACGAGATAGGCGATTACCGCAAGCTTGATAATCCGACCATCACCGGCTATGAGTTCCATGTCATCCAGCTCGTATCGCTGGTATGCCCGAAGTATCTCATCCTTCCCTACCTGCGCGAGACAGCGAAGGAAATGAAGACCCGTAAGCCCGACGCAAAGTGGCCGTTCCGCTGCAAGGTAGTGCTCGCGGGAAGCGAGAACGATGACCCCGACTTCACCAAGCTTGTTGAAAGCTGCGGCGCAGAGGTCGTTTGCGACCGTTACTGCTACGGTGCAGTCGAGTCCCGTCAGCCGATAGTTGTAGAGAAGGGCGAGGATCCCCTCTATGCTATCGCAAAGCACTACCTCAAGACCTCCAACTGTCCGCGCTTCATGCCTCAGGATGAAATGCGTGCAAGAAAGCAGCGTCTGGCAGACCTCGTCAAGGAATACAACGCAGACGGCATCATTGTTTGCTCCAACAAGTTCTGCGAGTATTGGAGCTATGAGCGCGTTGTTGACACTGTCGTCCTCAAGCGCGACTTCGGTCTCCCCGTATGCTCGATCGAGAAGGAGTACATAAACACCGCATCCGGTCAGCTCCGTACCCGCTTCCAGGCATTCGTTGAATCTGTCGAGATCAAGAAGATTCAGGAGGGCAAGTAATTATGGATTTTAAGAAAGCATTAAAGGATTTTTGGTATGGCAAGCCCCATACCGCAGAAGAAGGCGGTCGCCGCCTCGGTGAAAATTACCTCCCGAAGACCGGTATTTACAAGCATAGAGAGTGGCGCGGCGTAAAGGACACCTTCTACTACTTCAATTATATTTGGCTGTACAACTACATCCACATGGTAATGGACGTAATGAAGTACGGCGGCCTTATCAACTTTGCAAAGGGCGTATGGCGCTACCGTTGGGTAGGCCAGACCTATCTGCCCGTTCTGCACTGGTTTGACCGCGGCATGGAAGGCATGCGCGGCGAGGCTCTGCGCGGCTCCGCATGGCATTATCGCGCAATGGTCAACGCGACCATCTATCAGTTCATGGCAATGTTCAATGCCGATACCAGACTCCACGGCGGAAAGAAGAACGATGCATGGTATCACACCATGGCAATGAAGGAAACCGTATGGGGCGGTATGTTCTACGGCTGGCGCGACAAGTTTAAGGCAGTTGCTCTGGAAATGATCCCGTACTTCGTAACCTGCCACGTTAACTCTCACACCGTCCACAACTACATCGACGCAGTTCAGTCCATCGGCCTGCCCGGCGACCCCTGCCCGATGTGCCAGGCTGAGTCCGGCCTCTACGTCCTTGACGATATTCCTGACTACAGTCCGTTCATGATAACCTGCAACGAGGCCTGCGACGGCTCCGTCGGTACTGCTATTCTTCAGGACTGGTTCAACGACAAGCCTTTGTTTGCTCTGCAGATGCCCATGATATTTGACGATCCCCTCGCAAACAAGTTTGTCCAGAAGGATATCGAGAAGTGCTGGAAGTTCATCGAAGACCAGACTGGTGTTCCCATGAACTTTGACCTCATGTGCGAGTACATTGAGCGTCAGAATGAGCTTATGAAGTTCGAGTGGGAGAAGTGGGAGGTTGCTGCAAAGACCAATTCCTACCCCATCAACGGCGTTGCACAGGCACTGTACCGCATCTATCAGTCCCAGATGGGCGATCTTCCTATCTGGCACGAGGTAGACGGCCATGTCCGTAAAATTATGGAGCGCGCCGTCCGCAATAAGACAAATACCTTCCCCAACACTCGCCACAGAGTCATCGCATGGTCCTGCGCACCTCTGTACTACTCCAACTGGTGCACTTGGGCATACAATACCTGGGGTCTGAATGTTGTCATTAACATGGACTCTCTCATGTTCGATATGACCATCCGCACCGACAGCTACGAGAACATGCTCGAGGATGTCGCACAGTACCACATGTGGGCTCCGATGCGCCGTATGGCAGTCGGCGGCATGCACCATATCTTTGAGCTGTGGGATTACATGGAGCGTTTCAACTGCGACATGGTCGCAATGTACGATCAGCTCCAGTGCAAGGGTATGCAGGGCGTCCACGGCCTGTTCGAGGATGAGTTCCGCGACAGGAATATCCCCGCATTCTGGATTCCTCACGCACTGCCCGACAGCCGCACTGTTTCCCGTGCCGAGATCCGTCGTCTCATAAACGACTACATGACCACAGTTATGCACGAAGAGCCTCTGGATCCTTCTCTCCTCGAGCTCGACGACGACATGACATGGTAATAGGGAGGAGCAGAGAATATGAAAAAGTTTGTAAAGAAAGCACTTTGCCTCGGCGGCATCGGCTATGCAGCATTGTTCGCAGTATTTTTCTTTGATCTCGACGGTAAGCTTCTGTTCAACGTAGTTGAGCCCTTCCTGAAGAATCACTACGACAATATGGAGCGCAAGGATATGCTCAAGACACCGTACGACATGGATAAGTTCCCCGACTACAAGTACGACGAAGCCTGATCTTAGCAACAAGTAAAACCATTGCCGACTCCCCGATAACGGGGGGTTGGCATAACAACGACTATAATAGTTAATTAAATATTTATTGGAGGCAACACTAATGAAATATTTTGGCGGTTGTGACGTAGGCTCGACCTACACAAAGGCAGTTATTCTCGATGAGAACGGCAAGATGGTAGCAGATACCACGATAAAGAGATGGCAGAGGTCTGCGAAAAGGCCGGCCTGAAGAGCTCTAAGGATCTTGAGTATCTTATCGGTACCGGCTACGGCCGCAACAAGGTTCCGTTCGCGGATGAGAACATCTCCGAGATAAGCTGCCACGCAATGGGCGTACACGTCACCGATCCTTCCGTCAAGGCGATCATCGACATCGGCGGCCAGGACGTCAAGGGCATCTCCGTTGACACCGACGGCACCGTAAAGAACTTTGCAATGAACGATAAGTGCGCAGCAGGTACCGGCCGCTTCTTCGAGGCAATGGCACGCTCCTTCGAGATGAGCCTTCCCGAGTTCTCGAAGCTGGCACTGACCGCAAAGAACGTCATCCCCATCACCGCACAGTGCACCGTTTTCGCAGAGTCTGAGGTCATCACTCTGGTCGGCGAGGGAAAGCCCATGGACGAGATCGCGGCAGGCATCGAGATGGCAGTTGCAAAGCGCTGCTTCGTCATGGCCAAGAAAGCCGGCGCGACCGACAGCATCACCCTGACCGGCGGCTGCGCAAAGAACGACGGCCTGAAGCAGGCGATCGAGCACGTGCTGAAGCTGAAGGTCGTAAACCTGAAGACCGACCCGCAGCTGATGGGCGCACTCGGCGCAGCAGAGTATGCTCGCCAGAAGGGTCTTGCCAAGGCAAAATAAGGCTTAAAATAGTCTTTACTGCGGTATCTCGACAATAGACATTGTACTGAGTTTTAGTGCCTCGCGTTCAATAGGACGAATGTCCTTTGGCCGATGCACTGCAATGGGTACGATCCGATAGGGCGTATCGCAAACTGCATAAGCATTAAAAGGCAGCCTTTTGGCTGCCTTTTTTGCACGCAAAAAATGTTGATTTACCTACGGGATTGGTGGTATAATGATCACGAGGTGAAATATATGATATCAACTAAAGGACGCTATGCAATACGCATACTGCTCGACCTTGCCGAGCACAACAACGGCAGCTACATTCCCATGAAGGAGGTCGCCGCCCGACAGGAGATATCTCTAAAATACATTGAGAAGATCATGCCGTCACTCAAGTCTTCCGGGCTTATTGACAGCGTTCACGGCATCGGTGGCGGCTACAGGCTCACAAGGCCGCCGGAGCAGTTTACTTTGTGGGAGATACTAAAGCTTGCGGAGGGCGATCTCGCGCCCGTTTCCTGCCTTCAGGATAACGCACCGGTCTGCCACCGCGCGGCCGAATGCCGCACACTGTCGGTCTGGCAGGGATACTACGATCTGACCCGTGAATATTTTTCCGGAATAACGCTTGCTGACCTTATGAACGCGCAGCGCGGCGGAGATTACGTCATCTGACGATCTCTCCGCCGCCGAGTACGGTGTCACCGTCGTATAAAACGGCGGCCTGGCCGGGGGTTACAGCACGCTGCGGCGCGTCAAAATGCAGCGTTACGCTGCCGTCAGAGTGGGCAATCGCCGTTGCGGGCTGCTCGGGTTGCCGATAGCGGATCTTTGCGGTGCAGCGGATCGGTTCGGCCGGAGTCTCGCCGCTGATCCAGTTGAAGCCGCGAACCTCGGCTGTGGACGAGTACAGCTCGTCGCTGCCGCCAAGCGTAACCGTGCTGTTTTCGGCGTCGATGCTGCACACATACCTGCGCTCGGGGAGTGACAAACCGAGGCCACGGTGCTGCCCGACGGTATAATGCGTTATGCCGCGGTGAGTGCCGATAACCTTGCCGGAAGCGTCGATGAAATTGCCGCACGGCGCTTTGATGCCTGCCAGCCGCTCTATTGCGGCGGCGTAGTCGCCATCGGGGACAAAGCAGATATCCTGACTGTCCGGCTTATGTGCGCTTGAAAGCCCGGCTGTGTCGGCGATAGCTCGCGTGTCGGTCTTGTGCAGAGAACCGAGAGGGAAGAGTGTGTGCGCAAGCTGCTCCTGAGTGAGCATGTATAGAACATAGCTCTGATCTTTTGATTTATCCAGCGCCTTTTTGAGCTGATACTTTCTGCCGTCAAACTCAATGCGCGCATAGTGGCCGGTGGCAATTTTGTCGCAGCCGAGAAGCTTTGCACGCTCAAACAGCTTATCGAATTTCATATACCGATTGCAGTCGATGCACGGATTTGGCGTTTGCCCCCGGAGATAACCGGAGGCAAATTTTTTGATGACCTTTTCGCGAAAATCGTCCTTGAAGTTGAATACATAGTAGCGCATTCCTAGCGAGAAAGCGACGCTGCGTGCATCCTCAACATCGTCGAGACTACAGCATGTACGGCCTCGCGGCAGACCGGCGTCGCAGTTATCGTATAGCTTCATTGTACAGCCGATGCACTCGTATCCCTCGTCGCACAAAAGCTTTGCGGCGACGCTGGAATCAACGCCGCCGCTCATTGCTATCAATACTTTCATCATTCCGCCCATGTTGCTGCAGGGGTCGCGCGCATCGCAAGTATGGTTCGGCTTATCAGCTCGTCAAGGCTCCAACCGAGCATATCCGCGCCACGCTCGATGACCTCGCGCGAGCAGCCGGCCGCAAAGTTTGCGCTTTTGTATTTCTTCTTAACGGATTTGAGCTCCAGATCGTCCACGCTCTTTGACGGGCGCATGATGGCAACAGCGCCTATGAGACCTGTGAGCTCATCCGTAGCATACAGGACCTTTTCCATAAGATGCTCGGGTTTTATATCGACCGTGATCGCATAGCCGTGGCTTGCCGTTGCATGGATTATTGACTCGTCAAGTCCCTCTTCGCGCATCAGCTCTTGGCTTTTAATGCAGTGCTGATCCGGATACTGCTCAAAATCAAGGTCGTGCAGCAGACCGACAACGCCCCAGAAATCTGCCTCGTCCGCATAGTCAAGCTCCTTTGCGAAGTGTTCCATAACACCGGAAACTATAAGTCCGTGCTTTATATGGAAAGGATCGGAGTTATATTTTTTTGAGCAGCTCAAGAGCCTGTTCTTTGTTCGGAATCATGGGAAAAGCCTCCTGTGCTATTTGTGATAATTAGTCGGCAAACAGCGGGGTGGAAAGATAGCGGTCGCCGGTATCGGGGAGAAGAACAACGATCGTCTTGCCCTCGTTCTCGGGACGCTTTGCAAGCTCGATGGCAGCCCATACGGCAGCGCCGGAGGAAATACCGACCAGAACGCCTTCGCTCTTGCCGATCTCCTTGCCGGTTGTGAATGCGTCGTCGTTTTCGACGGGGATTATTTCGTCATAGATCTTGGTATCCAAAACGTCGGGAACAAAGCCAGCGCCGATGCCCTGTATCTTGTGCGAGCCTGCAACGCCTGTGGAGAGAACTGCGGAGCTTTTCGGCTCGACTGCAACGACTTTGACATCGGGCTTCTTGGACTTGAGATACTGGCCGACGCCGGTCACGGTGCCGCCTGTGCCTACGCCGGCAACGAAGATGTCAACATTGCCGTCGGTGTCTGCGAAGATCTCGGGACCGGTGGTCTCAAAATGTGCTTTCGGGTTTGCGGCGTTTACAAACTGGCCGGGGATGAAGCTGTTGGGGATCTCCTTTGCAAGCTCATCGGCCTTCGCGATGGCGCCCTTCATGCCCTTTGCACCCTCGGTGAGCACAAGCTCTGCGCCGTATGCCTTCATAAGCTGGCGACGCTCAACGCTCATGGTCTCGGGCATTACTATGATTATGCGATAGCCTCTTGCCGCAGCTACGGATGCAAGACCGATGCCGGTATTGCCGCTGGTCGGCTCAATGATAACGGAATCGGCATTGAGAAGCCCCTTGGCCTCTGCGTCGTCGATCATTGCCTTTGCGATCCTGTCCTTAACGGAGCCGGCCGGGTTGAAGTACTCAAGCTTTGCGAGTATCTTGGCTTTCAGGTCGTGCTTCTTTTCAATGTGGGTAAGCTCAAGCAGAGGAGTGGAACCAATAAGCTGATCGGCGGAAGTGTATATTTTAGACATGATATTATCTCCTTAAAATTAAATAGTAAAATGTTTTTTATGATTCTTTTTGTTATGTGGATCAGATACTTTCAAGGGTCCGACATCGGAAGACAATATATGCTGCCATATTGATTACCTCGATTCAAAATAAATACCACTAACTTAGTAGGTTGGTAGCATTATAAGTCTGCGTTTTGCATTTGTCAATAGCTTTGCGAAAAAAGTTGAAAAAAGAAGTTGTAAAAAACGCACAAAATAGCAAGAACGTAAATGGCAATTATGACGAATGAATATTAACCGCTTGATATTATTAAGAATACTACTTATTATTACAAGTGACGGCATCAGTTAAAGCAAGCTGTACTTGCTGATGTATAAGGAAAAATACGGAGGAAATATGAAAAAGAGATTATTAAGCTGGCTGCTCGTGCTGGTAATGGTTATGAGCATAGCACCAATGAGCGCCCTTGCGGCTGAAAATAATGAACCTGCATGGGAACAGTATGTAATGAGCGCCGTTGACTATGAACATGCCCGGTTTTCTTTTGCGGCAGTGTTCGGCAAGAGCGTTAATATCACAAAGACCGGCATTGACCTTTATAACAGCACCGGGAAACTCACTTATTCTGCTAAGGATGATGTGAACATATCATCATCGCGGATTAAGATCGATTACACCGTGCCGTATAGGGGAAAGACCCTGATGACGGCCGAGCTTTATGTAGTTGCCGATGGCGAAAAATATGTGTATAGCTTTGAGTTTAATATGATCCACATTCATGATACGGGTGATAAGATCATTGAACCTACATGCACCGAAAAAGGGTATACGCTGCATGGATGCACCTGTGACACTTCCGCATATAAAGATACCTACACTCCTGCCCTCGGCCATGAGTTTGTTGATGGCAAATGCATACGCTGCGGCATTGATGTACTCGATGCGTTTACGGATGTGAAGAGGGACTCGTATTGCGCCGACGCGGTGCAGTGGGCGGTGGCAAACGGCATAACAAAGGGTACGGACGCGACGCATTTTTCGCCGAACGCAGGCTGCACGCGCGGCCAGGTTGTGACCTTCCTCTGGCGCGCCGCCGGTGAGCCGACCGTCGGCGGAAACGTCGGATTTGTTGACGTGGCGCCCGGCTCTTACTGCTACGAGGCCGTCAAATGGGCAGTCGCAAACGGCATAACCAAGGGAACCGACGCAACGCACTTCTCGCCGAACGCGACCTGCACACGCGGTCAGGTGGTAACGTTCATGTATCGCGCCGAAGGTGAACCGGCAGTCGGCGGAAACGTCGGATTTGTTGACGTAGCGCCCGGCTCATATTGCTACGAGGCCGTCAAATGGGCAGTGGCAAACGGTATAACGAAGGGCACGGACGCAACGCATTTCTCCCCGAACGCTACCTGCACTCGCGGCCAGGTCGTAACATTCCTGTACAGAGCACAGTAAGCGCAAAGAATACAAACGCACCGCACGAAATTCGTGCGGTGCGTTTTCTTATCAAATTTCAATGTTTATCAGCTGTGCATGAGACCGGCGGTTTTTGCCTTGCTCTCGTTGAAGCGCTTCAGGAATGGCTTGAAGGCCGTGTGCAGCAGGATGCCTGCCGGGATCGCGATAGCCGCCATGAGCAGCAGAACGAGGATACATTTGAAATAGGTGCCGTTGTAGCTGCCTGCGATAGTTTCGCGCATTGCGTTCATCGAATACTTAAACGGCATCACACCGTAAAGCACCTGGAAGAACTTCGGCAGCATCTCGACGGGGTAGGTGCCGCCGGAGCCTGCGACCTGAATGACCAGTACGATGATCGAGAACGCCTCGCCGACATTGCCGAATGCGAACACGAAGCCGTAGTTTACAAGCGTCGCGACAAGGCTCGCGAGCGCCGCGGCAAGCCAGAACAGGAACGGGTTATAGCACTGGATGCCGATGTAGAAGAGGTTGCCGAGCACGGTTATGAGCGCCGTGAGCTGGCCGATCGCGAAGAAAACGAAGTATCGGCCGAAGTAGGCTTCCGTGGTCGTGAGCGTGGGGAATTCCGAACGGCGCTTGATGTGCGGATGCATGAGGCTGACGCTCAGCAGCGCGCTTGCCCAGATGGCCAGAACGGTGTAGAACGGTGCCATGCCGGAGCCGAAGTTTTCGAGCGCGTATACCCTGACGACCTCGAGGTTAGCCGGGGAGGAGAGGTATTCAACAAGGCTGCTGACGTCGTTTTGCATGAGGTCGAGGATATTTGAAACACTCTCGGACGAGCGCAGCTCGTTAACGTTTGCCTGAACGTTCGTGACAAGTTCGAGCATGGTGTTCATGACCTCGCGAGTGCCGTTTATGCTCTGCGTGCAGGAGCCGAGGGCAGAGGTGAACTGCTGCAGCGTGAGCGCCTGACTGTTGACGTCGCCTTGGATCTGCGCGATAAGTGAATCGAGGTTATCCAGCGACGACTGGAGCGTGGTCATGGAGTTTATGAGGTTGCTGTCAATATTGGTCTGCTGAAGAATATCGTCAAAGCGGATGACGCTTTCGTGCAGCTGTTTGTTTACGTCGTAGTACAGATCGTCAAGGATCTCGCCCTCGTATTCGTTTATGCCGCCCTCGCCGTAGAGCGCGTCCCAATCGATATACGAGCTGCCGGCACCGGCCGGGTCGCCGCCGGTCGCCTCGTCAAGGCGTTCGATGGTGTTGCGTAGCTGCTCGGAGCTGTTTCTTATGGCGTCGGCCGAGTAGATGACATCCTCCTTGCTGGTCGCGAGGCGATCCTGCATGTTGGATATGCTCTTGCGGCTGTTGTTGAGCATATTCACGACGTCGGGCAGGAGATTGCTGGTCATCGTCGTTACGTTCAGCGCCGACTGCGTGACCGCTGCCATGGAGTCCATGATGGAAACATAGGTGCGCAGGTCGGTTTTTATATCCTCAAGCTGCTCGTCCAGACCGTCCAGCGACAGGGAAGCGTCGCTGCCGATGCCGGAGAACACTGAGGTGAAGTTTGAAAGCTCGTCAACGATGGAGGCGAGGAAAATGCTGTTTACCTCGTTCTTGACGATGCTCTGAGCGCGGTCGGTAACACGGGAAGCAACGGCGTTCATCTTCTGGTTATCGTAGTAGATGATCTCGGGCGTTTCAAACTCGCCGTCGGTAAAGCCGAGCAGAGAATCACTGAAATCGGCCGGGATGACGAGACCGGCGTAGTAATCGCCGCTGTACAGGCCGTCCTGCACCGCCTGCTCGGAATCGACAAACTGCCAGTTGATCTGGTTGTTGCCTTTGAGCTTTTCTATAATGATGTTGCCGACATTGAGGTCAAGCCCCACGAACGTGGTGCCCTCGTCCTCGCTCGCAACGGCGATGGTGAGGTTCTTCGTCGAATCTGGGGTGTACGGATCCCAGTTCGAGATGATGTTGAACCATGCATACAGGCACGGGATCAGAGCCAGACCGAAGACGCAGACGATCGCAACAACGCTCTTACTCAGACGCTTAATATCCGAACGGATGATGGCTAAGACGTTTGAAGTTTTGTCTTTTAATTTGTTCATCGCATTACTCAGCTTTCGTAGAGTGTTATTCGTCCTTGCCGGTCGGTGCTTCTTCATAGTTGTCATACTCGAAGCTTCCGGCTTTATCGTCGTTTTCCGGCGAGCGGCTGCGTATTGACTCGCGTATCGCCTCGGCTCTCGGATCGGAGCCGGCGGCGCTTTCGGCGATCTTCGGCTGTTCGCTGCCGCTTTGTTCGACCCGTGTTATCATTTTTCTTAGCGTATAGTCCTGATACTCAATAACGATGAGGATTGCGGCTATGATAAACATTGAGACTATCCACAAAACGAGGAAGATCGTTTTTGAGCTGTTGGTGAAAAACAGCATCACGAGGAAGATTGTCGGAACGATCAGCAGACTGCGCAGCGCCATTTTCATGCGTCTGACGTTGTTGTCGTGCATCTGCCGCAGGCACGCCATCAGCTCGTTATACTTTTTTTCGTACTGAGTATCCATAATGATTGCTCCTGTAGTTTTTACATCATTTCCGTCTTGTCAAGCTGTTCGTTCATGTACTTGTTTATGCCGCCAAGAGGGCGCTTTGCGAATATGCCGATGAGCAGGCCGATAACGAAGAACAGCATAAGCTGCAATATGTATATCAGATACTGATTCTGATACAGACCGGCTATAGCCTCGCGCATTGCATTTATCGCGTAGGGGAAGGGGAAGAACAGGTAGACCTGCTGGAAGAAGTTTGGCAGCAGCTCGATGGGGTATGAGCCGCCGGAGCCGGCTATCTGAATGATAAGTATGACGACGATCAGCGCTCTGCCGATGTTGCCGAAGGCAACGGCAAAGGCGTATGCCAGCATCGAGCACGCCATCGAGGTGAATACGCCCGACAGCAGAAGCAGACCGGGATGCACACAGTCAACGCCCAGAATGATGAGGTTGCCGAGCATGGTTATAAGCGTCTGAATCTGGCTGAGCACGAAGAACAGCAGGTAACGTCCGAAGAAGCGCTGCTTTTCGGTGGCCTCGGGAACGGGGATGGGCGCGTCGCACTTGAGTATCGCGTTGAGTATGACGCAGCCGACCCAGATAGCGAGCATGGAGTAGAACGGCGTCATTGCCGCGCCGTAGGACTCAACGGGGTATACGGACTTCGATACCATGGAAACGGGGCTTGAGAGGAACGAGCCGATGCTCTCGGGATCGACGTTCAGGAAGTCGAATACGTTCTGAAGCGTGCCGTTTTCGGGGTTGCCGTCGAGCATCTCGATGAAATCATCGATCCTGCCGCTGTAGGAGGTGATCAGATCCTTGACCTGAATAAGAGCGTTGTTGACTGCGCCGAAGGTGTTGCCAAGCTCTTTGACGATGGGCGTTGTCTTGCCGAGAATGCCGTTGAGGTCAAGCAGCAGAGCGGATACCTCGCCCAGACTGTCCTGAAGATTGTTGAGCATCGTGTCGAGCATGGGGTAAACGTTCTCGGTGAGGGTAACGCGGACGGTGCCGAGAGCGTCGCTTATAAGCTGCAGATCGCGAATAAGGTCGATGTCGCGGTTGCCGCTGAGAATATCGTCGAGGATAGCGCCGGCGTCCTTTGCGTCGCTCTGCGCGCTGTCAATGGCGCCGGTAACGCCGGAGGTGTCGCTTCCGCTTGCGGTTCCTACAGCCTCGGCCGTTGCGCCGAGTGCGGTGATCTCCTGCTCAACGACTCTGGTGTCGCTCTGCGCGGCGAGGAGTGCCTCCTGGCGCACCTCGGGATCGGAGGTGCTCTGTGCCTTGGAGAGGTTTGCCTGAATGCTCTGGATGCGCTCGTTGGTGTCTTCCTTCATGAAGCCGACGAGCGACTCCATCGACTGCTGAGTCTGCGTCGCGTCGTTGAGATCCTCGTAGTCATAGCCGGTGACGGCCTTGTAAACTGCCGGAACGGCGACGGTCTCATAGTCGGTTTTCACGGCTTCGATAGCGCTCTTGTTGTGCGCCGCGAGAACTCTTGTCTGCTGTGCGTCGGTGAGGCCGCCGTTGAGGCCAAGCTTATCGCGCAGCTGAGTGATCTTGTCGGTGAGCTTGTTGAGCGCAGTGAGTGCGTCCTCGACCTCTGTGTTTGTAAGACCCGAGTGGGTGAGGTAGTCGATAAGCTCCTTGTACTGAGCTTCAAGCTCCGCAAGAGCCGCCTTTGCGGCTTCCGCATCCTCGGTGCCGCCGTTATAGAGCCTGTCGAGCTTGTATATTGCCTCGTTGACAGAGTCCTGCAGCTCGGTGAGCATGCGGTTGACCTCGTCGTTTATAAGCGCAAGATCCTTCTTTGTGTCTTCGATATATACTATCTGCTTTGAAATGTTCACTCTCTCGTTGCCGATGAGGTAAATTGAATAGTTCAGAGTGTTATTCGTGCGCTGGAGAGTGTCGATAAGCGAGTTATTCGCGGAAATAAACTGATCGATGGTGCCGCTGTAGCTTATGAGATTATCGTTTATCTTCTTGAGCGTGTTCTTGAGCATCTCGGCAGAGGAGCTGCCCTGCACGTCGGAGGAGAAGGAGTTGAGCTTGTCAAACAGCGTTTCGACGACCGTGGAAATGTACTTTTCGTTTACGATCTTCTTGACCTTATCGCCGGCGGCCTCGACGACCTTGACGGCAACGGCGTTGGTCTTTTCGTTCTGATAGAACTTGATCGTGGGGTTGTACATATCCGTAGTCAGGAAGTTGTACATATTATATGTAAAGTCGGGCTCGATGATAATTGCTGCGTAATATTTGCCTGCATAGAGATCCTTGACCGCCTTATCGGCGTCGTCGAGGAACACAAATCCGAAGTTTTCGTCATCCTTGATCTCTTCAATAAGAGCTTTGCCCATGTTTACGATGTTGCCGTCGGAATCCATATAGTCCTTATCGTTTGAAACAACGGCTATGGAAACATCCTTGGTTTTCCCATACGGATCCCAGAACGCATAGATGTTGAACCATGCGTACAGGGCCGGCAGTATAAGGATCGCCAGGATGATGAGGAAGGCGAAGAAGTTCTTATAAAGCGCCCTCAGATCATGTTTGAAAATCCTGAAAATATTACGCATATCGGACAATACTCCTGTCAAACTTAAGAGTAGTATAATACGAAGATGAGCCGAAAACGGCTGCAAATTGTCGATTACAAAACGGTAACGATTTAGATACAAGGGTATTGTACAAGTAATTAAAATAATTGTCAAGTAGACATAACCACATAAATACATAAAATTTTTGCATGATTGTGGTCAGTAAAAATCACGACACAACATCTTGTATGTACAAAGATTTTAGCAGGAATTACATGCTCCGAGCGGGAATATAACGGCGCATTGCGGCAATGATAAGTAACGGGTCAAGAAACCGTACCCAATACAGAAAAGGAGATGTAAAAGCTATGTCTAACAATTCCAGCAATCATCTTGTTGTCCCTGCTGCACGCGAGGCAATGGAGAAGTTCAAAATGGAAGCTGCAAACGAGGTCGGCGTAAATCTCAAGAACGGCTATAACGGCGATATCACCGCCCGCCAGGCCGGCTCCGTCGGCGGCCAGATGGTCAAGAAGATGATTCAGGCATACGAAAACGGCCTTAAGTAATCCGAAGAGAGCAAAAGAAAAAGCGATGCCTGCATTTTGCAGGCATCGTTTTCTACATTATTAAAATATGACGTCAGTCGCGGTATTCAAACTCAAGATTATAGATGCTAACTGTGTCACCGTCCTGAATACCCATATCCTCCATGCGCTGATAAACTCCGTTATCGCGCAGGACGCGGTCGAAGTACATCATGCTCTCGTTGTCCGAGAAGTTGACGGAAGACATAAGGCGCTGGAGCCAGCCGCCCTCGACGACCCACACGTCGTCATACTTTTCGATCGTAAGATCCTCGGACGTGTCGATCACGGGTTCGGGCGGTACATAGTCGGCCTCGAAGCGAATGACCGGGGGAAGCTCGCTGAGCATCTCGGAGGCCATATTCACAAGCTCGTGCGTTCCGCTGTGAGTTGCGGCGCTCATCTCGAAAAACTCATAGCCGAGAGCCTCAACATGCGCCTTGAGCCGCTCGATATTCTCGCGGTCGTCGCCGCAGAGGTCGCACTTGTTTGCGGCAACTATCTGCTTGCGCTCGGAAAGCTCGGCGGAGTATTCCTTAAGCTCCGCGTTTATGGCGTCGAAATCCGCAACGGGATCGCGCCCCTCGGAGCCTGAAACGTCAACAAGATGTATCAGCAGACGGCAGCGGTCGATGTGGCGCAGAAAATCGTGGCCGAGACCGGCGCCCTCGGAAGCGCCCTCGATTATTCCGGGTATATCGGCCATTACAAACGAGCGTCCCTCATCGACGTACACAACGCCGAGGTTCGGGAACAGTGTTGTAAAGTGGTAGTTTGCGATCTTCGGGTGCGCCTTGCTGACAACCGAGAGCAGGGTGGATTTGCCGACGTTCGGGAAGCCGACGAGACCAACATCGGCAAGAAGCTTAAGCTCAAGCGTTATATCGTGCGCCTCGCCGGGGAGACCCGGCTTTGCAAAACGGGGGACCTGCCTTGTCGGAGTGGCAAAATGCTTGTTGCCCCAGCCGCCCTTGCCGCCGCGAGCCGCGACAAAGTCCTTGCCGTCCGACATGTCGTGCATTATGCCGCCGGTCTCGGTATCGCGCACGAGGGTGCCGCGCGGAACGCGGATATACAGACTGTCGCCGTCCTTACCCGAGCAGCGCTTGCCCTGACCGTCCGCGCCGTTTCCGGCAACGTACTTGCGCTTGTATCTGAAGTCCATCAGTGTGGACATGTTATCGTCAACGACGAAAACGATATCGCCGCCGCGGCCGCCGTCGCCGCCGTCGGGACCGCCGGCCGCAACATACTTTTCGCGATGGAACGCGACCGCGCCGTTGCCGCCGTTGCCGGCCTTTATCGTTATTCGTGCTTTATCAACAAAAGAGGTAGCCATATTTCACCTCGCAAAATTCAAAAATAATATTCATCTAATGCGGCTTCTTCAAACCGATACGGCTGCCCGAAGCAATATGGCATTAAATGAAATGCCGGACGATTTTCGTCCGGCATCGTCATGTTAATTTACTGAGCGATCTCTTCGTAAACAGAAACCTGCTTGCGATCCTTATCCTTGCGCTCGAACTTTACCTTGCCGTCTACGAGAGCGAACAGGGTGTCATCCTTACCCTTACCAACGTTGGTGCCGGGATGGATCTTAGTTCCGCGCTGTCTGACGAGGATATTGCCGGCCAGGACGAACTGACCGTCTGCTCTTTTAGCTCCAAGACGCTTAGACTCACTGTCGCGGCCGTTCTTGGTAGAACCCATACCTTTTTTATGTGCCATTAAGGTTACACCTCCATTATCAGTAGTAGCGGGGAAAATTATGCGTTGATGGTTTCGATCTGAACCTTGGTGTAGGGCTGTCTGTGACCCTGCGTTCTGCGATAACCCTTTTTGGGCTTCATCTTGTAAACGCGAACCTTCTTGCCCTTGCCGTTCTTTACGACATTTGCGGAAACGGTAGCGCCGTCGATAACAGGAGCGCCGAAAACGGTGTTTTCGCCGTCGATAACTGCGAGGACCTTGTCAAACTTGACTGTCTCGCCGGCTTCAACGTCAAGCTTCTCAACGAAGATAACGTCGCCCTCTGCCACGCGGTACTGCTTGCCGCCGGTCATGATGATAGCATGCTTCATAAACTAACAATCCTTTCTTCAGGTCTCGCTCTCATGGGTGCCGGACACATCCGGACTTCCGACCCATTCAATGCGGCTCGAATAGCATATCACGACAGCCTTGAATTGTCAATGTTTTTCTCACTTTTTTGCGGTGAATTTAATGCCGATATTGCAAAACACGAACGAACATGAGATAATATAATGTAATAGAGATTATAGAAATGAGGATACCCGAGTGCTGAAAAAACTGCTTTCACGAACCGCGATAACGGCGGTCATAATTTTTGTGCAGATCGTGTGGATAGTTGCGCTGCTGCTCAGGCTCAGCGATGCTCTGCCGGTGATGAACTATGTTCTCCGCATTTTGAGTCTTGTTGCCGTTCTGCATGTTATTAAAAACGATATGGATCCGTCATATAAGGTCAGCTGGGTGCTGTTTATAGCGCTTCTTCCGCTGTTCGGAGGACTTATGTACGTCCTGTTCGGCAACAAGCGCCCGACAAGGTTTATACGGGATAAACTCAATGTTCAGCTTGAGGAAACACAGCGATACTATACTTTACGTTCGTCGGATGTCGAGGAGATCGACGATGACGGCGCAAGGGGACTTTTTAAATATCTTGAGTCCTACAGCGGCTACAGAGCCTGCCGCGATACGAAGACCGAGTATTTCCCTGTCGGCGAGGACATGTTCGCAAGACTCATCCCGGAGCTTGAAAAGGCGGAAGAATTCATTTTCCTTGAGTATTTTATCATAAACTCGGGACAGATGTGGGACTCTGTACTCGACGTGCTGCGGCACAAGGTCGCGCAGGGTGTTGATGTACGCGTTATATACGACGATGTCGGCTGTGCTGACTATCTTCCGGCTAATTATTGTCAGACATTGCGCAGCTATGGCATAAAGGCGATGGTGTTCAATAAATTCGTGCCCGTCGTCAGCGTTGTTATGAATAATCGTGATCACCGCAAAATAACGGTCATCGACGGAAAGGTCGGATTTATCGGCGGCATAAATATAAGCGATGAATATATCAACAAAAAAGAACGCTTCGGTCACTGGAAGGACACCGGACTTATGTTCAAAGGACCGGGCGTTGAAAACCTGACGATCATGTTTCTTGAAATGTGGAATGCATTCGAGGAAAAAGAGGGCGGCTACAGAGATTTTGTGCCCGCAGAATATGAGGAGAAAGGCGGAGAAGGGGACGGATACATCCTCAGCTTTTCCGACAGTCCCCTTGACGATGAAAACGCCAGCGAAAACGTGTATGCCGACATTCTCTACAATGCAAACGACTATGTTTATATCACAACGCCGTATCTGGCCATCGACAGCAGCCTGCAAAACGCGCTGTGCCTTGCGGCAAAGCGCGGCGTTGACGTGCGGCTTATTACCCCGGGAATACCGGATAAGAAAATGGTATACCGCCTGACGCGGTCTTACTATGCCTCGCTTATCCGCGCCGGAGTGAAGATTTATGAATACACGCCCGGCTTTGTCCACGCAAAGAGCTATGTTGCCGATGATAAGATCGGCGTCGTCGGCACCATAAATATGGACTACCGCAGTCTGTATCTGCACTTTGAGTGCGGAACGCTCATGTATGACAGCCCGGCGGTCATTGACCTGAGAAATGATGATCTTGCAACGATAGAAAAATGCCGCAAGATCGAGCTATCGGACTGCCGTACGAGTTTCTTCGGCGAGCTTATTGACCGTGTATTGAGAGTCATTGCACCACTGCTGTGAAGATAGAAAAACTGCCGCCTCCAAATAACGGAGGCGACAGTAATTTTTCCTTTTTAGCCGACTATGTCGCGGGTATCGCGTGCGATAACGAGTTCTTCGTTGGTGGGGATAACGAAAACCTTGACCTTGGAGTCGGGGGTGGAGATCATGATATCCTCGCCGCGCTTGGAGTTTGCCTCGTCGTCGATGGTGACGCCCAGATAGCCGAAGTACTCTGCAATAGCCTTGCGGGAGCTCTTGGAGTTCTCGCCGACGCCTGCGGTGAATACGATGGCGTCAACGCCGTTCATTGCCGCAACATATGAGCCTGCGACCTTTGCGACCCAGTAGTGGAACATGTCCAGAGCAAGCTGTGCGCGCTCGTTGCCCTCGGCGGCTGCGTTGTCAAGATCGCGGAAGTCGGAGGAAACGCCCGAAACGCCCAGAACGCCGGACTTCTTGTTGAGTATATTGAGCATCTCGTCAATGCTGATGCCGTACTTGTTCATGATAAACTGGATAACGCCTGCGTCCAGATCGCCGCAGCGTGTGCCCATGGGGAGGCCGACCAGGGGAGTGAAGCCCATGGAGGTGTCAACGCACTTGCCGCCGTCGATAGCGGCGATGGAGCTGCCGTTGCCCATGTGGCAGGAGACGATCTTCAGCTCTTCGATGGGCTTGCCCATCAGCTCTGCGCAGCGGCCGGAAACATAGCGATGAGAGGTGCCGTGGAAGCCGTAGCGGCGGATGCCGTCATTTTTGTAGTACTCATAGGGAACTGCATACATGTAAGCCTTGCCGGGCATGGTCTGGTGGAAAGCGGTGTCGAACACTGCAACCATGGGAACGTCGCCCATAACGTCGCGGCAGGCGTTGATGCCGATGATGTTTGCCGGGTTGTGCAGGGGAGCGAAGGGAGTGCACTCCTTGAGCGCTTCCATAACTGCATCGTCGATGCGCACGGAGGAAGCAAACTTCTCGCCGCCGTGAACGACGCGGTGGCCGACAGCGTCGATCTCCTTCATGGAGGCGACAACGCCGTACTCGGCGCTGGTGAGCTTGTCGATAACAGCCGCAATTGCCTCTGCGTGGGTGGGCATTGCAACATCCTCATCAAATACGGGCTTGCCGCCTACCAGGGGGCTGTGCTTAAGGTGACCGTCGAGGCCGATACGCTCGCAAAGGCCCTTAGCCATTACAGACTCGGTCTCCATGTCGATGAGCTGGTACTTCAGGGAAGAACTGCCTGCGTTGATTACAAGAATTTTCATTCCGATATTCCTTTCTTATTGTAAAAATCACAAAAAAATTGTATCATAAGAATATACCTAACATATTTTAATACATTCTGCACAAAAATCAAGTAATTTTTGAAAGGAACGAATGATTTGAGCGTAATTGGCATAGTAGGAGAGTATAATCCCATGCATTATGGTCATTTGCACCATATTGCGGAGACAAAAAGACTAATGGGTGAGGACTGCCCTGTGGTGTGTGCGATGTCGGGCGATTTTATACAGCGCGGCGAGGCGGCGGTGTACTCAAAATTTGCGCGCGCCGAAGCAGCCGTTATGAGCGGCGTTGACCTTGTGCTCGAGCTTCCCCTGCCTTGGGTGCTGTCCTCGGCAGAGGGCTTTGCACGCGGAGCGGTCGGACTCCTGGGTGCAACCGGCGTTGTCACGCACCTGAGCTTCGGCAGCGAGTGCGGCGAGATAGAGATACTCGAAACGATAGCCGAAACGCTTATCGATCCGCTCATCGGAGCCGATATCCGTGCAGAGCTGCAAAACGATGCAGGCATACCATTTGCCGCCGCGCGGCAGAGAGCGGTAGCAAAGCGGCTCGGCGAAATGTCGAGCCAGCTTGAAACACCGAATAACATCCTTGCGATCGAGTATATAAAGGCGGTATACAATCTCGGCCTGAACATGAAGCCTGTCACAATTCAGCGCTTTGGCTCCGGTCATGACCAGATGTCCGGAGAGGGATACAAGTCAGCTGCCGAGATCCGCCGCATGATGATAAGCGGCAGGGATATCGCAGCTGTCCTGCCCGAGAGCGCATACGCCGTTTACAAGCGCGAGGAAAAGCTCGGACGCGGCCCGGTCGTGCCGGAAAGCCTCGAGAGCGCCGTGATATCGCGTCTGCGCATGCTGCCGGATGAAGCGTATGAAAGACTGCCGGACGCGGGCGAGGGACTGCATAACCGTGTAGCAAAGGCCGCGAAGGAGGAGTGCTCTGTAGACGCGATCCTTGCCGCCGGAAAAAGTAAGCGCTATGCTCTCAGCCGCATACGCAGAATGGTGATGTGTGCCGCCCTCGGTATAAGCGCCGATATGGCTGACGAAACGCCGCCGTATGCGCGCGTGCTGGCAGCATCTGTGCGCGGATGCGAGCTTCTGCACAATATGCGGCAAACGGCGCGCAAACCTATAATAATAAAGCCGGCCGACGTCAAAAACTGCGGGGATGATTGCAGAAAGCTCTTTGAGCTTGGCAGCGGCGCGCATGACCTTTACGTTCTCGGCTATGCGGCGCGAGGGGAGCGCCGCGGCGGCTCGGATTGGCGCACAAGCCCTAAAATCATTGCTGAAAACGGCTGAAGTGCGCCATATTCAAAACATAGCAATAATAATATTAATAAAATATTCAAAAAACAGTTGCATTTTGGCTTTTCGTAGTTTATAATGCTCACTATCAACATAAAGACAAATGTTCGCGTCGCGCGGACACGGAGAAAGTTGAAAGTTGAGAAGAATTTATTAGGAGGAAAACTCAATGAAGAAGTTTTTAGCACTCGTTCTTGCGATGCTCATGGTGTTCTCGCTGTGCGCATGCGGCAACGGCGGCGACAGCGGCGAGAAGGTCGTCAAGATAGGCGTGTTTGAGCCTCTGACCGGCGACAGCGCAGCAGGCGGCAAGCAGGAAGTTCTGGGTATGCAGTATGCAAACTCCAAGGTTCCCACGGTTGAGATCGGCGGCGAGACCTACAAGGTCGAGCTTGTTTACGCCGATAACGAAACCAAGGCCGACAAGGCTGTTTCCGCAGCGTCCAACCTGGTTGCACAGGGTGTTTCCATAGTTCTCGGCACATACGGTTCACGTCAGGCAATAGCAGCTTCCGAGACCTTTAAAGAGGCCGGCATACCCGCACTGGGCGTAACCTGCACCAATCCTCAGATCACCGAGGGCAACAGCCACTACTTCCGCATCTGCTTCACCGACCCGTTCCAGGGTCCCGTTCTTGCAAGCCTTGCAAAGGATGAGTTTAACGCCGATAAGGTCTACTGCCTGAGCGAAAACGGCGACGACTACGGCGCAGGTCTTGTCAACTACTTCAAGGAGAAGGCAAACGAGCTCGGCATTGAAGTCATCGAGGACGTATTCCCCTCCCAGAACGCTGACTTCACCTCTTACATGAACAACGCCAAGAAGGAAGGCGTTAAGGCGATCTTTGCTCCCGTTTCCATTTCCTACGCACAGCTTATCATCGACCAGGCAACCGCACAGGGCGTCAACGTCCCCATCCTCGGTTCCGATACATGGGATACCAACACCATCTTTGAGGTTGCAAAGGGCAAGGATATCGACATCTATGTTTCCACCTTCTATCAGGAAGGTGCAAACCCCGAATTTGAAAAGGGCATCAAGGAGTGGATCAATGCCGATTCCAAGAATCTTGAAAACAACGGCGGCAACGACATGCTTTCCGCAGTTACCGTCATGGGCTATGACGCATACATGGTAGCTCTTGAGGCTATCAAGGCGGCAGGCTCGACAGATCCCGCAGCAGTTATGGCAGCTCTTCCCGGCGTTACCTATGAAGGCATAAGCGGTCACATTGAATTTAATGAGACCGGCGATGCAAACCGTGACAGCGCTTACATCAAGTCCGTCAATACCGAGACCGGTGCTTGGGACTTCGTTAAGGTTCAGAAAGCTTCCTGATGCTGTGTTGCCGATAAGCGGCAATGTACATAATCTGTAAAAACAGTGTGGTGGGGATGCAAAAGCGTCCCCACCATATGCCGTTTTATTAAGCGGCACTGAATTCCTCGCAAATCAAGGCAGGAGCGCATAAATTTGCTCCGGATAAATATGCGGAGCGGATCTATGCGTTCCCGAAAGAGAGATAGGATGGTCCTCAGATGATCGATTTTTTACATAACAATTTTGGTTATCTGCTGTCGGGCATATCCGTGGGCGGTCAGTATGCCCTCATAGCCATCGGCTACACGATGGTTTACGGCATACTCAGACTTATAAACTTTGCTCACGGCGATGTTTTTATGGTAGCAGGTCTTATTATGGTTTACGCGATAGCCGGCGGCTTGCCGATGTGGCTGTCGATAATCCTTGTGCTTGTTCTTACTGTCGTTCTCGGCGTCGTTATCGAGCGAGTTGCTTATAAGCCGCTGAGATCCTCACCGCGTATGTCTGTCATGATTTCCGCGATAGGCGTGTCGTATCTTCTGCAAAACTGCGCACTGTACTTCACCGGCGGTCTGCCGCGTTCATATCCGGTCATTCCGTTTCTGACAAAGTCGGTTAAGATCTGGGGCGCGACGACCAAGATGGTAACTGTTGTCACACCTATACTGACGATACTGCTTGTTATTGTGCTTGTACTTCTTATTAAGTACACCAAGATCGGTATGGCAATGCGCGCCGTTTCCAAGGATTTCGAAACCAGTCAGCTCATGGGTATAAAGATTAATTCGGTTATATCCTTTACCTTTGTCATCGGCTGCTTCCTCGCGGCTGTCGGCTCTATGCTGTATTTTTCAAACTACACATCGGTCATCCCCACATCGGGAGCAATGCCCGGCCTGAAGGCGTTCGTTGCGGCTGTCTTCGGCGGCATCGGCTCTATCCCCGGCGCTGTCATCGGTGCGTTTATAATCGGTATCTGCGAGAATATAATCAGGTCCTTCGGTCAGGACTGGACGGTGTTCTCCGATGCGTTCACGTTTGTTCTTCTGATAGTTGTCCTCCTCGTCAAGCCCACCGGCATCTTCGGCGAGAAGGCAACGGATAAGGTGTGAGGTGACGGTAATGAACAAAACAATGAATACCAAAGTCCTCAGAACTCCTGACGAAGTCGTAAAGCGGCAGGGCATGTGGCTTACGATAGTGGCCCTTGTTATTCTCTATGCCGTGCTGTTTGCCCTTGATAATTTCGTAAAACCCAACAAATTCACGCTGATGCTCATCCCCGTACTCAGAAAGGGCGCAATTTACTCGCTTTTGTGCGTGTCAATGAACCTTCTCAACGGCTTTACGGGACTGTTTTCGCTCGGTCAGGCGGGCTTTATACTCATAGGCGCATATGCATACTCGATATTCTCTATCCCCGCGGCAGCTCACGCTTCCGTCTATCAGTATTTTGACGGCGGCGCCATTCAGTTCTCGATCCCCGAGATGCTCGGAAATGCGATCGGCGTGAATGCCGGAAGCTTCTTCGGCGCGATAATATGCATCATCATCGCAGGTCTCGCGGCGGCCGTGTTTGCGGCGCTGATCGGTTTGCCCGTTCTCCGACTCAAGAGCGACTATCTTGCGATAGCTACTCTCGGATTTGCCGAGATACTCAGAGCTTTCTTCCAGTGGAAGGGTCTCGGCGTTATCACAAACGGCTCGAACCTTCTGCGTAAGTACACCGCGTTCAGCGACATGAAGCTGCAGATCGGCTCGCAGGTGTTCAAATTAAGTACGACCTTCCCGTTCCTGATAGCGATGATAAGCATAATCATCATCGTACTGCTCATTAATTCATCCTACGGCCGCGCGTTCAAGGCCATCCGCGATGACGAAGTTGCGGCAGAAGCAATGGGCATTAACCTGTTTAAGCACAAGATGCTGTCGTTTGTCATCTCCGCCTTCTTTGCGGGCGTGGGCGGTGCATTGCTTGCAATGTTCCAGACGGCCGTTCAGGCTTCGACCTTCACCTCGGTAATGACCTATGAGATACTGCTCATCGTTGTTATAGGCGGCATAGGCTCCGTGTCCGGCAGCTGCATCGCGGCATTTTTGTACATCGCATGCTCCGAGTGGTGGCTGCGCTTCCTCGACTCCGGCGCGCTGCCCTTCGGCAACATACAAGTCAGCTTTTTCCGCGACGGCTTCAGAATGGTCGTGTTCTCTGTCGTCATCATGATAATCGTCCTGTTCTTCTCCAAGGGCATCATGGGCAACAAGGAGCTGTCCTTTGCAGGACTTATTAAAAAGATAAAGGCTAAAAAGGCCGCAAAGGCCGAAAAGGTCAAAGAGGGAGGTGCCGCATAATGAGTGAAAATGTTCTCCACGTTGAAAATGTCACTATGCAGTTCGGCGGCGTCGTTGCCGTCAACAACCTCTCGCTCGATATTCCCGAGGGCAAAATAGTTGCACTAATCGGCCCTAACGGCGCCGGCAAGACCACGGCGTTTAACTGCATAACCGGCGTTTACGAGCCGACAAACGGCCTTGTGGAATTCATGGGCAAGCCCATCGTGCGCAATCATCCCCAGGGCAAGATGAAGAAAAACTACAAGGGTCAGAACGCCGACATGTATCTCGGCAAGGTAGTTGCCAACACGCCGGATAAGATCACCCAGCAGGGTATAGCCCGTACGTTCCAGAACATAAGGCTTTGGAAGAGCATGACCGTTTTTGAAAACGTGCTTATCGCAAAGCATATGCACGCAAAGCAGAACGTGTTCTCGGCAACCTTCCGCGGCAACGCAAAGGAAGAAAAGCGTATGCGCGAGGAGACAATGGAGCTTCTGTGTGAGCAGGGGCTGGATAAATACAAGGATGAGATCGCAACAAGCCTGCCATACGGACTTCAGCGCCGCCTTGAAATTGCGCGCGCGCTGGCAGCCGACCCGAAGCTTCTGCTTCTTGACGAGCCGGCAGCCGGCATGAACCCGCAGGAAACGCTGGAGCTTGCCCAGTTTATCCGCGAGATACGCGAAAAGCACCACCTGACGGTGTTCCTGATCGAGCATCACATGGAGCTTGTTATGCAGATATCCGACTATATCTATGTCATCGACTTCGGCTCTGAGATAGCTCAGGGCACGCCTAAGGAAGTTCAGAACAATCAGCACGTTATCGATGCATATTTGGGGGTCGTTGAAGATGAGTGAAACAATACTGAAGATCAATGACCTTAAGGTCAACTACGGCGGCATCGAGGCCGTCAAGGGCATAAGCTTTGATGTCCCGGCAGGGCAGATCGTCACGCTTATCGGCGCAAACGGTGCAGGCAAAAGCTCAACTCTGCGCACAATAGCGGGCCTTGTGAAGCCCTCCGGCGGCTCTATCGAGTTTGAGGGCGAGAACATTACGGGTCTTGACCCGACCTCGATCGTCACAAAGGGCATAACGCTTGTTCCCGAAGGCCGCAAGATATTCCCGGATCTAACCGTTCTTGAAAACCTGAAGATCGGCGCGTATCTGCGTAAGGACGATCTGACTGATGACCTAAACTGGGTGTACGATCTGTTTCCGAGACTCAAGGAGCGCTCATGGCAGGAGGGCGGTACGCTCTCCGGCGGCGAGCAGCAGATGCTTGCAGTCGGCAGAGCGCTGATGAGCCGTCCCAAGGTCATTATGATGGACGAACCCTCCCTTGGCCTTGCGCCGATCATCGTGCGCGGCATCTTTGACATTATCAAAGAGATCAACAAGCGCGGTGTTACAGTTCTTCTAATCGAGCAGAACGCAAATATGGCGTTGAAAACCGCTCACATTGGCTATGTCCTTGAAACCGGCCGCCTTACCATGTCCGGCTCCGGCGAAGAGCTTCTCGCAAACGAGCAGGTCAAGGCCGCATACCTCGGCACCTGATGTTAAGATGAAAAAAGACCGCTTCGGGGCGGTCCAATAAAACAGTATATTGTTTTCGGGAAGCGGCATGAGTAATCATGCCGCTTTTCCGTTCATAACGTCATAGAGTAAATTGGCGGGGAGTATGCCGATATAGTTGTAGCTGATTGTCACATCCTGCACTCGGTGTCCGCTGGACTTGTCCGGTGCATGAACATATACGGCATTGACCATATCGTTCAGAATAGTGGGTGTCAGCTTCTCCAAGTACAGGTATTTCTTTGCCTGTCGGATAAACCTATCAACATTCTCCGCTTGATCTTCTTGATTCTGTATTTCGTTTTCAAGCATTTCAATCTTGACTCTCAGGTCTGCTTGCTCTTGCTCATAATCATCAGACAACATCTGAAAGCGAGCTTCGGACAGTTTGCCGTTGACCATATCCTCGTAAATACGCTTGAACAATCTGTCCAGTTCAGCCAGACGATTTTCGGATTTCTGCAGGGTTCGCTTTTTGGCAGAAAGGTCTTTCTTTGCTTCCTCGCTTCGCTTTGCACCCAACGCTCTGCGGAACGCATCCTCATAATCGGCAACACACTGGATCACCAACCTCATGTGTTGAAGTGTACCTTCTTCCAGCACCACAGCTCGGATGAAGTGAGTGTCGCAGACCTCCTTGCCCTTTTTACGGGAAGTGGAGCATACAAAGTGATCTTGTCTGGTTTCAAAACTGTTGCTGGTACAGTAGTACAATTTCTCACCGCAATCGGCACAGCGGACGAGACCGGAGAACATATTGGTCTTGCCTGTTCTGGCGGGTCTGCGTTTGTTCTTGCGAAGTTCTTGCACACGGGTAAAGGTTTCTTCGTCGATAATGGCTTCATGGGTATTCTCGAAAATCTTCCATTGCTCTGGCGGGTTTTCGATTTTCTTTTTGCTCTTGTACGACTGCTTACGGGTTTTGAAGTTGACCATGTGACCAAGGTATTCCTGCTTCTCCAGTATGCCGGTGATGGTTCGTGGCGCCCAATCGTAAGGGTTATCGGGTGTCTTTGCAGGAGCGCGATTTGAGAGGGACCGAAGCCCGCCATGCACCATGCGAAGATCTGACGGACAACTGCAGCGGCTTCATCGTCCACAATCCAATGTCTCTTTGGATTGTCGGGGTCTTTCATATAGCCGTAGGGTGGGTTGGTGGTCAAATACTCACCAGATTCACCTTTCTGCTTCATAACCGCTTTGACTTTTTTACTGCTGTCCTTGACATAGAACTCGTTGATGATATTCAAGAACGGAGTAAAATCATTGTCCTGTTGATTGGCGCTGTCCACACCGCTGTTCACGGCGATGAAACGGACATCATGTTCGGGGAAAAGCATTTCCGTGTAAAGACCGACTTCCAGATAGTTTCTTCCGATACGGCTCATATCCTTTGCAATGATAACGCCGATCTTGTTGTCCTTTACCAGTTCGATCATGCGGTTCCAATCGGGGCGGTTGAAGTTAGCACCGGAGTAACCATCGTCCACAAAAAACTGGATGTTTCGGAAACCTTGTTCTTTTGCGTATTTCTTGAGAATCGCCTTTTGATTGACAATGCTGTTGCTCTCTCCTGCAAGTTCGTCATCACGACTCAGCCTACAGTAGATTGCAGTAATTTTGTCAGACTGCCTGTTCATGTCTTGTTCCTCCTTAATCGGCGAGCAGTCTGCCAATACAGGATTGCTTGTATATATTATATCACACATTCGTGAATAAATCCACCCTTTCGTTATAATATTTTTTGAGCATTTTTAATTATCTTTTGCCATGTGGTCGAGCAGTTTACCGGAAAGACTTCGTGTTCCATCGTAACTTCCGTTAAAGCGGTAAGTAGTCTGACCGGAGTGAATGGTCACGGTGATTTTCGGCAACGCTGCCGCACAGTAGTTGTGAACAACTATGTTGCCATTTTCTTTGACTGTGTAATTTCTGTTTTTCTTTTCGTTCATATAAAAATTGTCCTTTCTGTTTTGTGGTGGCAAGTTCCCAATTTGAGAACTTGCCGGATGGGAATGAAAACGAATCGAAGGGAATGATTAACGCTCCTGTTCCTGTTTGTGTTCGATTTTTCTGCCAAGGGTCTGCTCGATATTGTGGCGAATGGTATCAAGTCGCTGTGCTTCTTCCTTGGCGGTCTGGTACTGGTTGTAAAGCTCGTTTTTCTCTTTGATGAGCTGCTCTACATCACTCTGCAACGCCTTATGGCTCGGCAGCTTCTTCAATCCCTTGGAATCAAAGTAGCATTTGGCGGCGTTAAGAATGATGAAGTCGCCGTCATGTTCATCACGATATTTCTGGCGAGCTTTCTCATTTTTGCAGGCTTTCATTTCGTAGATTACATATCGGGTCTTGTGATAGTTCAGCACATGATTACGAAGCTCTTTCTTTTCTGCGATTGTAGCTTCCACTGATTTCATTTCTGTGCGAATATCACTCAGCTTTTCGTGGGCGGCATCACAGGCGGCAGCCAATGCTTCGAGCGAGTCAAAGCCCATTTCTTGATACAGCACATGGGCTCGGCTTGCGTTTTTGAGGTTGTGTATCTTTGCCCAATACTCATAACCTTTGCCCTTGGCTTTCGCCGCTTCCATATCCACCGTACGGCTGACAGAGTTTTGCTGTTTGATAAAGTCCTGTATGGTCGGGACGGAATGAATAACGGGTGTTTTCGTTCTAACCTGTTTTGCGTTCCTGACAAAGGCGGCGAACACAGCCGTTTTATCGAAATCGTCACCCAGCTTTCGTGCTGTGATAGGTCTTGTCCTGTCAGGCGTGAGGTAGGACAATCTCCCTCGGCTCTCCTTGACGGTGATACCACGGCGGAGAAGTTTTTCTGCGAAGTCCTCAAAGTTTGTTGCATCGGAAAGCGCCATGCGGATTTCTTCACGGAGATTGTCTTTGTCCGTTTCAAACTTGGTCTGTTTGACCGGCAAACCCTGTTCGGCAAGAACAGCGTTTTCTTCATCCAGCGCAATCTGTCCTTTCTTCTTCGCCCAATACTCACGCTCGGTCACTCTTGTCTTACTGCCGTTCAGCAGATCAATCTGATATAGACCCGCATCGTGGCACATCTCCATGACTTCGGAGCGGAAATACTCCATGGCGGCGTTGGTGCATCGGTGTTTCATGCCCGGTTGGGTGTCGCACGGTCTATCCATATACGGCATGAACGGAACTTCCATAATTCGCAGAGAATTGATAACGATGTGTACATGAACATTGCCGCTGCCGTTGTGTCCGTCGGGATGGGTACAGACAATCGCTTGGTGTCCGGGAAAATGATTTTTACAATATTCCTCGCCTAACTGCTGCGCTCGGTCAACGGTCAGTCCGTGGTCAGGAACATCCTTCGGGTCGAAGCTGATGATATAGTGATGGCTTTTGACATCTTCCCTTTTTTGATTTTTGCCGTAGCGGAGATTTGCACGGAGACAAGCAATCGCAAAATCTTCGTCACCGCAATTCAGTGTTGAAATGCGGTAATCCTGTCTTGGAATGAGCCTGCCGTTTTCATCCAGAGTAGGCTTCATGGTGAACTCATCATGCTCAAAAGTGAGATAGGCTTCGGCGGCAGAGTAATCGGCATTTTTAGAGCTTATATGCTTGAATGTTGCCAACAGCATCACCTACCTTTTTCATCACTTCAAATTTCAGAATGGCGAGATCAGCGACGGCATTTTGCAATTCCTTTGCCATGGCGGGATAGGGACTGTGCCATTCATTGAGGTGTCGGGCAATCTGATTTAGGTTATTACCGATTCTGCCGTACTCAGCAATTAGCTTGCCGACAGCAGCCAACAGATCATCACTGACCAATGTTGCCACGATGGTTGGTTTGATGGTTGCGCCGGAGATCGCTTCACGGATAAACTCCGATTGATTCATGTCGTAAATCTCCAATCTGCGGAGAAAGTCGGCGTGTTCTTCATCGTCCAGACGGGTTTTTACGATGTGTGTGCGTTTCGGTGTGTTGTAGGTTTTGGTCATTCAGTTCCTCCTTCATTTGTGAAAATGGTTGGTCGGCGGATGCCGTTGCTTCTGCGAAAGCAGAACAGATGCAGGGTTTGGGGAAGGCACTCCCCAACAAGATTCCATGGGGGGGCAAATTGAGCGATAGGCGAAATTTGGACCCATGGTAGAATCTTGCTCTACGCTACCCAGCCTTTTCGTTTTCGCCGATTTTTCAGGTTTACGCATTTGGCACTGAACGGTGTTTTGGAAAAATGACAAAACAAAAAGAGCCGATTACACAAAACATCAGAAATCGGCGGGAGCATAGCTCTCGCTTCAAAGTGATGTTCTATGTAATCGGCTCTGAAAAATCAAAGTCGAGTTCTGCTTTATACAACTCCCGCCGGCAGAACCAAAGGCATGGTGGAGCAGTTCGGCACTTCCGGTGTACCGATACCGTGTCGGACAAATCCGACTTTCACAAAATGTGTTTGAACATTCTTATTCAGTTTTTATGTGTGGACAAACTTCCACGACATCATTATACAAATAGCGACACCGATTGTCAATATTTGCACAGGAGATGTTTGGTATCGTAATTGCAACTTTTTTATGAACAGGGGCGGCAGCACTTTTTGCTGTCGCCCCCTTGATTACCATACAGCGGAGACGGGAGAACTTGTCAACGGCGGGCGAAGCCCGTTCATCTCGACCGTTGACATGGGCGCTCGGCTTTGCTATGTAATAACAAAACAAGGCGACCAACTTTTTACGGTTGATCGCCTTTGGCTTAGCTATTCAGTTGATTGTTTTTTGAAACCAATTCTTTTGTTGCTGCGATCTTTCGATCACTATAAAGTACAACTTCCTTGATTGCCAGTTTTTTGATGGCGGATATGAAAGTATCCATAAAAGCAAAATCAATTTTGCCATTCTTTTCGGGCAATCTAATCTCTTTGGTTTTTACAACATTCCAGCCGCCGAGCTTGTTCTTATAAGAATAAATCGGCAGGTCGGTCACTTTGTTAATGCACATGACCATGAACAGATATTGATTCGGGGAGAGTTCAATTTCCTTGGATTTCCAGCGAATAGCATAAGCATCGGACAAAACAGTAAAATCTCTTGTCTGATAATATGCTCTGTAGACATCACTATTAGAAGGAATAGAAATCACATTGTTCAATACAGTTGCTCCGGCTTTGGGTGCATAATAGTTCAATCCTTGATTTTGGAAACTTGATGTGAGACAAGGAAGAACATAATCGTCTGTGGGCTGCTTGGGTAATTCCTTCGCCTTGTACGGCAATTTTTTTGTTGCTATTTTTTCAAAAAGATTACCTACGGTATATGTGCCCCAATTATCATCGTCGAGCTCAGTAAATCTTTGAAGAGCGTTAAGCTCTTCAGCCGACAATTCATAATTGTCGTATCCGCTTACTGTTAAGTAAGCGGATAGCTCAGCTACCCGCTGAATTTCCAGCTCAGCTACCCGCTGAATTTCCAGCTCAGCTACAAATGATTCCATAAAATCAAAGTCGATTTCGCCGTCTTTGGTGGGAAGTTCTACGATGCAGTTTTTTGCTATTTTCCAATGTCGTGCATATCCAAGATTAGGAATTTGCTTTTGCCAAGCTGTAATAATCCACAATAAGCAACGGATGTTATGAATACTTGGCAACAACACCTTCACATTATCAAGAACCGAAAAACTTTTGGTAGCAATATTGAAAGAACATGTGTGATCTCCGAATGTAACAAAAACAGGGTGTTCATCGTCGCATATAAATTCAGGCGAATCAGTATATCCAATTATTCCATTATTGGTAGACTCGGAAGAATATGCCGGGAAGTTGAATTTTTCTGATAAATCTTCCTTGGATAACATATTGGTAATCTTTTGCGGCTGAAATAATTCACTTGTTTTGTATTTGCCCCACTTAACTGTCCGCAATTTCTCATTAAGTGAGGCTGTCATTTTCCCAGGCGCTCATTCTCCGAAGGCTGATTCTTCAAAAGTGTAGATACTTCCCAAGCAAGGTAATCACTAACAGTTTTCTTAAAATCTTCTACCGTCGGTTTTGTATCAATAGGTGAAGTTTGATTCCAATCGGCTCCGTTTTCCGGATCAATAACTCCTTCATAATAGTCCTGTTCAGTGAAGATACTCATCTTACTTTTCCCGAAACGGACTAAATTGACGAGCTCTTGGTATCTTTCCTTAGCATTATCAGTATCTCTTAAATTGTTTGTTGACTTCTTTCTTGAAGATCTTGTGTATCCATCATTGGAGAAATCAATAAATTTTACAATGTCATCTTTTTGATGCGCTTCGCCAATCCTAAAAACATAGATATGTGTCTGAACACTTGACTTACCAACAAACAAGTCGATAGGCATTCTAACACTGGCAAGAAGAGTTGAATGCGTTAAAACGCTTTTATTATATTCAACTGCATTACCAGAACCTGCGGAGTTCTGAATAATGATAGCAGCATAGCCCTTATCCATCATAGAAAGAGCCTTTTCCACGAAGATCATTCCGTTGCCCTCCGCAGAGTAAGGCGGATTCAAAATAAATGCGTCTGCCGGGAACTTCTCATCAGTTTTGCCAAAACCATAATGACCATCAAATTTCAGAGAGTCCTTGTTCAAAATATTGGAGCTACCGTCGCCCATCATAATCATGTTGAGAACAGCAAGCATATAAACATTGGACAGGATTCCAGACCCAATAACTGGTTTGCTTTAATTTCCGCTGACTTGCGTGCTAACTCTTCGGGCGACTTAATTTTCTTCTTGGCATCAGCCAACATTTCATTCATGGCTGCTACCAGCAGACCTGCCGATCCAGTGGCAAAGTCCCATACGAAAGAGTCTTTATTTACTCTTGCGAGGCGGCACAGAAGGGTCGCAACATAGGGCGGTGTTAAAACCACATCGTTGAGCTGATCCTGTGTGAAGCCAAGCCATGAATACATTTCGTTGAACAGCTTCCCAGTAAAATCTGTATTTAAGCCAATTTTGTAGTAAACGCCAAGGTCGTCAACAATCTTGATAAATACTCGTTTCAACTGGCTTTCGCCATCTTCTGCTCTGTTGATGTTGTCGGTAGTCAGTGTGTTTTGTAGTGTTCGCACAATCAGGTCTTTCTTGTCTTTAGGGAGCTTTTTGGCATCCAGAAAGGACTCGATTTTACGAATCATAATATCGCCGTCCGTATTATTTCTTTCGTTGGACGATTTCAGATCAGCTTTGGTAAGCGGGTATACATTGTTCTCCACATCGCCAAGGGTAGCCATAATAGAAGCAACAACAAGATAAACACGGTCATTCTCACTCAGACCCTTTTCGCTCTTGAAAATGTCGTTGTTCAGCTTAACAAGGCTTGCAGTAATTTCCTGTTCTCTGCGTTCCTTTAGTTTTTCAATTTCGTCCTGAGGGAGCGATAATTGTTTGACCTTTTCGATAAATGCAGAGAAGTGTTCTTTTTTCAAAAAAGAAAGATCGGTATATTCATCAACCTTTTGACCAACGCCAAAATTGCTCTTGGCAATGTAGTAAACGCCGATCAAATGTTTTAGCTTCCCGCTAGCATCCTTGTAGCCCGTAACGCCAATGGCGATAACATCCGTATAACTTGTGTAGTGCAGAACCGCATTAGAATAATGAACTGCACCGTTCACCGCATAAGAGTTGATATTTGTATAATCAGGTTGGTTCTTTGCGTTTCTGTTTGCAACATTTCCTTCAGCATCCAGCTTTACAAGTTTATCTTTGTATCCTTTGTATTCAATCAAAATCGGATAGTATTTCCCATCATTGGCTTGTAGGAGTAGCTTTGCATCAGGGCGATTGCCGCCCTTGCCGCCGTTCTTGGAAAAATAATCATTTAGGGCTTGATCGATTTCCGTGTTCAAGGACTCCTGCTCCAATTTATAATCCACTTTATATGATTTGAGCCAGCCATTCACCAAGTCGGCAATATTCGGTTCAACGGATTGTACTGTGTTTTTAGCCATTTTTATTTCTCCTCATCCGTAAATTCTAAAATATCGTCAACCCCACAACCAAGAGTTTTGCAAATCTTCTCAATACTATCGAGAGAAATATAATTGTCACGCTTGATACGGGTAATGATATTGGCACTAAAGCCGGCTTTCTCCATCAGCTCGGCATTGGTCATACCCTTGTCGATCAGCAAGTGAAATAACTTTTTGTATGTTACAGCCATAGCGAGTCCCTCCTTACATTAAGAATTATCATATCACGAAAGCGTGAGGAAATCAACAAAATGATACATTAGTAGTTGTTGAATGCTTCACATATATGCTATAATAAAATCATCCATTGGGTAATTTATAAATGATATTCTGCGTTATTGACGTACTTTCAGTATGTATACTGCGTTTGCGAATAGAAAGAAGGAAGATTATGAGCATTTATCCTTGGATAGAGAAAATTGATTTTCAAAAATTTGCAATGCCGCTTGTTGTTAAAATAGATAATGAATATTACCCTGGAATAGTCGAAAAACTTGCTGACCTTGTTTTTGAATTAGAAAGATGCGGAGCTTCCGATAAAATTGTCCTTGCCGTTAAAGAATACCGTAAAAAGATTATTTCATCTATCATTCTGTACTATCAGGGAGATCTGGTTGATGCTAAGCTTTTTGCCGATAATCGTTGTACTGTTCTTCTTCCTCGCAATTTTGGAGGACACGGGCTATATGTCGCGCGTTGCGTTTGTCATGGATAAGCTGCTGCGCCGCATCGGCCTGTCGGGCCGCAGCTTTGTTCCGATGCTCATCGGCTTCGGCTGCTCTGTTCCGGCCATCATGGCAACGCGCACGCTCTCGTCCGAGCGCGACCGCAAGATGACGATGCTGCTCATTCCGTTTATGAGCTGCTCTGCGAAGATACCCATTTATGCCGTGTTCACGGCGGCGTTCTTCCCGGATCACAGAGGCCTTGTCATGACCTGCCTGTATGTTTTCGGCATGCTTGTGGGCATAATAGCGGCAAAGGTGCTCAGCAAAACGGCGTTCACAGGCAAGCCCGTGCCGTTTGTCATGGAGCTTCCGAACTACCGCATGCCGTCGCTCAAAAGCGTTCTGCTGCTCATGTGGGAAAAGGCGTGGGACTTCATCCGCCGTGCGTTCACCGTCATTTTTGCGGCGACCATCGTCATATGGTTTTTGCAGCACTTCGACGTGCGCCTCAACGTTGTCGGCGAGGGCAGCACCGACAGTCTGCTTGCCATCATCGGCACATGGATAGCGCCGGTGTTCGCGCCACTCGGCTTTGGCGACTGGCGCGTCGCAACGGCACTTCTTACAGGCCTCATGGCAAAGGAAGCCGTCATAAGCACGCTCGGCGTTTTGATGAATGTCGGCGCAAACCTCGGCTCGGCCGCGCTGGGGAGCCTTTTCACTCTGCCCTCGGCCGTGAGCTTTCTCGTGTTCTGCCTGCTGTATACGCCCTGTGTGGCGGCTCTGGCGGCGCTCAGGCGCGAGCTTGGCAGCGGAGTGAAAACGGTGCTCGTAATGATCTCGCAGTGCTGCGTGGCGTGGCTGGCGGCCTTCTGCGTGTATGCGCTTATCGGGGTGATTTTTTGAAATGGAGCTTGTTATAATCGCCGTTCTTGCCGTGTGGCTCGTGCTTGCCGTGCGCAGCATGAAAAAGGGCAGAGGCTGCTGCGGCGGCAAATGCTCCGGCTGCTCGCAAAGCTGCAAGGACTGCCGCGACTGCAAAAAATGATTTGATATACAAAAAGGTCAGGATTAAGATCCTGACCTTTTTGCTGTGCCTGTTTATTTCTGTGCGTCGATTATGATGTCGAACGTTTCTTTTTCACCGGCGGCGTTCGTGCCCTCGCCGGTCATGATGTAAACGGGGAAAAGATAGGTCTTGCCGTCGTGCGCGACTCCGTCGGCGTAGTAGCCAAGCTCACAGTCGTTTAATTTGGCGGCAGTGAGGTTTTCGGAAAAGCTCGCCGAGTAGTTTTCCGAACGCACATCTGAGGATAATTCGTTGCGGCTTTTAACAGCCACGTTTTTTGCCTCGCCGATGGGGGTGGCAAGGTAATAGATCGACTGTATCTCGCCATCAAGGCTCAGGTCGATGCTTATTCTGTATATGCCCAGCACGGTTTTTCCGTCAACTCTGGGATATAAATAAACCGTTTTAAAGCTGAGCGCGTAAGTGCCGTTTTCGTCCAGACCGAATTGGTCGGCTACCTGAAAGTTTTCCATGCCGTACGGCCACAATTCATTTTCCTCCATGAAGCTTTTCGCAATCTCTATAGCCTTGTCGTCTGACATCGCTGCACCGGCCTTGGCAGGTGGAATATCATTAAGAGAATAAATCCAGTATCCGTTCTCACTGTCGATATCGACGGTGTATTCTTTGGTTATGTATTGAGTCCCGAGAGAATAGGTGCTCCTTTCGGCAGTCGATAAGTCTATTCCAAGGCAGCGCTCAATTTGCTCAACGGCTGTTGTCTCGTCTGTTTTCAGCTCGTATATCGGAGCGGTCTCACCGGCAGACTCCACTTTGATTTCTATAGGCAGAGACAAAAACGCGTGAGCATCAGCTCCGGGCTGAGCAATGTCCGGATGCACAGCGGTCAGCGTTGCATCATTTCCGCAGGCGCACAGAGCAAACAGCATAAGCGCGGCGAGAAGAAGTGCTGTAAATTTGTTGTGTTTCATAATTGCCTCCTTAAATTTTATATTATTTTTGCCCCTTTTGGGTCCTTCATATATATAGACATTAATTATCCGAAAAACAGGACAGCTTTTTTGAAAAAATTTTATTCTGATATCATCATAACGTATAATTTAACATTTTTGGTGAACAATCTCCTAATTGAGCCGATTTCTGCGTTCTGCACAAGGCAGAGGCGTGGCCTTTGTAAATAATCTACAACGGCAGAATTCAATTGCACGCTTTTTGTATATTATTGCGCGAAACGGTCAACAATAGCAGCAGTTAAAGGAGGTTTACCTATGCAGAACGAAAAAAGCGGCAAGCTGGATAAGTTTTTTGCCGGCAAGGGCTTCTACATAGTCCTTGCGCTATGTGTGATCGTGATAGGAATATCGGCTTACAGCCTTGTTAAAGGCGCGGACGACACCGGCGTCGGCCTTGATCCGGGCATAAGCGCCGCGCGGCAGACCGAGCGCCCGGAACCGAGCGCAGAGCCGCCCGTGAGCACCGAAAAGCCGCAGCCGGTGGATGCTCCGAACGAGGACGACGTCGTTTCGGCCGGAACTCTCACTCAGGACGATGTGTGGCCCGAGCAGGTGACGTGGCGCTGGCCGGTCTCCGGAGAGATCGAGCGCGGCTACAGCGTCGAGGCGCTCAGCTATGACGTCACTATGGCCGACTGGCGCACGCATGACGGCGTTGATATCCTTGCCCAGCAGGGCGAGGTGGTCGTCGCTGCCGGAGACGGCGAGGTCGTGAGCGTGACGCAGGACGATCTCTACGGAACAACGGTGGTCATTGACCACGGCAGCGGCATCAAGACCCAATATTCAAACCTTGCCGACACGCCGACCGTCAGCCCCGGCGATAAGGTAAAAGGCGGCGATGTTATAGGCTCTGTCGGAAAAACGGCCATATGCGAGATAGGGCAGGGCAGCCATATGCACTTTGCCATGAGCCGCGACGGAGCGAGCGTAGACCCAACAACCTATATTCCGATATGAAATTTGAAGAAAAACAAAAAAATATGTTGACAATCTGAGCTGTGTCTAGTATAATCTCAATTGCTCGTTTGAGAAATGGCGGCATAGCTCAGTTGGCTAGAGCATGCGGTTCATACCCGCAGTGTCCCCGGTTCGAATCCAGGTGCCGCTACCAAAAAAGGCGCAGATACTTTTACCTGCGCCTTAATTTTGGCCCGTTGGTCAAGCGGTTAAGACACCGCCCTTTCACGGCGGTAACATGGGTTCGATTCCCGTACGGGTCACCAAAACGAAACAGCTCACCTTTAGGTGGGCTGTTTCGTTTTGTATAATTCAAGGGAATCGAAGGGAGCGGTAGTGAATGACATGCCGGTGGCATGTCAGAGCCGCGACCCGGCTCGCCCGCAGGCGAGGATTCCCGTACGGGTCACCAAAAAGAAGCAGCTCACCATTAGGTGAGCTGCTTCTTTTTGCATAATTCATGGGGATCGAAGGGAGCGAAAAAGTCCATCGACCAAGTCGATGGACTTTTTCATATCTTTTTTGCAATGACGATGAATCGCCCGTTCTCCGTGTGATATGCGCAGGTGGAGAGGGTGAGCAGCTTGTCCCCGGGGCTTATCTGAACTCTGGTGTCGTATAGCTTATTTTCGCCAATGAATTTAACATATTCGGCAAATGACTTTTCGTCGCTGCCGGTGTATTCGTTGTATCTGAAGCCCTCTGCGCTGTCGGACGGCAGCTCGGTCTGTATTGCGGCGACGACCTCGTAGGTCTGCTTTTCGTATATCGTATCAAAGCTTATGTATTTGTGCTGCTTATAAAACTCCTCGCTCTGGTAATCGACGATCACGCCGAACATTGAGCCGTCCTTCATGTGATGTCCGTAAACTATGATGTTATCCGACGTGAGCACATCACACCAGCCGTCAACGAACAGACAGCCGCGGTAAGAGGAGTTACCGTAAAAATCGGTGTGCAGATACTTCTCGTTATCGTGCCGGGAGAACATGACGACGTTGTCAAGCTCTGTTCCGTCGATCTTCAGCCAGCCTATGGTATCGGGATTTTCGGCATAAAGCCCGGCGTATTCATCGAGAACGTCGGGCACGGTGACTTCGGCGTCCTTGAGCTTGTCGATATCTTTGTTCGCCGCAGCGTCGCGCGCGTCGCCTATGAGGTAAAACGCAAGCAGCGTCAAGCAGACGAGAAATACAGTGAGCGAAACTATCCTTATTACTTTTTGCAGACTTATTTTCATGCCTTGTCCCTGTATTCGAGCATGCCGTAATCAACAAGCTTGTCATAGTTCATGTAGTAAAGATAATATCCGCCCACATTGTGCTGAACGTCGTCGATCCTGACGCGGTAGCCGTCGTGGCGCACCATGAACGTGTCGAGAATGGAGTTGGGATTTGCCATGTACATTGCGTACTCGGGGTAGAAATAGCCGCAGAGCATGTGGTCTGCGCGCTTGTATATCGTTCGGAGAAAGTATTCAAGATCAAATCCGCTGTCGAGGTAATCGACGTGTATTCCGCGCTCGATCATGCGGTCATAGATCTCGAATGTGCTCATCAGGAGTTCGAAATAGGTGTGATACGTTGTGTCGCGGTTGTATATCGTGTCGAGGTTCTCCTGCGCGTTTCTGAGTGCAAAGGTGTAGTAGCGCTCGTCATCGACATACTTTGTTATCTCGTTCATCGAATAAGCCACCCAGTGATCCTTGTACTGAACATAGTCGGCAGAGATAAAATGCTCAACGGCGCTTTTTGCCGCGTCGAGCCACTTCTCGTCCGAGGTGAGGGAGTAGAGCCTGCACAGTGCAAAGGTCGCCTCGCCGTCGTAATAAACGGTGCGGAACTGCTCTTTTTTGATAAACTCGCCGTCCAAAACGTGATAGTATTCGCCGCTGTTCTGATCGAGCATGGTGAGTATGCCGTTGCCGAGCTTTATGGCAAGGTCCTTGTATTTGTCCGAGCCGAACGCATCCATGTACTCGGTCAGCGCAACGACGGCAACGCCGCAGCCGCCGAGCTTGATCTCGTCCGATTTCTCCTCGTACAGATACGATATCTCGTCGTTTCGCTCGACTATTGCGTTTTCAACCATGTAATCTATAGCTCTGTCGATAACGGGAACAAGCTCTTCGTTGCCGGTCATCCTGTATTGGCAAACAAGGCTCCAAAGCGTGCTCGCGTGGCGGACAATGTTGTAATTATCAATATTCTTATCGAATCTCGGATAGTAGCCGTAAACAAAGCTTCCGTCGTCCTTGACCTGGTCAATAAGGAAGCCAGAGGCGTTCTTGACAAGCTCGGCGGCGTACTCCTTGTCCACGGTGTCGACCTTGCGCCTGCCGTAATCGTCAATGTCGCTTATGAGATCGTAAACCTCGTCGTTTTCATCGCACATCCAGCCGACGCATTTGAAAACAACATAGCTGTCCGGCAGGGAGGAGAGGGGGCTGCGTCCGGCTTTTTTCAGGTATGTGTTCAGATAACTTTCGTCAACACACTCGTTTTCGTAGTCGAGTATCTTGGCGCCGTTAAGCTCGGCTTCCAAAATCGCCGTTTCAAAGCTTTTGTCAAACGCTATGCCGTATCTGAAAAACTCGGGCCTGTAGTGGTGCAGCTCGGTTGAAAACTCGACCGTATCGTATGTTTTTGCCTCGCTCATGAGGTCGGCTTTGAGCCAAATAGCATTGTAATTTTCGTTTTCAATGAAGCTTTTTGCCTGATTGTATGCGCTCAGCCATGCGGCTTTGCGGTCAACGCCCGTTCCGGTGAAAACCTTTGCGCGCTCCTCGCCGCTGCAAACGGAAAGAAACACAACGTTGTCCGGAAGCCCCTCTTCGATATCGCCCGATATCTCGTCGCTGCGCTTGTCCGAGAGCACCTGCTCGCGCAGAAGCTCGGCCTTCTTATCAAACGAAGCAAGCGCATCGTCCTTTTTGCCGGCGGAAACGAGATACAGGATCACCACCGCGGCGACTATGGCCAAAACAACTGCCGAACCGATGATAACGGCTTTTTTGGTCCGCGCTGCAAGCTGCTCGGCGGTAGGCTTTTTTGCGTGGTCAATGTGCTTTTTTCGTCTGCTGCGTCTGCTCATTATGCACCTCAAGCAAATAAAAATAGGAATGGTTTACAACCACTCCTATTTTATATGCACTTAAGCAATAAGTCAACTAATCGCCCACATATGATCAGTTATTTTCCTTCTTGCGATAAGTGGCAGTGAATGCTGCCAGGCTGACAACTGCAATAGCTGAGATCAGCACAATGTTCCGCTCGTCCCCCATTTTAGGATCGTGATGATCGTCATCGTCGTCCGAATCTGAATCCGCGTCCGCATCGGCATCAGCATCAGCGTCGGCATCAGCATCAGCGTCCGCATCCGCATCGGCGTCGGCATCGGCGTCGGCATCCGCGTCCGCATCGGCATCAGCATCCGCGTCGGCGTCCGCATCGGCATCGGCATCCGCATCCGCATCGGCATCGGCATCCGCATCCGCGTCGGCGTCCGCATCGGCATCGGCATCCGCGTCGGCGTCCGCATCCGCATCGGCATCGGCATCCGCATCGGCGTCCGCATCCGCATCGGCATCCGCATCGGCGTCCGCATCCGCATCGGCGTCCGCATCCGCATCAGCATCGGCGTCCGCATCAGCATCGGCGTCGGCATCCGCGTCGGCATCCGCGTCGGCATCCGCATCATCGTCAGCATCTGCATCCGCGTCGGAATCGCCGCCGTGTACACCATCTATGTTCAGGTGAACGACATGGCCTCCCAGATTGCTCATAAACATGTATGTAGCGTTGCCGGGAACATAGTCGGCAGCCGGACCGGACATGCCGCTGCTGGGATGCCATATGATGGCCTCTTCAACGGTGCTGCCGTAGATAAGATCCCAACCGTCAATGTCGGCTCCGTTGACTTCGATCTTGATTACGCAGTCGGCAGGAAGCCTGAGCAGAGTACCGTATCCCACCGGGTTAATCACATCTTTGAAAGTGAGATAAGCCTTGTCAAAGGTAGAGCGCCAGAAAACGGTGTTGGTAACAGGCAGATATGCCGTAACGGTCACGGTAGCGTTGGCAGGGAGCTTTTCATAGCCATGCAGGCAAAGCAGGAAGTTGATGAAGTTTGCGTCGGGATACTCGGTGTTTTTAAGACCGATCCCCTCGAATACCGACATGACGGACGTAGCAGATTCTGTCTCGACCGCAGCGGTGGCATCGACTCCATCAGCGCTTGCATTGGTGCTCAGCACAAAAACAGCAAACAGAAAAACAGCAAGTACAAACAGTACGGTAAGCGCAGGCTTGCTGAACTTTTCTAATTTTACCATGCTATTCAGTTTTGTCCTCCTTTCCCCCAAAGATCCATACTAATACCTATACCGGCGAGCGTTATCCATGCGGCATCGATTATCTCTGCCTTTCGGCAGGGAAGCAGTCAGCCGTTGCTCACGGAAGCAGCCCGGCGGCTATTAATTAATATTGTACCTAATGATACTATATTGTAACCGAGAATTCAAGACATATTATGGTAAAAATAGCTTTTTATAAGCAAAAAGCTATAAAAATTTGGTTAAAAATTTTGAAAGATATATACATTGGGCAAATTTTGTATAGAGTTGCACAAGCGCCGGGGCTGTGTTAAAATCAATGCGATATTTCAATTAATAATAAGGTAGGAGACACAATGGAAAAACTGCCTAAGCTGCCGAGAATGGCGGCTGTTCATGATCTGTCCGGAATGGGAAAATGCTCGCTTACAGTTGCTCTTCCTATAGTTAGCGCAACGGGAGTTGAGTGCTGCTGCATACCGACGGCGCTTTTATCCACCCATACCGGCGGCTTCACTGACTGGACGTTTACCGACCTGAGCGGGGATATAGTTCCGATCGCCGAGCATTGGCACAGCCTGGGACTAAGGTTCGATGCAGTATATTCCGGCTATCTCGCCTCCGAGGCACAGGGAGAGCTGCTCGAGCGCGCGATCGAGCTTCTGAAAAACGACGAGACGCTCGTCATTGTCGATCCTGCCATGGCCGATAACGGCAAATACTATGCAAATCTCGGCGATAAAATGACCGAATGCTTCCGCCGCCTTATAAAAAAGGCCGATATCATAACGCCGAATATAACCGAGGCATGCTTCCTGACCGGTATGGAATACAGACCCGGTACTCACAGCATGGCGTATGTCACTGAGCTTATCGACAGGCTCTCCGAGCTGGGGCCGAATTTTGTTGCCGTGACGGGTGTCAGCGCAGAGCCGGGGAAGGTAGGTATAGTTGCGCGCGATAACAAAAGCGGCCGGCTGTGTTCAGTCATGAACGAGGCTCTCGACGGCACCTTCCACGGTTCGGGAGATGTCTTTGCCTCGGCCTTTGCGGCACTTTTGACTCGCGGAGCGGCTCTTGAGGATGCGCTCAATGCCGCAGAGAAATTTGTCACCGCCGCGATAGAACGCACCGCAAAGCGAAATACGCCTCGCCATTACGGGCTCGATTTCGAAGGCGTCCTGCCCGAATATATAAAAATTTGCAGCAGGCTGTTCGAGTAGTCGAACAGTGCCTTGACCAAGTGTTCGGGAACTGAAAATTGGCAAAATAAATTTTGAAATACTTTTGACATAAACTTGACATATCGACTAAACCTAAAGTATAATTGCGTGAAGGGGTATGGGAAACCATACTGGAAACTGGTAAGCAAAAATTTTAAATAAGCGGAAGGGGTTGCAAATGAAAGACCTAAAACATCTGATCTATTTTGAAAACCTGCTGCAGGACGCTCAGAACGAGCTTGTCACCAAGGCAGTGGAGGATGGGCAGATAGCACTCGGTTACAACTGCTATTACATACCCGAAGTCCTTCTCAATCTTGAAGGCTGCTTCTCTTCAAGACTTCGCGCTCCCAATTGCACGTCCAGCGATATTGCAAACTACTACATGACAAACCGTACCTGCCCCTATGCACGCTCCATTCTCGAGCGCGCCATCGAAGGCGGATACAACTACCTCAGCTGCCTGTTCGGCGCGGAAAGCTGCGCGACCATGGAGCGTATGGAAGAGCACTTCTTCCTCATCAATCCCGTTAAGCACGACGGATTTTTCGTCACCCAGATCGATCCTCCCATGAAGGGCGATCAGACCAACCTTGATTACTACAAAGCTCAGCTTAAGCTCAAGGTCGTTGACGAGATGAAGAACCGTCTTGGCGTTGATGTCTCCGATGAGGCTATGCGCAAGGCTATCGAGCAGCACAACGAGCTCAGCCGCATCATCACCGAGATCGGCAACTTCCGCAAGCTCGATAATCCGCCCATCACCGGCTATGAGTTCCATGTCATCCAGCTCGTAAGCCAGGTCTGCCCCCATAAGCTGATCCTGCCTTACCTCAAGGAGACTCTTGAAGAGCTCAAGACCCGCGAGCCGGAAGAGAAGTTCCCGTTCCGCGCCCGCGTTGCACTTGTCGGAAGCGAGGTCGATGACCCCGAGTTCACAAAGCTTATCGAAATGTGCGGCGCAATGGTCGTTGCCGACCGCTACTGCTTCGGTTCGTTCCCCAGCAGAGAGCAGATTGAGATCAAGGAAGGCGAGACCGCGTTCGACGCCATCTGCCGCCACTACCTGTACTGGAACCAGTGCGCGCGCTTCATGGACGGCTTCAAGATCGACCAGCGTCACGCTATCGCGGCCCAACTCGTTGAAGATTTCAAGGCTGACGGCATCATATACGAAAACATGAAGTTCTGCGAGTTCTGGAGCTATGAGAAGGTTCTTGCAAACCACATCTTCACGAACGAAAAGCACATTCCTTGCTGCACTATCGAGAAGGAGTATTCCCTCGGCGCAGTCGGACAGCTTCGTACACGTTTCCAGGCGTTCATCGAATCCCTGGAGATCAAGTCCATTCAGGGAGGTAAGTAATGATGTTCGATAAAGTAATAGCAGCTGTTGATAAAAAGCTTGAACGCTTTGATCCCATATGGCAGGCCGAGAACGGCGTAGGCGGCCAGAGAGACCGTTACTACGACAAGACCGGCGTTGCAAAATGGCGTGAGTGGCGCGGCGTTAAGGACACCATGGTCGACTACGGCGCATGGCTGAAAAACCTCGCTTCCATGGCAATGATGGTCGCATCCGCTCCGATCCCCTGCCTCAAGGGCTTCTGGGAGTATCGCTGGATGGGCTCTTACCTCGGCACATTCATGTTCATTGACCGCCTGTTTGAAGGCTTCCGCGGCTACGAGCTGGTCACGGCGCACAAGTGCATGCACGCTATCGTTCGCAGCCTGACCAAAAAAATTGCGCTGATTATGTCCAATGACCGACGCCTCGGCGGCGGCAAGGATACCGACCGTATCGTTCCTATGGATGAGGTTATGCCACCGTTGTTCATGATGGGCTTTAAGGAGCTTATCCCAATTCCTCTTCAGACGCTTCCTGAATTCATAGTTTGCGACGTTGATCAGCACCTGGATCCGTACTATATAGATGTTGCCGAATCTTTCGGCCTTCCAGCCGACGTCTGCTCTCGCTGCGCGGCCGAGACCGGCGTTGCGCTCGACGATGCATTCCCACTTGTCGGAAAGGCAATGCTCTCGACAAACATGCCCTGCAACGCATCCGAGGCAACCTCGATGTTCCAGCGTCGCCGCATAGGTATGCCTGACTTCCCTGTTACAATGGCTATGATCCACAACGAGCCGGGCGCGCATCCGTATTCTACTCAAGTACTCAAAGATGCAATCGCTTTCGTGGAAAAAGAGTACGGCGTGAAGTACGACTGGAATAATCTCTTTAAGTACGCAAAGCTCATGAACGAGCAGAACACCATTGAGCTTGAAAAGTGGGACTACTTCAAGACCCCGTATTCGGCTCTGTGCGGCATTGCCGAGACGCTTTATCGTTTGTATGCATGGGCATCCGCAAACGGTACCGATCCTTACTTCAACAAGGTCGACCGTCAGGTCATCAAGATCATGCGCAAGGCGTATGAAGAGAAGAAGGAGCCGTTCGGCGGCAAAACCCGTCACCGTGCATTCCTGTGGGGACCCTCCGCTGTTTACTACACCGATTTCCCGACATGGACTCAGAACTGCTGGGGCATCAATATCGTCCTGAACATGGACTCCACCATGGGTCACAATATGATCAACACCGAAGATCCCGACGAGGCGATCAAGGATCTTGCTCTGTTCTCCGAGAAGGCGACCATGCGTCACCACGCCGTCGGCGGCTGGGACAATGTCAACGCCATCTGGGAGTGGGCAAAGAACTTCAACTGCGACATGGTCCTCATGAACGACAACATCGCCTGCAAGGGCATGCTCGGCGTTCACGCTCTCATGGAAGAGCAGGCAAGGGACCTCGGCTTCCACTTCATCTTCATCGAGCATGACCTTGAAGACTGCCGTACCGTTTCCCGTCAGGATATGCGTAACTGCGTAAACGGCTACATGTCCGTCGTTCTGGGCGAGGAGCCTCTTGACCCCACGCTCGTTGAGTTTGACGACAGCGCCGCATATTAATAGGAGGATAAGGTAATAATGAAAACTGTTGCAAAGATAGGCGGCAAAGTCGCCATGTTCGCATTCCTCGCTTTTGTCGGAACCTTTACCCTGTATATGACCAATGGAGAAAACAAGCTTATATACTATGTCATTCGCCCTCTGCTGAATAAGCACTACGACTCTCAGGTCCGCGACCGCAGAATCGTATGATCCGATATCCGCATAACACATAGCAAAAAGACTCCCTGTTACTGGGAGTCTTTTTTATGAACAAACTAATTGACAATTTTGTTGAAAGTGTATAGTGTTGTGCATTTTTCGCTCAAAAAAACCTGAATTTTTCATATAAATAGCAGCATATTCTCTTGCAAATCAGAGGCATTTGTGTTAAACTGTTATCAAAATGCGTAAGGTATGTCAATGCGCAATTGAAGGGGGGACGTATTATTGGAAAATAAAGCAAAGATCATCGCGGTCGCCGGTAAAGGCGGTGTCGGCAAGACGTCGATTTCGGCGTCGATCGTAAGGCTTCTGGTGGAAAATTTCCCGGATAAGAAGATCCTCGCGATAGATGCAGACCCTGCTGTCGGCCTGTCGGTCGCTCTGGGCGTTGATGTCAAGCTCACGCTTGACGATATCCGCATGAGCATTGTTGACAGCGTCGAAAACGGCGAAACGAGAGAGGCGCTCGAGCTTTTGAGCGAAGCGAGATTCAAGATCTTTGACGCACTGGTCGAAATGCCCGGCTTTGCATTTCTCGGCATCGGCAGACCTGAAAGCTCAGGCTGCTACTGCAAGGTCAATTCCTACCTGAAGGAAGTTATCGGCATTCTGGCAAACAGCTTCGACTATGTCGTCATCGACGGAGAGGCCGGCATTGAGCAGATCCAGCGCCGCGTTATGGATAAGGTAACGCATCTGCTGCTTGTTACCGACCAGAGCAAGAAAGGCTGCCAGGTCGTATCGACGATCAAAAACGTTGCCGACGAGCTGATAGTTTACGATAAGATAGGCGCCATAGTAAACCGTATGACAAATCCCGAGCTTGCAGAGCTCATCACTGTGCCCGGTGTTGACATCGTGGCGCGCATCCCTGCGGACAATGCTTTTGCCGCAAACGACATAAAGGGTCAGAGCGTGCTTAGCCTGCCCGAAGATTCTCTTATGCTCAACGGAGTAAAGGAAGCACTCCAAAAAATAGAAATTCTTTGAAGAAGAGGTGTAACATTTGAAAGATCTTAAGCATCTGATCTACTTCGAAAGTCTTCTTGAGAATGCCGACAACGAGCTGGTAAAGCAGGCTCAGGCTGAGGGCGATATCTGCCTTGGCTACACTTGCTATCACGTTCCCGAAGCACTTCTCAACATAGGCAACTGTTTCTCCGTGCGTCTGCGCGCACCGAAAACAGGCTCGATCGACATCGCGACCTACTACATGTCCAACTACACCTGCGAGTACGCACGCGCACTCGTAGAGCGTGCAATCGAGGGCGGTTATCAGTTCCTCGATGCAATGATCGGCGTAGACGCCTGCTCCATGATGAACCGCGCAATGGAGCACTTCGAGGTCCTGAAGGTCAACACGAAGGAAAAGTTCTTTGTAACTCACATGGACATTCCCTTCAAGGTAGTTGACTATACCCTCGACGCATATGAAATCCAGATGCAGAAGCATGTTCTGGATAACCTGCACGAGAAGTTCGGCATCGATACCTCCGATAAGGCTATCCGCAAGGCAGTCAAGGAGCACAACGAAGTGTGCAAGATCCTCACCGAGATCGGCGATATGCGTAAGGCTGAAAACCCCGTTATCACCGGCTATGAGTATCATGTACTGAACCTCGTTTCCTTCACCTGCCCGAAGAGACTCATTCTCCCGTACCTGAAGGAGACTCTCAAGGAACTCAAGACCCGTAAGCCCGATCCTAAGCCCTGGTTCCGCGCCAGAGTCGCGATCGTCGGAAGCGAGATCGACGATCCCAACCTCACCAAGCTTATCGAAGGCTGCGGCGCATTTGTATGCTCCGACCGTCACTGCTACGGCTCGACTCCGGGCCGCGAGGTCATTGAGCTCAATGATGAAGAGCCCGCCCTCAGACAGCTTTGCCGCCATGTAATGGAGTACTCCGAGTGCGCACGTTACATATCCGATGAGAAGGTCCTGCAGCGTCGTGAGACCGCAGACCGCCTCGCAAGAGAGTATCACGCAGAAGGCATCATCTATGAGCAGATGAAGTACTGCGACTACTGGGGCTTTGAGCGCGCACTCGTCAGCCACATCATGGCTGAGGAATACGGCTGGCCCGTCCTGTCTATCGACAGACTGTACAACAACGGCAACTCCGGTCAGCTGCGTACTCGCTGCCAGGCCTTTGTTGAGTCTCTGGAGATCAAGCGTATTCATAAAGAGGAGGGCAATAAGTAATGGCTAAGACTCCTAAATATCCCAATCCTAAGTTTTTTAAGGCAAAAGATAACATCGACTGGAAGAAGCAGTGGGAAAACCTGAAGGTTTGCGGCGGCATTTTCTACGAGATGTTCAAAGAGACCGACTGGGAAGCTTTCAAAAACGGCTGGAAGAACACCCTGAAGAATGACGCAGCTCGCATCAAGGAAGAGTACAATGCATTCATGGCACTTGACCAGCAGGGCAAGCTCGATGCTATCCTTTACGGCGAAAAGAGACTTGGCAGACTGTATGCCAAGGGCGCAATGGCAACCGTACGTCGTGAGTGGCGCGGCGTTAAGGACACTGCATACGACTTCTATGAGTGGGCTCGTATGTGGGGCATGCTCCTTATGACCTTCTCCAAGGATCTCATTCCCGCACTCAACAGTGCTCTGCACTACCGCTGGATGATCTCCTACTTCTGCTGCCACGGCTTTATGGATAAGAACATCATGGGTCAGCGCGGCCGCGCACTCCGCATGAGCCACCTGCTTATCTACGATATATTCCGCTACGTTGCAGAAAACCTCGTTCTTTTGTCCAAGGCTGACCGCAAGAACGGCAACAGCGAGGAGCTTAACAAGATGCTCATGACCTTTGACGAGATGACCATGGGTCAGATCATGGCAGGCTTCCCCGATTTGTGCGGTATTCCTCACCAGCTGCTGCCCGTCTTCCTCGTTTCCGAGATCGACCAGCTCACCTGCGTACCTTACATCGATGCAGTCGAGTCCTTCGGTCTGCCCTCCGATACCTGCCCGGTTCCGTCTTCCGAGTGCGGCGCTCTGGTAATCGATGCTCTGCCTGACATGGGCTGCGGCTTTATCTCCAGCTCCATGCCCTGCGACGGCTCCACCATGGCATCCTCTTACTTTGCACGCCGCTTCCCGAACACACCCGTATTCCATCTCTGCTTCCCCGTTCGTTACGAGGACGAGTCCGTCCTGCAGTCTGCCGCCGAGGATATCAAGGCCTGCATAAAGTTCATCGAGGATCAGACCGGTGCAAAATGGAACTGGGACGCTTACTTCACCGCTATGAAGCGCTTTAATAAGGAGACTTCTTACGAGCTGGAGAAGTGGGAGATTAACAAGACCAAGTATCCGCAGCTGCTCGGACCTTGCTACGAGCTGTTCCGTAAGTGGAACTACGAGATGGACGGCGGTATTGATCCCCGTGTTATTAAGACCTGTGAGAAGGTCAGCAAGCTGATCCGCGAGGCATATGAGAATCGCGACGAAGCATGGCCCGGCAAGATGAAGTACCGTGCAATCGTATGGTCTTGCCCTGCTCACTACTACGCAAACTTCTCCAACTGGGCTGCCAACTGCTGGGGCATCGATGTCCTGGTCGAGATGGAATCCCTCAACTTCACCAAGCCTCTCGAGACCGAGGACAAGGAAGAAGCACTCCGCGACCTGGCTCGCCTGTACGAGCGTATGGTTATGCGCCGTCACACCAACGGCGGTTACCACAACGTCGTAACCGAGCTGTGGCGTCAGTGCGAAGCATGGGATGCAAAGCTCATCCTCATGTATCAGAACGTTGCATGTAAGAACATGGCAACCGTTCAGGGTCTGCTTGACGATCAGGGCCGTGAGCGTGGCTACGATCTTATCTGGATCGAGCACGACCTTATGGACCCGCGTACCGTTTCCCGCCGCACCATGCGCGACAAGGTTAACGAGTTCATGCGCACCGTTAAGAACGCAGAGCCCATAGATCCGTCTCTCGTCGAGTTCGAGGACGAGGTCTGCATGTAATTGCATAAAATTTACTCCGGGGCTGGCAGGAGAATAAATGCCGTCCCCGGACGGCGTTCAAAGCGCCGAGAATGATTAATTAATTGGAGGAAATTATAAAATGAAATATTTTGGCGGTTGTGACGTAGGCTCGACCTACACAAAGGCAGTTATTCTCGATGAGAACGGCAAGATGGTAGCAGATACCACGATAAAGAG
>MNSZ01000021.1 GCA_001916715.1 Firmicutes bacterium CAG:24053_14
CTGGCATCGCACCGGTGAAAGCGGAGACCAGCGAACCCGCTTCACAGCCGGAGGTCACGACGCCTGCCGATGATGTGGACGCCATGAAGCAGGATATCGTGGACCGCACCAATGCGCTGCGGCGTGAAAAAGGCGTTGCTGCGCTGCGCGTCAACGACAAGCTCATGCAGGCGGCGCAGGTCCGCGCCGACGAAATGGCTGCGCATACCGTTTATTCTCACACAAGGCCGAATGGCGGAAAATTCAATGGCGTCACGGATTGTCCTTACATGGCTGAGAATATCCATCGTATTGCAGATTGGGTGTTGTCTGACCAGACCCTTGCCGAACGGGCCGTAGCGGATTGGAGCACCTCAGCAGCGCATAGCAAGACCATGGTCAACCCAAAGCTATCCGCAATCGGCGTTGGGCTGGCAAGGGGCGTCAATGATAATGGCGACCCATGCTGGTACTGTGTTCAGCTTTTTCTTTATGACGGCTATGCCATCACTCGGGTGGATTCACCCGCAAGCAAGTAAATATCAACAATCAAGTAAAGAGCAGACCTTAACGGCCTGCTCTTTTTTCTACCCTTCTATGAAAGGAGAACATTATGAAACCTATGAAAAAACGCCTGCTGTCTCTTCTTTTGACACTGGTAACGATCTTGAGTCTGCTGCCGACTTCGGCCATCGCTGCGGCTAAGACCGGCTCTGGTATCCAGATCACGACTAATCAGGCATATTGGAGCACGCGCCTGCTCGCCAACGGTACGCCGTACAGCTACCGTCCTCCGCTCGTGGATGGCAAGCTCGTGTACTGCATGGACAGCGGCCTCGGCTACCATTACGCAACACCCTCGTACCTGAATTCCTTCACATGGACGTCCGGCACCGGTGCAGACGCAGATGCCGTGCTGCAGAGTGCGCTCACAAACAGTGGTCTCAGTGAGATGGACGCCGCAACCGTCGAGAACGTCAAATGGATGATGACCTATCTCAACGACTGTAAGGCATCCAATGTTGGACAGCTTTTTATGGCCGTGCAGACCTATGTTTGGGAAAACCAGTCCTACAAAGGCGAACCCGGCGGAGATGGCGACGCGGGCGGCTACGCCAACGCCGACACCTATGATCTGTATCTGAGTCTCATCGACTGGCTTTTGGAGCAGAAGGCGCAGGAGGACGCCGAGTTCCAGCGTCAGATTGAGGAGTGCGCTGCACAGGGTAAGTCTGCATCCATTGTGGAGGACGAGAGTGCAAAATGGGCGGTGTACGCAATTTCCAGTAACCGCAAAAATCAGTCATTCTTCAATTATTATGGTCCCCGCAAACTGGTCACTCAGGATAAGCCCGGAGGTGGAGATAATCCCACTCCCCCCGTCGGCAATGCAGATATTACGCTGAAAAAAGTTTCTGCCGGCACGACAACCGGACTGGATGGCGCAAGGTTTAATATCTACCACGACGGTCAGATCGTTGGCAGCGATGTAACTCGTAATGGCGGTATCATCGAGGTCAAGGGCGCCGCTGAAGGCCTGTGGTCCTTCGTTGAAACGCAGGCCCCGGAGGGCTTCTGCGCAGTTTCCACGCCCATCAGCGTCTATGTCGATACTACTTCCGGTGACAAGCAGTACACGGTCACTGCCGAAAATTACGCCCTGCCCGATATGAAGATCATCAAGCGCGATGCCATGAGCGGTAAGCCCATCGCGGGCGCGGTGTTCTCGGTAAAATCCGTTACAGGGAGCTATTCTACCTCTGTTACTACCGGAACAGATGGCTCTGCGACGCTCTCGGCCATTCCTGCCGGCGTTTATGTCGTGCGCGAAGAATCCGTTCCGGAGCCGTATATCGTAACCAATACGGAGCAGACCGTGGCGCTGCGCCCCGGACAGACAAGCGAAGTCACTTTTGTGGACTATGAAAAACCAGGGCTCGAAATCATCAAGAAGAACATCGCCAATGGAGAACCCATTGAGGGCGTGACCTACCGCATCGAGCAGATCGACGGAAGCTACTCCACCACAGCTACGACCGACAGTCATGGACGCATTTTCCTTGATTCTATTCCCGTTGGCACTTATAAGGTGACGGAGATCAATGTCCCCGGCCATGTCATTCTCTGCCAAATCCCGCAGGAAGTGGCGCTGAAGGCCGGCGAAACCTCTACCGTCACCTTTTTCAATGCGTTCAAACCGACGCTGGAGATCCGCAAGGTGGACAGCGTTACCGGCGATCCCGTCAAGGGCGCCAAGTTCCAGGTCTGGTATGCCAGCAACCATACCGATACTGGAGAGCTGAACGATCTCGGCACCTATTATACCGATGAGAATGGCAAGATCATTCTCCCTGAAGTCCAGGATGGCTGGTACAAGGTGACTGAGCTGGAGGCGCCGCACGGCTACTCCATCAAGAAGCCTGCCACGCAGGAATGCTTTATTTCCAGTGGCGAGAGCAAAGTCCTGACCTTTGAGAATACGCCCCTTTCCGCAATCATTATCCGCAAGGTGGACAGCGAGAGTGGTCAGCCGTTGGAGGGTGCATGGTTCCGTATCCGTTATCTTGGCGGCACTTCTGGTACGGGCGGGACAGTCATCGGTGAGTACCGTACCTCTAGTAATGGCACCATTGTCGTGACTGGCCTCAAGGCAGGCACTTACGTCTGCGAGGAGATCTCGGCTCCGGATGGGTATGTCATCACCGACGCTACGGAGACGGTCTATCTTTCCGGTAAGGATCAGGATGTCATCACCGTTACTTTCGGCAACGATAAGATGGGTTCTCTGCTCATTGTCAAAAAGGACGCCGTGACCGGCGCCCCCATCTCCGATGTTGAATTTTTCGTCACAGACTCCGATGGCAGCGTACTCGGTAATGCCAATGGTAGATATGTGACGGACAGCGCCGGCACCATCCGCATTGATGGCCTGACCCCTGGCATGACGGTCATTGCCAAAGAGGTGCGCGCCAAGGATGGATATATCCTGGACGATACCCCTCAGAGCATCAAAATCAAGCGCAACTCTGTCATGACGCTGGAGTTCCGTAATCAACCCAAGGGCGGTGTGTTAGTCCGAAAGGTCGATGCTGCAACGAACGAACCAATCGCCGATGTCGAGTTCCTTGTGACTGACTCTGATGGAAACTTCATCGGTAATGCCAACGGCAAATATGTGACGGACAGCGCAGGTACTTTTACCATTACGGATGTTGCTCCCGACACCACACTCGTCATCCTCGTCATCAAGGAGACTCGTGCAAAAGATGGCTATATCCTCGACGATACTCCTCAGACGGTCAAGGTCAAATCCAACGAAGTCGTCACGGTGGAGTTCCGCAACCAGCCTAAGGGTGGCGTTTTGGTGAAAAAGGTGGACGCCGCAACGAATGAACCAATCTCTGATGTTGAGTTCCTCGTGACCGATTCTGACGGCAATTTCATTGGGAATGCCAATGGCAAGTTCATTACCGATAGTGCTGGTACCTTCACCATTACCGACA
>MNSZ01000022.1 GCA_001916715.1 Firmicutes bacterium CAG:24053_14
CAAGCAGTCCAAAATCTTTCACACCAGGAAGTGCAGTCATGTTCTGCTGGCCTATGATATTCAGGGAACCGTTTCCTACGACACCTGCCTTAAAAGCGGACGACGCCCTTGTAAGCACTGCAATCCGGAGCCGATTGAGCACAAGACGATTGCTTTTCCGGTTCTGCCAAAGAAGCCGCAAGCCCCTCAGGAGCGTTCTTTGAGCAAGGACGAACAAAGTGCCATCGGACGCTTTAATCGTGCTAAACAGGAGCGTGAAGCTGCATTCAAGAAAGGTTCCCTTTCCGATGCTGAGAAAAGCAACATTATGGCACTCTCGCAGCCTGGGCTGGCATTTTGGGCAGGTAAGGGGTATCGGACATTCCACCGCAGGAACTGCCCTCAAATCACAGGGCTCAACCAACTGGTCGGCTTTCCTCGTTATCAGGATGCTGTCCGTGCAGGGTACTGCCCATGCCGGCACTGTAAGCCAAGTCCGAAGCAAAATGTCGTCTATTCAATTCCTATCACCAACAAAAAACGTGCGGGAGAAAGTGTCGAAACCCTGGTGCTACTCTGTACGGAACACTGCCTGCCGTTTCACCACGACAGTCGATACTTCGAGATGCAGACGATGGTGGGCAAGTGGAAAATTGATATGGACATGCGGCCAGTCCGACTGGAACACATAAACCTCGTTTCTCAGCCGGAGAACACAAAGAAATATCATGTACAGCCCCGTTTGTTTCTCTCCCTGAAGGATACATTCGATTACATTATGAGGCATGATAATGCCCTCATGAAGCGGATTGAAGGGACAAGCCAGGAAGTGCAACTTCAAATGGGGTGATTGTTGTTTTCCACTCCTTCTATCCGTAAATACCGTTGGGGAGTGTATCCCCGGAAGCTTGTAAAGGAGTGAAAAATGATGACGCGAGAAGAAGCGGAGAAAGAACTGATTGCCATGCTGGAAGAAGCAGAGGGCGGCCCTTCATACTCCATGGAAGAAGTAGACGCTTATATGCGTGAGCTGCTGCATCCGAAAAACCAGATCTATCTAACAGGTGATACACATGGTCAGTTTGAGCGGATCATCTCTTTCTGTGAGAGGCAGCAGGTCCAACCCGAAAGCACTTTCATTATCTTGGGTGACGTCGGATTGAACTACTACGGAGATCGGAGAGACAACCGAGGCAAAGATAATCTGACGAAGATTCCGATCACTTTCTTCTGCATTCACGGCAACCATGAAATGCGCTCATCTAAAGAGTTGGGCTATCAGGTGAAAGAGTACCACGGTGGGAAGGTATGGGTTCAGCCCGAGTATCCAAACCTCGTATTTGCCATTGACGGAGAGATCTATGATTTCTTTGGCCATTCCTGTATTGTCATCGGCGGTGCGTATAGCGTCGATAAATACTACCGATTGGCAAGAGGTTATAACTGGTTTGAAGACGAACAACCGTCCGATGAGATCAAAGAGAAAGTTGAGCGTGTGCTATCTGAGCGTGATTGGAAGATTGATGTTGTGCTGTCGCACACCTGCCCGCTCAGGTACGAGCCGGCGGAAGTATTCCTATCCATGATCGACCAGTCGAGTGTGGATAAGAGCACTGAGCAATGGCTTGGTACGATTGAGTCAAGGCTGCACTACGAGCGCTGGTTCTGCGGTCACTATCATACGGACAAGGAGATCGACAAGATCCGTTTCATGTTTCAGGATTATACGATGCTGCCACATCAGATTTCCCTTTCTGCAGAGAAAGAAATGATCCGACGGATGCAGCGGCAGGCCGAAATTGTCGAAGCTCTGGGTCTGATGGATGAGGCTCAGGAGGAGAAATAAGAGGGTTTTACATGAGCACATATTACGACTTTATGGTCGAGGCCAAGTATAAAGACAAATGGTACAACATCGACCTACATACAAAGGATTTTGACGGAAAGCTGCGGCATCAATACCTTGCAACCTTCTCCCGCAGCTTTGTTGGCCAATTGGAAAGCCTGATCGATGGCGCATGGAGGATCGGTTTTGATGATCTAGCGGAAAGTACACAGAATCTCCTCCTATCCAGTATCCCTGCAGAGTGTGAAGATAGCGTTCGACTGGAGCAATTCTATGTTGCCGGTAATCTTGCGGATTTCGAGAAACTCCTGAAGGCACCATACCAAAACGAATACTATGTGACGCGGAATCAGATTGCCGCATATGAGTCCCATGAGATCGATGACATCTGTGACTATTTAACTGCTCATGAGGTGCTTGAGCTTCCCTATACGGCTCGCAGCGAGTATGTCCTATATCGTTGGAATGATGTCTTTGATAATGCAGAGAAGATCCGCTCGATGGTAGATCGCCTGCGATTTCAGGTAGAATGCTTCAACGAAGCGCTTCCCTATGAGGCAGGTCAGTCCTATGGAGATCGTGCGGCTTCGCAAGTCCGTGTGATCTACCGGATTTCATGAGGAGGTCTATCACATGAACTACTTCATTGGAGACCTCCATCTCTTCAACCGGAATCAGACGGGTGAGGGTGTGAACTATGACGGGAGACCGTTCGCCACCGTGGCTGAAATGAACCAGTATATCATTGAGCATTGGAACGCCAAGATCACCAACGGCGATACCGTTTATATTCTTGGGGATATGGCCATGCGGGGTAGAAACGAAGCACTCATCGCATTGGTCGCGCAGCTTAAAGGTCAGAAGATTTTGTTCCGAGGGAATCACGATGATCTGTCTGATTACAGGTATCGGAAGCTCTTCGCTGACATCACCGATTATCGCGAGATCAGCGAAAGCTTTGACGGACAGTCGTATAAGCTCTGTTTGATGCACTATCCCATTCTGATGTGGAATGGGCAGCATCGCGGATCAATCCTTCTCTACGCCCATACTCACAATACTGTGGAAGAGGCATTCTTCCAGAAGTGCGTCAAAGAGCTCAACGAGAATAAGAAGCTGAATGTTCAACAAGGAAAGCCCATTCGCGCCATCAATGTCGGCTGCATGATGCCGTACATGAATTATGAGCCAAGAACACTCAAGGAAATTCTCTCCGCACAGAACGCAAGAAAGGAATAAGGCCTATGTTACCGAAAGAGCTATTCCTCAGCACGCTAGAGAAGA
>MNSZ01000056.1 GCA_001916715.1 Firmicutes bacterium CAG:24053_14
CTCGCGGTTTACGTATCGTATGCCGCACTTTTCAAGCTCGGTTTTTGCGAACAGGCAGTTTATCATCTGGAACGCGCCCTTGTACTCGCGCTTGCCCTTTTCGATGTGAACGATCAGCGTGTCGCCCATCACCTCGCCGATGCAGAATGCCGCGACCACGCCGTCGGTGAGCAGAGCGTAGCCCGTGCAGCCGTAGGCCGCGAAGTCCTCGAGCACCTCGCGCGTGTGGTCGTTTTCGTACATCGCAAGCTCGCTCATGCCGGCGTCCGACCAGTCGTGCGCGCAGCATTCGGCGATGCGGTGCGCGTTCTCGGCCGTTATCGCCTCAAGCGTGTAGTCGGGGTAGAGCTTTTCAAACTGGTGGATCAGGTTGCGCTTTTTGCTGTATTTTTTCCCGGCGAGGTAGGCGAGATCCTCGGCCTTGTACATGTAGTCGGCAATGTCCGGCTCCTCGGCGGCGGTGAAGTTAAATTCCTTGCGCAGCTCGTCGAGCGCGTCCTCAGGCACAAGGCTCATCGTGAGCCCTGCGCCGACCGTCTCGCGCAGCGCGCGCACCCTGTCGCACAGGCTGCCCTCGCCCAGCGGCAGCAAATAGTCGTACTCGCCGCCGTGCCGCGATCTTTCGCGCATGAACAGAACTCCGTCCTCTGTCTTGTATTCGTAGCCGAATCTGTCGGCCCACATGAAAACGCCCAGCACCGAGTAGTCGCACGAGCGATACTGCGCGCGCAGGTACGGGCGCAGCGCGCCGACGTCACTTAATGTGATTTGTTTGAAATCCAACGGTGGATACCTCTTTTCGCGTGATGCGGCTATTATAACATATCCCCCATGCCGATAACAAGCGCAGAAAAAGTCATGAAAAGACATAAAAAGCCATGCCGTAGGACTTTTTTTATTCACAATTATATGCTACAATCTATTTGTGAAATTATCTTTACATACGAAAGGCAATAATATGGGTTTCTTCAGTAAACTTTTCGGCAGCCACACCGATCATGAGCTTAAAAAAATATACCCTATCGTCGATAAGATAGAGGCGCTCGAGCCGCAGATGCAGGCGCTTTCCGATGCCGAGCTGCGCGCAAAAACCGCCGAGTTCCGGAACCGCTATGATAACGGCGAGGATCTCGACTCCATGCTGCCCGAGGCATTCGCCGCGGTGCGCGAGGCCGCGTGGCGTGTCCTCGGTATGAAGCCGTTCCGCGTCCAGCTCATCGGCGGCATCGTCCTGCATCAGGGCCGCATCGCCGAGATGAAGACCGGCGAAGGCAAGACCCTCGTTGCGGTCATGCCGGCGTACCTCAACGCCATTACCGGCAACGGCGTGCATATCGTCACCGTCAACGACTACCTCGCCCGACGCGACAGCGAGTGGATGGGCAAGGTGCACAGATTCATGGGTCTCGACGTCGGCCTGATTGTCCACGGCCTGACCAATGAGGAGCGCAAGGCCGCCTACGCCGCCGACATCACCTACGGCACCAATAACGAGATGGGCTTTGACTATCTGCGCGATAACATGGCCATTTACAAGGAAAGCCGCGTCCAGCGCGGCCACGCCTTTGCCATCGTTGACGAGGTCGACTCGATCCTCATCGACGAAGCGAGAACACCGCTTATAATCTCCGGCCAGGGCGACGAGAGCACCGATCTCTACCGTCAGGCAAACGATTTTGTCGCCGGACTTAAAAAGAAGGTCTATGCCTCCACCGACTCCAAGGAGGAAGAGGACGAGAGCATCGACGCCGACTACGTCGTTGACGAAAAAGCGCGCACGGCGACGCTCACCGCGCGCGGCATTGCCAAGGCAGAGCGCGCGTTCAGCCTTGAAAACTATGCCGATATCGAAAACTCGACCCTCACGCACCATATCAATCAGGCTCTGCGTGCGCACGGCATCATGAAGCGCGATATCGACTACGTCGTTAAAGACGGCGAGGTGCTCATCGTCGATGAGTTCACCGGCCGCATCATGCTCGGCCGCCGCTACAGCGAGGGTCTGCATCAGGCGATCGAGGCAAAGGAGCACGTTGACGTTCAGCGCGAGAACAAAACGCTTGCGACCATCACGTTCCAGAACTACTTCAGACTTTACGATAAGCTCTCCGGCATGACCGGTACGGCCGTCACCGAGGCGGAGGAATTTGAGTCGATCTACAAGCTCGATATCGTTGAGATCCCGACCAACAAGCCCGTTGCGCGTATCGACCAGCCCGACGTCGTCTATAAAACCGAGGCCGGAAAGGATCGCGCGATAATCGAGCAGATAATCGCCTGCCACGAAAAGGGGCAGCCGGTCCTGGTCGGCACGATATCCATCGAAAAGAGCGAATATCTCTCCAAGCTTTTGAAGGCGCGCGGCATAAAGCACAATGTGCTCAACGCAAAGCACCATGAAAAAGAGGCCGAGATCGTCGCTCAGGCCGGTAAGCTCGGCGCGGTCACGATAGCGACCAACATGGCCGGTCGTGGTACCGATATCATGCTCGGCGGCAATGCCGAATACCTCGCGAAGAACGACCTGCGAAAGGCAGGCTTCACCGAGGAGGTCATAGCCGACGCAACAGGCTATGCAGATACCGACAATGAGGAGATACTCAAGGCACGCGCACTGTACGCCGAAAAGCTAAAGGAGCATAAGGCAGTCTGCGATGAGGAGGCCGAAAAGGTCAAGGCAGCCGGCGGCCTGTTCATCCTCGGCACCGAGCGCCACGAGTCGCGCCGTATAGACAACCAGCTGCGCGGCCGTGCAGGCCGTCAGGGCGATCCCGGCGAGAGCCGCTTCTATATTGCACTGACCGACGACGTAATGCGTCTGTTCGGCTCCGAGCGTATGAGCAACATGATGGACTCCCTCGGTGTTGACGAGGATACACCGCTTGACCACAAGATGCTATCCGGCGCTATCGAGCAGGCTCAGAAGACCGTTGAAAGCCGCAACTTCCAGACCCGTAAGAGCGTTCTGGAATACGACGATGTTATGAACCAGCAGCGCAATATCATCTATGATGAGCGCCGCAAGGTGCTCGACGGCGAGAATCTGCGCGAGAATATCAATAAGATGGTCTACGACTTCGTTGCAGGGACTGTAAACGATGCTCTGCACGGCGGAGCTCCGGAAAACGAGGAGCACTTTGCCGAGGTCATTGCTCCCTTTGAAAAGCTCTTCCTGCCCAAGGGCGCGGTGAAGTTTGAGGATTTCAAGGGCGCGCCCAAGGCTCAGGAGATCATCGACCGCGTGTATGACATTGCCCAGCAGGTATATGATAAGCGCGAGGAGGAGTTCGGTACGGCTCCCGACGGTCAGCCCGTCATGCGAGAGATCGAGCGTGTTATCATGCTGCGCGTTGTTGATGAATACTGGATGGATCACATCGATGCAATGGCAGAGCTAAAGCGCGGCATCGGCCTGCGCGGCTACGGCAACGTCAAGCCCATCGACGCGTACAAGCGTGAGGGCTACGACATGTTCGAGGCGATGATAAACGGCATCCGTGAGGAGACCGTGCGCAGAATATTCACCGTCCGTGTCCGCAAGGAGCAGACGCTCGAGCGCAAGGCCGTTGCGAAGAATATGGCCGCAAACGTAGGCGGTGAAGCGCCCAAGAAAAAGCCCATCAAGAAAGCGCCGAAGCCCGGCCGCAACGATCCCTGCCCCTGCGGCAAGATGAAGGCCGACGGCTCACGCAGACTCAAGTACAAGGAGTGCTGCGGCAGAAACGACTGACGAGGAAGCATAATGGCATTTACTGAAAACATGCAGCACGGCTGCGTATACATGACGTCGGACAAAATCAGCGCAAAGCACATGTTCACAACGCGTATCGGCGGCGCGAGCAAGGGCGTTTTTGCGTCGTGGAACCTCGGTGTTAACCGCGGCGACGATGACGCCGCCGTCTGCGAAAACTATCGGCTCGCCGGTGAGATCATGGGCTGCGGAAAGGACGATTTCGTCGTCACAAAGCAGGTTCACGGCAGACTCGTTCACCTTGCCTGCGAAGCTGACCGATACCCGGTCGGTTCGGATAAGCGCATCGAATGTGACGGGTTTGTTACAGACGTGAAGAACCTGCCGATCATGATCTATATTGCCGACTGCGTGCCGGTTCTGCTGCACGATCCCGAGGCGGAGGTCATCGCGGCGGTACACTGCGGCTGGAAAAGCAGCGTGCAGGATATCCTCGGCGCGGCGGTCGAAAAAATGTGCGCGCTCGGAGCAAATCCTGAAAATATTCATGCGGCCATCGGCGCGAGCATCGGCAAATGCTGCTTTGAGTGCGATGACGATGTTCCCGAGGCAGTGGAGCGCTATCTCGGCGGCAAGACGGACGGACTTTTCGAGAATAAGCCAAACGGCAAAACGCATGTCGATCTGCGCGGCGCAAATGCACGCAGACTTGAGCAGCTCGGCCTTAAGCGTGAGAATATCGACGTATCCGAAGAATGCACGATGTGCCTTCCGGAGAAATACTGGTCGCACCGTGCAACCGACGGAGTTCGCGGCAGCATGGCAGCGACGATCATGCTCTGAGGTATAAAAATGTCAAGGATGAAAAGATTTATTGCGCTGCTGCTCGCGCTGCTGTCGGTGCTTTCACTGGCAGCCTGCGGCACGGCCGACGATAATAAGGACGATTACGTCAAGGGCACGAGTGCCGGCAAGGAGCTGGGACAGACTGTCGCGGCCGACGACATATTCACACTAAACTGCAATAAGGGCTACAGCATGAATCCGCTTATTGCAACGAATACGAATAATCAGCTCGTCTGCTGCCTCGTTTACGAAAATATCGTCGAGGTCGATAACAGCTTTGAGGTCCAGCCCAACGTTGTCAGCGAATGGACGACCGAGGACGGCTCGAGCTGGACGCTCAAGGTCGCATCGGGGCACACCTTCCATAACGGCGCTGCTCTCACCGCAACGGACGTTGCCTACACGATCCAGATAGCGATGAGAAACGACCGCTTCAAAGCTCGCCTCAGCTATGTTTCCGGCTGCACGGCTACCGATTCGGAGACGGTCGTTGTCAACCTCTCAAAGAAAAACATGATGTTCCCGGCGCTTTTGAGCATACCCGTTATTCAGTACGGAACAGCGACCCAGCCTTATCCGGGTGGCTCGGGACCTTACCAGTACGCCTCGGATTATAACAGCCTGACAGTGTTTTCAAAGCACAGGAACGCGGCGACAATGCCGCTGAAAACGATATATCTTAAGGAGTATTCCGGAACCGATGAGACGATCTCGGCATTTGCCGATTCGCTCATCGACATCGTTCTCAATGACCCGAGCTCGACAACGAACATCGGCTTCGGCAACGCAAACGATATCCGCGGCTTCAACACGACGAATATGCACTATATCGTCTTTAACACCTACAGCACGGATTTTTCAAACGATGCGCTGCGGTTTGCGATGAATTACGCCTTCGACCGCGACAGTATCGTCAGCCAGTTAGGCGGCTATGCGTCGGCGGCGAACCTGCCGATAAATCCGGCAAGCAGCCTGTATAACGAAAACTATGCAAAGCAGTTCAATTACAGTCTCAACAAGGTTCAGGAGACTCTGACCAATGCCGGCATGAAGGACTATGACGGCGACGGATTCCTGGAGTTTAAAAACGGCGAGGAGATTACAAAGGTAGACCTTAATTTCCTCGTTTACAGCGGCAGCACGATCAAGGTCAACGCCGCCAAGAAATTTGCCGAGGATATGAAGAGCATCGGACTTCAGGTCACGGTCGACAAGCAGGACTGGAATAATTACAAAAAGCTGCTCGACGCAGGCAACTATGATATGGCCTACTGCGAGGTGCGCCTAAACGGCGACTTTGACCCGAGCAAGCTGCTCACGTCCGGCGCGCCGATGAACTACGGCGCGGTTGCCGATTCGCAGCTTGATGAATTGATATCGGCTTATCTTTCCGCAAACGACGATGATCGCAGAACAGCCTGCGACAATATGTGCGCTTATATTGCAAATAAGGCCTACATTGTGCCGCTGGTGTTTGAGCGCCATCAGCTTATAAGCCATCGCGGCGTTGTCGAGGGCGCAAAGGCAAATGAGAATAATCCTCTGTGCGGTATCGAAAACTGGACCGTCAAGATCGAAAATGTAAAGAAATCGGAAGATACGACTAAAGATTGAGAAACGGAGAGGTGTCTTATGACAGATAAGGAGCTTTTGGCGATCGCGAGAGAGGCGTCCGGCAGAGCGTATGTTCCTTATTCCAAATTTGCGGTCGGCGCGGCGCTCGAATGCCGCGGCGGACGTGTGTTCACCGGCTGCAACGTTGAAAACGCCGCGCTGGGCGACACGATATGCGCCGAGCGCACGGCCTGCGTCAAGGCGATAAGCGAGGGCTACAGGGACTATGTCCGCCTTGCCATTTATGCCGAGAGCCAGAATTACTGCATGCCCTGCGGCTCCTGCCGCCAGTTTTTGTCCGAGTTTAACGACGGCGAGCTGGAGATCCTCTGCTGCAAGGCCGACGGCAGATATGTAAGCTACAGGCTCAAAGAGCTGCTGCCCTATACATTTAATTATTGATATGGAGCTTGAGCAACTGCGCGCCTTCGTCGCCGTGGCGGAGGAGAAGAGCTACACAAAGGCAGGGGAGCGGCTGTATATGAGCCACTCAACGATGTCGCGCGCCGTTTCGGCGCTTGAGCATGAGTTCGGCGTGCGCCTTATAAGCCGCGATAACCACGTTGCGGGGCTGACTCCCGAGGGCGAAAAGCTCTGCGAAATGGCAAAAAAACTGCTTGATATGGCCGCCGAGATCGAGGAAAAAATGCATTTGAGCTAAATCAACAAAAATTCGCACGAAATTTCTGCGAAAAGTACAAAACTCCCCCTTGACATAAAGGGGGAGTTTTGGTATCCTATTAGAGCGCCTGTGCGTTGCTAACGGGCGTATTATGCGATGAAGCGGGAGATTGCTCGTTTTTCGAGGTAACTTCCGTGGAGTATGTCCGGTGCCGATGCCATTTCGGTACACAATCGGGCGGCTGAAGCGTACTGCACATGGTGTATATCACCTGTACGGTATCAGACCGGCTCAAAAAGGCCGGTTTGTTTTTCGGACAGGGTTTGATACACATGGTTGAGTGTGCAAAAAACCGCTTCATCCGTACGGGACATGAGGCGATCCCAATGACGCCGCAAAAACTGTACGAAAAGGAGAAAAAACAATGGCAAACAAGAACATGATCCGCATCAGACTCAAGGCTTACGATCATCAGCTGATCGACAAGGCCGCAGAGACCATCGTTGAGGCTGCAAAGCGCACCGATGCACAGGTTTCCGGCCCCATCCCCCTGCCCACCAAGACCGAGATTGTCACCATCCTCCGCGCTGTTCATAAGTATAAGGACAGCCGTGAGCAGTTCGAGCGCCGCACTCACAAGCGCCTGATCGACGTGATGAATCCCACCCAGAAGACGGTCGAGGCTCTTATGTCCCTCGAGCTGCCCGCAGGCGTTGAGATCGAGATCAAGCTCTAAGCAAAACCCCGAAAACCCAAGTCAACGACCCATAGTCCGTAACTTGCGAATGCGGACGGGTTAAGTTGCCAGCCTCTGGCTTGAAGCTAAGCGAGGCAACCAATAACCGAAGGAGGAAATATCTAATGAAGAAAGCCATTATCGGCAAGAAGGTCGGCATGACGCAGATCTTCGACGAAATGGGCAAGGTCATCCCCGTGACCGTCATCGAGGCAGGCCCCTGCGTCGTGACCCAGAAGATGACCGCAGAAAAGGAAGGCTACGAAGCCGTCCAGCTCGGTTACGAAGAAGTTTCCGAGAAGCACATCTCCAAGCCCGAAGCCGGCCACCTGAAGAAGAACGGCATCGGCATGCTCAAGCACCTTAAAGAGTTCAAGCTCGAAAACGCGGCAGAGCTCAACGTCGGCGACGTTCTCAAGGCAGACGTCTTCGCAGCCGGCGACAAGGTCGACGTTACCGGCACCAGCAAGGGCCACGGCTACGCAGGCGTTGTAAAGCGCCACGGCGCACAGCGCACCCCCACCAGCCACGGCGGCGGTCCTGTTCACCGTCACGCAGGCTCCATGGGCTCCGGCACCGACCCCAGCCGCATCTTCAAGGGCAAGATCGGCGCAGGCCACATGGGCGTAGATCAGGTCACCGTTCAGAACCTCGACGTCGTCCAGGTAGACCCTGAGCTGAACATGCTCGTTATCCGCGGCGCTATCCCCGGCCCCAAGGGCGGCCTCGTTTATGTTAAGAGCACCGCAAAGGTCGCACCCGTCAAGAAGGGCGAGGGCGCTGGCATCAGCCTCAACCCGCAGAAGGCATCTGCTCGTGTCAACCCGCAGAAGGCTTCCGCGCGCAACAAGTAAGGAAAGGAGAGTGTCTTAAATGCCTATTACTAACGTATACAACATGGCAGGTGAGAAGGTCGGCGAGATCGAACTCTCCGCAGCCATCTTCGGCGTCGAGCCGAACAAGTCTGTCCTTCATGACAGCGTCAAGAACCACCTGGCAAATTGCCGTCAGGGCACCCAGAGCGCACTCACCAAGGGCGAGGTCAGCTACACGACCGCAAAGCCCTGGCGCCAGAAGGGCACCGGCCGCGCACGCGCAGGCTACAAGGGTTCTCCCGTGTGGACTCACGGCGGCGTAGCATTTGCTCCGAAGCCCCGCGATTACAGCTACACCCTCAATAAGAAGGTAAAGCGTCTGGCTCTCAAGAGCGCACTGAGCGCAATGGCAGCCTCCGACGCGATCGTAGTTATCGACGATATCAAGGTCGATGAGATCAAGACCAAGACTTTCAAGGCATTCCTTGACGCGGTCAATGTCTCCGGCAAGACCCTCGTCGTCACCGAGAGCGTTGACGAGAAGGTAGTTAAGTCTGCACGCAACATCGCAGGCGTCACCACTACCATCGCAACCATTCTCAGCCCCTATATGATACTCAACAACCGCAAGCTCGTCGTTTCCAAGGCAGCGCTTGCAAAGATCGAGGAGGTGTACGCCTGATGAAAACCGCTTATGATATCATCATTCGCCCCATCATCACCGAGCAGTCCATGGAAGACCTGGACATCAAAAAGTACGCTTTTGAAGTCGCTAAGGATGCAACCAAGATCGAGATAAAGAAGGCCATCGAAGAGATCTTCGACGTCACCGTCATCAAGGTAAACACCCTCAACGTAAACGGCAAGGCAAAGCGCACCGGCTCGTACCCCATGGGCAAGACCGCCTCTTGGAAGAAAGCCATCGTAAAGCTCAGCGAAGACTCCAAGAACATTGAGCTGTTCGAGAACATGGCATAAGGGGAGGATCAAAGAATGTCTATTAAAACTTACAGACCTACCACTCCGGCCCGCAGACAGATGACCGTTTCCGGCTTTGACGGCGTTGATAAGCACGCAAAGCCCGAGAAGAGCCTGACTGAGGTCCTCAAGAAAAAGTCCGGCCGCAACAGCTACGGCCGCATCACCGTCCGCCATAAGGGCGGCGGCAACCGTCAGAAGTACCGCGTTATCGACTTCAAGCGCAACAAGCTTGAGATGGAAGGCGAAGTTGTTCGCCTCGAGTACGACCCCAACCGCAGCGCATTCATTGCCCTTATCAAGTACGAAGACGGCGAGCTGCGCTACATCCTCGCTCCTGTCGGCCTGAAGGCCGGCGACAAGGTCGTCTCCAGCGCCGCGGCCGACATTAAGCCGGGCAACGCACTTCCTCTGGCAAACATCCCTGTCGGTACCGTTATCCACAACATCGAGCTTTACCCCGGCAAGGGCGCTCAGCTCGTTCGTTCCGCCGGCGTTTCCGCACAGCTCATGGCTAAGGAAAACGGCATGGCTACCGTTCGCCTTCCCTCCGGCGAGTACCGCAAGGTTCGCCTTGACTGCTACGCAGTCATCGGCCAGGTCGGCAACATCGACCACTCCAACATCTCCATCGGCAAGGCCGGCCGCAAACGCCACATGGGCATCCGTCCTACCGTCCGCGGCTCCGTCATGAACCCCTGTGACCACCCCCACGGCGGTGGTGAAGGCAAGTCCCCCGTCGGCCGTCCCGGCCCTGTAACTCCGTGGGGCAAGCCTGCACTCGGTTACAAGACCCGCAAGACTAAGAACCGCACCGATAAGTTCATAGTCAAGCGCCGCAACGCTAAGTAAGGAGGGCAAAAGTTAAATGAGTAGAAGCGTTAAGAAAGGCCCCTTCGCAGCTCCCGAGCTTCTGAAGAGAGTCGATGAAATGAATAAGGCAGGCGAGAAGAAGGTTCTCAAGACCTGGAGCCGTGCCACTACCATTTTCCCGTCCTTCGTAGGACACACCATCGCAGTACACGACGGCCGCCGTCATGTTCCTGTATACGTCACCGAAGATATGGTCGGCCACAAGCTCGGCGAGTTTGCTCCCACCCGTACCTTCCGCGGCCATGCAGGCAGCAAGACCGGCAAGTAAGGAGGAGAGAACATGGACGAAAAGAAAATGGCAAGAGCAGAAGTCAAGTATGCTCGCATTTCTCCCCGTAAGGTCGGCATCATCTGCGATATGATCCGCAATAAGGACGTCGCCGTTGCAAAGGCACTCATGCAGCACACCCCCAAGGCAGGCTGCGAGTACATGATCAAGCTTCTTGACAGTGCCAAGGCAAACGCGGAGAACAATTTTGAAATGGATCCCGAGAAGCTCTATGTTGCAGTTGCATACGCAACCGGCGGCCCCATCCTCAAGCGCGGCATGCCCAGAGCTCAGGGCCGTATGTACCGCATCAACAAGCGCACCAGCCACATCACCATCTGCGTGGCTGAGAGAGACTAAGGAAGGAGGCAGAATAAATGGGACAGAAAGTTAATCCTCATGGCATGCGTGTCGGCGTTATCAAAGACTGGGATTCCCGTTGGTACGCCCGTGCAGACAAAGTCGGCGATCTTATCGTTGAAGACTACAACATCCGTAACTACCTGAAGAAGACCCTCTATTCCGCCGGTGTTCCTACCATCGAGATCGAGCGCGATTCCAACAAGGTACGCATCTATATCCACTGCTCCAGACCCGGCGTCGTTATCGGCAAGGGCGGCGCAGAGATCGAGCGCATCCGCCTGTCCGTCGAAAAGATGATAGGCAAGCCCGTAGCGATCTCCATCGTTGAGGTCCGCACCCCCGATACCAATGCTCAGCTCGTAGCAGAGAACATCGCACAGCAGATCGAGAAGCGTATTTCTCACCGCCGCGCAATGAAGAACGCAATGGGCCGCGCAATGCGTATGGGCGCGAAGGGCATCAAGGTCATGTGCTCCGGCCGTCTCGGCGGACGCGAGATTGCAGGCGTTGAGCAGTACCACGACGGTACCATTCCTCTTCAGACTATCCGTGCCGACATCGAGTACGGCTTTGCAGAGGCAGCCACCACTTACGGCCGCATCGGCGTTAAGGTTTGGATCTACAAGGGCGAAGTCCTTTCCCAGACCCTGCGCACGACCCCCCGTGTGATGGATATGAACAAGCCCCAGGGCGAGCGTCGTCGTCGCGACGACCGCCGCGGCGGACGCAACGGCGACCGTCGTCAGGGTGGATACAACCGTGATCGTCAGCAGAACGGCGAACGCCGTCAGGGCGGCTACGGCCAGCGTCCGGCAGGACAGGGCGGCTACAACCGCGGTCCCCGTCCGGCAGCTCCCGCAAAGGAAGGAGGCAACAACTAATGTTAATGCCTAAGAGAGTAAAGTACCGCAGAGTGCATCGCGGCCGCATGAAGGGCAAAGCGACGCGCGGTAACTTCGTTGCATACGGCGAGTTTGGCCTTCAGGCCACCGAGCCGAGCTGGATCACCAGCAACCAGATCGAGGCAGCTCGTATTGCTATGACCCGTTACACCAAGCGTGGCGGTCAGGTCTGGATCAAGATATTCCCCGACAAGCCCGTAACCGCAAAGCCTGCCGAGACCCGTATGGGTTCCGGTAAAGGTTCTCCCGAGTACTGGGTCGCAGTCGTTAAGCCCGGCAGAGTGCTGTTTGAGATCGCAGGCGTTCCCGAAGAGACCGCACGCGAGGCTCTGCGCCTTGCCAGCCACAAGCTGCCCTGCAAGACCAAGATAATTGCCAAGGGCGCTGAGTCTGAGAACGGTGGTGAATAAGATGAAGGCAAATGAAATACGTTCCATGTCCGTAGCAGATCTCGAGAAGAAGCTCGTAGAACTCAAGAAGGACCTTTTCATGCTCCGTATGCAGCATGCCACCAATCATCTCGATAACCCCGTAAAGATTTCCGCTGTACGGCGTGACATTGCACGAGTCAAGACCGTTATCCGCGAGAAAGAACTCGAGCAGTGAGGAGGTAAGTCAGAATGAATAATGAAAGAACAACTTCCCGTAAGACTCGCGTTGGCAAGGTAGTATCCGATAAGATGGATAAGACCGTCGTTGTCATCGTGGAGGACCGCGTCGCACATAAGACCTATAAGAAGATCATCGGCAGAACCTACCGTCTGAAGGCGCATGACGAGAACAACGAATGCGGCATCGGCGATATCGTTCGCGTGATGGAGACCCGTCCTCTGTCCAAGGACAAGAGATGGCGTGTCGTGGAAATCGTAGAGAAGGCTAAGTAAGGAGGCAGCATAATGATACAGCAGGAAAGTTATCTGAAGGTTGCCGACAATACCGGCGCCAAGGAAATCAAGTGCATCCGCGTTCTTGGCGGTTCCAAGCGCAGATACGCAAGCATCGGCGACGTGGTCGTAGCTTCCGTCCGCAAGGCTGCTCCCGGCGGCTCTGTCAAGAAGGGCGACGTCGTCAAGGCAGTTATCGTGCGCACGGCAAAGTCCGTCCGCCGCGCAGATGGCACCTACGTTCGCTTTGACGAGAACGCAGCGGTCCTTATCAACGGAACCGATAAGAACCCCCGCGGCACTCGTATCTTTGGACCCGTCGCTCGTGAGCTGCGCGACAAGGATTACATGAAGATCCTGTCCCTGGCTCCCGAAGTGATTTAAGGAGGGCACAGAGAATGAAAATTAAGACTGGCGATAAAGTCATAGTCCTGTCCGGCAAGGATAAGGGCAAGACCGGCAAGGTCATTTCCGCAGACCCCAAAAACGGCAAGGTCATCGTTGAGGGCGTCAGCGTAGCCACCAAGCATCAGAAGGCAAAGAAGCAGGGTCAGGACGGCGGCATCATGAAGATTGAGACTCCCGTGTATGTCAGCAAGGTCCAGCTCGTCTGCCCCAAGTGCAATAAGGGCGTCCGTGTCGGCTATAAGTACGTTGCAGACAAGAAGCTGCGCGTTTGCCGCAAGTGCGGCACCGAAATCTGAGAAAGGAGATAACTTACTATGACAAGAATGAAGAAAAAGTACGTTGAGGAAGTTGCTCCTGCTCTGATGGAGAAGTTCCAGTACAAGTCCGTTATGCAGATCCCCAAGATCGACAAGATCGTTGTATCCGTCGGCTGCGGCGACTGCAAGGACAATGCAAAGGCACTTGATAACGTTATCAAAGAAATCTCCGCGATCACCGGCCAGCACGCTGTTGCTACCGTCGCAAGAAAGTCCGTCGCTAACTTCAAGCTCCGTGAGGGCATGCATGTCGGCGTTAAGGTCACTCTGCGTCAGGATCGCATGTGGGAGTTCCTCGACAGACTGCTCAACGTTGCTCTTCCCCGTGTTCGTGACTTCCGCGGTATCTCCGCAGACGCGTTCGACGGCCGCGGCAACTACAGCATGGGCCTGAAGGAACAGATCATCTTCCCCGAGATCGACTACGATAAGATCGAGAAGCTGCGTGGTATGAACATCGCGATCACCACCACCGCACAGACCGATGAAGAAGCACGCGAGCTGCTCAGACTCATGGGCGCTCCGTTCGCGAACTAAGGAGGAACTGACAATGGCAAAGAAATCTATGATTCTCAAGCAGCAGGCTCCTGCTAAGTTCTCTACCCGTAAGTACAATCGCTGCAAGATCTGCGGCCGCCCTCATGCTTATCTGCGTGACTACGGCATCTGCCGTATCTGCTTCCGCGAGCTGGCTTACAAGGGTCAGATCCCCGGCGTCCGCAAGGCATCCTGGTAATCGGACGCTAAGGATGAAAAAAGCATCGCATTTTACTTAAAAATGCTTGCAATATCAAGCTTTTTGCGGTAGAATAATATGATGCCAATTTTGCGGAAAACGAAGTTGAGATACACCGAGAATATCGGTGTATCTCTTCGGCGGTTTTTCAAATATTGCCTCGGAAGGCATCTTTTGAGGCGAAACCCCACGCAGTTTGCGCCCGAGACCCCGAACCCCCGATCAAGGCTCGGCCGTCGAGCTCAAACTTAGGTCGTCGAAAGGCCGCAGCTAATCATGTATTAGTGCGGAACCTCGTCGCCAAAACCGAGGGCAAGTCCCCGGTAACTTCTAAAAAAAGGAGAAAAAATTATGCAGATCACAGACCCCATTGCAGATATGCTGACCCGCATCCGCAACGCCGGTGTAGCGAAGCATGAAACTGTCGATGTCCCCGCATCGAAGATGAAGAAGGCAATTGCTGAGATCCTTCTCAACGAAGGCTACATCAAGAGCTTCCAGATCATCGACGACGGCACCCAGGGCATCATCCGCATCACCCTCAAGTATCTCCCCGGCAAGGAGAAGGCCATCCAGGGTCTTCGCCGTGTCTCCAAGCCCGGTCTGCGCGTTTACGCAGGAGCAGACGAGCTGCCCAAGGTCCTCAAAGGCCTCGGTATCGCAATCGTATCCACCTCAAAGGGCGTCATGACCGACAAGGCTGCTCGCGCAGCACACATCGGCGGCGAAGTCCTTGCATTCGTATGGTAAGGAGGAAAGCTAACTATGTCAAGAATCGGTAGAGCTCCCATTACCGTCCCTGCAGGAGTGGAAGTTAAGGTTGACGGTCAGCACGTTTCCGTCAAGGGCCCCAAGGGCGCACTTGAGATGAACGTAGCACCCACTATGAAAGTCGAAGTCGAAGCAGGCGTCGTTCACGTCACCCGTCCCAATGACGACAAGATGAACAGATCCCTCCACGGCCTGACCCGTACCCTCATCAACAACATGGTCGTCGGCGTATCCGAAGGATTCTCCAAGACCCTTGAGGTAAACGGCGTCGGTTACCGTGCATCCAAGGAAGGCAAGAACCTGGTCCTGAACGTCGGTTATTCGCATCAGGTCATCATGCCTGAGACCGAGGACATCCAGATCGATGTTCCCAACCCCAACCAGATCATCGTCAAGGGTATCGACAAGCAGAAGGTCGGCCAGTTTGCAGCAGAAGTTCGTGGCAAGCGTCCTCCCGAGCCGTACAAGGGCAAGGGCATCAAGTATGACTACGAAGTTATCCGCCGCAAAGAAGGCAAGACCGGCGCTAAGTAATAGGAGGTGTGCCTGAATGATTAAAAGACCTGATACAAGAGCGCAGCGCATCAAGCGCCACGCAAGAGTACGCGGCAAGATCTCCGGCACCGCCGAAAGACCTCGTCTGAGCGTATTCCGCAGCGAGAATCACATTTATGCCCAGATCATCGACGACGTAGCAGGCAAGACCCTCGTGTCCGCCTCCACCGTTGAAAAGGGCTTTGAAGGCAACGGCAGCAATGTCGAGGCCGCAAAGAAGATCGGCGCAACCGTCGCCGAGCGCGCACTGGCAAAGGGAATCGAGAACGTCGTGTTCGACCGCGGCGGCTATATTTTCCACGGCCGTGTAGCAGCACTTGCAGAAGGCGCCCGTGAGGGCGGCCTGAAGTTCTAAGGGGAGGAGGAAAACTATTATGGCATACAATAATGACAGAAGAGATCGCCGCAGAGACGAGGAAGCATCCGAGTTTGTTGAAAAGGTAGTTTCCCTCAACCGCGTCAGCAAGACCGTCAAGGGCGGCCGTGTTATGAAGTTCAGCGCACTTTGCGTCGTTGGCGACGGCAAGGGCCGCGTTGGCTACGGCCTTGGCAAGGCAAACGAAGTTTCCGAAGCAATCCGCAAGGGCCTTGAGGATGCAAAGAAGAACATCGTTACCGTCACCCTCCAGGGCACGACCATTCCTCACGAGATCATCGGCGCTTTCGGCGCAGGCCGCGTCCTGCTCAAGCCCGCAGCACCCGGTACCGGCGTTATCGCCGGCGGCGCTGTCCGTGCAGTCGTTGAGGCAGCCGGCATCAAGGACATCCGTACCAAGTGCCTGCGCACCAACAATCCCGCAAACGTCGTTGCAGCAACCATGCAGGGTCTTATGTCTCTGCGCGACGCAGCTCAGGTAGCTGCCGTCCGCGGCAAGACTCCTGAAGAAGTTCAGGCTTAAGGAGGACTTGAAATGGCTAATCTGAGAATTAAGCTCGTCAAGAGCCTGAACGGTCGCCTCGATAAGCACATTGCGACCGCAAACTCCCTCGGACTGCACAAGATCGGCAACGAGACCGTTCAGCCCGACAACCCCCAGACCAGGGGCAAGATCGCCAAGATCGGCTATCTCCTCCAGGTAACTGAAGAATAAGGAGGAAAAGCATAATGTATATTCATGAACTTTCTCCCGTAGCTGGCTCCACCCACGTTGACAAGCGCAAGGGCAGAGGCCACGCAACCGGCAACGGCAAGACCGCAGGCCGCGGCCACAAGGGCCAGAAGGCACGTTCCGGCGGCGGCGTCCGCATCGGCTTCGAAGGCGGCCAGATGCCTCTGGCACGTCGTATCCCGAAGAGAGGCTTCAACAACATCTTTGCAAAGCCCCTCGAGGCGATCAACGTTTCCGACCTCGAAAAGTTCGAGGACGGCGCAGTTGTTGACGCGAAGGCTCTTCTCGACGCAGGCGTGCTTTCCAAGTGCCGCTACGGCGTAAAGATCCTCGGCAATGGCGAAATAAGCAAGAAACTTACTGTTAAGGCTTCCGCTTTTTCTGAAACCGCAAAAGAGAAAATTGAGGCGGCAGGCGGAAAGGCCGAGGTGATCTAAGTGCTGCAGACAATGCGTAACGCATGGAAGATCGACGACCTGCGTCATAAGATACTCTTTACGCTCGTCATCATCCTCCTTTACCGCCTCGGTAATGCCGTTCCCGTTCCTTACGTAAACATCGACGCCCTCAACGGCTACTTTGCTCAGATGCAGAACACCGTTCTCGGCCTGCTGAACGTAATGAGCGGCGGCGCGTTCTCAAACGCAACGATCTTCGCACTTTCCATCCAGCCCTACATCAACGCATCCATCATCATTCAGCTCCTGTGCATCGCGATCCCCGCACTCGAGCGTATGAGCAAGGAAGAGGGCGAGGAAGGCAAGAAGAAGATCGCCTCCATCACTCGTTACACTACCGTAGCAATCGGCCTGATCCAGGGCTTTGCTTACTACTACATGATCATGAAGTCCGGCTTCCTGACCGCTGACGGCCAGGGCATCTGGGCGGCGATCGTCATCATCCTGACCTTCACCTCGGGCTCTGCCCTTATCATGTGGCTTGGCGAGCAGATCACAGAGTTCGGCATCGGCAACGGTATTTCCATCATCCTGTTTGCAAGTATCGTTTCCCGTTTCCCGCCGTCCCTGTACCAGATGATCACCAACACCGCAAACGGCACCGTAGCATGGTGGATCAACGTCCTCCTGCTCCTCGGCGCACTTGCAATGATCGTTCTGATCGTTCTGATAAACGACTCCGAGCGTCGTATCCCCGTCCAGTACGCAAAGCGCGTTGTCGGACGTAAGATGTACGGCGGCCAGAGCACCCACCTTCCCATGAAGGTGAACATGTCCGGCGTTCTGCCCATCATCTTTGCGCAGTCCATAGCGACCCTGCCCGCGACCATCGCGGCATTCACCGGCCACTCCGACAGCGCATGGGCAAGCACGACCAGCATCCCCTATGCGATAATATACTTCCTGCTGATCATCTTCTTCGCTTATTTCTACTCCACCATTCAGTTCAACCCCGTGGAGGTCGCAAACAATCTGAAGAAGAACGGCGGCTACATCCCCGGCTTCCGTCCGGGCAAGCCGACCAGCGAGTTCATCAAGAAGGTGCTCAACAAGATCACCCTGTTCGGCGCGATCTATCTGGGCATAATCGCAATAGTTCCTATCCTCATCAGCCACTTCAGCACTTCCGCATCCCTCAGCGGCATCTCCCTCGGCGGCACCTCGATAATCATCGTTGTCGGTGTTGCACTTGAGACTGTCCGCGCACTTGAGGCGCAGATGCTGATGCGCAACTACAAGGGCTTCCTTAGCTAAGAAGGTGCAAGAGATATGAAGCTTATACTTTTAGGCGCTCCCGGCGCAGGTAAAGGTACTCAGGCTGAGATACTGAGCCGCATGCTCTCTATCCCCACCATTTCGACCGGCAATATCCTCCGTGCTGCCATGAAAAACGGCACGCCCGTAGGTTTGCAGGCTAAGGCGTATGTGGAAAGCGGCAAGCTCGTTCCTGACGATGTCATCATCGGCATCGTTAACGAGCGCCTTGCCGAGCCCGACTGCAAAAACGGCTATATCCTCGACGGTATGCCCAGAACCATCCCTCAGGCCGAGGCGCTTGAGCAGGCCGGTATCGATATCGACTGCGCGCTGTCTATCGAGATAGCGGACGAGACGATAATCGAGCGCATGTCCGGACGCAGGACCTGCAAGGATTGCAGCCAGACCTTCCATATCGTGTCCAATCCTCCCAAAGTGGAAGGCAAGTGCGACTTCTGCGGCGGCGAGCTGACCATCCGCAAGGATGACGCTCCCGAAACCGTCAAGGCTCGCCTTGAAACCTACCACAGGGAGACCGAGCCCCTCAAGGCTTTCTATGAAAGCCGCGGCAAGCTCAAGAGCGTTGAAAATCAGCCGACCATCGAGGCGACGACTGAGGTAATCAAGGCTGCTTTAGGTATCTGAGCTATGTCGAGAGATCCAATTATAATCAAAACACCTCACGAGATCGAGATCATGCGCAAGGCGGGAGCGATAACCGCCGGCGCACGATCCGTCGCAAGAGCCGCGATAGCCGACGGCCTGACCACAAAGCAGGTCAACCGGGAGGTAAACGACTTTATCATAAAGTCGCGCGCTATCCCGACCTTCAAGGGCTACGGCGGCTTCCCGGCAAGCACCTGCATCTCAATTAACGAGGAGGTCATCCACGGTATCCCCGGAAAGCGTGTGATCCACAACGGCGACATAGTCTCCGTTGACGTAGGCGCGACCTTCGGCGGATTTGTGGGCGACTGCGCAGGAACCTACCCTTGCGGCGAGATCTCCGAGCAGGCAAAAAAACTCATTGAAGTCACACGTCAAAGCTTTTATGAGGGACTGAAATTCGCAAGAGCAGGATACCGCATCGACGATATCGGCTCGGCGATCCAGGAGTATGCCGAGTCGCACGGCTTCGGCGTTGTGCGCGACTATGTCGGCCACGGCGTCGGACGCAACATGCACGAGGCGCCCGAGGTTCCGAACTACAGCATAAAAGGCAAAAGGGCGAACCCCAGGCTCGTTGCCGGCATGACGATAGCCATTGAGCCGATGATAACGGCCGGCGGCTACGGCGTTCATGTTCTGGATAACGACTGGACGGTCGTGACCAATGACGGAAGTCTTGCCGCGCATTATGAGAACACGATCCTCATAACCGACGGCGAGGCCGAAATACTCACTATGGCAGAGAACATTGACTGACAATTCGTCAAACCGACCAGGAGGAAAATTATTTTGGCAAAAGACGACGTAATCGAACTCGAGGGCACGGTAGTCGAGTCCCTGCCCAACACCATGTTTATGGTCGATATCGGCCAGGGTCACACGATCCTTGCCCATATCTCCGGTAAGCTCAGAATGAACTTCATCAGGATCCTCCCCGGCGATAAGGTCACGGTGCAGATGTCTCCGTACGATCTGACCCGCGGACGTATCACCTGGAGAAGTAAGTAGGAGGTAAAACAAATGAAAGTAAGACCTTCCGTGAAGCCTATGTGCGAAAAGTGCAAGATCATAAAGCGCAAGGGCAAAGTCATGGTAATTTGCGAAAACCCCAAGCATAAGCAGAGACAGGGCTGATAAATAACTTTAGCTCGTCCGACAAAAGTAAGATCCCGCATGGACCGCAAGGCTCCCTCCGGCGGGAATAAGCCAAGCGGATCCGCAAAAATGCGGAATAATAATCGAAAGGAATGATCGATCAATATGGCACGTATAGCCGGCGTTGACCTGCCCAAGGACAAGAGAATTGAGATAGGACTCACTTATGTCTACGGTATCGGCAGAACCAGCGCAAACAAAATACTGGCAATGACCGGTATAAATCCCGACACCCGTGTAAAAGACCTCACCGAAGAGGAAGAAGCAAAGCTGCGTGAGTGCATCGACCACAACTTCATCGTTGAGGGCGACCTTCGCCGCAGTGTGGCACTTGATATCAAGCGCCTGACCGAGATCGGCTGCTACCGCGGCCTGCGTCATCGCCGCGGCCTGCCCGTTCGCGGCCAGCGCAGCAAGACCAACGCTCGTACCCGCAAGGGCCCGAAACGCACCATCGCAAATAAGAAAAAGTAAGGAGGGATATGAATTATGGCAGCAAATGCAAAGAAAAAAGTCAGAACACGCCGCAGAGAGCGTAAGAACATTGAAAAGGGCCAGGTTCATATCAGCTCTTCCTTCAATAACACCATGGTCACCATCACCGACACCCAGGGCAATGCAATTTCCTGGGCATCTGCCGGCGGCATGGGCTTCCGTGGCAGCAGAAAGTCTACCCCCTTCGCAGCTCAGACCGCAGCTGAGACTGCCGCAAAGGCAGCTATGGAGCATGGTCTGAAGACCGTCGAAGTATTCGTCAAGGGCCCCGGCTCGGGCAGAGAAGCTGCGATCCGCGCTCTGCAGACCGCAGGTCTTGAAGTAACGATGATCAAGGACGTAACCCCCATTCCTCACAATGGCTGCCGTCCTCCGAAGCGTCGTCGTGTCTAATTGAAGGAGGGAAAGACAAATGGCAAGATATACTGAAGCAGTCTGCCGCCTGTGCCGCAGAGAAGGTCAGAAGCTCTTCCTTAAGGGCGACCGCTGCTACACCAAGTGCGCGCTTGAGAACAGATCCTATGCACCCGGCCAGCACGGCCAGGGCCGCAGCAAGAGCTCCGAGTACGGTATGCAGCTTCGCGAGAAGCAGAAGGCAAAGAGATACTACGGCGTTCTTGAGAGTCAGTTCCGCAGCTACTATGAGATGGCAGAGCGTCGTCCCGGCAAGACCGGCGAAAACCTCCTGAGCATCCTCGAGTGCCGTCTGGACAACGTCGTGTACCGCCTCGGCTTTGCAATGAGCCGTGCCGAAGCACGTCAGATGGTCAGCCACGGTCACTTCACCGTAAACGGCCGCAAGGTCAACATCCCCAGCTATCAGGTAAAGCCCGGCATGGTTATTACTCTGAAAGAGAGCAGCCGTGGTCTTGAGAAGATCAAGGCCAATGTTGAGGCAAACAGCTCACGTCCCGCACCCAAGTGGCTTGAGTACGATGCAAACAACATGATCGCTAAGGTCGTCGCAGTGCCCGCACGCGATGACATCGACCTCCCCATCGAGGAGCGCCTCATCGTCGAGTTGTACTCCAAGTAATACAGATACCCTCAAATTGGTAAGCTGACAAAACTCAGGGCGCAGATAAAGCGCCGAACTTAATAAGGAGGGTTATATTTAATATGATCGAAATAGAAAAGCCGCGTATAGAGTGCATCGAAACTCCGACCGACAGCTCCTATGGTAAGTATATCGTAGAGCCGCTGGAGCGCGGCTACGGCACGACACTTGGTAACTCTCTGCGTAGGGTCTTATTGTCCTCACTGCCCGGTACGGCTGCGACCTCGATCAAGATCGCAGGCGTTCAGCATGAGTTTTCGACCATCCCCGGTGTTAAGGAAGACGTGACCGAGATCGTTCTTAATGTTAAGAGCATCATCGCCCGTCTCCACAGCGAGGAGCCCAAGACTGTCTATATCGAAGCCGTCGGCGAAGGCGTTGTCACCGCCGGCGACATCAAGGCAGATGCTGAAGTCGAGATCCTCAATCCCGAGCAGCCCATAGCCACCCTCGGACCTGACGGTGCGCTCTCCATGGAGCTTACCTTCGATCACGGCCGCGGCTATGTATCTGCGGACAAGAACAAAACAGCCCAAACCGCAATCGGGACCATCCCCGTTGATTCTATCTACACACCTGTTCTGAAGGTCAACTACTCGGTCGAAAATACCCGTGTAGGTAACCAGACCGACTTTGACAAGCTGACGATCGAGGTGTGGACGGACAAGACCATCACCGCGCGTGATGCAGTGTCTCTCGGCGCAAAGATCCTTTGCGACCACTTCACCCTGTTCACCGATCTGTCCGATGCAGTCGGCAATCGCCCGACCGTCGTCGAAAAGACCGAGACCCAGCGTGATAAGGTGCTTGAGATGACTATCGAAGAGCTCGATCTGTCCGTAAGAAGCTTCAACTGCCTCAAACGAGCAAACATCAACACTGTTGAGGACCTCATCTCCAAGACTCAGGATGAGATGATCAAGGTCCGTAACCTTGGCCGCAAGTCCCTTGAAGAGGTCGAGCACAAGCTCGCCATGATGGGACTGTCTCTCGCGGACGAGGAGAACAACTAACTCTAACAAGGAGGAAACACCGAAATGCCCGGAACAAGAAAGCTCGGCAAGACGACCGATCAGCGCATGGCAATGCTCCGTCAGCAGGTCACCGACCTGCTCGATAAGGGTCGCATGGAGACTACCGTCACCCGCGCAAAAGAGATCGCTCCCATGGCCGAGAAAATGATAAGCCTTGGCAAGAAAAAGGATCTGGCTGCATACCGTCAGGCACTGGCCTTCATCACCCGTGAAGACGTTGCAAAGAAGACCTTTGACGAGCTGAGCGTCAAGTATGCCGACCGCAACGGCGGCTACACCCGTATCACCCGCATCGGACCCCGTCGCGGCGACGCAGCCGAGATGGCAGTCATCGAACTGGTCTGATAGCAATATAAACAAAGTAAAAGCACCCCGATTTCGGGGTGCTTTTGGCCGTTCAATCGAGGTGGAAACATGCATGACGATCTGACAAAGCAGGATATTGCAAAAATGCAGGCCGAGCTTGACCACAGGCGGCTGGAGCTTATGCCCGAGCTTCTTGAGGAGGTCAAGCGCACGCGCGCCTTCGGAGATCTGAGCGAAAACTTTGAGTACAAAGAGGCAAAGCGCGCGAAAAACCGCAATGCCAGCCGCATTCGTTATCTTGAAAATATGATCAAGTCCGCGCATATAATCGACTCGGACTCTGCCGCCGACGAGGTCGGACTGTACGACAAGGTCGAGATATACATCCCCGAGGATGACGAGACGAACGTCATCCAGGTCGTGACGACTATCCGCACCGACCCTCTCAATGGACTCATAAGCCGTGAATCGCCCTTCGGCAAGGCGGTGCTCGGCAAAAAGGCCGGGGACAAGATCATGGTCTACGTCAATGATAACTACAGCTACGAGGCCGTTATAAAAAGCATCACCAAGGCCGAGGATGACGGCTCGGCGCCGATATTGCAATACTGAAAAAACTGCCCGGGACTGCGCGGAAAGCGCGGACTCGGGCAGCTTGTTTTTTATGCTTATTTATCGAGCTTTGCGAGCATCGCGTCGCAGACCTCGTCCATGTCGCCGACTATGCCGTAGGTGCAGTAGTTGAAGATCGCCGCATCCGGATCGGTGTTGACGGCAACGACCGTGTCCGCATCGGAAAAGCCCGTGACGTGGTTCACGGCACCCGATACGCCGAAGGAGATGTACAGCTTCGGCTTTACCACAACGCCGGATTGCCCGATAACGAGCTTGAACGGCAGCACGCCGCGGTCAAACACCGGCCTTGTGCAGGCAAGCTTTCCGCCCAGACGCTCTGCGAGGCGGCGGTAGCGCGGCAGCGCGTCCGCGCCCTTTATCGCGTTTCCGACGCACACGATAACGTCGGCGTCGGCAATGTTCAGGCTCTCGTCCATGTCGTCGGCGCGGAAATCGAGTATCTCGGTGCGGATATTTTCGACGGGGAAGTCGATACGCTCATCGATCACTTCATATTCGTGCGCACCGCAGGGAGTGTACTTAAACGTGCCGGGGCGGATGGTTCCGACCTGGGGGCGAGCCACGGGAACGGTGATAACGGCCATCATCTTGCCGCCCACGGCAGGCTCGACAAACTCAATGTCTGTCGTCTTAGGATCCCACACAAGCTCGGTCGCGTCCGAGGTGCAGCCGGTGCCGAGACGCGCGGCAAAGCGCGGAGCAAAGTCGCGGCCGTTTATCGTTCCGCCGACCATGACGGCCGTCGGATGGTATTTTTCGCACAGAACCGTGAACAGGTTCGTGTACGCGTCGTTGTTGAAGAAATCGTAGCCCGTGCCGGATACGCGGATGAGCTTATCCACGCCGCAGTCGAGCACCTTCTGAAGCTCACCGTCGCTTATCTCGCCGATAACGACCGCGGCAAGCTTTTCGCCGCTTGCGTCGCACAGCTTGCGCGTTTCAGAGCACAGCTCGAGCGATACCGGCAGAACGCTGTCGCCGTCGCGCTCGATAAAGACCCACATGTCCTTAAAATCAGTCTTGTTCATACCTGCAACCTCCTTAAAGCACATCGGCAATAAGCTCAAGAAGCTTATCGACATTCTTTTCCGTGCTGCCCTCGTCGATCATGCTGCCCTTGGAGCCTGTCTCGGGCGGATAGGTGCGCGGAACCTTCGTCGGCGAGCCGGGATCGCCGATCTGCTCGGGATCGAGTCCGGGGATCGTGTAGGAGTCGTACACCTCGATCTCGGCCGTGCGCGAAGCCTTCCAGCTCTTGAGGTTGGGAATGCGCGCGCGGAAGTTTGCCTTTTCGACCGTCAGCAGGCAGGGGTACTGTGCCTTGAGCACCTCAACTCCGCGCTCAAGATCGCGCTCTGCGGTGATGGTGCGTGCGTCGGTATCGACCTCAACGATCTTTGCGGTGGACGATATCTGGCTTGCGCCGAAGCGCTCAGCCAGCTGCGAGCCCATCTGGCCGGTCGCGCCGTCGAGCGATTCCTTGCCGCAGAATATAAGGTCAAAATCGCCGAGCATTTTGGCTGCCGAGACGATAACGTAGCTCGTTGCGAGCGTGTCGGCATTTGCAAATGCGCGGTCGGACAGCAGCACGGCTCTGTCGGCTCCTGCGGCGAGACACTCGCGCAGAGCTTCCTTGGCCATATCCGGTCCCATGGTGATGACGGTGATGCTGCCGCCGTGAGCTTCCTTGACTCTGACCGCCGCTTCAAGCGCGTTTGCGTCCAGCGGATTGAGTATCGCCGGAACGCCGGCGCGTATAAGACTGCCGGTCACGGGGTCCATTTTAACAAGGTTTATATCGGGAACCTGCTTTACGCAGACAAGAATATTCAGCATTTCTCAGCCCTCCTCGACGTTCGTGCAGACCTTGCCGGGGTTGAGTATACCCTTGGGGTCAAACACCTGCTTTATCGCCTGCATCAGCCCGAATGCCGTCTCGCCGACCGATTTGAGCAGATACTGCTTCTTGGCATGGCCGATGGCGTGCTCGCCGGAGACCTGGCCGCCGAACTCGGTGCACTTTGCGTAGCACTTGTCCATAACGGCCTTGCTGCGGCGCTTGAACTCGTCAAGCTCCATGTCGTTTGCGCAGCAGTAGATGTGCAGGTTGCCGTCGCCGGCGTGGCCGAAGTTGCGGATGGCAATGCCCTCTGCCTTGCCGGCTGCGCGGGTGTAGACGAGAAATTCGGCGATGCGGTCAACGGGAACGACAACGTCCAGCTCGTCAAGGAGCTTCGTGTCGGCCTCAATGACGGTGAGGAACGCGCTGCGCGCCGCCCAAACGTCCTTTTTCAGGCCGTCTGTCCAAACAACGAGCGTATCGTATGCGCCGCACTTTTCGGCAAGCTCGCCGAGGCGATCCATCTTCGCGGTAAGCTCCGCCTCGCTGTCGCCGACCAGAGTCACGAGTATATACGCGCCGGCCTCCTTACCGTTTACGACCGTCGGGAACACGCTGTTGCCCGTGAAGGCCGCGGAGGAATCGACGATGTCGCGCTCCATGAATTCGATCGACTGAGGATCAAGGTTTGCAAGCTTTATCTGCGGAACTGAGGCGATAGCGGTCTCAACATCCGCAAAGGGGAGAATGAGGCTTACGTCCATGTTCGGCTTGGGAATGAGCTTGAGCGTAAGCTCGGTGATGATACCGAGTGTGCCCTCCGAGCCGATCATCAGGTGCAGCAGACTGTAGCCCGAGCTTGTCTTGCAAACGGTCTTGCCAAGCTCCATAACTCTGCCGTCGGGCAGAACAACGGTCATTGCAAGAACGTAGTCGCGCGTAACGCCGTACTTGACGGCGCGCATGCCGCCTGCGTTTGTCGAAACATTGCCGCCGACCGTCGCGGTCTTTTCGCCGGGATCAGGCGGATACATAAGGCCGCGCGTCAGCGCGTCGGCAGCCAGATCGCACAGCAGAACGCCCGGCTGAATATGCACGACGAGATTGTTCATGTCGTAGGAGAGAATTTTGTTCATGCGCGTTGTGCAGAGCACTACGCCGCCGCACAGCGGCACGCAGCCGCCGACAAGACCCGTGCCTGCGCCGCGCGGAGTCACGGGGATGTTGTTTTCATAGCAAAGGCGCATTATCTGCGAGACTTCCTCGGTGCTCTCGACCTCGCAGACGACCTCCGGATAGTATTTGCCGTAAATCGGCATTTCGTCGTGGCTGAAATCGTCCTTCACCGCATCCTTGGCGAAAAAGCGCTTCGCGCCGACGATGGCCTGAAGCTTCTCAGCAATCTCAGGCGTGATTTTGTTATACTTCGTCATTTCAGACCTCCTCATTGATTTGCAATGATGACCGATATCCCGTTCGGGATAACCGTCAAGGTTTTCGAGTTGCCGTATTTGGCGGCTTTCAAAGCTGCGTCCAGATTTGGCGCGTACTGCATCTTCATGTCCTCGATCGTTTTTTGCATTTCGGGGCGAGAGACGACAATGACCTTGTGATGCATCAGTATTCGGGCAAGAATCTGACTTTCCCACTGGTCGGGCGCGGTTTTGTCCTGCGGAGTGGCCATTTGCCGGGCGTATAGCTCAGCCGGACTTTTGCAGTCGCGCAGGGCTTTGTAAAACCCCTCGCCTCCGTGACCGTCGGCGCATTCGGCGCACATTATTATTGTGCCGCCACTGCGGCAGCTGGCCTCTGCGGCGGTCATACCCTTTACACATTGGTAAAGGTTCTGGTCGAGCGGAGCGCCTCCGTTTGAAGTTATGACGATATCGGCTATCTGCGCTTTTACCCGGCAATAGCCAAGAAGAAAATCGCAGCCCGTGCGGTGTGCCGTTACATAGTTGCCGGCGAAAGCCGCAACGGTCTTTTTGCTCTCGTCGATGACGACGTTGACGATGTATGCAAGCTTAGCAAGACGCGCTGCCTCAAGCATATCACAATGTAGGGGGTTGTTGTCAAGTATCCCTGTGCGTGCAAAGGGGCTGTCGATGAATTTGCTGCAATGATTTCCGAGGACCGTGACCTTGTCGCATATTCCGGGCAGAACGCTTTTTCTTCCGCCGGAGAAGCCGGCAAAAAAGTGAGGCTCAATAAATCCCTCTGCGATGAGAAGATCGGTTTCGGCGGCAAGCCTGTCGATTACGCACGGCGCGCCGGAGGGCAGAGTGCCTATACGCACGTTCGATTTCTCGTCGCGGCAGTCGTGGACGACTATGCGGCAGCTTTCCATGATCCTGCTGCCGAGCTTTGCGGCAAGCTCGGCGGTCGATGTAGGGCGGTGAAAGCCCGTTGCAACGAGCAGCGTGACCACAATGTCCGGATTTCCCTCGCGCAGCTCAAGCAGCATGTTGGGGATGATATCCCGGCTCGGCACAGGGCGAGTGTGGTCGGAAATGATGATAACGCAGTTTTTCTTTCCGCGTGCAAGCTCGCTCAGGCGAGGACTGTCTATCGGCCTGAGCATTGCACGGCGGACTATATCGCTTCCGCTTCCGCTTGAGCGGAGCTTATCTATACTCGAGGTCAGAACATTGGCACTGCCCTCGTTAAATTCAATGTATGTGTTCCCGTAGGGGATCTTCAGCATGGTCAACCACCTGCTTTCTCTATAAGCTTGTCAAGCACCAATGTGCAGTCAGCGATGACGGAGAAGTCCGCGTATTCGTGGATGGGCGCTTTCGGGTCGTGATTGACGGCGTATATCTTCTTTGCGCCCGATATGCCGCTAAGATGCTGCACAGCGCCCGATATGCCGAAGGCAATGTAAATGTCCGGCCTTACAGAAACGCCGGTCTGGCCGACCTGATGGGCATATCCTGCATATCCGGCTGCAACAGCCGCGCGCGAAGCTCCGACCGCGGCACCGAGCATGTCGGCAAGGGTGTGCAGCTTTTTGAAGTTTTCCCGGCTGCCCATGCCGAGCCCTCCGGAGACGATGATGTTTGCGCCCGTAAGGTCTGTGCCGAACACCGCGTCCTCAATAATACGGGTCTGCGTCCAAATATGCTTTGCCTCGCAGCAGGGGATGAGAGGCATGCCCACTTTTTGCGCGTTTTCGGAAAAAGCGAGCTTGAATACGCCCTTGCGCACGGTTGCAAGGACCGGGGTGCACGTATTTTCTATATGAGCGAGCTTTCTGCCGCCGAAGGCAGGCCGGGTCTGGCGCAATGTGCCGTGTTCTGCCCAGCTGAGCGCCGTGCAGTCCGCTGTTATGCCGCAGCTGAGCTTCGCGGCCGTCATCGGAGCGACACAGCAGAAAAACGACGAGCTTTCAAACAGAATAAACTCGGGCTTTTCCGAGAGAGCGTATTGCGATATGCTCTCTGCCGCCGCAACAGGTGCGTTGATATCCTGAACCGAAAGCGCAATGCGCGCCAGGCGGTCGGCTCCTGCGTATATGAGCTGCCCTGCATCAACAGGCTCGGTGGACGAGACTATAACGGCCGTGAGCGATAACTCTCTTTCGCTGCAAAGCTCAAAGGCTCGGCGAACAAGTCCGAGAAAGGACGGCGATATCTCACTGCCTACGACGATCGCGTTAGGTCTATTCATCGCGGTTGCCTCCTTTGATCAGCTCAATGAGCGCCTGCGCGCCTGCGTCCGCATCGGTGCAGACACATCTTTTGCCTTTTCTGAAGCTCATGGTCTCGACCGCCGCTGTGCGTGTCGGCGAGCCGTGCAGGCCGGCGTTTTCGGCGGAAATCCCGATGTCGGCAAGCGTAAGGCGCTCTATGGCGGCTTTTTTGCTTCGGCGCATGCCCATGACGGTCGGGCTGCGCACCATATCCGTTCCGTTGCAGACAGAGAGCACTGCCGGAACGGCACCTTCGTATTCTGCCGAAACGCCGTCGTTTGTGCAGCATATTCTCAGCGTATCGCCGTCGATACCGAATGCGGTCACGGCTGCCGCCATCGGCAGGCCGAGCCGCTCGGACAGCTGCGGAGCAATGTGCCCGGTCTCACTGTCGATCGCTTTGCGCCCACAGAGAACGAGATCAAAGCCGCCGAGTCTGTTTATTGCCGCGGCAAGGATATTTGCCGTGACTAAAGTATCAGAGCCGGCGAGAGCGCTGTCACAAATGAGGACAGCACGGTCAGCGCCGGCTGCAATAGCATCTCGCAGAGCGTTCTCTGCGTAGGAAGGAGCCATGGTGACGACAGTCACCATGGTCTCCGGGGCATTATCTTTGATCCTGAGCGCAAGCTCAAGGGCATAGGCGTCGGCAGGGTTTATTCCGAGTTTTCCGCCCGAGAGCCTGTCGTCATTGTCGGTAAGCGAGTCAGTAAACGTGGCCTGAGAAACGATCTTCAGGCATACCAATATATTCATAGCGCCTCCGAAATCAGATGATATCGTGATAGACCTCTGCAAGAGCTTTCTGTATCGTGCGGTAATCTTTGAAGCCTTTTTCGTAGATCTCCACGTTTTCGGGAATGGGGGTCACGACGTCGGCAACGGTGACGCACTTTTTGACGCTGTCGTCAAAATCAGCGAACACGCCGGTAGCAACGCCTGCGAGCATAGCCGAGCCGAGGGATGAGTCGTTATCTACGGTGCTCGTGAGCGGAGTGGCCAAAACGTCGGCGAGTATCTGCCGCCAAAGCCTGCCCTTTGCTCCGCCGCCGATAATGCGGTATTCGCTGACGGCGATCTTCTGCGCCTTTATCTCCTCAAGACAGTCGCGCATGGAGTAGGATATGCCCTCCATAACGGCGCGCGTAAAGTGGCCCTTCGTATGGTGCATGCCGGCGCCGACAAAGCTTGCGCGCAGCTTGTCGTCGTAATACGGAGTCATCTCGCCGAGAAGGTAGGGATGGAAATAGAGCTTTTCGCTGCCGGCAGGAACTGCCTCGGCGGCGCGGTTTAGCACCTCGTAAGCGCTCGTGCCCTTTTCCTCGGCGATCCGGGATTCGTCGGTCCCGAATATATCCCTGTACCACTTGTAAGACGCAGCGCAGCTTCTTGTTCCGGTTCCGGGATACCAGAGACCGGGGATAACGTGGCGGTAGTTAAAAAACTGATGACTTGCTATCGGACCTGAGGTTATGGGGCATATGCGGCCGGCAGTTGCAAGCTTTACGGTCGCGCAGCCCTCTGCAATGGCTCCGGAGGCGTAGACCTCCAAAGCCGTATCCGTTGTGCCGGTTATGACCGGCGTTCCGGCTGCAAGCCCGGTCGCCGCGGCGATCTCGGGAAGAACAAAACCGGCAATGTCACCGGGCTGCTTGATCTCCGGCAGCATATCGGCGGAAACACCGGCAAGCTCGCAAAGCTCCGGGACCCAGCGGCTCGTGTGATCGTTGCAGAGCATCGCGCCCATCGCTTCGATCGAGTCTGTGCAGAAATCCCCGGTTATGCGGTGGCGCACATAGTCCTTTGCAAAGTAAACACGGCGTGTGTTTTTGATAACCTCCGGCTCATTTTCACGCAGCCACATCATCTGCGGCAAGGTCCATGCCGGACTTACGGAGTTCGCGGAGCTTTCTCTGAGCAGCTCGGAGAAGTTTTCTTTCAAAAACTTTGTCTGTGCGCCGCTTCTTGCGTCCGACCAGTGGATGAATCTGCGCAGAGGCTTATCGTCTGCGCCGCAGAGCACTGCCATGTGCGTTGCGGCATCAATGGCCAGCGCCGATATCGCTTTGCCGTCGATCCCAGCCTTTTCGATGCATGCCTTGATATTTACTATGACCGCGTCGAAAAGATCATCGGCATCCTGCTCGAGCCAGCCGGGCTTCGGAGAATATGCAGGATATTCGCGCGAGGCTGTAGCAAGCACATTGCCCTGCGAATCTATAAGCGTTGCCTTGGAGGATGATCCGCCAAGGTCTACGCCCAAAAGTAGTTTTTCTGCCATAATAGCACCGCCTTATCAGCAAAGTCCGTCCAGGATCTCGTAAATGTCAGCGATCTTTACGCCGTCGGTAGCATACTTGCTCATGATATAGAAATCGTCGGGTGAGGCGGTTATGATAAGGTCGCTGCCGAGGCGCACGGCGTCCTCGCATCTTACGCGCACCATCTGCGCGGCGACCTCGGGCGCGTACATATCAAACGGCACTGTGCCGATACAGCGTGACATTTTTCCGTTAAGGAACAGCTCGGTCAGTTCAATGCCGCAGGCGTCTGCGATTGCCTTGAAGGGCGCGATCTCATCGAGAGCGCGTGTGAGCTTTACCGGCTCCTGAAGCGAACCGGCAATGCCGGCCTTTTTGACCTTGAGCTTGCCGTCGGCGATCAGAGCGGCTATGAACGCTGTCGCGGTTACGATCTCGATCCCACTCAGCAGACCCCATGCGCCGTACTGCTCTTTGAACATCGCGGCGTCGGCAGGGTTTAAAACGACCAGAGTTTTTGCGCCGGTGTCGGCGATCATTTTCGCCGTGTGTGCCGCAACTGCCTGAACGTCACCCGTGTAGCCCATAAGCTCGCCAAGGTATGCGCCGGATGCAGGCTCGTCGGCGAGAACGGTGAAGTCAATGCCGGCCTTTTTGAGAATGCTTATGGCATGAACGCCGGTGTCTGCGCGCATTGCCTCGGCTGTCTGACCGATGAACAGAAGTACCTCGGCCTTCTCGGGCAGCTTGCCTGCTTTTTCAAAAAGCTTACCCATTGCGCTAAGACCGAAGATGTTGCCGCATTCGCTTATGGTGTCGATCATCTTGATCACGGCTGCCGGAGCGAGATCTTCAACGACCGCGCGCATTCTTGCTTCGCGTGTGTATTCGCTGGGCTTGTAGCCTGTGACGCAATCGTTTGCGCATGCGTCGCACAGCGTGCAGTGGTACATTGCCTCGGCAATATCTTTGTCAAACTCTGTTCCGCGTTCGATCATCGAGATCATCAGACCTCTTGCGCGCGGAGTCCATGCCTCGCTGCCGGTTGCTCCGGCGACGGGGCAGATATGGCGGCACATCCAGCAGAATCTGCATGCGTCGGCCTGTCTTGCACTGTCTTTAGAAAACATATCAAAACCTCTTTATCGCAAAATTTTTCCGCGCCTTTTTACAGGCCCATCTTGTACGGGTTCATGATCCCGTTGGGGTCAAGCTCTTTCTTGATGCCCTGGAGCACCTGCATTGCCGGGCCGTAGCTTTCCTTCATGAGTCTGCCGAGCTTCAGACCGACGCCGTGGTGGTCGTTGATAACGCCGCCGTTTGCAATTGCCGCGCGAACGCCGGCGTTCCAGATGCGGTTGTGCAGACGGATGCACTCTTCCTGATCCTCGGGCGGATTGTCGATGATAAAACGCGAGTAGTTCATGCAGCCCCAGTCGTACCAGTGGGAGCTGTGAGATATAAAGCGCACGCCGTCATAGGTTTCCTCAACGGCTTTTTTCATCGCCCAGTATATTTTTTCGATGTTGTCGTATGTCGCAACGGTGTCCAGAGTTCCGAACATCTGCGGATTGTTCATGATGTAGCCGGGGTAGAAGAAGGTTATACGGTTCTCAAACCACTTTTCGCCGTACTCCGTGCCGAGATACTCCGCGTCGTACTTATTGCAGATATCGAGTATAAGCTCTTCCTCGGCGGCAACGATCTTGGCGTGTCCCTCAACGGTGAGGTTCATGAACGAGCCGCGCTTTTCAAAGCCGATGACCTTTTTTATGATGGAAACGGTTTCAGCCTCGTCGAACAGGCGTACGATAGAGGGCTTTACGGTCTGCACGATCTCGCGGCATGCGTCATAGCCTGTAGAGATATCCTTGAACAGGAACGCGTGATGGCGGCGTACCTCGGGAAGCTTGGTCATTTTGAACTTTGCCTTGGTCATAATGCCGAGCGTACCCTCGCTGCCGAGAAACAGAGGCAGAAGGTTCGGACCGCTCGAATGCTTGGGAACGGGCAGAGTATTTATGATATCGCCGTTGGGAAGCGCTACCTCGAGCGAAAGGCACTGATCATCGATCTTGCCGTATTTGGTGGAAAGAATGCCGATGCCGTTGTGCGCCAGAGCGCCGCCAACGGTGCAGCAGGTAAGGCAGCTGGGCAGATGCATAACAGAGAAGCCCTGCTCGTTTGCGTACCATTCGAGAGTCTGGAATATCATACCTGTTTCGCAGGTGATGGTTCCGGCCTTGGTGTCGATATCCAGCAGCTTGTCCATGCGCTTGATATCGAGGACTATGCCGCCTGCCATGGGCAGAGCGCCGCCCTGCGAACCGCTTCCGCCGCCCCATGTCTGGACGGGGAGCTTGTAGTAGTTTGCTATCTTGAGTACCTTTGAGACTTCTTCGGCGCAGCCGGGGCGCACGACGTAGTCGGGGAGCGCGGGATTGCCGCCCTTATCGACGGTCATTCTTGCAAGCCAAAAATAGTCCGTACCGTAAGCAAGCTTCTGATCGCTGCTGTGGCTGACGTTTTCGACGCCAACAGCGTCCTCAAGCTCGGTAAGGATCATTTCGTGCATAAATCCTCTGAGTTCCATTTGCATCCTCCTGTATGTTCATGCTCATTGAGCAGTATTTAACTTTTTATTGCCTGCCGATATTTTTTCTCTGCCTCGGCAGAGGGCAGATGCGATTAAAAACAGTTATGGAAAATAGATCGTTAGCTGCATATAGGTCTGCGGCAGGCTGCCCGAAGGCAGCCTCTTGGCAGATGAAAAAGAAAAGAAGTGTAAAATGCCTTACAACTTGCTTGTAAGCGAGGATTACTTGTAAGCCGGCATGATGGAGTCTGCTTCCGCAACTGCGGTGGCATATGCCTCAAGACCTTCGATGAGTGCATCATCAGGAATGGTGAGGGGAGGAGTGAGCTTCATGGTGATGCCTGCGCCGACGGCCGCAAAGAAGGTAAGACCGTTCTCGTTGCACTTTTTGGTGACTTCAAGAGCAAACTCAGGGTGAATTGCGTGAGTGTCGGCCTCTGCAAAGGTGACGGCCCATGCCATACCGATGCCGCTTACATAGCTTATGCGCTCGGGGAACTGCTTCCACAGTGCCTTGAGCTTTTCTTCCATGATCTTGCCCTTGCGCAGAGCTTCCTCGCACATGTTGTGCTCTTTAAGGAACTTGATGTTTGCTGCGGTGCCGGCGGAAGCAACGGGGCTGCCGGAATGGGTGGAGGTCATGGTGTTGGGAGCGTAGATATCCATCAGCTCGCGGCGGCCGACAAGTGCCGACTGAGGCAGACCGCCGGAAAGACCCTTTGCGGTGGTGAACAGATCGGGCAGGATGTCATAGTTTTCAAAGCCGAACCACTTGCCGCTGCGGCAGCAGCCGATCTGGATCTCGTCCATCATAAGAACGATGTCATACTTGTCGCAGAATGCACGCAGATTCTTTGCATAGGACTTGGGCATCGGGTAGCAGAGGTTGCCGTAGTAGGACTCGATGATGATGCCGGCGATGTTTTTGTACTCAACGCCGTGCGCGTCGATGGTGTCCAGAAGGGTCTGGAACATTTTTTCGTCCGAGAAGCCGGGCTTGGTGGGATCTGCCCACTCGTGGTCGTATGCGTTGGGCCAGGGAGCCTGGAAAATGTCAGGGTCGAGGTTGCCGATCCAGTCCTTGAGCGCGGGCTGGCCGCCGACCATCTGAGAAGCGAGGGTGCGTCCGTGGAATGCGCCTTCAAAGGATACGATGACCTTCTTTGCCGGGCCGCCGACCATCTTGCCGTGGGTGCGTGCGATCTTGACTGCCGCCTCAACTGCCTCGGTGCCGGCAGAGAGCATGAACGCCTTGCTGTCGGGGATGGGGCTTACGCTGCAAATTGCCTTTGCGGCCTCAACGCGCTCCTTGGTCGGGTGCAGATATGCGCACAGCAGGGGCTTGTCGAGAGTTTTCTTGATCGCGTCGATGATCTCGGGATTGCCGTGGCCTGCGTTTGTGATCATAACGCCCGAGGAGAAATCGATGAACTTGTTGCCGTACGGGTCGCATACCTTGTAGCCATCCTCGGTGTGATCCCACACGATAAGGGGCTGGCCTGCGTTGGATATGGGCTCATACTTCTGCATTTCCTTTATAAGCTCGAAAGACTCGGGCACGGGAATCGGAGTGACTATGCGGCGATGCTTAGTCTCGATGCGTTTAGTCTCGCGGGACTCCATTTCAAAACCTTGACCGTTCATTTTAAAACCTCCAAAAAAATTTGTTTTTTATAAATAGCGGTTAAGCTTATTTTTCGTTTTCAACTTCGGCGTAGGGCCCCATGCCCCACTTTTTGCTGTAGTATTTGTACTTGTTTTTCAGCCCGTCGATGACGAGGTAGATAAGGACTATTATCATACCGGCAACCGTGAGCCGAGTCGTAAGCTCGTCTGAGCCGGCGATAATACCCTTGTCCATCAAAAGCGCGATCACCTCGCAGACAAGCGCGCCGAGCAGGAGAAATTTCCTGCGCAGAAATTGCGCAAGGCTGAATTTTTCGTTTTCTTTTCGCTGATTTTTCATAGTGCCGCCTTACAGTAGCTTTTTCATATCCGCCATAACGGCATCCATCTTCTCGAGCGTGATATCGGCGTCGGCGAGTGTGTGCTGAACCGAGAAACCGCAGTGAGAGGGGATGTTTGCGTTCCAGTAAGAGTGGAAGTACAGGCCGCGGTCGAGCGCGCCGTTAATAAAAGCGTTTGCAAGATCGCGCCTGAACAGCTTCTGTGATGCGCGCAGATCGTAGTCGGTCTCGCGATCTTCATAGCCCCAGTAGATAGCAAATCTTGCACCGAGGCTGCTTACATGGCCGGGCAGACCGTGCTTTTTCATAAGATCCTCCATGCCGGAGAAAAGCTTTGAGCCGAATGCCTCTATGTGATCATAGAAGCCGTCCTCGAGCGCCATGCTGACGCATGCGTTTGCCGCGTACACGCCGAGCTGATTGCCGCTGTAGGTGCCGGATACGCCGACTATGCCGCCGGGCGAGCAGATATCCATGACTTTGGCCTTGCCGCCGACGAGCGATATCGAAGCGCCGCCGCCGAGGGCCTTTGCAAAGGTAGTTATGTCCGGCTGCACGCCGTAGAAGCCTGCCGCGCTGCCCGGACGGAAGCGCAGACCGGTGATCACCTCGTCCATTATCATGCAGATGCCCTCTGCGTCGCATATTTCGCGTATGCCGCGCACGAACTCGGGCTTCATCATCGAGCAGCCCATGTTAAAGCATATCGGCTCGATGATGATGGCCGCGACGTTGCCCTTGTATTGTTCAACAAGCTTTGCAACGGCTTCGAGATTGTTTGATTCTGCGACCTTTATAAGGTCTGTGAATGCGTGGGGGATGCCTGCGCTGTCGGGCACCGTTTCGCACACGCCGTCAACGATGGGAGGATAGTTGTTGTGGTTGTACCATACCATCTCGTGCATGCCATGGAAGTGGCCGTCGAGCTTTATTACGATGTCTTTGCCGGTGTAGCCGCGCGCGATGCGTATCGCGGCCATGGTAGATTCGGTACCTGAGTTAAGAAGTCTGAACTTTTCGACAGTGGGAACGAGCTTGGTAAAATTCTTCGCGAATTCTATCGTCTTTTCCGTGTCGTAATTCATCAGAAAGCCCTTTTCGATGCATTCTTCAAGAGCTGCCTGAATGCGCGGATGCTTGTGGCCGAACATTGACGCGCCCGAGCCGCCGTGATAATCGATAAACTCCTGATTATCAACGGTGTAAAGGCGAGCGCCCTCGGCGTGGTCGATGTAATGGGGCATGCCGCAGGCAACGTTGACTCGTCCGCCGGCGGAAACGCCGCTGGGCATATATTTTTTGCCCTCTTCCCAAAGCTCATGACTTCTTTCAAGTTTCATTTCAGGATCCTCCGATATGTAATAATGAGATCAAAATCAGGTGGCTGCGCCGAATACCAGATCGGGCAGGAACTGCGGGATCGGCAGCAGGATGCACAGCACGATAACAAGAAGCATAATGCCGATGACGATCAGCATGTGCGGCAAAACGGTGTCCCTCATCTTGGAGCCTGTGAGGTTCATGGAGAGGAACAGATATATGCCGACAGGAGGCGTAAGACCGCCGAGAACAGTGCTCAGTGCGAAAACAACACCGAGTTGGTTGAGGTTTACGCCAAGAGAGGCGAACATTGGATAAATGATAGGCAGAATGATGGGCAGCGCTGCAAGCGATTCCATGAAGCAGCCTATTACGACCATGAACGCGATTACCAGGAAGAACAGGCCCGTGGGGCTTGTCGTGATGCTCAGCATGAAGTCAACGATCTTCTGGCCCATACCCTCAAGTGCGAAGATGTAAGAGAAGATCGAGGAGAAGCCGATTATCATCATGACCATTGCCATGTTGACGGACGCCGAGCGCAGGACGTTGATGAAGTCCTTAAAGCTCATGGACTTGTACACGAATACCGAAACGATAAGACCGTATACGCAGGCGACCGCGCCGGCCTCGGTTGCGGTGAAAACGCCGCCCATAACGCCGCCGATGATGATAATGGGCATCAGCAGAGCCCAGATGGAGTCTTTAAACGCAGCCCAAACGACCTTGCCGCGGAATTTTCCACCGTAGTCGATATTGCGCTTTTTTGCGTAAATGTAGCAGTAGATCATCAGACTCAGTCCGATGATGAAGCCGGGGATAATGCCGCCGACGAACAGACGCGAGATCGAAAAGCCCGTTATGCAGCCGAAAACGATCATATCGACGCTCGGCGGGATGATCGGGCCGAGCGAGCCTGCGCCTGCGCTCATTGCTGCGGTGAAGCCGCGGCTGTAGCCCTTCTTGAGCATTTCGGGAACGGTGATGCCGCCGATGGCGCTTATGGTCGCAGCGCCGGAGCCGGAGACGGCAGCGAAGATCATACTCGCGCCGACTGTGGTTATTGCGGTACCGCCGCGCAGCCATGAAAGAATGGCCGAGGCGAAGTTGACTATCCTTTTGGATATGCCGCCCTTGCCCATGATCGCACCGGCGAGGATGAACAGGGGAATGGCCATGTACGAGAAGGAATTTATGCCTTCAAAAAATTGCTTTACGACCATGAACATGGGCGCGGTGCTGCCGAAGTAAAGTCCGGCCGTGCCGGCTATGCCGATGGCAAACGCGATGGGAACGCCAAACAGCAGGCAGCAGATAAGTGTGATGATCGTGATTTGTATCATTCTTTCTTACCTCCGTCCTTGCCGGCGTTATCGGCATTGTCGTCGCTATCCTTAGCGGCCTCTGCCTCAAGCTCGCGGTCAAATTCCTTGGCCATGGCCTGGGCTTCAAGCAGAAGCTCGTCGCTTTCTATTCCGTGGATGATGTTGTAAACCTTGCGCGGAACCTGGCCGAGAAGGCTCAGATTGACCGAAATTATGCCTGCCAAAAACGAGGCATAGATGACCGATTTCGGCAGCCATACGACCGAAGTTGCGGTCGAGTTGCCGGCGCGCTCGATAAGCTCGAGCGAGGGACCGATGAGATAGATCATGAATCCGAAAACGATGATTCGAGTGATAAGATAATGCGCGGCGCGCAGCTTGGGCCAGCGCGCAAATGCGCCCTGAAGTATGTCCATACTGACGTGCTGATCTTCCCTTGTAGTAAGACCGGCGCCCACGAGAACACCCCAGATCATGATGTAGCGAAGAATTTCTTCCGCCCATACGATAGAGTTGTTGAGGGCATAGCGCCAGAATACCATCGCAAATGTAAGCCACATGATGGCGAACATTATGATGCAGCACATAACTAACTGGACCCATTCAATGCTTTTATCAATCTTCTTTAAAACGTTAAGCATTGTTTCCTCCTAAGTTTTTAAACAGCACCATAGTTAGCCGGGCTAACTATGGTACTGCGGTTTTTCCGTGCTGTGTGGTGGCTTTTCGATTACTTGCTGTAGGATGCGATAGCGTCGAGCAGATCGCCGAGGCCGTAGCCGATGAATTCGTCATATATCGGCTGGCAGGCGTCCTTCATTTTTGCGATCTCGGTCTGAGGCATCTCGTAGATCTCAACGCCGGCCTTCTCGATGGCGGCAATGTTATCCTGATCGGAAGTTGCACGAAGCTCGAAGCAGTAAGCCTCGGACTCGACGACTGCCTCCTAAGGTTGTGCTCTACCAGCTGCCTTACGGGGAAAAGTGATCGTTGCCAGTCTCAATTTAATATAAGTCTCTGTAGCTCAGCAGGATAGAGCG
>MNSZ01000023.1 GCA_001916715.1 Firmicutes bacterium CAG:24053_14
TGCTCGACCCGTCGGTCTCGCAGTCAGGCTGGCTTATACGTTTACACTCATTGCATGGTTTCCATCCATGCTGAGCCAACCTTTGAGCGCCTCCGTTACCTTTTTGGAGGCGACCGCCCCAGTCAAACTGCCCACCTAACAATGTCCCCGAGCCAGTTTCATGGCTCCAGGTTAGAATTTCAGCACTTCAAGAGTGGTATCCCAACGGCGGCTCCGCTAAGACTGGCGTCCTAGTTTCTCAGCCTCCCACCTATGCTGTACATGAAATACCGAAATCCAATATTAAGCTACAGTGAAGCTCCATGGGGTCTTTCCGTCTTGTCGCGGGTAACCGGCATCTTCACCGGTACTACAATTTCGCCGGGCGTGCTGTTGAGACAGTGTCCAGATCGTTACGCCATTCGTGCGGGTCAGAACTTACCTGACAAGGAATTTCGCTACCTTAGGACCGTTATAGTTACGGCCGCCGTTTACTGGGGCTTCGATTCGGGGCTCTCACTCCTCCTCTTAACCTTCCAGCACCGGGCAGGCGTCACCCCATATACATCATCTTCCGATTTAGCATAGAGCTGTGTTTTTGCTAAACAGTCGCCTGGACCTATTCTCTGCGGCTCACTCTCGTGAGCACCCCTTCTCCCGAAGTTACGGGGTCAACTTGCCGAGTTCCTTAACAACACTTCTCCCGTTGGCCTTAGAATTCTCTTCCTACCTACCTGTGTCGGTTTGCGGTACGGGCATCTTATATATACACAAAGCTTTTCTCGCCTGTTTCCATGCATGCTTCCCTACTAAATTTCGGTCCCTTTCGCCCGGGGCTACCATCGCCCGGGTCATACACTTCCTCAGTGTCCCTTTGCTTAAATACTTCGACGGTTACGGAATTTCTACCGTATGTGCATCGGCTACGCCTCTCGGCCTCACCTTAGCTCCCGACTTACCTGGAGCGGACGAACCTTCCTCCAGAAACCTTAGGCTTTCGGCCTTTATGATTCTCACATAAATCGCGCTACTCATTCCGGCATTCTCACTTCTGTACAGTCCACATGCGCTTCCGCTCATGTTTCACCCCGTACACAACGCTCCCCTACCAACCCTTGCGGGTTCCCAAGCTTCGGTGTCATGTTTAGCCCCGTTACATTTTCGGCGCAGAGTCACTCGACCAGTGAGCTATTACGCACTCTTTAAATGAGTGGCTGCTTCTAAGCCAACATCCTGGTTGTTTTCGCAACTCCACATCCTTCTCCACTTAACATTCCTTTGGGACCTTAGCTGTGGGTCTGGGCTTTTTCCCTTTTGACAATGAGACTTATCTCACACTGTCTGACTGCTGTGATTCAATTATCCGGCATTCTTAGTTTGATAGATTTTGGTAACCTCTCGGCCCCTCCATCATTCAGTGCTTTACCTCCGGTAATCATTCACAACGCTAGCCCTAAAGCTATTTCGGGGAGAACCAGCTATCTCCGAGTTCGATTGGAATTTCTCCGCTATCCACACCTCATCCGCCACCATTTCAACGGGGGTCGGTTCGGTCCTCCATGGGATTTTACTCCCACTTCAACCTGGACATGGATAGGTCACCCGGTTTCGGGCCCTATGCAAGCAACTTATCGCCCTATTCAGACTCGGTTTCCCTTTGGCTTCGCACCAGAAGTGCTTAACCTTGCTCCTTACATACGCTCGCCGGACCGTTCTACAAAAAGTACCATATCACACGTTGACGTGCTCTATGTGCTTGTAAGCACAGGGTTTCAGGTTCTCTTTCACTCCCCTCCCGGGGTTCTTTTCACCGTTCCTTCACAGTACTATACGCTATCGGTCACTGGGTAGTATTTAGGCTTGGAGGGTGGTCCCCCCGTCTTCCCACGGGATTCCTCGTGTCCCGTGGTACTTTGGATCCTGTCGGCTCTCTCGATCTTTCATCTACGCGACTCTCACGCTCTCCGGTATGCTTTCCCACACACTTCGACTAGATCTTAAGATACCTTTCACAGTCCGAAACCCCAATGGTATTTCTACCGTTGGTTTAGCCTCTTCCGCGTTCGCTCGCCACTACTGGCGGAATCTCGGTTGATTTCTCTTCCTCGCCCTACTTAGATGTTTCAGTTCAGGCGGTTCCCCTCATACACCTATGGATTCAGTGTATGATGCCGGAGCTTTATTCCGGCGGATTGCTCCATTCGGACATCTGCGGATCATTTCATACTTGCTGATCCCCGCAGCTTTTCGCAGCTTATCGCGTCCTTCATCGGCTCCCAGTGCCAAGGCATTCACCCTGCGCTCTTTTTAGCTTGACCTTATGTTTCGAATCTTTCGGTTCTCTCTAACTTGCTCAGTTCATTGTAGTTTGTACTTTCGTACACCCATAATTTGCTTTACAGTTATTCTCGTTTCGTTTTCATTGTTCAATTTTCAATGTGCAAGTTGTGAGCTTTTGCTCACTCGCCCTCTCGGGCTTGGTGGGCTAAAGTGGACTCGAACCACCGACCTCACGATTATCAGTCGTGTGCTCTAACCAGCTGAGCTATTAGCCCGCGTTTCGGAAGCCAGTCTCCATTCCACACCCTCTCCTGGTGGAGATGAGGAGGATCGAACTCCTGACCCCCTGCGTGCAAAGCAGGTGCTCTCCCAGCTGAGCTACACCCCCGTATCAGAGGCTGTGGACTCTCGCCTTCGCTTCCCCATTTTGAAAGTTCATCAAGAACCTTCAAAATCGAACAGAAACCAACTGAAGTATGAACCCTCAGGTTCAAAAAACCTAAGGTACTATGATCTGTTCCGCAGAACAAATCAGGTTCTCCTTAGAAAGGAGGTGATCCAGCCGCACCTTCCGATACGGCTACCTTGTTACGACTTCACCCCAGTTACCAATCCCACCTTCGGCAGCGCCCTCCTTGCGGTTAGGCTACTGACTTCGGGTGTTACCGACTCCCATGGTGTGACGGGCGGTGTGTACAAGGCCCGGGAACGTATTCACCGCGGCATGCTGATCCGCGATTACTAGCAATTCCACTAAGACGCCTTTTAGGGTTTTGCTCCACCTCGCGGTCTTGCTTCCCTCTGTTTTGCGCCATTGTATTACGTGTGTAGCCCAGGTCATAAAGGGCATGATGATTTGACGTCATCCCCACCTTCCTCCGTTTTGTCAACGGCAGTCTCGATAGAGTGCTCTTGCGTAGCAACTATCAATAGGGGTTGCGCTCGTTGCGGGACTTAACCCAACATCTCACGACACGAGCTGACGACAACCATGCACCACCTGTCTCGATGTCCCCGAAGGGATTTCACTTATCTCTGAGCTATGCATCGGATGTCAAGACCTGGTAAGGTTCTTCGCGTTGCTTCGAATTAAACCACATAATCCACTGCTTGTGCGGGCCCCCGTCAATTCCTTTGAG
>MNSZ01000024.1 GCA_001916715.1 Firmicutes bacterium CAG:24053_14
CAACAGCTTTCAGCGCAGGCGCACGTTCAAAGATCCGCATATACTCTTTGACATGCCCGGCAGTCTGTATCACCGTTCGAAGCTGCCGGTCTACTTCCGGTCCTGTGATATCTGCCGGTCTAAACCGGACGATACCGTCTCTGTCAACCGAGCAGAGCGGCTGTCCATTCCATTTGACGCGGATCAGACCGTCCTCCAGTAGCCTTGCATCCAGCTCCTTGCGCAGGAGCTTCTGTTCTACCTCTTGCAGAAATCTTTCCTTCTGCGATGTGTTTTCTTCGCACATACAATACACCTCCATTCTCAGCGCCCTTTTTGAGCGCAAAAAAGGCTGAACTGCTCCCTGTCAAGTAGACAAAGCAAGAAATAAAAACTATGCAGAGGATTCTATAACATGTAGGATTCTCTGCGTTATTATTTTGCTGAAGCTGCGATGAATTCCGCCGGTGTCATACAGCCAAGCTTTTTCTGGTACCTGTCATTGTTATAAAAGTCAATATATGCGCAGATCGTCTTCCGCAGAGTTTCGTAATCCTCGAAATGATAGAGGTAATACATTTCTGTTTTTAGGATGCCCCAGAATCCCTCCATTGGGGCGTTATCAAGGCAGCGTCCCACGCGGGACATACTCTGGCATACGCCGACGCGTTTCATTTCTTTTCGGAAGGAACGACTGGTATATTGGACGCCCCGGTCGCTGTGCAGCAGCGGTTTTGCGTCCGGATATTTCTGAAACGCCTGCTCGAAGGTGTCCAGCACAAGAGGTGTATTATTGCGGCGGCTCAGGGAGAACGCAACGATATTCCTTCCGTACAGATCCAGCACAGCACTCAGGTATGCTTTGCTGCCAGAGCCGTATTTGAGTTCTGTTATGTCAGTCACCCATTTCTCATTCTGCCGGTCAGACGAAAACTCCCTGTTCAAAATATTTTCCGCGGTGTATTCCGCCGGGGTCTTCTTCTGATACCGCCGCTTTTTCTTCCTGCATACAGACCGCAGTCCAAGCACGCGCATAAGACGGTAGATCCGTTTCAAGTTGCACTTTAGCCCATAGCGGCGTTCCAAAATGATCTTCATCTGCCGGTATCCAGGAATACCGCGCTGGGCCTGATAAATCTCGGTAATGAGCCCGGCCAGTTTCTCGTCCTCCGTTTGCTTTTGGCTCACGGCGCGGTTGAGCCATTTATAATATCCGGCCTTGCTGACGCCTACCGCAGCGCAGAGCTTATAAACAGGCCATCTGTGTTCCTCATGCAATTCTTTGATGGCCTGATACGCGGCAGCCTGCCGCACGCCGCTGAGATCCGGCGAACTGCGGCCTTGGTGTCGGTACTGCTGAAGCTTCCGATGCAGCACAGCCTCCATTTCCAGCTCAAGATTGACCGCTTTGAGATGCTTATTCTCAATGACCCAGTCGGAAAGTTCTCTGGAGCACTCCCGATCCTCTCGCAGACTGTTGAGACCCGCCGCGTGATACTTCCGCACCCACCCATAGATCTGCTGGTATGTAAATCCGAAGCGCTCTGCTGTCAGGGCGTAGTCCCTGTCATGGGCGATGCAGAATTCCACCGCCTTCTCTTTTTCTTCTCCGCTGATCCTGGCCATACATGTACCCTTCCTGGCTCCGCCCGCGGGACGGAACTCTTTTTGGCCATTATACAACGAAACCCACTTCTCAAGCTGTGTTCTCGACCGAATCTGATATTTTTTGCAGATTTCCTCTTCACTCATCCGCCCGGACAAATAGGCTTCTACCGCTTCGCGCTTGATCTCCTTGGAGTAGTGATGGTTTCCGGCCCGATGGCATAGACCTTCCGTGCCAAACATTTCATAATTTAACAGCCATTTTTGTAGTGTGCTCCGGCTCACGCCAAATCTCGCTGCGGACTGATTGAGACTTTCGGTTCCGACGAGACTGTGTTTTACCGCAATGATTTTTATTTCCGAACTCACATAATTCATTACTGACATAAGAATGCTCCCCATACGAAGTAGTTGCAGATTTTTACTCTCTGCTTGTCTACTCTATGGGGAGCATATCAGGCGCTGGTCATTGGTTCGTGAAAACCAACAATCCAGCGCCCATAACTTTGTGAAAGATTTTTCTCTGATTCTTCCGAAATCTTGCCGCCGTGCCCCTCTGAAAGAGGGGGCTGTCCCGGAAATTTCGCTTGAATATGGAAAAACAGAGGTTCAAACCCTGTTTGAGCCTCTGCAGCGTTTCCATTGAGCCATGGAATACTTTAAAAAATTGCGACCGTAAAAAAGTCCGAACACCTTGAAATCACTGGGCTTTTCGCCCGTTGAGCCAAAGTGTTCGGATGACTTGGTCCGAGTGACTGGATTCGAACCAGCGGCCTCTTGAACCCCATTCAAGCGCGATACCAAACTTCGCCACACCCGGATAGCTATTGAATTAGCTTATGTATCATAGCATATCCGGTTGGTTTTTGCAAGAGGTTTTTTTATTTTTTATGCAAGAAGCTTTGCTGCAGCTTCTGCCAAGAGGGAAAGCTGCGCGTTTGACTCTTCCACGGTCGGCTTGACAGCGGACAGGTACGCCTTGATCTTCGGCTCTGTGCCGGACGGGCGGATGATAACCTTATCGCCGCCGGGCAGGCGGTACTCCAGTACGTTTGCCTTCGGCAGTCCCGTTCCCTCGGCTTCGTAATCCGTATAGCCCTCAACCGGAAGGCCGGCAATTTCGCGCAGCGGCTGCTTCCGCAGGCCCTGCATCAGCCCAGCCATTTTTTCCATGCCCGTCTCGCCTGTGAATGCAAAGCTTTTCTGCATGTTGCAGTAGCAGCCGAACTCCGTGTACAGCGCGTCGATGGCATCGCCGAGTGTCATACCCTTTTTCGCATACCACGCAGCAGCCTCGCAGATGAGAAGCACGGCGTTAACCGCGTCCTTATCGCGCGCATGCGTGCCGGAGAGATACCCGTAGCTTTCCTCAAAGCCGAAGATATAGCGTTC
>MNSZ01000025.1 GCA_001916715.1 Firmicutes bacterium CAG:24053_14
CCTATTGTTAGTTGCTACGCAAGAGCACTCTAGCGAGACTGCCGTTGACAAAACGGAGGAAGGCGGGGACGACGTCAAATCATCATGCCCCTTATGTCCCGGGCTACACACGTAATACAATGGCGGTCAACAGAGGGAAGCAAAGCCGCGAGGCAGAGCAAACCCCTAAAAGCCGTCTCAGTTCGGATTGCAGGCTGCAACTCGCCTGCATGAAGTTGGAATTGCTAGTAATCGTGGATCAGCATGCCACGGTGAATACGTTCCCGGGCCTTGTACACACCGCCCGTCACACCATGAGAGTTGGGAACACCCGAAGTCCGTAGTCTAACCGCAAGGAGGGCGCGGCCGAAGGTGGGCCTGATAATTGGGGTGAAGTCGTAACAAGGTAGCCGTATCGGAAGGTGCGGCTGGATCACCTCCTTTCTAAGGAGAACTCCTGAACTGAATGAAGTTCAGGTAGTGTCCTAAGGTCAGTCAAGTGTTAGGGATTGAGACTCGTTGTTTAATTTAGAGGGCGCACTTCGGTGCGGAGATGGGGGTTTAGCTCAGCTGGGAGAGCGCCTGCCTTGCAAGCAGGAGGTCAGCGGTTCGATCCCGCTAATCTCCACCAAACGGGCCAATAGCTCAGCTGGCTAGAGCACACGACTGATAATCGTGAGGTCGGTGGTTCGAGTCCACTTTGGCCCACCACTCTCCGAGCTGAACGCTTTAAGGTTGATTGAAGTCTCCTGAAGGGGATTTCAATGAGTCTTAAGACTCAAGGATGCACCTTGAAAACTGAACACCATGAAAAATGATGCAAATTATGAGAAGGCAACAGTAAGGAACAATTATTTTTTAGGGTAAGATACAATTTCTAAAAGGTAAAAGAACTTAATGAGCCTGCATAATTCTACTAAAGAGAACCAGATCGCAAGATTGAGATTCTATTAGGTCAAGCTAATAAGAGCGCAAGGGGAATGCCTTGGCATCAGGAGCCGATGAAGGACGTGACAAGCTGCGAAAAGCTTCGGGGAGCTGCAAATGAGCATTGATCCGGAGATATCCGAATGGGGAAACCCGGTACGGCAATACCGTATCAACGTGCTGTGAATCAAATAGCAGTACGTAGGGAACCGCCTGAACTGAAACATCTAAGTAGGGCGAGGAAAAGACATCAACCGAGATTCCGCTAGTAGTGGCGAGCGAACGCGGAAGAGGCCAAACCGAAGGTAGCAATATCTTCGGGGTTACGGACAGACATCATGATCAGAGGTATCTAGACGAACGGCATGGGAAGGCCGGCGAGACAGCGTGAGAGCCGCGTAGTCGAAAGAGAAGACTGACAGTCTGGATCCAGAGTACCGCAGGACACGAGGAACCCTGTGGGAAGTCGGGGGGACCACCCTCCAAGCCTAAATACTACCTGATGACCGATAGAGGAGAAGTACCGTGAGGGAAAGGTGAAAAGAACCCCGGGAGGGGAGTGAAATAGTACCTGAAACCTTGTGCTTACAAGCAGTTACAGCCCGTTAAAGGGTGGTAGCGTACTTTTTGTAGAACGGTCCGGCGAGTTATAGTCACTAGCGAGCTTAAGACATTCAGTGTTGGAGGCGTAGGGAAACCGAGTCTGAACAGGGCGAATGAAGTTAGTGGCCATAGACCCGAAACCATGTGACCTAGCCATGAGCAGGATGAAGTGGAGGTAAAGCTCCATGGAGGTCCGAACGCACGTTCGTTGCAATGACCGGCGATGACTTGTGGCTAGCGGTGAAATTCCAATCGAACTTGGAGATAGCTGGTTCTCCCCGAAATAGCTTTAGGGCTAGCGTTGGGAATGAGTTTAGCGGAGGTAAAGCACTGAATGAGCTAGGGGGCGCAAGCTTACTGAACTCTATCAAACTAAGAATGCCGCATAAATGCTTCCCAGCAGTCAGACTGCGAGTAATAAAATCCGTGGTCAAAAGGGTAACAGCCCAGACCCACAGCTAAGGTCCCCAATACATGCTAAGTGGAAAACGATGTGAGATTGCATAAACAACCAGGATGTTGGCTTAGAGGCAGCCACTCGTTCAAAGAGTGCGTAATAGCTCACTGGTCGAGTGATCTTGCGCGGAAAATTTAACGGGGCTAAGCATGTAACCGAAGCTTAGGGTTTACAGCAATGTAAGCGGTAGGGGAGCGTCGAATACGGGGTGAAGTCATACCGAAAGGAATGGTGGACTGTATTCGAGTGAGAATGCCGGAATGAGTAGCGAGAATTATGTGGGAATCATAATGGCCGAAAGTCTAAGGTTTCCTGGGGAAGGTTCGTCCGCCCAGGGTAAGCCGGGAGCTAAGGCGAGGCCGCAAGGCGTAGTCGATGCACATACGGTAGAAATTCCGTAGCCGGCTCAATCGTTAAGCATACTGACACATGAGAGTAGCTCTACCGGGCGTTGGTTGCCCCGGGCGTAAGCGAGCCGAATGAGGCGAAGTGAGTAAATCTTGTGGCGAGAAAAGGTGTGTGTATTGGTTGAGCTGCCCGTACCGCAAACCGACACAGGTAGATGAGGAGAAGATCCTAAGGCCATCGGGAGAAGGGTTGTTAAGGAACTAGGCAAATTGACCCCGTAACTTCGGGAGAAGGGGTGCCTACGAGAGTAGGCCGCAGAGAATCGGCCCAAGCAACTGTTTACCAAAAACACAGGTTTGTGCTAAATCGAAAGATGACGTATACGAGCTGACGCCTGCCCGGTGCTGGAA
>MNSZ01000026.1:0-2968 GCA_001916715.1 Firmicutes bacterium CAG:24053_14
GTCCCTTGGGCTGCTTCTGTGCTTCGATTCGCTCTACCCGCCCTTCCGCCAACAATTTCTTGTAGAACTGTTGCAGATGCAGCGTCGTCAGATCATTCAGCGGGATCTTGCCGAGCTGCGGCTTGATATGGTTTTCGATGTAGCCATGATAGGTCAGGTAGGTGGATGGGCGCATTTTGATTTTGGCATAGTTCTCGTACCACACTTCTAACCAGTTACCCACGGTGTAGTTCTTGGCCCGTCCGTAGTCGATGCCGACGTTTTCCTCGATAGCCTTTTTCAGTTTCTCTTTCACTTCTGCTTGTGTCTTGCCGAGGACATTTTTGATGATGGCTTTTCCGGTTTCCGGATCGTGACCGACAGTGTATCTGCCCTCCCATCGTCCATCCTTTCGCTTTCGGATATTGCCCTCGCCGTTTGCTCGTCGCTTTGGCATAAAATCGACCTCCTTTGTAACGGTACACAATACCGTAAAAGGCAGAGAAAAGCTATGGGGAAGCCACACTATTATCAGAAAGTTATCAATTCTCAACCGCCGCTTATCTTTGTTTATGGCGTAGCAAGATTTGAGCTGCTACGGAGACTTCCGCCGACTACAACGGTATAAAGCGTACCGATTTTCTATCAAAGCGCCGCCGCAAACCGTTGTGACACGGGGCTTTGCGGCGACTTTTCTCAAATTTAGCGTCAAACCGTTCTGGGAACCTCGAAAAAAGCGTCAATTTCCAAAACCCGCAAACCCTTGCGGCAGCTCGCACTGCGGGCTGCTGTGAATAGGCATTGGCGCGAAAAGCGCCAATGCCTTTCTTCTGCTTTCTTTTTCGCCCTTGAAAAAGGCTCGAAAAGCGCAGGAAACGCAGTCATACCAACGTTTCCAATGCATTGGTCACACGGACTTCAATACCTCCGGCACAAACGCCTCACATTTGCTTCCGCTGGCAAAAGCGGGTTACACACTCGCCTTCGCCAACAGGATCGCACACAGTGGCAAACAGAGCGAAGCAGGGGCGTTTCGGTTGGGGGTGGTATCACTACCCTCAGAGCGCTCTGCGTGTTGCCGAAACGCTGGACGCCCGCTTGTCAAAACGACTCATTTGCCGTTTTCCTGGTCTGGTTACTTCTTCGTTGATTTCAGCGGCATAAACTATGCTCCAATCCGTAATCTTGAGAATCTCAAGACTATCTTGATTTTCTCAATTGCCTGTGGTGTGGTGGTCTTATTAGAAATCAAACCATTACACAGGAGTTATTATGTCGGTAAATTATAAAAAGCTCTGGAAGCTGATGATCGACAAAAATCTCAGCAAAACTGAATTGACGCATTTGGCTGGGATCAGCACTAACGCTATGGCAAAGCTGGGGCGCAACGAAGATGTTCGGGTGAATGTGCTGGAAAAGCTCTGCACCTCACTGGACTGCAAGCTGGACGACATTGTCGAGTTTGAAACTGAACAGAAGAAGTAACTTGAAAGGAAAGGGCGTGACAACATGGCCTATAGTGCCGAACTCTATGAACACGACTTGGACAGGCAAGCCGCAGATGCTTTGAATCAATTCCCGAAGTTTGTAAAGCTTCTGGAATCGTATTCTGTCAATTACGATGAGAAGGCTGCTAAAATCGACCTTCTATCGACCGCGATCCGTCTCGGCGAAAACCAGATGCCGGAGGTATACGGTCTCTTGCCCCCGATCTGTGAGCAGCTTGGCATTGATACGCCGGAGCTTTATTATGTGAGGGACAGGCAGGCCAATGCAGCAACATTTGGCAGCGTTCACCCTTGCATCTATGTGACATCCGGGCTTGTGAATAAACTTCCGCTCAATTTGCTCCCCAGTGTTCTAGCGCACGAATGCGGCCACATTGCCTGCAAGCATCGCCTGAATAGAGAACTGGCCCGTGTGAATCAGGAAGTGGAACGCTATACCAATCACGCCGATAAGGCAGATTATGCGTTTGCGGTTGCAAGCGGCGTTCTTGCCGGTTTAGTGGACAGCTTGTTTGTCGGAGAATTCTCGCTTGAGTATGCAAATCAGTGGGGAAATCAGCAGGCTGAAAAGTTGGTTCTAAAGGTTGCAAAATATCAAGGCTACGGTGGAACAGATCTTGGACAGGCTATAAAGCATCTGGAGGATCAGTTCCCCATTGCCGCAGACAAGGCAACCGCCGCCTTTGGCGGAGGTCTGCAACACCATCTCCGTGACTTCTCACACCACCCGACCCCGGTGGGACTGGTTTGTTCCATTTTGACGCAATTTACGGGCAATGTTTACGGTACCGATGTTGCGGGAGCGTTTCAGTGCGTTCCGCTTAACAAAGATGGCCTGAATCTCGTGGGAAAGAGTTTTCCCGAAAAGATTATGTTTGGCGCTGTAAACTGGTTCTTTCATATGGTCATTCGTTAATTCTGACATCTGACATGCAATATTCGACGATCAATGGTTGCGTTTACGTGTTAAACGTGATTACTTATATATTAAGGAAGTTGAAACGATTCCAATTCCCGTATTTCACCGGAAATCAGGTCTTTAGCTACATTCCGGGAAGGATGGGCAGGAAAACGACCGCTGCTTTTTTCTGCTTTCAGCAGTAAGCGCGGATTGGAGGGAAGTCGGATGACGGATAAGGAATTGAGACGGTTAAGCCGGAGCGAGCTGCTGGAAATGCTGATTGCGCAGACGGAAGAAAACACGACATTCAAGACTGGAGCGATGTCCATAAAATCAACTGGAAAGCCATAATTCCTTTCCGCAATCGTACCGTAGACCGGATGCTCACCATAGCCAGCATGACCTTTACCGTAGCCGATACCGCTGATGCGGCGATCCACGCTGCCATCGAATCCGGCGGCAATTGGGTGCTGTTTTCCGGTCGCTTTGTTACCCGGTTTAATTATGTGGGGGCCGGGCGTGCTGCTCTTTCCATCGTGCGTGAGGTATCCAATGAGAAGAAAGAGGCGCAGCTCATTCA
>MNSZ01000026.1:2976-3385 GCA_001916715.1 Firmicutes bacterium CAG:24053_14
CACTGTTCCTCAAGCAGCTTCAGGAGTTTAAGGAGCAGCTGGATATGAAGGTCAGCAATTATCTTGCCGAGGACATCGAAGGCTTTATGTCCGGCTTTGCTGATATGCAGCAAGGCATGCTGACCGGTGATTCAGATCTTGTTATTCGGGGGAATGTTACCATTCAGAAGGTTCTTGGGCGAGAGCCTCAGTTTACAAATCAGAAAGAATTTGATGCTCTGATGGAGTCCGATGCTCCATTGGTACTATAAAGGAGGTTAGGTAGAAGTGGATAAGAAGAAAATCGGAGCAGGTTTTGCAGGGGCTTTGCAAAAAGCTGCCGATGCAACCAAGGCAGCTAAACTGGCCGTGCAGGATATGGCGGCTGATGCAAAACAAAGTCGGGAGAAGAAAAAAGCCGATGCTCAGG
>MNSZ01000027.1:0-954 GCA_001916715.1 Firmicutes bacterium CAG:24053_14
AGAATTTTGTTCTTGCATCGACATCGCCCCTTTCAAAACAGCGTATGCGATACTGCTTGTTCAATATTATTACAGAATAAGGGAGATGGGCATAAAACGGACGGCTGATGGCATCAGCTCCACAGGAATTTCACCTCGGCCCATGCTTGTGGGTGCGCCGCGCAATGCTGTGTGGGCGTTCAACGCGGGAGTATCGTTAGCGTATGTGCCGCTGCTTACGAGCTGCCAACTCTCGGTGTAGATGGTTCTCGCTCACTCAAAGGATATGAGATCATGGCGCATCCACCGACGCGGTACATACAGAATGTGTCCGTTGCCCTATACTGCGCCGGTGGCCTCCCATCGGGCTTTCTTTTTCAAGGTACTGCCAGCGGCCCGCAGCAGAGGGAAGAAACAGGGAAAGGGTTAAGCTGTTTCAGCCTCCGGGGGCCGGTTCGTCACGGTATTGTGACGATGGAAGAAATGAGCTTGATTTCCAGACGGCGCTTCATGTACTCGTCTACGCACACATGAGGCTGGCCGTATTCGTCGTAAAGCGTCCGGGTACATAACTTGTTGATGTAACCCTCGTAGTACCGCAATACTCGTTCCACGGCCTCGGCATCACCGGCGCGGGCGGCCTCGATCACCGAAAGGGGCAAAAGCTCAATGCCCTTGTAGTTCGGGTTATTCATCCGCGTCTAACCTCCTTTCGGCATCAACGCCTTTAGCTGTTTCCGCAGCTCCGATAGGGTCTTTGTCCTGTGCCGCTGGACGGCGCTTCGGGACATTCCCATGAGTGCGCCGATCTCGCCGTCTGCCATTTCCAGAACACAGTGCAAAATCAAAATGCTCTGCGCCTGCTGGGGCAGTTCGGCAAATGCAACGGCCACAAGCTCATTGTCGATATGTAAATCATAGCCATGTGACGAAAACACAAAGTCATCGCTGGGGTAATGATCTACGGTGCAGAGC
>MNSZ01000027.1:980-4222 GCA_001916715.1 Firmicutes bacterium CAG:24053_14
TTCATTTCTGACAGGTAGCTTTTGGCCTCGTTACGCAGTACCGTCTTGCAAAAAGCATCGAACAGGCACCGCGCTTCATAGTCGCGGGGGATAGCATCCATCTTCTCACCCCCTTTCTTTGGGGGATGTTGGTGGTTCTCTCCCTTTCCGCTAACAAGACTTTGGCAAAGCCGCCAGCTACCCGCTAAAGACCTCCTTTTTGAAAATTTCTCAAAGAATTTTTTCGGCCAGGGACAGCGGCTAAAATGCGACAAAAATCGCCCGGCAGGTCGTAGACCCACCGGGCGATGACGTGAAGTGTTTTGTTGTTTGTTTACATGGTATAGTTCATACTCGTGGCCGGATTTTTCCCGTGGAGGGTATAGACTTTTTTTAAGCGGTTTGGTTTCCGAAAACAGGGGCAAATGAGCATGGCGGCATCCTCCTACGGGCCGCCGCGCTTATGCGATATAAGATAGGCCAAAAGAACGGCGGTCTTGATTTCTCAAAACCGCCGCAGGGAATAGAAAAATTGTAAAATGAGCATGACAAATTATCTGCCTCTGCCAACGGTTTTTTTCTTTCCCCGTCAGAGGCAGATAATCGTCTATATAGGCGGGAACCGATATGCGCTAATCGGTTCCCTGTACCGTTTCTTTCAGCTTTTGAAAGGACGTATCGCTGATCGCGTGTTCCATCCGGCAAGCCTCTTGTTCCGCCGTTTCCTGATCGACGCCAGCAGCTACAAGCTGTTCCGCAAAGAATTGGTGTCGCTCATAGATTTTTTCAGCAACTTCCCGGCCTGCCTCGGTCAAATGCAGAAAATAATCGCTGTCTACTGTTAGGAAGCCGCCCTCCTGCAAAATGGCTACGGTTTCTTTTGCAGCATCAGTACGGCTTCTAAATAGTCCTCGCCCGACGCACGAAGTTTCATTTTGTTTCTCCTATTCGGTTCGTTTAATAACTTCCCATATATTGACATCAGGGGCAGCCGGGGTAGGCTGATCGCAGCCATGACAGCCGTTGCAATTATGATTGCAGTCGGCTTGATAAGCCACTTTTCGGATATATCCTTGGTTCTCCAAATATTCAAGTTCCACTTGGATGCTCCCTACGTCCTTATGCAGAAGTTCAGCCAACTCCTGAACGCTGTATGTTTTCCCGCTTTGTAAATACTCCAATAATTGAATTAGCACAATAACTCCTTTCCTTTAGAAAATGACAAGACCGACGTGATACGCAATCGTTGCCATAATCAAGGCTGTAAGGACATAATAAAGCGCAATTCGCACAGTCCATTTCATAGAGTGTGTTTCCTGGGCTGTTGCGGTCAAGGCCATCAGGCAAGGCATATTGAAGAAAAACGCGAACAGGAAAGCAAGAGCTTCCGGTCTGGATATGACGGACAGCATACTTGTACTAAGTGCCGCCGTGTCTACGGTAGCGGACTGCTCAATAGCCGCCCAAATACTTCCCGTGTTAAACAGGGAAGCCATAACGCCAAGAGAAGCCTCCTTGCCCATAGCGGAAGCGACAAAAGCGATAAACAGTTGCCACGGTAAACCAAACAGGCTTGTCACAGGTTCAATAAAGGTTCCTACCTTGTAAATGATACTGTTCGCCACATTTCCGTCCGCCGAGTAAGAAAGCAGCCAGAAGATCACGGAAATGCAAATAATGATACGGAGTGCGCGGCTAAGTACATTTCCCATTTTGCTGAAAACGGAACCAAACAGGCTTTTCCAATGAGGCTTATGGTAAGGCGGCAATTCCATAATTAAGCCGGTGCGCCCCTCTACCTTGTTCAAAGACCGGCCAAACACCTTATAAGTGATAAAGATGTGCAAAAACGCCACGGCAAACAACGCCAGAACTACGACAGCAGCCCCGTTTCCGAAGAACGTACCGCTGATAAGTCCAACTACACCCCAGGTAGAAGCGCAGGGGACTACCCAGGACAGGGCAATCGTCATAACACGCTGTCCCCATGAATCAATGACCCTTGTTCCAGTGATTCCGCCGATATTGCATCCGAAACTGACGAGGAAAGGCATAATTGCTTTGCCCTGTAATCCCAGCTTTGTCATAGTATCATCGAATACATAGGAGATTCGCGCCATATAGCCGACATCTTCCATCAGGCCAAAGACAAGGCTGATTCCGAACACATAGCTTGCCATTTGCAGAGCGAAAGAAACAGCGGTCAAAATGGCGTTGCAGAGCAGCGATACAAGGAATGGCGCTGCGCCTATATCCAGCAGCCAGTTAGCCAGAGGGACGGAAATTGCACTGATAAGCCCGCTGAAAAGCCCCATCAGCGGGAAGCCAATCACCATAGAGCAGATCAGACCTAAAACGATCATGCCAATGGCAATAGGCTTTCCCCAGCGTTTGCTTGTGGCTGCCTTATCAAACCGGCTCCGCAGCAGCTTGTTCTTCTTACTGGTCACGTTCTCATTTACAAGTTTATCAATCCACTGGAATTTGCAATCACCTGTCAAAAGGTTTCCGTCCTTTACATCGGACAGCTTCTTTTCAATCGCGGTATAAGTGCCTGCATCAACGGTTTCTTTCACAAGAGAACGCGCCAATTTGTCCTGTTCTATCAGCTTTGCAGTCAACCATGTGGACGAATAGATGCCGATTCCGTCCGCAGGAAGCAGCGCCTTGATCTCGTCAAACGCGGCCCCGATTGTATTCTGATAAATCTGCGCCAGGCGCTTTTCGTCTAAAGTCGAAGCATTTTTATCAATGCTTTCTAACATACGGAAAAATGTGCCATACTGTTTTTTATCGGCAGCAACCAGCGGCACAACAGGGATGCCCAGGGATTTAGCGATTCCATTGGTGTCAATCTGCTTCCCCTGCGATTTTGCCACATCCATCATATTCAGCAGGAGAACCACGGGAACGCGAATCCCGGTATAATCAGCCAGCATGAAAAGGCTGCGGTTGAGCTGGGAGGCGTCAGCCAATATGCAAACAACATCTGCCTGCCCGCTGGCTATGTAATTCCGTGTAACAACTTCTTCATCCGAATTTGCAGACAGGCTATAAGTTCCCGGAAGATCAATGATTTTATAGGTGGTATCTTTGTGAACGAAAGAACCATCCTTGCGCTCCACTGTTTTTCCGGGCCAGTTCCCGACGTGCTGACGGGAACCAGTCAGGCCATTAAACAAGGTTGATTTGCCGGAGTTCGGCTGGCCTAAAAGGGCAATCGTTTTTTCACTCATTGTTTTGTCACCTCCACCATGATTTTG
>MNSZ01000057.1 GCA_001916715.1 Firmicutes bacterium CAG:24053_14
GATGTTTTTCACTTTTTTGTGACGTTTACTCTTTCAACGGCAGGGCATCCACGCGGCTCATGAGCTTGTCCAGATCGCCGTTGCCGCCCTCATTATGGTAGTGATCGTGCATGATGTGCAGCCGCCGCAGGTCGTCGGCGTCGACGCTGCCGTCGGCAATATACGATTTGCACAAGTGTTGGATCCGATCGAGCAGCAGCGCCATGCTGCCGCCCTCGACGGCTTTCAGCCGGCTTTCGATCTCGTCCAGTGCCGCGTGTTTGCGGTCGCCGCGCTTCCGTATGTGTTGGACATTATGATAGTTATTCACGTTGGCGAGCTTGCCGATGCCGTGCGCAGAGGGGAAAAGCTCACGGAAAAAGCCGACGGCCTGACAAAGCTGTGCTGTGTTTCTCTCATCGCCCCGTCTGCCGCAACGGTTGGATTCAATTTTCTTCAGGAAGCCTTCATCAATGTGCGAACCTATATAGCGGCAAGCCTAAATATACCCGTTTTCAGCGTGGTATTTACGCTGTTTGCGCTGCTTCTGACTCGCCTCCTGATCGAAAATCGCCGTCTGCGCGACGATAATGACCTTTTTATCTGAGGTGGGACATATGGCGATAAGGGTACATCTTGAAGATGTTTTGAAAGCGCGCGGCATGACCTCAAAGGAGCTGTGCACGCTTATCGGGATAACCGAAGCGAACCTTTCGATACTGCGCAGCGGCAAGGCAAAGGGCATCCGCTTCGGAACGATCAATAAGATATGTTATTATCTCGGATGCGATGTTGGGGATATTCTGAAGTTTGACGGTATACTGGAGGATGAGAATGAAAGCTAAAAAGACGATAAGGGTAATAATCACGGCAGTCGTTATTGTCGGCGCTATGGCAGCGGCGTTCGCGCTCGGCGCGTCGGGCAAATTTTCAATGGTCAATCCGCACGACAGGCTTGTTGGTGTTCTCATAACCACGCAGCCTTGGCCTGATGGCGAAGACAGAGTCTATGCCGAGTATGTCGACGGAGAATATGTTTTTAACGGTATTGACGGAATTGCGTGTTTTGCTTCGATGGACGATAACACGCTATGCACCCATGTTGACGACGCGATGACCGATGCATCCGTAGATCTGCACAGCGTCAATGACGATGCGGAAGAGGTTACGATAAACGCGACACTGTATCTGAGCTCAAGCTCGGCGTGCATAGTACAACGAAATCCGGTTTATCAGACAGCGTCCGGAGCCGTGTATGTTGTCGCGGGAGACGGCGCGGAATACCGCGGCGAGGGCCTGAGCGGAAACTTTTCGCTCAGTGACAGCGTGAAGCGGTATGAAGGCGGAAAAACAATGACATACGGCACGTATTTAAACGTTGCGGTCAAAATCATTGCAGAGCCGGAGAAGATAGAGGTTTCGCAGTTTGAAGCGGATGGGAGGCTCATTTCGCTCGAATATTATGCGCCCGGTGCGCTGCCGGACAGCATCGACAGCGCTGCCGCATATATCGTTGTCGGCACGGTTTCGCAAAGCGGAACGAACTATGAGTTGTTCCAAAGCGGCGATGAAGCCATAACCGCGCTGTACTGCCGTGAAGACGGCGTTTGTGTGCAGCAAAGCTGTGCAGTGAACAGGAGTGTGGAGAAATGACATATGTACATGATTATTTATCTCCCGTCGGCAAGATACTGCTTGCCGCGAATGAGGATAGCCTGACCGGCCTTTGGTTTTACGGCGCAAAGTATTTTGCCGCAGGACTTGAAAGCGAGCGAACCGAGATGCTCACTCCGGTGCTGGAGCAGACGATGCAATGGCTTGATGTGTATTTCTCCGGATCGGAGCCGGGTTTTGTGCCGCCGCTGGAGATGCATGGTTCTGCCTTCCAACGCAGCGTGTGGGCGGAGCTTATGAAAATTCCATACGGCCAAACCTCAAGCTATGGCGAGATCGCCCTAAGGCTCGGTGTAAACAGCGCACAGGCGATCGGCGGAGCAGTGGGGCACAATCCGATATCAATAATAGTGCCGTGCCACCGAGTCCTCGGTGCGGACGGAAGCCTGACAGGTTATGCAGCCGGAGTTGACAAGAAAATGCGCCTGCTTGAGCTTGAAAGCGCGCGTGAAGTATAGTCGATATGGACGACAAACTTGCATATGAGGCGCTGTCGGCTTAAGTCCAACGGCTGCATTGATATGAAAAAGTACAAATGTTAGTAAAAAAGCAGCCGAAAGGCTGCTTTTTGCAGGCTGTCGAAAAACTATACTGCAAAAGAAAGATAATAGAGCAGCAGGGGAGCTCGAGGGGGCAAAGGCCCCACTCGAAATTGGATTAATAGCCATCACGAGATTTTTCGTGAAAACCTGTTTTCACAAAAAATGTGGCGTTTTTGAAGCGTGCAAAAAAGTCAAAGACTTTTTTGACACGCTGAAAGCAGCCTTTCGGCTGCTTTTTGCTATTTTTTTGCCCACACGAGGAACATCGGCGCATCACTCAGATCGTTTTCCGCGAGTATGCGCGTACCTGCGGATTTGTCAAAGCCGCAGTCGGCGCAGCCAAGTGATATGAGAAGCTCGGCGTCCCACTCGGGACGGGGTTTTTTGCTTATCGGCATTGAAAGCGTGATTTGCGCGTTTTCGCTCTCAAGCTCGGGCGTCATTCCGCAGTGGCCATAGACATTGCCGACGGGCAGATGAGTTCCGTTATGCTCATTGTTGCGGACATTGTTGCCGTAGCTTGCGTCGAAGTTTATGAGGATCCCGCCTGGTGCGAGAACGCGGAGCCATTCCGAATATGCGCGCTCCGGTTCGGGCAGTGTCCAAGTGAGATTGCGCGTGACTACGGCGTCAAAGCTTTCGTCGGGAAAGTCGAGAGACTGTGCGTCCATTACCTCAAACCGTGCACTGATATCAAGCTCGTCTGCAAGAGCCTTTGCCTCGTCTATCATTGCCGGGGTGAGGTCGATCCCCGTGACCGTGTGCCCCTTTGCGGCGAGCAGTACGGCAAAATATCCCGTACCCGTGCCGACATCAAGAATGCGAAGCTTTCCCTCCGGAAGCAGCCTGTCAAGCTCGTCGCTCCAGCGCTTGCTGAGCTTATTATGTATCTCATTGCGGCGTACAACGCCGAAGTCGTGCGCACGCACGGTCCAGTAGTCCAGGACCCGTTTTTCTATCTTTTTCATATCGTTACCTTTCCTCGATTGCATATGCAACCATTGGGCAGTCCTTTTCTATGCCGAGCGACGCCGTCTGATACAGAATAACGCCGTAATGTGTTGCAAATTCCTCGTGCAGCAGCTCGCCGAATATATCGCATATCCGGCCGAGACTTTCGCCTGCCTTTATACGCTCGCCGACCGCCTTGGCAGGATACCAGCAGCCGCTTACAGGTGCGTCCAAATATTCTCCGCGATCAAAAATCCTGGGGTTCTTCCTGACTGAGGGAATCCCGTCCCGCAAAACTCCAAGGAAGCGCAGAATGTTCTTTACGTCCTCAATATCACGAGAGGATTCATCTTCTGACCACAGGCCGCAGCAGCCGCGCTCGATCAGAACGGCCGGAACGCCGCAGGTACCGGCGTGACTGTAAAACCCGTTTTTCGCCTGCGAGCGCACGGCGTACGGAACGCCCACATGCATCGCAAGCTCCTGCGATTGCGCGCAGACCTCCGGAGCTGCCGCGCCGTGAAGATAGACGTGCGGCGTAAGATATTCATAGCCGCCGCCGGAGTGCAGATCGACTATGCAGTCGCTGTGACGTATCACGGTTTCCTCAAGGAATGCAGCAAGCTTTTCGGCGTCGGTTCCGCATGTGCTGCCGGGAAAAACGCGATTGAGGTTTTTTCCGTCGGACGGAAAAACGTCCGAGCAGCGGCAGATGAGACCATCGTAATTGAATGCATGCACTAAGTGAAGCTCACCGTATATATCTTTTGGGTCAATAGTCCGTGCAAGCTCAATAACTGCCTGTATGCCTACGTATTCGCGGCAGTGAACACCGGCGGATACGGTAACGCATTTTCCGTCGTGAGCACCGAAGATCACTGTTTCGGGGTAGTTAAGCCGTGTTCCCGGAACATTAACAAATTGCTGAATTTTCTTGCCTGTGTTCAATGCTTTACCTCCATCACCGATGCTATAAGCTCCTTTGTATATTCGTTCCGCGGAGCTGAAATAATGCTTTTTGTATTGCCTTGTTCGACGATGTCTCCGCCGCGCATGACGAGCATTCTGTCGCACAGAGTGCTGACAACGGAAATGTCATGCGATACGAAGATTATGGACATGCCCTTATCTTTACGCAGCGAGGATAACAGTGCAAGTATTTGTGCCTGCGAGGATACGTCCAAAGCGCTTGTTATCTCGTCGCACAGCAGCACCTTCGGCGATGAGGCAATGGCTCGCGCAATGGCAAAGCGCTGACACTGGCCTCCGCTGAGCGAACCCGGATAGCGCTGAGCAAGCTGTGAGCTTAAGCCGACATTGAGACAAAGCGTATCAAGATCCAAAACCGCACCCTTGCCCATAAGACTTTGAAATGCATCGTTTATCGAGCTCGCTATTGTCCTTCGAGGATGAAATGATGCACCGGCGTCCTGGAAGATCATCTGTATATCGCGTTTTTCTGCAATGGAACGCTTAGTGCCGAGCTCATGCCCGTCAAGCCGGATCGAGCCTGCATCCGGAGCTTCAAGGCCGCTGATAAGGCGCAGAAGAGTACTCTTTCCGCTTCCGGAGGTACCGACTATGCCAAGTATCTCGCCGCATTTAAGCTCAAAGCTCACGCCGCGAAGAGCCTCGGTTTTGATATCATTGCGCTCAAAGCTTTTGCTGAGATTCTTAATGCTTAATATGCCTTCCATATCAGACCTCCGTGAGAACAAAGTGGCCGGGACTCGATTCAATCAGCTTGCCGGAGTATTCCGGATCCACATCAGGAAACGCAGGAATACAGCCGCCGAGAATCGGAACCGAGCCGAGCAGGGCCTTTGTATACGGATGAAGCGGCGACGATACAAGCTCCTGCGCCGGGGCAAGCTCAACTATCATGCCGCGGTGCATGACAGCAATGCGGTCTGCAACATATGAAGCAAGCGCAAAATCATGCGTCACGATCATCTGCGCTATGCCGCAGTCGGAGCGCATGGCGATAAGCTCGTCGGCAACGGTTCGGCGCGTCACTGCGTCAAGGGCGCTTGTCGGCTCGTCTGCAAGCAGAAGCTTCTGCTGCATGAGCATCACAAGAGCAAGCGCGATACGCTGGTTCATGCCGCCACTCATTTCATACGGGCAGGAGGCGAGTATACGCTCGCAGTCGGGAAGATCCAGCTTTGAAAAAACATCGCGCACGGATGGCAAAAATGCTTCTTTTTCGTATTTGCCCTGACTTTTCAGGGTTTCGATAAACTGCTTTTTGTAGCTCCGTATTGGGTTGAACGCAGCGCCCGGCGTCTGGAATATAAAGCCCATGCCGGAGGTCGTGAGCGCACAGCGGCGCTTTTGCGAAAGCTCGTACAGGCGCTGCCCGTCAAACACAATGTCGCCGCCCGTTATAACGGGCTTGTCTAACACCCCGATCACGGACTTTAAAAGCGTGCTCTTTCCGCAGCCGGATTGCCCGACAACGCACAGCGCCTCTCCGGCTGTAAGAGAAAGATTTATGTTAGATATGGTATTGCTGCCGCCATATCCTGCGCTTAGTCCTTCGAGGGACAGAATAACGTTATCATTCATTTTGCCGCCTCCACATCGAGATAATCGCGCAAAAAATCGCCGAGGCAGTTGAATATCATGACCGTCACGACCGTCGCCCCGGCCGGGGCGAGCGTCGCCCAAGGAGCCAGCTGCATATAAGCGCGCGACTGATTTATCATGCTGCCCCACTCGGCGTGCGGCTCGGTAACGCCGATGCCGAGGAAGGAGAGCCCCGCAATGCCGATCATCATAACTCCGAGCTGAGTCGCGGCGTTGACAATAAGGCTGCCGAGCATGCACGGCAGAAGATAGTGCAGCATTATTTTTATATTCGAACAGCCGGAAAGGCGCACTGCGCTTATAAACGGTTCGTTTTTCATGGCAATTACCTGAGCGCGTGCAAGCCGTGCATAAAGCGTCCATCCCGACAGTCCCATAGCAAGCATGGCATTTATCATGCCGCCGCCGAGAATTCCGGCAACGGCTATGGCAAGCACCATCTGCGGAAACGCAAGCATGATATCGACAATGCGCATGATTATGCTGTCAACCGCGCCGCCGTACCATCCGGCGATCATGCCGAGCACGGTGCCGATAACAAATGTTACCGCAACAAGAACAACGGCCGAGAATATCGAGGTTCGCGCGCCCATGAGGACACGGGAGAAAACGCATCTGCCGTATCGGTCGGTTCCAAAGAGATATTTCGCACTCGGAGAGGCGTTCATGTTCGCGGCGTTCGTCGCGTTTGGGTCGTTCGGAACGATAAGCGGAGCGAGCAGCCCGATGAGCATCAGAACTCCGGCGAGAGTGAGAAAAACGCAGAGTCTGCGTTTTTGCTTTTTGCGTGCAGTCATAGTAAGATCCATGCGCTCACCTCACATTTGCCCGACCCTAGGGTCGAGACGGCGATAGCAGAGATCGGCTGCAAGATTTATGAGAACATATATGCAGCTTGTGAATATCACAAAGCCCTGAATTACGGGGTAGTCGCGCGCGGTGATCGAGTCCATGACGAGTTTGCCGATCCCCGGCCAGCGGAATATCGTTTCAACAACGACGCTGCCGCCCAAAAGCGAGCCGATCGAAAGTGCGACTATGGTCAGAATGGGGATCGCAGCGTTGTGCAGCACGTTTTTGAAAAGAATGATCGAGCTTTTCACACCGCGCGCCTTTGCGCCGAGAACGTAGTCGCGCCCGAGCTGTTCGAGCACCTCAGCGCGAAACTGCCTCAAAAAGCGCGAGCACATCGGTATTGCCAAAGCAAGGCAGGGGAGGATAAGCCCCTTTACGCTTTCGTCTGCAAGGACCGGCAGAAGGTCGGTCTTGACGCAGAAAAAGTACATAAGCAGCACCGAAATGAGAAAATTGGGCAGCGAATTTCCGATGAAGCTCAGAAGCTTTACGATGTTATCGAGAATGCCGTCCTTCTTAACGGCACTTATAACGGCCAGAGGAAGCGATACTATGAGCGAAACCGCAAGGCTTGCCACGCTTAAAATAAGCGTATAGCGCAGAGCATGAGTGAGCTTTCCGGCAACGGGCATGCCGTCCTTATATGATGTGCCGAGGTCACCGGTCAGCGCATTTCCGAGCCACTGCGCATAGCGAGCAAGAAAAGGCTCGTTTAAGCCCATCTCTTCGCGAGCAGCTTCCAAAGTCTCCTCGGAAACGGTTATACCCTGCGCGTTGAGTTTTTTCAGCGCAGGGTCACCGGGCGATATGTACATCAGAAGATAGGTCAGAAAGCTCAAACCTATTATTATCACTGCAAGATGCAGCAGACGTTTTAAAATTTGCTTTTTGATATTATCCACCTCTGACTGAACATCAGGAGCCTCCGGGGGGGAGAAGGCTCCTGATGCAGGGGTTATTACATGTCCGTGTCAGCGTCTATGCGATAAAAATCGAAGGGGCAGTTTTCGTATATGCCGCTGACATTCTTCGCGGAAACGGTAATTTTGTTGAAAAGGCCTACGCAGCCGATGGCGTTATCGTCGATGGCAAGCTGGACGATCTCGTTTGCAAGGCGTGCGCGCTCATTCGAATCGGTTTCGACCTGAAGCTTAGCGATAAGTTCGTTTGCCTCATCGCTCTCAAAGCCTGCCGAGGCCCAGTAGCCGCCGGGACGAAGCACGGTGTCGATGAAATAGTACGGGTCGCCGTTCTTGTCGGCTATCATGCAGTAGAGAGCAATGTCATAGTCGCCGGAGAGAATGTAGGTCGCGTCTGCGTCCTCCTGAGAGGTGAGGTAGGAGCCGACGCCGATGGCCTTGAGCTGCTCCTGAATGAGAAGCGCCAGCGAGTCGAGCGAGCGGGCCGGATAGTAGCATATGTTGAGATTGAGATCCTGTCCGTCCTTCTCATAGATGCCGTCAGAGCCGAGAGTGTATCCGGCTTCTTCAATCGCGGCCTTTGCCGCGGCCGTGTCAACGGCGGGCTTTGTGACCTTGCCGTAAGCCGTTGAGGTTCCGAAGGGGCCGACTGCTGCGGTGACTGTGCCGTTTAAGTAGGAAGCGATAGCGTCACAGTCAACGGTGAGGTTTATTGCCTTCCTGAGCTCGTCACTCAGGCGGTTCTGGTTGAGCATGTAAAACTGCAATCTTGTTGCCGGAATGTCCGTCACCGTGTACTTGTCGGGAGATGCGTCGAATATCTCCTTTGCGGCGGCTGTGACCGAGGTGTAGCAGTCAATTTCGCCGTTCTGCATTGCCATGAGCTTGGACTCATCATCCTGCATGTAGTAGAACACCGCGCCGTCAAGCTTAATGTCTCCGCCCCAGTATTTGTCGTTGCGGCTGACTTCCACAGTGCCTTCGGGCTGGAAAGACTTTACAACAAATGGGCCGGTCGCAACAGGGGCATTGTCGATATCATTAGATGCGTCAAGATCCATTATCGCCATCTCGGGAGAGGCAAGGTCATTTACGAGCGTGGGGTAAATTTCATCGGTGGTTATCGTAAATTCCTTGTCGCTGACAGCTTTGTATTCGTAGTCGGCAAACTGCGCAAAGCGCACGTTGACTTCGCCGCAGCGCTTGAGATTTGCGATGACATTCTCTGCGGTCACGGCATTGCCGTTTGAGAAGCTTATGCCGTCCTTGAGCGTAACGGTCCAGGTCAGGTTATCGTCGGAGACCTCTGCCTTTTCCGCAAGACAGGGCTGAACCGAGCTGTCATCACCCATCTTGAATAGTGCCTCTGTGATGCCGTAGATGGAGGTGTACCATCCGTAGTACTCCTTGTGCGCGTCAAGGCTGGGGTAGGCGAAGCTTTCCGCGACGTGGAGTATCTTTTCGCCGTCATCGGCAGCGCCGTTATCATTGCTGCTGCATGCGGCAAGGCTCAGCACCATTATAAGTGCGAGCATAAGTGCGGTTATTCTTTTTTTCATTGTTCCTCTCCATTTCAGAGTTATTTTACGGCTCTTATCAGAAAGCACGGAGTGGATGCGTAGTTGAGCATCTCCTCGCGGCTCCAGAGCCTGCGGCTGACGGAAGTGTCCGCGCTTACGTTTTTGAAGCCGAGGTTGAGCAGCGTCACCGCATCCCAGTGAGGGCGCGGAAGCTTACCCATCGGCAGTGTGCGCGAAATGTTTTCCATAAGCCAGCTTTCGTCGTAGCTTTCGTAGTCTTCGACTCCGGCCTGCACCGTGCAGTCTCGCTCGGCCTGCTTTTCGTTCTTTTTCTCCTCGTCGAAAAGATAGGCATACCAGTTAGAGTCGATGTTGAGCATCACGCCGCCGTCGCGCAGAACGCGCCGCCACTCGCCGTAGGGCTTCACGGGATCGGGCAGGTTCCATGTGAGGTTTCTTGTGACGATAACATCAAACTCGTTGTCGGGAAATTCGAGCGTCTGAGCGTCCATCTTGAGAAAGCGAATCTTTTCGGCAAGCTCGCCTGCGTTGGCTTTTGCCTGCTCGAGCATTCCCTCGGACAGATCGACAGCGGTCACGTCATAGCCACGCGAGGCGAGGATTATGGCGTAAAATCCCGGACCTGTGCCGATATCCAGCACTTTGAGAGACCTTCCTTCCGTCTTGGGGAAGTTCTTGATGAGCTCGTCAGCCCATTTGCTGTCCCAGCCGTCGGCGAGGTTTTTCTTGACCGCCTCGGTGTACGAGCTTGCGCGGCGCGTCCAATACTGCTCAATTGTGCCTGTAAGAGTGCTCATGATTCTTGTCTCCTTGCGTTAGTGCAAACTTCTCATGTTTGAAGTTTAACATGCAAAATCACCCTCCACAAGCCGGGTGGGGGGATATAAATTTCAAAAATGAAGAGTTTTTTGCTTTACACAAATTGAGCTTTGTCATATAATTCAGTCCATAAAAAAGCGAGGTGCTTGTAATGGACGAAAAGCGGAGAAAAATACGGAATAAATACACGCAGCTGCTGCTTAAAAGCAAAAAAATATCCGAAGGCTATGAAAGCTCGTGGAGCACCCATTGCCGAATGTTCGGCGACTTGCTGGAGCCTGCATTTGCCGACGATGAGGCGTCGCGCCTTGAGCTTGTCGGTGCGCTCAACCTGATAAGCAGAGGGAAATACACTGCCGCGGCCAAAAAGCTCGACAGGCTTTTGGACGCATGCCGCAGCGACGCGGATTTTGCGGCGGTAAATTTCTTCACGGGTGTGTGCTGGGATAAAGCCGGGATAATAGATATGGCTATTGTTTATTACGGAGAGGCCGCAAAGCGTGAACCGGAGTTTTACATGGTCTATCTCATGCTGGCAAAGTGTCTGCACACAAAGCATCATTACGAGGCCGCATCCGGCGCGTATGTCAAGGCGCTTGACGAGATCCTCTCACGTCCTAAAAAAGACGAGGTGCCGGCCGTCAGAGAGGAGCCGCTTCTCGGCTCGGTGCACGGCAATCTTGCAAGCTGCCTTATAATGATGCGCCGCTATGACGATGCTGAGTTTGAGCTTTACGAGGCGCAGAGGTATAACTATTCTCCGCCGCAGATGCTCGTCACATGGGCGACGCTCTATGCAGCAACGGGGCGCAAGGTCCAAGCCGCAGAAAAAATGAGCGAGCTGAAAAAATGTGCGCCTGAGCTTGAAAGAGCCTCGGCGCTCGGAGTTATGGAGATAATCGAGCAGAAAAACTCGCACTTTGCGCCGCGAGCGATCGACAGCGAAAAGCTCAAAAAATTCTGGGACTGGTTCTGTGAAAATGCCGAAAGGCTGAAAGCGCTCACTTTCGGCGCGCCGTCGCCGGACATGATGAATGAGGTTTACGAGCAGGTGAGCGGAATATTTGACGCTATTGTCGAAAAGCCGGGCTTTGAGTTCGGACGCGACGGGGCAAAGGCACGCATGAGCTTTTTCGATAATTATAATCTGACGTTTGAGCTTTGGCTTTCAAAGCTCGTGGACACGGCTCCGCGCTCGCTGCGCACAGACTGGAGCTTTTACCTTGTGCACTGAGGAGAAGACCATGATAAAGTATGTGTTTCTTGACATTGACGATACGCTGCTTGACTTCGGTAAGGCCGAGGCTGCGGCAATAAAGAAAACCTTTGACCGCATCGGCGTTCCCTCATCGCCGGAGGTCATAGCGCTCTACAGCCGGATAAACGACGAGCATTGGGCGATGCTAGAACGTGGCGAGCTGACGCGCGAGCAGGTGCTTGTAAAGCGATTTGACGCGCTGTTTGCCGAGCTTGGCATAAAAAATGTGCCGAGCGAGATGGCACAGGCAAGCTACGAGTATCTTCTCGGCATAGGGCATTATTTCGTTGACGGTGCGCCCGAGCTTTTGCAGGCGCTGAAGGATAAGTACGAGCTTTATATCGTCTCAAACGGCACGGCTTCCGTGCAGGACAGCCGCCTTGAGAGCGCCGGCATAGCGCCGTATTTCAAGGATATTTTCATATCCGAGCGGCTCGGCGCGGATAAGCCGACGAAGAAATTTTTCGATATCGTGTTTTCGCGCATCGAGGGCTTTGAGCGCGACAAGGCCGTCATCGTCGGCGACAGGCTGTCATCGGATATCCTCGGCGGCATAAACGCCGGCATAAAAACCTGCTGGTTTAACCCAAAGCGCCTGCCCGGCAAAGAGGATATCCCGGCAGATTACGAGATAAATGCCCTGTCCGAGCTTCCGGAATTGTTAGAAAAAATCTGAGGTCAAGCTGACCTCAGATTTTTTCGTTAATTATAATAATTTCGCCGATATCCTGCGTTTTCGCGCAGCAACCGATGAGATACTCACCGTGGGAAGCGCACGAAAACGAGCAGCCCTCCGCGCCGCTTACGACAGAGAAGCTGCGGATATTGCCAAGACGGAGATCGGCGCATTTAATATAGCTCTCCTTGAGCGTCCACAGGCGGCAGAACTCGCGATCCGGGTCATCCGCAGCGTAAACGAGCGCGGCCTCGTCGTGCCGGAAAAAGCGCTTTGCAAGGCTTGAGCCGCCGGCTCTCGGCAGCTCAATATCAACTCCGACGGGCACATCGGAGACAGCGCATACGGCATAGTCTCCGCAGTGGGCAAGCGAGAAGAAGACCTCGTTGTCGGGGAAATAGGGCTTTTCATTTTTGCTGAGAACGTAGTCATCACGCCCCGCGGCTTTGATCAGAAGCATCTCGGCTCCGAGACTGCGGCGCTTATCATCGTCCTTCGAAAGGCGCAGCGTCTTTTCGCGCCGCGCAGGCGACACTTTGCCGAGGAAAGCTTCAATGTCTATGCAGCTGACGTCGGCAATGAAAATCCTTGTCATGCGCGCATTGCGTCGAGCGTTTTCTGTATAAGCGTATCAAGATCCCAGCCACACATTTCGGCTCCGCGCAGGATAACGTCGCGCGAGCAGCCGGCGGCAAACTTCTTGTCCTTGAACTTTTTCTTGACCGATTTTACCTCCATATCGGATATGCCGGTCGGGCGCATGAGCGCGACGGCACCGATAAGGCCGGTAAGCTCATCGGCTGCAAACAGGACCTTTTCCATGAAAAGCTCGGGCTCAACGTCGATGCATATGCCGTAGCCGTGGCTTATGACGGCGTGGATCACCGATTCGTCTATGTCCTTGTCGCGCAGCATCTCCTGCGCCTTGACGCAGTGTTGCTCGGGGTAAAGCTCAAAATCAATATCGTGAAGCATGCCGACGGCGGCCCAGTAATCGACTCGCTCGGGATCAAACTCCTTTGCAAGCTCGCCCATGACCTTGGAAACGGTTTCGGCATGCTGGAGGTGAAACGGTTCCTTGTTGAACTCGGCGACAAGCTCTCTTGCCTGATCGACTGTGGGAATGTAGCTCATTTATGTTGCCTCCTGAAAAATGTGATGAATCATTTTACTGCAATATGCGCCATAAATCAACGGGAAATTCTTAATTGACACCGCACTGGCGAGAGGTTAAAATTTATATACTATATTACTTAGGAGAACGCGATGGAAAACCCCGTTTTGTATATTGTCATTCCCTGCTATAACGAGCAGGAGGTGCTTCCGATAACGGCGCCTATGTTTTTAAATAAGCTGCATGAGCTTGCCGAAAAAAAGCTCGTTTCCGAAAACAGCCGCATAATGTTTGTAAACGACGGCAGCAGCGACGGAACATGGGACATTATCCGCGCCCTTGCCGCGAGCGACGAGCATTACATCGGCATAAGCCAAAGCCGCAACCGCGGCCATCAGAACGCCGTGCTTGCCGGACTTATGGAGGCAAAGGATAGCTGCGATATAAGTATATCCATCGACTGCGACGGGCAGGACGATATAAACGCGATGGACGATATGGTTCGAGCCTATCTCGACGGCTGCGATATCGTCTACGGCGTGAGAAATGACCGCGAGACCGACAGCTTCTTTAAACGCACGACCGCGCAGGGCTTTTACAAATTCCTCTCCGCCATGGGCGCGGAGATCGTGTATAACCACGCAGACTACAGGCTGATAAGCGCACGCGCGCTGCACGAGCTTGCAAAGTTTAAAGAGGTAAACCTATTCCTGCGAGGAATGGTTCCGCTTGTCGGATTTAAAAGCACAAGCGTTGAATATAAAAGGGCAGAGCGCATTGCGGGAAAGAGCAAGTACCCTCTGCGCAAGATGCTGGCGCTTGCCGGCGACGGGATAACCAGCCTTTCGATAAAGCCGCTCAGGCTCATAATGAGCTTTGGCGTTATCGTTGCGCTTTTGAGCTTTGTGGGCGTTATATGGGCGATAGTTTCCGCACTTGCCGGACGCGCGGTGGCCGGCTGGGCGAGCATGACGTGCATCATCTGCTTTGTCAGCGGCGTGCAGCTTATCTGCATGGGCATAATCGGCGAATACATCGGCAAGATATATATGGAAACGAAGCAGCGCCCGAGGTATATCATATCCGAGCGCACATGGAAGGAATAAAGGTCTTGTTTAGTCGGAAAAGATTTGCTATAATGAGCCCATCTGATATTTAGGATAAGGAGAAATTACAATGAACTATTGGAGCACAGCACGCAGAGGCGTTCTCGGCCTGAGCGCGGCAACCATCGCCTATTCTGTCTGGAAGAAGAACCCCGTTCTGCCTCTGGCACTTTACGGAATGCACCTTGCGGAGTATTTCATCGTTGCCAAAAAGGCAGGCAAGAAGGTGTGGTATGACGATACTCGCTGCTTTATCAACACCATGCTTTACGGCTTCACCTTCTGGCTTCCGATGAAGCTTGAGATCGAGTGATTCAAAATTCCGGCCTTTTGGCCGGAATTTTTACATGAAAGGAAAACCATGCTCAACACAACCTTGTGCTACATAAGCCGCGGCAGCGAATATCTCATGCTGCACCGCGTGAAAAAGAAAAACGACATAAATCACGATAAATGGATCGGCATCGGCGGAAAATTCGAGGCCGACGAAAGCCCTGACGAGTGCCTGCTGCGCGAGGCAAGGGAGGAAACGGGGCTTACGCTTACCTCGTGGCGCTGCCGCGGAATAGTCACCTTTGTAAACACCAAGTGCGAGTCGGAATACATGCACCTGTTCACAGCCGACGGCTTTGAGGGCGAGATCAGGACCTGTGACGAGGGCGAGCTTGAATGGATAGACAGAAAAAAGCTCTGCGACCTCACGCTGTGGGAGGGGGATAAGATATTCCTCCGCCTTCTCGAAAACGACGATGAGCCGTTTTTCCTTCTGAAGCTCGGCTACGACGGCGATGAGCTTGTAAGCGCCGTTTTAAACGGGACGAAAATCGTATAAAAAAGCAAGCCGGATCCGTTCGATCCGGCTTGCTTTTTGCTGTCGTGAATATTAGTATGCTACGCCCCAGTAGATCATGTGCTTTGCCTTTTTGCCGCAAATCGGGCATGTATCGCCGAGGTTTTCCTGCTTGAAGGGGATGCAGCGCGAGGACATGCCTGCCTGCTCCTTCATTTTCAGCTCGCAGTCAAGCTCGCCGCACCACATGGTCTTGATGAAGCCGCCCTTTTCCTCCTGAAGCTGCTTTGCTTCCTCGAGGGAATGCGCTTCGAAAATGTGCTCGTCGAGGTTCTTCTTGGCCTTGTCGAAAAGACCCTGCTGCACGGCGTCGAGCAGCTCGGGGACCTTTGAAGTCAGCTCGGAAAGCGCGACGGAGGTCTTTTCGCCGTTATCACGTCTTACTGCCATGCATACGCCGTTTTCGATGTCGCGCGGGCCGATCTCGATACGAAGGGGAACGCCCTTCATCTCGTACTGCGCGCATTTCCAGCCGAGGCTGTTGTCGCTGAGATCTATCTTGGCGCGGATGCCTGCCGCCTTGAGCGCGTCGTAAAGCTCGGTTGCCTTTTCGGTGACGCCTTCCTTGTGCTGGGCAACGGGAACAACTATGACCTGTACGGGAGCGATGCGCGGAGGAAGAACGAGACCGTTGTTGTCGCCGTGGGTCATGATTATGCCGCCGATGATGCGCGTTGACATGCCCCAGGAGGTCTGGTGCGGATAACGCTGCTTATTTTCGCGGTCGGTGAAGGTAATGTTGAACTGCTCGGCAAAGCCGGTGCCGAAGTAGTGGCTCGTGCCGGACTGCAGCGCCTTATGGTCATGCATCATGCACTCGATGGTGTAGGTGTTCACTGCGCCCGCGAACTTTTCCTTCTCGGTCTTGTTGCCGCGGATGACGGGCATTGCAAGGTAGTTTTCGCACATGTCGGCATAGACCTCGAGCTGGTGCAGTGTTTCCTCGCGCGCTTCGGCCTCGGTCTCGTGCAGAGTGTGCCCCTCCTGCCAGAGGAACTCTCTTCCGCGCAGGAAGGGACGAGTTGTCTTTTCCCAGCGCAGCACAGAGCACCACTGGTTGTATTTCATCGGCAGATCGCGCCATGAGTGGACGATATGACTCCAGTGATCGCAGAAAAGCGTTTCGGAGGTCGGGCGGATGCACAGCCTCTCGGGCAGCTCCTCCGAGCCGCCGACGGTGACCCATGCGCACTCGGGCGCAAAGCCCTCGACGTGATCTTTTTCTTTCTGAAGCAGGCTTTCGGGGATGAGCATGGGCATGGAAACATTCTCATGTCCGCCCTCTTTGAACATCCTGTCAAGCTCCTTCTGTATATTCTCCCAAATGGCATAGCCGTATGGGCGCAGGATGAAAAGTCCCTTAATGCCGGAGTAATCGACAAGCTCCGCCTTGGTGCAAACATCGGTAAACCACTGGGCGAAATCCTGCTCCATATCAGTTATCTGTTCAACTTTTTTATCCTTTGCCATTATGATTTCTCCTTTATCTTAATAACTGAACTATTTTATCGAATGCGCCGAGCCTTGTCAATAGATATAAAAAATCTTGACCGATGTATTCTTTTTGTCTATAATAGTATGGATTTAATAGATACAATTGACGAAACCATTCGGAGGTGACGCATATTAACAGGCAAAAATATATGGCGGAGCTTTCAAAACTTCTGGCATTTATGTTTAAAGAGGACAAGGAAGATATCCTTGCGCAGTACAATAAAATGCTTGATGAGTCCGATGATGAGCAGGCTCTGCTCGAAAGCTTCGGCTCGCCGACAAAGTTGGCCGTTACCATTTCCCGTACCTATAAGCGCTCCGAGCGCAAGCTCGCGGTGGAGGCGGACTCTAAAGAGGATAAGCCTGCCGAAACTGAGCCTATATTTGTGACTCCGGTGAAAAAGGAAAAAACGGCGGAGGTAAACACAGGGCTTTCGTATGCGGATATAATCGAGGAGATCCGCCGTGAAAAGGCCGAGGAGGAGGGCGTGGAGTACAAGCCCATGTTCTTCGATGAGCCGGAGCAGCCTGCTGCCGAAGAAACCGTCCAGCCGGAACCCGAGACAGAGGAAGACGGCACTCAGATAGCTTCCGACGAAGAAAGCACGGTCGTCGAGCCTGAAACAGAGGCGCCGGTGTCGGAAGAGACCGAGAACGAAGAAAAAAGCGATGAGACGGCGCCGGAAGAGGAAACTCAGCCGGAGGAAGCTGACGAGGCCGATGAAAAGCCTGCCGAAGAAGCTGCTTCGGATGAAGCTCCGGTCATCGAGACGACCGAGGCCGATCGGCAGACGGAGGAGACGGAGACTGCCGAAACCGGGGAAGAACCGGCCGATGTTGCGCCTGTCGAGGAAAACGATGCGCCCGAACTCGTGTTTGAAGAGCTTGAGAGCATAGAGCTGCCCGAGGAAACGACGCGGTATAAAACAAATGTCGCGCTGCTGATACTGTACCTTATCTTTGCGATCCCCATCAGCGCCGTTCTGATCGTGCTCGCACTTGCGGTGGCGGTCGTACTGGTCGCTCTCGGCGTATCGCTCATTACGATCGGCGTTGAGGCTATAGGCTTTGCATTTGCAAAGCTTGTGATATTTGCGGATATAATGCTGTGTGCAGGTGCTGTGCTGATAGCGTTTGCAGTGGCGCTTATCCTGCTGTGGATCGGCGTTCTTGTGCTGGTGCGCGGTATAAGCGGAATAGTCCGCGGCGCAAAAGCGCTGGGAAGAAGCTTCTGCGTCAAGGAGGTGCCGGATAATGAGTAAGGTATGGAAGGTGGTTTCGACCGTCGCGATCGTGGCGCTCATTCTGGGCGCGCTGTGCATCCTCGCAGGCTTTGTCACAGGCGGCGATACGCAGAGAATAAAGGACATATTTTTCGCGTCGTATGACATTGAAAACAAGATAAATGCGTTAAGATCGGCCATGGGGATCATGGCTCTTAACTGATGAGTGCAGGGGCGGCAGAGGCTGCCCTTGCATTTTTACACATAAATGTGGTCAATACGGTTACAAAATTCTATGTTCAGCCCTCTTTTCAAATTATCATGTATTTGGTATAATCCAAGAGATAAAGATAATGGGTTAAACCCCGAATAAATACAGAGAGGACGATTACAAATGATTTCCCACGGCAAAGAGATCAAGGTATTTACCGGCAACTCCAATCCCAAGCTTGCAAACCAGATATGCAACCAGCTTTTCAAGAACCTCGGTGACTGCACCTGTGCTCACTTCGCTGACGGCGAGTGCTCGATATCCGTTCATGAGCCTGTTCGCGGCGCCGACGTTTTTATCGTTCAGTCGACCTGCAAGCCCGTCAATGACAACCTCATGGAGCTGCTCGTTATGATCGACGCTATGCGCAGAGCATCGGCAGGCAGAATCACCGCCGTTATTCCGTATTTCGGTTATGCCCGCCAGGACCGCAAGGCAAAAAGCCGCGACCCCATCTCCGCAAAGCTCGTTGCAAACCTTATCACCGCAGCAGGCGCAGACCGCGTGCTGACAATGGATCTCCACGCCGCACAGATACAGGGCTTCTTCGATATCCCTGTTGACAATCTTTTTGGCGCCCCTCTCTTTGCAAAGCATTATATAGACATTTACGGCAGAGAAAACGACGATATCATGGTCGTATCCCCCGACGTCGGCAGCACCGCACGCGCACGCAACTTCTCCATGAAGCTCGGCTGCAACATGGCCATCGTTGACAAGCGCCGCGAAAAGGCAAACCAGTCCGAGGTCATGAACATCATCGGCAATGTCGAGGGCAAGACCTGCATCCTGCTTGACGATATGGTCGATACCGCAGGCTCACTCGTCGGCGCGGCAAAGGCTATCGTCGAGATAGGCGGCGCAAAGGAAGTTTATGCCTGCGCAAGCCACGGCGTCCTTTCCGGCCCGGCTATCGAGCGCATTGAAAACAGCTGTATCAAGGAGCTGCTCCTACTCGATACCATCCCGTATCCCGAAAATGCACAGCCTTGCGATAAGATCAAGTACATGTCCGTAGCACCTGTGTTTGCCGAGGCGATCCAGCGCGTTTACGAGGAGATATCCATCTCCAACCTGTTCGAGTAAAATGTTTTTCTCCAAAGGCGGAGCCGAGTGGATCGTTGCGTTCCTCGGCAATCCCGGACTTAAATACAACGGAACAAGGCACAACGCCGGGTTCATGGCGGCCGACGCCATGGAAAAAAAGCTCGGCGTGAGCATAAACAAAATGCGCTTTAAGGCGCTTACGCAGACGGCTGATATAGGCGGAAAAAAGGTGCTGCTTATGAAGCCGCAGACGTACATGAACCTCTCGGGCGACGCGATAGTACAGGCGGCAAACTTCTATAAGGTGCCGCCCGAGCGCGTCATTGTCGTGTCCGACGAAACGGCGCTGCCCATCGGCAGACTGCGCATCCGCCGCGGCGGATCGGCAGGAGGACACAACGGACTTAAAAGCGTCATCGCCCGGCTCGGGACCGATCAGTTTCCGCGCATACGCCTCGGTGTCGGCGATAAGCCGCACCCGGACTATGACATGGCCGATTGGGTGCTTTCGGCCTTCAAGGGCCAGGACGCGGCGGATATGGAGCTTGTCGCAAAAAAAGCCGCCGACGCCGTTGAGTGCTATATCACCGAGGGCGCTGATCGCGCGATGAATAGGTTTAATTAAGCGTATCTAAAAAGGGGTTTTCTTCCCCTGTGCAATGACGGCAGGGGGCTAAGGCACTTTGCCGTCATTTATTTAAAAGTCAGAAAGGACGGACGACATGAAGAAAAGCTGCATAGCAATGCTCCTTGCCGGAGGTCAGGGCTCAAGACTCTACGCCCTTACGCAGGACGTGGCAAAGCCCAATATGCCCTTCGGCGGCAAATACCGCATAATTGACTTCCCTCTGTCAAACTGCGCAAATTCGGGGATAGACACGGTCGGCGTGCTCACGCAGTACCGTCCGCTGCAGCTCAACAGCTATATCGGCGGCGGTCAGCCCTGGGATCTTGACTCGACGGACGGCGGCGTGTTCATACTTCCACCGTATCAGACAGCCGGCGAGACAGGCTCGTGGTTTTCCGGAACGGCAAATGCGATCTATCAGAACATCGGATTTATTGAGATGTATGATCCCGATAACGTTTTAATTCTCTCTGGCGACCACATATATAAGATGGACTATTCCAAGATGCTCCGCGAGCATATTGAGAAGGACGCAGCCTGCACGATAGCGGTCTTGCAGGTGTCCATGGAGGACGCAACGCGCTTCGGCATCATGAACCTCGGCCCCGACGGATATGTTGAGCAGTTTGAGGAAAAGCCCAAGCAGCCCAAGAGCGATCTTGCCTCTATGGGCATATACATATTTAACTGGAAAAAGCTCCGCAAGTACCTCATCGAGGACGAGAATGACCCGACCTCGAGCAAGGACTTCGGCAAAAATATAATCCCCAACATGCTCAAAGCCGGCGAAAAGCTCTGGCCGTATCGCTTTGACGGCTACTGGCGCGATGTCGGCACGATAACGAGCCTGTGGGACGCGAATATGGACATGCTTTCGACAACGCTCATAAATCTTTATGATCCGAGCTGGCCGATAAGGTCAAGAAGCGTCGCGCAGCCGCCGCACTATGTCGGCCCGGAAGCAACGGTCGTGCATTCGATCGTCACCGAGGGCTGCGAGATCGAGGGTCATGTCGAAAACTCCGTTCTCTCGTCGTCGGCAGTGGTCGAAAAGGGCGCAAAGGTGCTCTATTCTGTGCTCATGCCCGGCGCGAAGGTCGAGGAGGGCGCGGTCGTCGAATACGCCATAATCGGCGAGCAGACGGTCATACACCGCGGCGCACACGTCGGCGCTCCGCCCGACGGAAGCGAGGCATGGGGCGTTGCCACCTGCGGCCCGAGACTTGATATACGCGAAAATGCAAGCGTCAAAGCAGGCGCTATGATCTATAAAAGCGAGGAGGTCTGAAAATGAGCGATTTTCACGGAATAATCTTTGCTTACGGCGCAGTGCCCGAGCTGGGCGAGCTTGTGCGCCGCCGCACGGCGTCCTCGCTGCCGTTCTGCGGACGATACAGACTTATTGATTTTGCTCTGTCCTCGCTGATGAACGCGGGCATACACGATGTCGGCGTTATCATGCGCCGGGATTATCAGTCGCTGCTTGACCACCTTGCCAGCGGCAAGGACTGGGACATGGGCAGAAGAATAGGCGGACTGCGCATGCTGCCGCCGTTCGGCCTGCCTGAATATCACCGGGGCGACTACACCGGTACGATCGAGGCGCTCAATGCCGTTTCGACCTATATTCACGATATAAACGCCAAGTACATAATAATGATGCATGGCAACACGGCGGCAAACATCGACCTGCGCGCGGCGATAAGGCAGCACCTTGCATCGGGCGCGGAGATAACCGCGATCTGCACCGACGCAACGCCCGACTATCGGCACCACCGCTACATCGTCGATGCCGACGGCTTTGCACGCAGCATGATCTTCAATCAGACAGCAGCCGGCGAGGGCGCGGCTTCGCTTGAAGCATATATTATTTCAAAGCAGCTGCTCATAAGCATGATGGACGCCTGCGCCGCCGCAAACCACTATCACTTCCACCGCGACGCGATAGCCGACTATCTTGCGTCCGGCGGCAAGGTGAACGTATTCTTCCACCGCGGCTACGGCAAGCGCATAATGAGCACCGAGGCATATTTCAATGCCAATATGGATATGCTCTCGTCTGCCAACAGAGCCGAGCTGTTCCCTGCAGCGCGCCCCGTGCGCACGAAAACGCACGAGGATGTCAGCACCTATTACGCCGAGGGCTCGACGGCGAAAAACTGCCTTGTTGCCGACGGCTGCATAATCGAGGGCGAGATCGACAACTGCATCATCTCCTCCGATGTGCGCATAAGAAAGGGCGCGCAGCTTTCCGGCTGCGTCATCATGCGCGGAACGGAGATCGGCGAAGGCGTCATAATGAAAAATGTCATTGCCGACAAATCTTCGACCGTTTCGTCGTTCCAGACGATAATGGGCAGCGAGAAGCTGCCGGTAGTGCTCCCGAAGGGCACAAAGATCTAATCAGGAGTTACCTAAAATGTTCACAAGCCAAATCTCACGCGACGAGGTACGCAGCGCGATCGAGGATAAACTCTGCGCGCACTTCGCCGTGACAGCAAAAACCGCGACCGACGATCAGGTGTTTCAGGCAAGCGCCATCGTCATTCGCGAGATCATGAGCAGACTGCTCGCAGTCGAGGAAACACGCTGCCCCGACCGCGAGGTACACTATCTGTCCATGGAGTTCCTCATGGGACGCAGCCTCATGAAAAACGCATTCAACCTCGGCATTGCCAACGCGCTCACCGGCGCTCTGGAGGATCTCGGCCGCAACGCCTCGGATATATTCGAGGCCGAAAACGACGCGGGTCTCGGCAACGGCGGCCTCGGCAGGCTCGCGGCCTGCTATATGGATTCGCTGGCCACGCTCGGTATCCCGGCAACGGGCTACTCGCTGTGCTATGAGCTGGGCATTTTCCGCCAGAAGATAGTTGACGGCAAGCAGACCGAGGTCGCCGACGATTGGCGCAGCGCGGCCGAAAGCTGGCTCGTTGCGCGCAACGACGAAGCCGTTGAGGTCCGCTTCGGCGGAACCATCTCCCCGAGATGGGACAGCTTCGGCAGATATCACGCCGAGCACACCGGCTATCAGACGGTTACGGCCGTTCCGCGCGATATGCTCATTGCCGGCTACGGCGGCAACGAGGTCAATATCCTCCGCCTTTGGGACGCGCGCAGCACAAGCGCGCTGGATATGTACCTGTTTTCCGAGGGCGAGTATGTAAAAAGCCTTGAGCAGCGCACGATGAGCGAGGTCATAACAAAGGTGCTGTACCCTGCCGACGACCACATCGAGGGCAAGACTCTGCGCCTAAAGCAGCAGTATTTCTTCCTCTCGGCCACTGCGCAGTCGATCATAAAGACGCATATAAAGCGCTTCGGCGATATAAAAAGCTTTTCAAAGCACCACAGGATCCAGATAAACGATACGCATCCTGCGCTCGTCATTCCCGAGCTTATGCGCATCATGATGGACGAATACGGCCTCGGCTGGGACGAGGCGTGGGATCAGGTGAGCCGATCGGTTGCCTACACGAACCACACCGTCATGAGCGAGGCGCTCGAAAAATGGCCGCAGGATCTGGTGCAGACGCTTTTGCCGCGCGTGTGGGAGATACTGTGCGAGATAAACCGCCGCTGGTGCGAGTACCTTGTATCCAAGTTCGGCAACAGCGAAAAGGTCGGCAAGAACCTTATAATTCAGGACGGGCAGGTTCACATGGCAAACCTCTGCCTTGCTGCGTGCTATAAGATAAACGGCGTCTCCGGCCTGCACGGTGAGATACTGAAAAAAGACCTCTTCAAGGACGTCTGCCGGCTCCGCCCGGAGAGATTTACCTATGTCACAAACGGCATCGACCATCGCCGCTGGCTGGCACAGATAAATCCGCGCCTGCACGGCCTGGTGAGCGAGCTGCTCGAGGGCGACGATTACCTGACAAAGCCCGAAAAGCTCATCGGACTTCTCGACTATGCGGAAAATGTCGATGTTCAGCGCCGGGTCAACGAGATAAAGCGCCTCAATAAATACGATTTTGCAAAGTTTTTGGCCAAAAACGACGGCTTTGCGCTTGATCCGGACGCGATCCTCGATGTTCAGGTAAAGCGTCTGCACGAGTATAAGCGTCAGCTTTTATGCGCGATGCTCATAACGCGGCTTCAGATGAGAATACACGAAGAACCGAACGCGGATTTCATGCCCTGCACTTTCGTGTTCGGCGCAAAGGCCGCCGCCGGATATTACACTGCAAAACGCATCATCGAGCTTATCTGCTCGCTGGCCGACGATATAAGCCGCGATCCGCTGTGCAAGGGCAAGCTTCAGGTCTGCTTCATGGAAAACTACCGCGTTTCAGCTGCCGAAGCGCTCATGCCGGCAGCGCAGGTTTCCGAGCAGATATCCACCGCCGGTAAGGAGGCCTCCGGCACCGGCAACATGAAGCTCATGCTCAACGGAGCCGTTACCATAGGAACGCTCGACGGCGCAAACGTCGAAATGTACGAGCGCCTCGGCGATAAGAACATGTTCCTGTTCGGCCTTAAAACCGATGAAGTAACTGCGCTCAAGGCATCCGGCTACGATCCCCAGCGCTATGCGCGCGAGGATGCCGAGCTTGGCGCGGTGCTCGACAGGATAAGCCGCGGCTTTGCCGACGGAAAGAGCTATTCCGATCTCGTTTCAAACCTGCTTTACAACGGCGACCCGTATATGCTCTGCGCGGACTTCCGCGACTATGTCAACACTCATGACAGAATGTACTCGGTGATCTCCGATCCGGCCGAGCGCGCAAGACTTTCAATAATAAACACTGCCGAGGCCGGCATATTCGCCGCCGACCGTGCGATAAAAGAGTATGCGGAGGACATATGGGGAATAAAACTGTAATTGTTATAGGCGCTGTAAACATGGATATCTGCGGCAGACCCGATAGGGAGCCGCGCATGAAGGATTCAAACCCCGGGACGGTGTCGTTCAGCCCCGGCGGAGTCGGCAGAAACATTGCGCACAATCTCTGCCTGCTTGGACTTAATGTAAAGCTCGTTGCTGCCATCGGCGACGATGTTTACGGCGACAGCATTTATGAAAGCTGCACAAAGCTCGGCATGGATATGCATTTGAGCCGCCGCATGAGCGGAGGAAGAACGTCGAGCTATTTGTGTGTTACGGATGAAAATGGCGACATGCTCGTCGGCGTGAGCGATACGGATATATCGGCAAGCATAACTCCCGAATATCTCAAAGCACATATAAAAGAAATAAACGAGGCCGACGCAGTCGTGATTGATGCAAACCTCACTCAGGAAACCGTTTCGTGGATAGCCGAAAACATTACGGCTCCGCTGTACGCTGACCCTGTGTCCGCCGCAAAGGCGGATCGGCTCAAGCCGGTGCTCGGCAAGCTCACGGCGTTTAAGCCGAACGAATATGAGGCAAAGAGCATGACGGGTGAATCCACCTCGCTGTTTGCAGCCGAAGCACTGCTGAACGCAGGCGTAAAGAAGGTGTTCGTGTCTCTCGGAGGCGACGGTATCGTGGCAGCGTCCGACGGCGAGATAATAAAACTTCCGTGCGTGACGACGGAGATATCCAACTGCACCGGATGCGGCGATGCTGCAACTGCGGCGATAATCTGGGCCGGAGTCAACGGACTGGGCATTGCCGAAAGCGCATCGGCCGCCATGAAGGCCGCTGCAATGTGCGCAGCATGTCCCGGGGCGATAAATCCCGAGCTTTGTCCGGAGCTTATAAGCTGATATGAAAATTCTGCACTAATATAGTGCAGAATTTTTTCGCTTGAATCACATGATGCGCCATACTTTGCGCACAAAGCAGTGTACATTTTCCATATACTACGGTGTATAGGAGGTACACTTATGCAAGCGACAAAATTGCGCCCTGGAACACGAAGGGGCGGCGTTATCTGGCTGCCGGTGGACGAGCTTGAACCAAGCCCCATGCAGCCGCGAAAAAACTTCCCCGACGGCGAGCTTCAGGAACTTTCCGAGAGCATCGCCCAATACGGCGTGCTCAATCCGCTGACTGTGAGACTGCGTGACGGGCGATACGAGCTCGTAGCGGGCGAGCGCAGACTCAGGGCGGCGCGCCTTGCGGGCCTGTGCGACGTACCGTGCATACTGCTCGATGTCAGCCTTGAGGATGCAAGCCTCATTGCACTCGTTGAGAATTTACAGCGCCGAGACCTCGATTTCATCGAGGAGGCAAACGGTCTGAGCCAGCTTATTAAGCTGTTCGGAATGAGTCAGGAGGAGGCTGCGCGTCGGATCGGCAAATCGCAGTCGGCCGTAGCAAACAAGCTGCGGCTTTTGAAGCTGCCTGATGATGTTTTGCGCTCGCTGCGCGATAACGGACTTACCGAGCGTCACGGCAGAGCGCTGCTGCGCCTGCAGGATGAAAATATGCAGCGCGCGGCGCTTGCGTATATGATAGAGCACGACCTCAATGTTGCAGCGGCCGATGCTTATATCGAGGTGCTCCTGCGCGAGCCGGAGGAAAAAGCCGACCCGAAGCGAACGTTTGTAATGAAGGACGTGCGCGTATTCGTAAATACGATCCTGCATGGGCTTGACCTTATGAAGCAGGGCGGCATAGCGGCCGGCATGAAGCGAGAGGAAACGGAAAACGAACTTATCCTTACGATATCAATACCTAAGAACAAAGCCGAATAGGACATACATATGCCGCCGTAGAATAATACGGCGGTATTTTAATGTGGGAGGCGCGGCAATGATAAGCTATTTTTCCGAACTGCGATACAAGGAGGTCATAGACATCCATACCGGTAAACGGCTCGGCTATGTATGCGATGCGGAGTTTGACGAGACCGAGGGGCGGCTTATATCGCTCATAACGCCGGGAAAAGCAAAATTTTTCGGGCTTTTCGGCAGGGAGGATGATTACATTCTGCCGTGGAAATGCATAGTGCGCATCGGCGGAGATATCATACTCGTCGAGACCGAGGCCGACCAGCCCAGGCGCCGCAGAAAAAAAGAAAAAATTTTTGACAAAATGGCAAAAAACTATTGAAATTACATTAGATTTTTGATATTATATCAAGGCATTTCGCACGGGCACGGACTTTTTCCCATGTGGCTACGGCTTGGGGAGAGGGAAGAAGTGTCCGGAGGAAAAAACAAATCAGGAGGAAAAACAAATGTCAGTAGTATCTATGAAGCAGCTGCTGGAAGCCGGTGTCCACTTCGGTCACCAGACCCGCCGCTGGAACCCCAAAATGGCCGAGTACATCTACATGGAGCGTAACGGCATCTATATCATCGACCTGCAGAAGACCGTCAAGAAGCTCGAAGAGGCTTACAACTTCGTTCGCGATGTTGCCGCAAACGGCCAGAGCATCCTTTTCGTCGGCACCAAGAAGCAGGCGGCAGAGGCAGTCAAGGAAGAGGCTTCCCGCGTAGGTATGTACTATGTCAACGCCCGTTGGCTCGGCGGCATGCTCACCAACTTCAAGACCATGCGCACCCGTATCGATCGCCTTGCTCAGCTCAAGAAGATGCAGGAGGACGGCACCTTCGATATGCTTCCCAAGAAGGAAGTCATGAAGCACATGGGCGAGATGGAGAAGCTCGAGAAGTACCTCGGCGGCGTCAAGGAAATGAAGAAGCTCCCCGGCGCAATGTTCGTTGTTGACCCTCGCAAGGAGCACAATGCGATCGCAGAGGCTCGCAAGCTGCATATCCCCATCGTTGCAATAGTCGATACCAACTGCGACCCCGATGAGGTCGATTACGTTATCCCTGCAAACGATGACGCTATCCGCGCAATTCGCCTGATCGCATCCACCATGGCAAACGCCGTTCAGGAAGGCCGTCAGGGCGCCGACGCTGAGGTCGAGGAGACCCTGGCAGAGGCAGAAGCCGAGAAGGTTGAAGAAGAATAATTGATCAGGGAGCACATCCTGCTCCCTTTCTTAAATAATACAGGAGGAAAAAGTTATGGCATTTACAGCACAGGACGTAAAAACTCTCCGTGAGATGACCGGCGTCGGCATGATGGACTGCAAAAAGGCATTGTCCGAGTGCGACGGCGATATGGACAAGGCCGTTGAGTATCTGCGTGAAAAGGGCCTTGCAAAGGCAGCAAAGAAGGCCGGCCGTATTGCAGCGGAAGGTATGGCATATGCAGAGGTTTGCCCCCAGTGCGGTGTCGGCGCAGTTGTTGAAGTTAACTGCGAGACCGACTTCTGCGCAAAGAGCGATCTTTTCGTCGCTTTCGTTAAGGATATCTGCAAGGTCGTCCTGAAGGACAACCCCGCAGACGTTGATGCCCTCATGCAGTGCAAGTACCCCAACAGCGAGCTTACAGTTGCTGAGACCATGCCCGAGAAGGTCATGTCCATCGGCGAGAATCTCCAGATCCGTCGTTTCGCACGCTTTGGTGAGAACACCTCCGTCGCTTACGTTCACGCAGGCGGCAAGATCGGCGTCCTCGTCAACCTTGCAGTTGAAGGCGGCATCGATGCTACCGAAGTCGGCAAGAACGTCGCAATGCAGATCGCAGCTCTCAATCCTCGCTTCTGGGATAAGTCTCAGGTGACCGAGGACGTCCTCGCAGAAGAGAAGAAGGTTGCTCTTGCACTTATGGACAACGATCCTAAGATGGCTTCCAAGCCCGCACAGGTCAAGGAAAAGATCGTCATGGGCAAGATGAACAAGTTCTACGAGGAAAACTGCCTCATGCAGATGGAGTTCGTCCGCGGCGATATCTTCCAGGGCAGCGTTGAGAAGTACATTGCCGATGCGGCAAAGAAGCTCGGCGGCAGCATCAAGTTTGTTGACGCAGTTCGCTTCCAGACCGGCGAAGGCATTGAAAAGAAGGAAGAGGACTTTGCAGCCGAGGTTGCAGCTCAGATGAACATGGGCAAGAAATAATTCCCGATTTCAAAATCTAAAATCAAAATCCGGCAGAGGAAACTCTGTCGGATTTTTGCGTTTATATTCAGTCAATTCGCTTGAGACCGCCGGGCGCTTTGCAGCGCGCGGCAAGATCAATGTATGTCTGCTTGCTGCGCTCCCATGCATAGATGTCTTTTTCTTCAAGCTCCCGCAAAACTTTCGCAGGCGCTCCGCCGACAACGACACGGGGAGGTATCGTCTGATGCTTTTTCACCACTGCGCCCTCCGCGACAACGGTGTATTCTCCGATATCAGCGAAAAGACTGACTATGGCTCCCATGCCGATATTTGCGCCGTCGCGTATATAATTCCCGTGGACCATTGCACCGTGGCCGATCGTTACGCGCTTTCCTATGTGGCAGCCGTCGGTCTTTGCATCGGGGCCGCCGACATGAATAACGCACAGATCCTCAACCGCGCTTTCGTCGCCTATATAAATCGGGCGCTCGTCGCCGCGGATAACGGCGCCGGGACCGACATAGCACCGCGCGCCTATGGTGACATCTCCGATCACGATTGCGCTGTCGCTGATATAAGCGCTGGGATCGATTTTCGGGCGCTTTGACTCAAATTCGTATATCATGCTATGAGTTCTCCTAACTTTGCTTTCTGACGTATGTTCCCGGTATGCCGAGCGCATCGCGGTATTTGGCAACAGTACGACGCGATATGGCAAAGCCGTTCTTGGTCATGATATCACTCAGCTGCGCATCGGACAGCGGCGCGGACTTATCCTCGCCGTCGATCACTTGGCGCAGATATTTTTTCGCTTCGTCGGCCGAGCGTTCACCGCTGTCTCCCTCGAGCTTTGCCGAGAAAAACAGCTTGGCCGGTATGACGCCGCGGCTGCACTGAATATACTTTCCTCGCATTGCGCGGCTGACCGTTGATACGCTCAGACCTGTCGAATCGGCTATGTCGGCAAGCGTCATAGGCTTGAATGCATTTGTGCGGCCATAGAAAAACGCGCTCTGCAGCCGGGCAAGCTTGCCGAAGCAGCTCAGCAGAGTCTCCTCATATTTGCACACATTTTGATACAGTCTGCCGGCGGCAGAGATACGCTCTTCAACGTATTTAAGAACGTCGGGATCATCCGACGATTTTTTCAGCTCGCTGCAAAATGAGCTTATTCTCAGGTGAGGGGTAAACGGATGGCAGAGCGAAACATTGAGCCCCTCGTCGGATGCACTTATTATGATGTCGGGTGAAACATATATGCTGTCGTCGCTCCTGTCGCCTTCAAAGGCAGATGAAGGATAGGGATAAAGCCGCTTTATGCGCTTTTCCGCAGAGCGAACGGCTGCTGTTGTAACGTTAAGCGCTTTTGCTATTGCTGCGTAGTGGCCGCGCGATAGCTCCTCAAGGTGTTTTTCGACGATGCTGCGGGCTACTCCGTTCGCTTTATTGCTGCCGAGCTGAGCGGCAAGACAGCCGCGCACGTCCCTTGCGCATATACCTTTCGGGGGCAGGGAACGCATGACGGCAACGCAATTTTCGACCTCTTCCCGTGAAACGCCGAGCTTTTTTGAAACGCTTCCCCAATCCTCGGATAAAAATCCGCGGCTGTCAACGCAACCGATAAGGTAGCGGTAAACCTTTTTCGTTTCGCAGTCGGCATCGGAGTTTAACAGCTGGCTCAAGAGATATGCTCTCACGTCGGGGACCTGAGCACGGCTTGCTATCGGACTGTCGAGCGTGTCGTCGTCGCCGGCGATGTTTTGTTCACTCCTGTCGCGGCCAAATGAACTGAGCCACTCGACCTTGTCGGAAAGCTCGCTGCCTTTTGCTGCCGAACCGAGCTCGTCAATGTCGATCGCGGGATTTTCCATGGCCTGCTCGGTCAGATAGGAGCTTAGCTCGGTCGTGTTCATCTGCACCATCTCCAGCAGTTGAATCGTGGCCGGAGTGATGGTTTGTTTAATTGTAACCTGATTGTGTAGCTTCATGGCGTTAGACCGACAGGATAAATACTTCGGCGATCGATTGCAAAATGTTAGTTTACGGTTTGACAATTTGAAACACTTTTTTGCGTACTATATAATAGTATCAAAAGAAACGTACAAAATCAAGCCCTGAAACGTGATAGTTTACAATGAAAAATGCTGCGAAGTGTTTCACGACGATACACTTTGCGCCAAAACAGCTGACTAAAGATGATACACTTTTAACAATTTGACACACTGCCGACTAAGTGATACAATGGCTGAGCAAACGTAAAAAATATTTTTTGAAAAAATTTTGAGAGGTGTGTTGGGCATGACGGCAGATTTTTTGAACCGCGGAAAAGAGTATATCAGTATGCTCGAAAGCTCGAAATACATGTGCGAGAGAAACGGCTTGGATGCGCATGCGCTTAAGCTTCCGGATGTCACGGAAGAGGATACGGAGCGCTGCAAAAAGCATGTCACAGGACATATCCGACTCATGCGAAAAAGCACACCCGAGTACTATCAGGCAGTGGCTGAGACACTTTCAGCAAACAAGGCGGTTTTGCTGTATTTGTACGATAATTTCGATATTTTCGGACGTTACGGTAATAAACAGCTAAAGGATGAGCTTTCACAGAAAAATATCAAGCTTGGCGGAAATCTCGGCGAGAATTTTGCCGGCACAAATGCTGCTGTCATGGCTGCACGCAGCCCAAAAAGCACATGGGTGGTAGGGGATGAGCACTATCTTGACGCGCTCAAGCCTTATGTGACATTTGCGTTCGGGATCAAGGGAAAATACGGCCGAAACGGGTATGTTGTGCTTCTAACGTACAAGGAAAACTTTGATGAGTGCATGTATACGCTCTTTAAGCTTCTCGAATCTACCGAGACCATAATAACCACCGGCCATGTTACAAAGGATGTTATCATGCGCGATATTATGCAGCGCAATGAGTACAGCAGGGGCAGCACCAACGATATAGTGATACTGGTCGATAACAGCTGCTCGGTGACCTTTGCAAACGATATGTTTTATGATTTTTATAATTATCATCCGCAGGAAACGATAAACAGCTTTTTGGGCGATATTTGTCCCGAGCTCGTGTCGCTCGTATCGAAAATAGCCGAGGGAAAACGGGTCGTAGGCAAGCCGGTAGAACTTGTCCGCGGCAACGGAGTGCACGAGCAGTATTCCGAAGATTGCAGTCCGATAAATACAAATTCGCGTCAATTCGGGGCACTTATAACCATATATAAAGACAAAATAAGAAAAGAGGAAAAACCTGCCGACGGCAACCATGCGCGCTATACATTCGATGATCTCATCGGCGTTTCGGATAATTTTGTGCAGCTCAAACGCTTTGCCGAGCAGATATCCGCAACCTCGAGTCCTATACTCATTCAAGGCGAGTCCGGCACGGGCAAGGAACTTTTCGCAAATGCGATCCATTGCACGAGCCAGCGCAAGGATAAGCCCTTTGTTGCCGTAAACTGCGCTGCGATCCCACGCGATCTTATAGGCAGCGAGTTGTTCGGCTACGTCGGAGGCTCGTTCACAGGCGCGAGCAGAAGCGGTGCAAAAGGCAAATTCGAGCTTGCCGACGGAGGCACTCTGTTTCTCGATGAGATCGGTGAAATGCCGGTTGAAATGCAGAGTGTCCTGCTGCGCGCGCTTGAGGAAAACTGCATAACCCGTATCGGTGCTACAAAGCCGATAAACGTTGATGTACGAATAATTACAGCCACCAATAAGGACCTGACAAAGTGCATCGCAGATGGAACTTTCAGGGCAGACCTGTATTACAGGCTGAACGTAATTAACCTCACAATGATACCTCTCAGGCGTCGCAAAGAGGATATTAAAGAGCTTGCAGAGTATTTCCTTGAGCGATTCGCGTTTGAAAACGGGAAGAATATCCACAGCATAAGCACGGCCGCAGCGCTGGCTATGGGCGAATACGGCTGGCCCGGCAATGTGCGCGAGCTGCGCAACTGCATGGAATACAGCGTGATCGTATGCAAAACCGATCAGATAGAGAGGGAGGATCTTCCGCAGAGCATAAGCATGCTCGAGAAAGAAGAGCCTGTTCCGGAAATCGAGCAGGATAGCTCTGAGCTGAGGATAATGAGCGATTTCTTCACCAAACAGCGTTTGGAAATGGCCAAAAAGCTTATGGTGGAGTATAAGGGCAACAAATCCCGTGTTGCAAAGGAAATGGGCGTATCGCGCTCGACGCTTTACAGGATACTCAACGCGGCGGAGAACACGCAGAATGAAAAATAGCAAAACCGATAAATAGTCAAAAGGAAGTCGGCTGTCTGATTTACGAAGACGGTCGGCTTCCTTTTTCTTTACATGAACAACAAATGTGTCGCGATAGAAAAACGCAGGTGAGGGCAAAAATATTTTTTTGACAAAGTTGGCACGATGTTTGCAAGTAAAGATAGGCGTCACAAAAAATAACCGATGGGCTCAGTTCCCCGGCCGGGATAATCGATACTGAGCCGCCGTTATTAATTTGAGGAGGAAATCATGAAAAGACTTTACACACCGTTTAAGGTCAACAAGCTGGAGCTTAAAAACAGAGTGATAATGTCACCTATGAGCATAGGTCACACTGTTGACGGCTTCATCATGGATGACGTTGTTGAGTTTTACAAGCGCCGTGCACAGGGCGGCGTAGGACTTATCATTTTCGCAAACATGCAGTGGGATAAGCTGCGCTACAATCCGAACCACGGCGCAATGCTCACCGATGAGAAGTACATTCCCTCGCTTAAGAAGCTCACCGATGCTATCCATGAGGGCGGCAGCAAAGTTTTCGCGCAGCTCATGCATCGCGGCAGATGCGCAAACCGCGCAAGCATTCAGGGCGAGCAGGCAGTTGCACCGTCTCCCATCCCCGGCAGATTCACTCACTTTGAAATGCCCAAGGAGCTCACCGTTGAGGAGATCAAGGAATTCGTTGACTGGCAGGCAGAGGCTGCGGTCATCGCAAAGAAGGCCGGCTTTGACGGCATCGAGATCGAAACCAACTCCGGTTATCTGTATGGCCAGTTCTTCTCTCCGCTGACCAACCACCGCACCGACGAGTATGGCGGCTCTCTCGAAAACCGCTGCCGCTTCATGGTTGAAACTCTCGAGGGTATGCGCGCGGCAGTCGGCCCCGACTATCCTATCTCCCTGCGTGTTAGCGGCAGCGACTTCATGGACGGCGGCTGCAACGGCGACGACATCGCAGAGATCTGCGAGCTGCTTGACAAAACCGGTTATGTTGACGGCTTCTCGATCACCGCAGGCTGGCACGAGTCGGCAGTTCCCCTTATCACCATGGAAGTTCCCCACGGTGCATGGGCATACCTCGGCCGCCAGATCAAGGCTCGTGTAAAGGCTCCCGTAGCACAGGGCATGCGCATGAACATAGAAAAGGCAGAAGAGCTCGTCGATCGCGGCGACTTCGATGCCATCGTAATGGGCCGCCCGTTCCTGGCAGATCCCGACGTTGTTAACAAGGCCGAGGCCGGCAAGGCATCAACCATCCGTCCATGCGTCGGCTGCAATGCAAAGTGCCTCGATATGGCAATGGCCAGCAAGCCCATCGGCTGCATTGGCAACTACGAGTGCAACCGCGAGGAAGAGCTTGAGGACGAAAACGGCCTTATGCCCACCGAGAAGAAGAGCGAGCATCCCGAAAAGATCCTCGTTATCGGTGCAGGCCCCTCCGGCATGGAATTTGCCCGTGTAGCAGCTCTGCGCGGCCATAAGGTCACTATTTGGGAAAAGCGCAACCGTACCATCGGCCTGTCGCTGTATGCAGCAACTCCTCCGCGCCGCTACGATATCCGCTACTTCGGCCAGTGGCTCGAGCGCACCTGCCGCGAGCTCGGCGTTGAGATCATACTCAACAAGGAAGCGACGGCAGAGGATATAATCGCAGCAAGCAAGGACTACGATCGTGTCGTTCTTGCATGCGGCTCCAAGGCATCTATCCCCCCGATCCCCAGAGACCCCAGTGTTCCCATCGTTCATGCATGGGATGTATTTGAAGGCACCGCAGAGCTCGGCAAGAACGTAGTTGTCGTCGGCGGCGGTGATGTCGGCGTCGAGGTCGCAATGTACATCGGTGAGATCGGCACTCTTACAGCCGATGAGCTGAGATTCATGATGATCTATAAGACCGAGCCTTATGAGAAGCTCCAGCAGCTGCTCAACCACGGTGTCCACAACGTTGCTATCGTCGAGATGGGCAAAAAGTTTGCTCCCGACATCAACCCCGGCAGCCGCTGGTCGATCATTGCTCGCACCAAGCAGCTTGGCACCAAGATGCTCAAGGAGACCAAGGTCATAGAGATAACCAAGGAAGGCGTTGTGGTTGAAAACGCAGAAGGCCGCCAGACTCTCCCGGCAGACACCGTTGTTATAGCAGCCGGTGCAAAGCCCAATAATGATATGTATGAGCAGCTCGTCGGCAAGGTCAAAAATGTTGACTGCATCGGCGATGCTGTCAAGGTAGCAAGAATTCCGGATGCGGTCGAATCTGCCTACAAGCTGGCCGCAAGCATATAAATCGCCTGAGCCAAAATAGAGGCTCAAGTGTTCTCCTCCCCCTCTTCCTTCTCCCTGGGCTGCCGGATAAGCTCCGGCGCCTGAGGGCGGAGGCGGGTAAGGAAAAATAAAAAGTTAAAATGCTTAGAGGATATGAGAAATGAATCAGCTGCAAAACAAGAGCTTTGAGGAAGCTCTGGTTCGGTACAGAGAAAAGTGGGACAAGATCAAAGACCCCTGTGTTGTTTATGATTTTCCGATCCCCGATGTTTCCTGTAAGGAACTGTTCCTCAAAAGAGTTAGCGAACATCCCGACAAGACCTATGTTATCAGCCGCGGCGCAAAGATGAGCTATGTCGAGTGCAATACGCTTGCAGCAAAAATCGCAAACGGCTTTCTCGCAAAAGGACTGAAAAAAGGCGACAGAGTTATAACATATGTCTCTAACGGTTTTGAGTTCGTTGCGCTGGCACATGCCTGCTTCAAAACAGGCATCATAATGGTAAACACAAATCCACGTTCCACTGCTGATGAGATCATCCGCAGAATTAAAGACTGCACACCCAAAATGGTCATAACCGACTCCGACGGCGCAGATGCAGTCGTGCAGGCCCTTAAAGACGATAAAGCCGGCGTCGAACACATGGTGTTCTGTCCGGCGCTCGAAAAGGAAAACCGCTGGGATGAGCTCGGCGCATGGGAGAGCATAATCTCCGATGACGCCACCGAACCCGATATCGCCATCGAACCCGAGGATATTGCAATATTGCAGTACACTGGTGGCACTACGGGCGTGCTCAAGGGCTGCTGCCAGACAAACCATGCATTTGTTGCCAAGGCAATGGCTCAGGTGCAGTATTTCAGACCCTTCCTTAACGATAATGACTATGAAAACTACATCGTCATCATTGCTCTCGGAATGTCTCATGCATTTGGCTTCGGTCAGGGCATTGTGGTCAACCTGACTATGGGCGGCACGATATTCTTTGCGGAAAGCCTGGACGAGATACTCCGGGTGATCGAAAAATACCGTCCTACCGTTTGGCCGAGCGTTCCGCTGTGGATGAAGCTTATAGCTACCCACGAGGAATATCAGAAATACGATATAAGCTCGCTGAAGGTCATAACCTGCGGCTCGGCTCCGCTGCCTGTTGACGTAATAAGGCGAGTCGAGGAGCTGACAGGGGCAGTTATCACCGAGGGCTACGGCATGACCGAAACAGTCAACACCATAACGATAAACGGCCATGACCACCGCAAGGTCGGCACCGTAGGCGTTGTAAACCCCAACATTGAATACCTCATCGTAGACCAGGAAACCGGCACTGAGGTAGTGGAGGACGGTCAGCCCGGCGAGATCATCTGCCGAGGCGAGTGCGTGATGCACGAATATTGGAATAATCCCGAGGAAACGGCAAAAATGCTGCGCAACGGTTGGCTCTACACCGGCGATATAGGCCGCATTGACGAGGAAGGCTTCCTTATCATCTGCGACCGCAAGAAGGATCTTATTATCACCGGCGGCTTTAACGTGTTTCCCAGTGAGCTTGAGGCGGTCGCCATAACAGCAGAGAACGTAGCCGACGCAATAGCGATAGGCGTTCCGAACGAGCGCAGAGGCGAGGTGCCTGCGATATTCGTTCAGCCGATTGCCGGCAAAACAGTAGACCTCAACGAGGTAGAGAGAGTTTGCCGCGAAAAGCTTTCGCGCTTCAAGGTTCCTAAGGAGTATTACGTCATGGACATGCTCCCCAAAACCAAAAATCGCAAGCCCGACAGAAAAATGGTCAAGAAGCTGTATCTTGAACATGCATTCGATGACCAAAAGTAGGAACATTTGAATTTAATTAACCAGCACTTGTTAATTAATTAATAAACAAAAAACAGAGGAGAAGATTAAAATGTCAAAGAACACAAAAAGGACACTTCTTGGATTCGTAGTTGCGATCGCAGCGCTTCTGCTCATAGCCTATCTCCCGGCAGAAACCGAGGCAATGAGCCGCGCAGCGTGGCAGTATCTTGGCTGCTTCGTATTCATGCTCGTACTTATCATTTCCCGTGCGATCCCCGACTGGGCGGCGGTCCTGTGCACGATGGCAGTGCTCGTTGCGCTTAAAGTTGCAACGGTTGCCGAAGTTACCTCAAACTTTGCATCCAGCACCGTATGGCTCTGCATCGGCGTGTTCATCATGTCGATAGGCATCAACAACAGCGGCTTTATGAAGCGCCTGGCGCTGTGGGTGCTGACCCGCTTCCCCGGAACCTATGCAGGTCAGGTAACTGCAATGCTTCTTTCCGGCGTTATCATGAGCCCCATTATTCCTTCCTCCACCGCAAAGACTTCCATGATGGCTCCGTTTGTCAACCAGGTATGTGAGGCGTCCGGCGCAGAGCGCAACTCCAAGCAGTCTCTCGGCCTGTGGTTTGCAAACTTCATGGGCACCAACCAGCTCGGCATGGCTTTCGTTTCCGGCTCGGTTTATGTCGCACTTATGCTCGGCTTCGTCGGCGAGAGCGTTTCCTGGGGTCAGTGGTTTGTCCGCGCATGCGTATGGTATGTAGTCTGCATAGTGCTTGTCTATGTGTTCTGCCTCGTTTTCTGCAAGCCCACCGATACTCAGAAGGCAGCAAACGTTGAGTTCATCAAGGACTCTTACAAGGCTCTCGGCAAGCTCAGCACCAAGGAAAAGCAGGGCATCATCATTGTTCTCGCAGCACTTATCCTCTGGCTTACTCAGTCCACCCACAAGATCGACGCAGGCATGGTCGCAATTCTCGCAGACGTTGCATTCATCGCATGTGGTCTGATCACTCCTCCCGAGGTCGGCGCAAAGGGCATGTGGACCATCACCATCTTCGTCGGCGGCGTTCTCTCCGTTGCAGGCCTTATGGCATCCCTCGGCGTGAGCACCTGGCTCGCCGGCATTCTCGGACCTATCCTCGCACCCATCATGAGCAGTCCCTGGATATTCATCCCCTGCCTGTGCATCATCACCTATCTGCTTCGTTTCGTTATCGTCTCCCAGTCCTGCTGCATGGCAGTCATGATAGCAATCTTCGGCTCGCTGCTTGAGGCACACGGAATAAACATCTTTGTCCTCGTATTTACCTCCTGGGTTTCCGGTACCTGCTGGAACGTTGCTTACCAGAACCCCGCATCCGCAGGCCTTATCAAGATGTGCGATCCGTCCCTCGACTTTGCAACCGCATCCAAGGGCTCTTATGCATACTGCATCATCAACCTCATTGCAATGACCTGCAGTGTGCCTCTCTGGATGGCACTGGGCCTTCTGTAATTGAGCATACACGATGCGGGAGGACATCGTAATGTGTATGGAGGAGCTGGAGCTTGAGCCGGAAAAGGCAAGGGCTTTCATCGGAAATGATGCGGAACTCCTACGGAACACTCTTTATCAAGATCAATACATTTATATGGCAGTGTAATACAACTTTCAGTTTACCTCTATTCAAACATACAAGCTCTTGACAATAAAGCTCCTATATAGTATGATTTTATAAACTACTATATAGGAGCTTTTGCATGAAAACAAAGGCGAGCCTTTTACGCCGCATTTGCTCTCGTCGCAGCCGAGATCGGTGCAGTTCCAAACAGTTATGCCTTTTTTGAGGCCTTCAATGACGTTTGCAGGCGTCATAAAGCGCGGCGTGTTTATTGCAGGGGTGACCGTGATAACGGCCGGGAGTTCGGTCTTCGATGTTTCGATGCCGTTTGTGAAGCTGCGGCGGCATACGATCGCACTGCCGTCAAGCTCGATACCGTCAACGCTCGTGATAAGAGGAAGTCCGAGGAAGCCCGCAGTCACAGGGCCTGTCTGCGCAGTTTCGGCATCTGAGGCTTTGTTGCCGAAAATGGCAAGGTCAAAGCTGCCGAGCTTTTTCGCGGCCATTGAAAGCACGTAGCCTGTTGCAAGCGTATCGGCTCCGCCGAATGCGCGATCGGAGAGAAGAACTGCCTCGTCGCAGCCCATGAACAGCGCTCTTTTCAGAACGTCCTCGGCCTGCGGCGGCCCCATGGTAACTGCGGTCACTTTTCCGCCGAAGCGGTCGCGCAGGGAAAGACCGGCCTCAAGCGCGTTTTTATCCACGGGATTTATCATGGTCCCGGCTCCGCTGCGGATGAGATTGCCGTTTTCGTCGAGCTTCACCTCATCGCTGTCCGGGATCTGCTTTATAAAAACAATAATATTCATTTTCCGAACCTCCGTCACTTAACGCCCATCCATTTGGCAATGATCTTCTTCTGAATTTCGCTCGTGCCCTCAAATATCTCGGTGAGCTTTGCGTCGCGATAGAGCTTTTCGATGACGAATTCCTTGCTGTATCCGTAGCCGCCGTGCAGCTGTAAGCAGCCGCGCACGACCTCGTTGAGAACGTCGGAGGCGTAGTATTTCGCCATCGAGGAAAGGTGGGAAACGCGCTGGCCGTCATCCATCATGCTGGCACAGTTATAAACCATAAGGCGCGCTGCCTCGACCTTGGTCTGATATTCGGCGAGCTTGAACTGCGTGTTCTGGAACTGTGAAATGCGCTTGCCGAACTGCACGCGCTCTTTGGTGTACTTAACGGTCTGGTCTATCGCGTCCTGCGCCATGCCGACGCAGACCGCCGAGATACCGAGTCTGCCTGCATCGAGGGTCGACATTGCGGCATGGAAGCCCTTGCCGATCTGGCCGAGCAGATTTTCGGCAGGAACGTGGACGTTGTCGAATATCACCTCGGCCACGCTGCTTGCACGCATGCCCATAAGATCCTCGTTGCGGCCGATCGTTATGCCCTCGCATTCGTGCACGTCGATAAGCAGGCATATGGGGCTTTTTGTGCCGTCGGGAGCTTTGAACTGACAGTAGGTCTGGAAAAAGTCGGCCTCGCGCGCACCGGTGATAAAGGCCTTCGTGCCGTTGACGACAAACTCTCCGTTTATAAGCTCGGCGGTCGTCTGCATTCCGGCTGCATCGGAGCCTGCGCCGGGCTCCGTGAGCGTAAATGCCGAGCGCTTTTCGCCCTTTACCCAAGGAACAACGTATTTCTGCTTCTGCTCCTCGGTGCCGTAGTGAAGAATGGGGAAGCACATGTTGGTCTGACCGGAAACGGATTTCGCGACCGGGCCGCTGGCCTTGGAAAGCTCCTCAACGGCAAGAACATAGTGAACATAGCTACTGCCGAGGCCACCGTATTCCTTCGGGATAACGATGCCGCAGAAGCCAAGCTCGTGCATTTCCTTCAGCAGCGGTTCAACGCTGAAAAGCCCCTTGTCGATCTCCAGCGTGTGCGGACGAATGCGCTCGTCGGCATACTCTTTGTATATCATTTGCAATGCGCGTTCTTCTTCTGTAAGAACGGTGTTCATAGAATAAACCTCCTGTAGTGGATTTGACAATATAATATCAAGCAGATAGACTGCAGGCAATATTGACTTTGCGTTGAACATATTTGAACACTTATGTATAAATGTGTTGAACATATTTGGCGGAGAGATTATAATATGAAATGAGATGTGCAAAAATGTTCAACAAGGAGACAGCAACATGAATGATCTTCCGAAAAATGATGTTCTGAAAAATTTAAAGCAGCAGTTTTTAAACGGAAATCTGGTCGAATACGACCATAAGTATGAAAAAACGGTTGCCTCGTGGGAGAAGTCACGCGCCGCCGGCGCCGATGCTCACGCAGTGCGCCTGGGCGAGGATTGCCGCGATCTGCATGTGTTTGACAGGATAGACGATATATCAAAGTGCCACCTCGCATATTTCCGCGACTACTATGAAAGCCGCAGCACGGCACTTGAGCGTATGGGCGGAGCGATGTTTTATCTTGATACGCAGCTTGTTGCGTTCCACAAAAGCGGCAGTGCCGCGCTTTTGAAGGAGCTTAAAGCAAAGGGCCTGCGTATCGGAACGCGGTTTTCCGTTGAAAATGTCGGCGTTTTTGCCGGAAACACCGCGCCGGAAAAGCCCTTTGTTACCTGCTTCAGTGCAGGGCAGGGGCACTATTGCGATCTGCTCACGCCATATGCCTGCATTGCCCGCTATGGCGAAACTTCGGCAGGCCCCGGATTTCACGCGGTGACGGTAATATTTCTGCCGCTGGATAAATGCTTTAAAAATTCGCTCAATTCGGCAGCTTTCATGCTTGAAGCGGGCGACTTCACCTATAAGAACCGAATACTGTATCCGCACATAGAACGCAGGTTTCACCTGCTTGAACAGTCGGTGCAGTGCAGCACGGATATAACGCTGCTGGTTGATGATACGGGCGTTGTGGTTTTTGCCAACAGCAGGTTTGAAAATGAATTTGATATGCACATAACCTCTATTATCGGCAAGGCTCTGCGCGACAGCCTTCCTGAGCTGTCATTTGTTATGAAAGCTCTGCGCACCGGTAAGGAGATATCTGCTGGTAACATTGCCCTCGGCAGCACGGGAAAGCGCTATTATGTCGAATGCCTTGCCATAAAGGAAAATGACAAGGTGATCGGTCTCAAGGTGTCAATAAAAACGGCAGAACAGATCAGAAAGTACAGCGCCGGAGCGCAGCGCAATAACGCAGTATATAATTTTCAAGATATAATCGCCGTCAGCTCCGGAATGAAATTGGTCAAAAGCGAGGCACGCACAGCGGCGGCAAGTCCGGCGAACGTGCTGATAACAGGGGAGTCCGGCACGGGAAAGGAACTTTTTGCACAGGCTATACACAATGCAAGCCCTCGCTTTGCCGGGCCGTTTGTGCCAATAAGCTGCGGAGGATTTTCGCGTGAAACGGTTGATTCGATACTGATCGGGACCGAAAAAAATCCCGGCAAATTCATTCAGGCAGACGGGGGAACGCTTTTCCTTGACGGAATATCGGAAATGAGCCAGGACATGCAGAGCTTTTTGCTGCGCTTTCTTGAGGACGGCATCGTAACGCCGATCGGCTCGCGCCGCAGTGTGCAGACAGATGTGCGCGTTATTTCGGCGGCAGGCAGCGAGGTACTGCAAAAGGTGAAGGACGGCTCGTTCAGACTTGACTTATATTACAGGCTGAACGTTCTCCGCATTGATCTTCCGCCGCTGCGCGAGCGGCAGGCAGACATGCAGGAGCTGAGCAATTATTTTGTAACACTGCTGTCGGCCGGATACGGAAAGAATATTTTCAGCGTTTCGGCGGAAACCGTCGAACGCTTCAAGGCAAATTACTGGCCGGGCAATCTGCGGCAGCTGCGCAATATAATTGAGCGCAGTCTGCTAAAAGCAGAGGACGGCCGCGAGCTTGAAATAAGCGATGTCTGCGACGATTTCGGAGGTGAGCAGACTGCGGTGAAGTCGCAGGAGCAGGGACGGACCCTCGATATGCGCGATGCCGAAACGAACAGAATACTCGACGCTCTGCTCAAGCATAATGGGAATAAGGCAAAGACCGCGCGATACCTCGGTATGTCGAGGGGAACTCTCTACAATCGCCTACGTGAGCTCGAGGCCAACGGCATAGTGTTGTGATCGTAGTTGTGATCGTAATAAAACACGGAGACGCATTGCGTCTCCGTGCTTGTTTAGGCTTTGCTTGTTGACTTTTGCGGCGGATCATCGGACGGGCGGTCTCCTCTGCCAAAACCGTCGCCACCGTCGGGATGAGTACCGTGCTGCATGCCTCCGCCCATACCGCCGCCAACGGTGGCGGTTCCGGTCTGCGCAGTCGATGCTGCTGCGCTGCTGTCGCCGGCATACAAACTGTAGCTGCTGCCGGATTCAAGCTCTGCTGACGAGAAGAAAACATATGCTGCGTCGCAGCTTGCCGCAGCGCTGTGCAGTTAGCCTCCGTCGGAGGATTTGATGCTCAAAACGTCGCCCTTCGAAATAAGCTGACCGGATGCTGAGAAGGTGACATATGCCTGCTCGGCGTTTATGCTAAGCCCCATGCCATTGGACGCGCCGGCAGCGAGCACCGTACCGCCTGAGATGCTAAGCGCTCCGTCGGCGTCGAGCGGCTGATTGTCGGCCTTGTTTGCCGTCCACACGGCGACTGTTCCGCCAGATATATTTAGCGTACCGTTTGAGTCAAAGCCGTCGCCCTCGCTCGAATAGGCGTTTATCGTGCCGCCCGAGATGTTCATGGAAAGGTCGTAATTTGAAAGGTCGGATTTTGCCGCGTTCAGGCAGTCGTCGGATGACAGAATTGAGATATTGCTGGATAGCACATTCAGCTCGGCTGCCTCAAGTCCTTCATAGCATTCTGCGAGGTAAGACCTAAGGCGTTTATCGGATATGACCGTATGGCGTTCTCGGGCATTGAGCAGCCTGAACTGCGTATTACTTTCGACACAAATTTGCGCTTTCGCACGGATGAGCTTGATCTGCGACTCGGTTCTCACGGCGCGCCGCTGCTGATGCCGGATGAGGTGCTTATGGAGCTGAAGATCCCGGGAGTGTGGCCGATGTGGCTGAGCAGGCTTTTGTCCGAAACCGGCGCATTCCCGACATCGTTTTCGAAAATCGGCCATTGCTATAAAAACAGCATCCTCAGGGAGACTGCAACGAATGATAAGGAGGGATCCGACTGTGCTTGAATCCATAATATCTTCTCAGCTGACGCTGTCGGCATTTTTGATATGCACGTTCACATCCATTGTCCTCGGCGTCGGTATCGCGCTTGTCGGGATGTACCGCTCGCGGTCGAGTCAAAGTTATGCGGTCGCGCTGGCGATACTTCCGGTGGTCGTTCAGCTCGTCATCATGCTCGTAAACGGAAACGTAGGCGCCGGAGTTGCAGTCGCAGGTGCGTTTAGTCTCGTAAGGTTCCGCTCGGTTCCGGGAACCGCGCGCGAGATAGGCGTGCTGTTCATGGCGATGGCCGTCGGCCTTGCAACAGGCATGGGCTATGTCGGCCTTGCGGTCATATCGTTCGTGATCATCTCGGCCGTTATAATGGCGCTGACTGCGCTCAATTTCGGCAAGGGCAAAGCCGAGGAGCGCACGCTGAAAATTACCATACCCGAAAATCTTGACTACGAGGGCCTGTTTGACGATGTCTTTGCCGAGTATACCAGGTCAAATTCGCTCGTGAAGGTCAAAACCTCGAATATGGGAACGCTTTATGAGCTTGAATATCGAATCGTTTTAAACGGCGATAATGTGCCGAAGGATTTCCTCGACGCCCTGCGCTGCCGAAACGGAAACCTCAATATCACCTGCGGCCGTGAGGAGCAAAAGGAGGCGCTGTAAATGTAAAAGAGCATGTAAGATCTCATGCTCGGCGAATACGTAAAAACACACATCCGATTTCTACATATTTTTTGCAACATTGCAGAGAATATAACCGTACAACAAAAATACGGAGGATCATAGATATGAAAGCAACAGGGATAGTAAGGCGTATTGACGATCTGGGCCGGGTTGTTATCCCGAAGGAGATACGCCGCACAATGCGTATTCGCGAGGGCGACCCGTTGGAGATTTTCACGGATCGCGACGGTGAGGTCATATTCAAAAAGTATTCCCCAATTGGTGAACTGGGCGATTTCGCAGCGCAGATATGCGACAGCCTGCACCGCTCGACCGATGCAATAGCTGCGGTTTGCGACCGCGACAGCATTATTGCCGTTTCGGGCGCATCCAAGCGCGATTTTATCGACAAGCGAGTATCGCCGGCGCTTGAACGCGTTATGGAATCGCGCGGCAGCGTGCGCTATGACGGCACCGAGCCGATGCACGTCATTGACGGCGACGAGCGCTACTATGTTTCGGTCGCATCACCCATCCTAAGCGAGGGCGATATACTCGGCTGCGTGGTATTCGTGAGCCAGAATGCATCTGCCGGCAGCGACATTGAGTTTAAGCTTGCGCAAACGGTGGCATCCTTCCTCGGCAAGCAAATGGAAAGCTGAAAAAAGCAGACGCTCGGCGTCTGCTTTTTTACATATTTGATATCAACGTTCGCTCAGACCTTTGCGAGGAAGCACTCCTGACTTTCGACTTCCGAATAGAGGATCGCATTGCCCTCGCCGAGGTCATACACGCTTATAACGTCGGCGATAGGGTCTGCGGCATCGGCCTTAAGGAGCTTTGCATACACATCCTCGCAGCCGGAAAACCGCTCTTCGTTAAAAACGCAGCCGTCCTCGCCCGGATAGAGCGCAGCGTAAAACGTTCCGGCCTCGACGAGATCCTGGAAGAAGTGGCTGCCGTAGCTAAGCTCTGGACGCAGTCCGTGCGAGCTGTACGCAAGTTCGGCGATGCAGTCGAAGCGGTTTATCTCCATGAAATGTACCGGCACGCCGAGACTCGGAGTGGTCGTTCCCCAGCGCCCGGGGCCGAGCAGGATAGTGCCCTTGTCACGCAGGAGACTGTTAAGCTCTCCGAGCCTGCGCGCAACCTGATATTTGCGCTGCTCCGGCAGGGCAAGATAAGGCTCGACCTTGACCATGATGGCATATCTGATCGGCAGGCACACATTGCCGCCCATGAAGTTGCCCTCGGTGCGGAAGTACAGCTCCTTGATCTTAGGCATGACTCCGGATGAGCCCACGCCGCGTGTCTGAAGCGGACGGCACTGGAGCAGGTTGACGCGGTAATTGCCCTCGGCGTCAAAATTACAGGCGTACTCGATATCGACGGGGTAATCGTACTTCTCTTCGAGAATGCGCATCGTTTCGGCCATGACTGCGGCGAAGTCCGTGTTTCCGAGAAGCTTGCGGAAATTGAGGATATCCGGAGCATCGGAGGCGCTCAGACCCATTTCGCGCAGTCTTGCGGCGGTGGGGTAATCCAGTTCCATGAACAGCGTCGGATCTGCCTTGAGATCCCTTTTGTCGATGCTGTCAACGCTTATCGTCTCAAACTCGTTGTCCTTGAGTCCGATAACGTCCATCTTATGCTGTGAATACTTGTACTCATCGCCATAAGCCACCATCGGCGGTGCGGTGGGATTATCCATATTCAAAAGCCGCGCATAGTCGTCGGCCTCGCGATCGACCGCGCGCGTACCCATGCCGAAAACAAGGCGCAGCATGCCTTTGTTTTCCGATGAAGAGTTCTGCTTGTTGAGATAAAGATTTTTTGAATGCCCCACGCCGGCAATGTGCGGATAGTAATAGTCGCCGTGAACGTCGCCGCACACTCGCATGACCAGCAGAGCCATCTGCTCATCGCGGTCAAGGAGGTTTCGCTCTGCGCGGTATTTGATCGCGTCCGGGTCGACGGTGCTGGCGTAGACCTGCTTGACCGCACGCTCAAAATCGTCGTAGCGCTCTTTCAGGCTGCCCTGATTTGGGCAGAAAACACTCTCATATTTTCCGGCGAAGGCGTTGCCGAAGCCGTCCTCAAGAATGGAGCTTGAGCGCACGATTATAGGCGACTGGCCGAAATATTCGAGCATGGACATGAACTGCTCCTTGATACTGGGCGCGAATGTGCCGTTTAGCAGCAGCTCGCGTATGTCGGGAGCGTACTTGAGATAGTCCTCGGCCTCGATCATTCGTATTCGCGAGCCCCACAGGCCGCTCTGCACGGCGTAGGTATAGAAAACGTCCGCGCCGATATAGTACGAATCGTGCGGCTCGATCCGAGAGTTGTACAGCTCCGGAGCTTCGTCGCGCAGAATGTTGCGCGCAAGCAGCATGCCGGCGGCCTTGCCGCCGATGCAGCCGGTGCCGATCTCGCGGTTTTTTATGTACATAAGATCCTTCATGGAGAAGTATTTGCGGCACAGGGCAAAGCGCGTCGGCTCGTTGCCGAGCAGGCAGCGCATGATGTTTTCTTTTAAAAGCATGCTCTCGGCGTCGGTCGGCTCGCGCCCGTCGGCGACGGAGTCAAACATGCTGTCCCAGCAGTCGCGGCGCTCGCCGGTCTGGGTGAAGCGCTCGAATATGGCATAGGTGTCGGCGCTCGAGGTGAGCGTGCGCCATTTTGAGCCGGTTATTTTAAGAGGAAAGTAGGTCGTCGTTGTGTTGCGGCCGCGAACCTTTACCGGATGCATGTAAACGCTGCCGTCGAGAGTGCGGATGTTGACAAGCAGCGGCGCTTCCTTGCGGATGCGCGAGATAGTCTCGTAGGTGTGCTTTTCATAGTCTATCGGCTGATAGGCTATCGCCTGGCGGCGTATGAGAAACGGGTTTATCAGCAGGAAAAAGTTCGAGATCATAAGGTCCGAGAACCAATAATTTTGCAGATCCGACAGGCAGTCGAACACGAAAAACGTACCCATAGGCTCCTTGTCGATTATTCTGTGAACCTGCACTGCGAAGGTCTCGAAGCCCACTCGCGGATCGAGCCCGTACTCCTGCACATTTGCGCCGCCCTCGCAGAGCGCGGCTGCGTCCATGATCTCTTCGTGGTCGGCAAAGCGTATGTATGCTATGCGCTTGCCCTGACGGGCGATGTTGGTTACAAATCTCGTTGCGACGTACATATAGTCGCTGATGTGCTCGCACTGCCAGACAACGGTATCACCGGGGCGCAGAAAATCTATAGCCTGGTCAAGGCCGTCTATGCCGGTGCTTATGCGGCGCTCTTTATCCATGTCTTTTCCTCCTTGCGTAGTGAAAAAATGCGCAGGCCGCCGGAGCAATGCTCCGGCGGCCGTTACTGCCTGATTTATTTGCCCATATCCGCCGGATCCATAAGTTTTACGGTGATATCCAGGGTCCTTCCGTCGCGCCAGACAGTGAATGTCAGCGTGTCGCCGGCATTAAGGCCCTCCTTCGCGTCGGAAACGTCGGAGTTTTCAAAAGCGTCCTCGCCGTTGACTTTAGTGATTATATCGCCGCGCTCAATGCCCTTTGCCTCGGCATCCGAGCCTTCGGTGACTGCGCTGACGTACAGCCCCTGCGGAATATCGTAGTACTGAGCAATGTCCTTGCTCACGGGGCCTACCGTAACGCCGATCGACACCCTGCCGTACACCGCGCCGTCCTCGATAAGCGCCTGAACGATGCTCTCGACAGTGTCGGACGGTATTGCAAAGCCGAGACCTTCAACTCCAGAGCCGAAGGATGAGATCATCTTCATGTTCGTTATGCCGATGACCTGACCGCGGCTGTTGAACAGTGGGCCGCCGGAGTTGCCTTCGTTGATGGAGGCGTCGGTCTGGATAAGCGTCATTGTCGCGCCGTTGTAGTTTATCTCACGGTTGAGCGCGGAAACTATTCCGCGTGTCATGGTAAGACGCAGGTCGGGGGAGAGAGGGTTGCCGATGGCGGCAACGCTGTCACCGACGCTGAGGGTCGAGCTTGAGGCAAATTCGGCGGCTGCAAGGCCGGTCGTGTCTATTTTTATTACGGCGATGTCGCTGGATGCGTCAAAGCCGATGAGCTTTGCCTCGTGCTCGCTGCCGTCGGATAAAACCACCGTGGCCGAGTCGCCGTTGTCAAGAACGTGGGTGTTTGTGATTATATACCCGTCCGAAGAGGCGATAACGCCGCTGCCCCAGGCGTAATAGTCCTTACTCTCGCTGTCGTTATAGACCTTGATGCCGACAACGGAGGGGCTGCACTTTTCATAGATCGTGCTGAAATCGAGCGAAGCGCCCTCGCTGCCGTTTTTGATCGTAAGACTGCCGCGGTCATCGGCCAGGGGGATGCGCACATCCGCCGTTGCTGTCGGAGCATCGGTGCCGTAGAGCTTGTTGAAATAATCGTGCCAGTCCGAGGGCTTACCGTCGGCGTTATAGTCTATTACGTCCGAGCCGAAGCCGCCTGCTATGAGGGCTATGCCGGCGATTAACACACACAGACATACTATCAGCGCGATAACGCGCGTTTTCCTGTTTCCGTTGGGCAAATTTGCCGCAGGCTGCCGAGCCTGCGCGCCCGTCTGTGAGCTCGGCTTATACCAGTCGTTGCCGTTAGTGTCATACCAGCCCATTAGTTTCTCCTATCCGCCGCGGCATGCGGCTTACTTGCGTTCTGATTTTTCTTTTTTCTGCTTCGCCGGCGCGAGGGGGAGCGTGAAAACAAACACCGTCACTCCGTCGCGGCTGGACACCGCGACCTCTTCGCCGTGGCTGTTGACGATCTTTTTTACAAGATACAGGCCGAGACCTACGCCGTCCTTATCCAGACTTCGTGAGCGGTCGGATTTGTGAAAGCGGTCGAAAATGTACGGAAGATCGTTCTCGGGAATAGGCTCGCCGATGTTTTTTATGGAAACATAGGCCTTTGAGCCTTTTTTGTACAGCCTTATGGTTATCGTGCTGCCGGGCGAGGCAAACTTCATCGCATTGTCTGTGAGGTTATATATGACCTGCGTTATGGAGTCGCGCTCGGCAAAGACCTCGATGGGGTCCTCCGGAAGCTGCGGATCGACGTCAAGATTTTTCTCCTTGGCTCTGCTCTCAAAGCTCAGAAGGCATTGCAGCAGAAGCTCGGAAAGGTCAAAGCGGCTGCGCTTTGAAAGATCGACGGCGTCGCTTTCTGCCTGGCTGAGGTCGAGCATGCTGCGCACAAGGCGCGAAAGGCGCCGCGTTTCGTCGGCAATTTTGCGCAGATATTTTTCCTCCTGCTCGTGCGGTATCGTTCCGTCAAGTATACCGTCGGCAAAGCCGGCGATGGTGGTCATCGGGGTTCGCAGCTCGTGTGAGACATTTGCGATGAACTCCTGACGCTTGTTGTCGCTTTTCTCGAGCGTGTCGGCCATTGAGTTGAACGACTCAATAAGCGTTCCGATCTCGTCGTCGCGTTTTTCCTTTGTTTTGACACGCACCGAAAAATCTCCGAGAGCAAACTTCCGCGCGGCAAGCGTCAACTCATCAAGTGGCTCAGCCATCTTCTTTGAGTAAACAAGGCTCATGAGTATCGCAACGAGCACGACCGCTATCGCGACGGCCAATGCAACGCCGAAAAAGGCCTGCCAGTTGTTCATTATGTTGAACTCATCGGACGCGACAAAGACATAGCCGAGCGTTTCGTCATCCGAGACTATCGGCTTTGCAACGACGTATTGCTGCTCGGAATAAAAGCCCATGAGCGTCGTCATACTGTCAAACTCGCTGCCGGAGCTTACGGCCTGCATGACCGACGGGTCAAGCTGCTTGCCCTGATGCTTTGCGCAATACAGGGTCAAATCGGAACAGGACAGTACAAGACCGTCCTGATCGCATATAAATATGTGGCTCGATGTGACATTCGCAATCGGGCTTATCGTTAAACGCAGATTCCAGCTCCCGAGCGTTTCCTGCTTTGAAAGAGCAAGCGCCGATCTGACGACCTCGTCTGCGCTGGCGTTCATTCTTTCCCTTGTGGAGTTTATAAGATAATTCCTGCCGATGAAGAAGAACGATGCGCCGACTATCGCAAATGAGACGAAAACAAGAAGCGCCGTCGCAAGAAAATTGCGTAAGTATATGCTCTTCATACAGAGCCTGCTCCTTTTATTTTACGACTTCGAATTTATAACCAACGCCCCAAACGGTCTGCAGCGACCACTGAGGAGAAACACCCTCGAGCTTTTCCCTCAGACGCTTGATGTGAACGTCAACGGTGCGCGAATCGCCGAAGTAATCGAAGCCCCATACCTCGTCAAGCAGCTGGTTGCGCGTAAAAACAATGTTGGGCGACGCTGCAAGATGATACAGCAGCTCCATCTCTTTGGGCGGAGTGTCTACCTTCACTCCGTCAACTATAAGCTCATAGGAGTCAAGGTTCACGATAAGCTTATCGTAGCAGAGCTTTTTCTCTTTGGGCGTGTTGTCGGTCTCCGAGCGGCGCATGACTGCGTGGATGCGCGCAAGCAGCTCCTTGACTTCAAAGGGCTTTGTGACATAGTCATCCGCGCCGATATCCAGACCTGCGACCTTGTCGCCGACAGCGCCCTTTGCGGTGAGCATGATGATGGGGACCGACGAGGTCTTGCGAATCTCGCGGCAAACCTGCATACCGTCCATAACGGGCATCATGATATCAAGCAGAACAAGATCGGGCGATATCTCGTTGAACATCTCAATACCGCGTCCGCCGTCGTGCGCGATACTGACTTCAAAGCCGTCCTTTTCAAGATAAAGCATAAGAAGCTCGGCAATATTAACGTCGTCTTCAACAACAAGGGCTTTTTTGCTCATATTATTTCCCCCTTGGATCAAAATATTATTTATACTTAATACAAGTATACAGTAATTATACAGATAAAAAAAGAGTTTTAGTTAAAAATCTGTAAAATGGCGAATAAACGGGGATGAAAAAAGGAAGCCGCATTTTTGCGGCTTCCTGAATGAGTTTTATTGCGATTATTCTGCTGCTGCGGTCTTTGCCTTTGCCTGCTTGCTCAGGGCCTTGACGCCCTCGATAACGAGGTCGATAGCAAGGATGATAAGCAGAACGGCGATGACGGCACGGATGACGCCCCATGTTACGTCGGCACCGGTGGTGATCAGACCGATCTGAGCCTTGATGGTGAATACCAGCGAGGTCAGAGTTACGATGAGCATGAATGCCATCGGGAAGTAGAACATCTTGTTGTTTCTGCCGATCTTGCCGAGCCATGCAGCGACTGCGAGCAGACCCAGAGCAGCCAGCAGCTGGTTTGCAGCGCCGAACAGAGCCCAGATCTTTGCGTAGCCGGTCATGCCGAGGGCAACGCCGAGGACGACGGTGATAGCGGTGGAAACGTACGGATTGGTGAGGACCTTGCGTGCGCCGGTCATATCCTTGATGCTCTCGCCGGGCTTCATCCAGAATTCCTGGAACATGTAGCGGGCAAGACGGGTAGCGGTGTCAAGCGAGGTCAGGCAGAATGCGGAAACTGCCAGGATCAGCAGAGAGTAGGTGACCTTCTGTGCGCCGGCGCCGAACAGAGTGCCGAGCATGGAGGACAGGCCGCCTGCGAAAACTGCGGTGGGGACGACGGTGGTGCCGTCGGCGTAATCCTTCCAGATGTACGCAACTGCGCACAGGGAGATGATTGCCAGAGCGGACTCGATGAGCATGCCGCCGTATGCGATGGGGCGTGCGTCGCGTTCGTTGTTGAGCTGCTTTGCGGTGGTGCCGGAACCAACGAGAGAGTGGAAGCCGGAGATCGCGCCGCAGGCGATGGTTACGAACAGCGCCGGGAACAGGTAGCCCAGAGAAGTACCGGTCGGGGCGAGGGTATCCTGGAAGCCGGTGAATGCGGGCATCGCATCGATGCTCGGATGGCAGCCGATGATGCCGACAACGGCGAGGATCATCATGCCGTAGAGCAGGAAGGAGCTCAGGTAGTCACGGGGCTGGAGCAGGATCCAAACAGGCGTTACGGATGCGATGAGGATGTAAACGCCGCAGATGATCATCCAGGTCTCGTAGCTGAGGTAGATCGGATGCCAGTTCAGGCCGACATACATTGCAACGGCGATCAGAACAACGCCGATGATGGTGGAAACACCGAGAGGAGCGTTTCTTCTGTAAACGAAGAAACCGAAGAGGATTGCCAGAACGATGAAGAAGATGGAGATCATCGCGGTGCTGGCGTTTGCGGCGCTGGCTGCATAGTCGATAGCGCCGTTTTCAAGGTAAGTTGCCTTGAAGGTGTTTGCAACGATCGAGCCGAATGCGGCAACGACGAGCAGGAGGGTCAGGTAAGCGAAGATGATGAACAGACGCTTTGCCTTCAGACCGATACTGTCTTCGATAACGGTGCCAATGGATTTGCCCTTGTTGCGGACGGATGCGAACAGTGCGCCGAAGTCGTGCACACCGCCGAAGAAGATACCGCCGATGAGCACCCACAGTGCAACGGGAACCCAACCGAAAACGGCAGCCTGAATAGGTCCGTTTATCGGGCCTGCGCCGGCGATGGAGGAGAAGTGGTGTCCCATAAGGACAGGAGCCTTGGCAGGAACATAGTCCACGCCGTCTTCCATGGTGTGAGCAGGAGTCGCCTTGCTGGGATCAACTCCCCATTTCTTGGACAGCCATCTGCCGTAGAAGATATAACCGATGAGCAGAATGGCAATGCTGAGAATAAGTAATACAGCAGCATTCATAATTTTGTTTCTCTCCCTTCAAAAATTATGTTTTTTTCAGCAGCGTTTTTTTCAAAAGCTGTGCTGTACTTCTTCCACTGCCGTTTGCGGCAGTTTTCCCCGTCTGAAGCTCAATAAGGCCGGTGTGGAAATCCATCCAGCCGTAGTAAGACAGACGGAAGCTTTTATATATCCGCGTCCTCTTGAGCGCACGCACGGCGTCGGGGTCGCAGGTATCGCAAATAAACAGCGCCGTAATATACGAACACATGTGTCCGGGCTTGGGCTCTATGCGGCTCATCCCGTCCTTATGGGCATAGTCACGGCACTTGGTGAAGACGTCTTTCGTCAGGTGGGGAACGTTGAAAATGTAAACATACTCATTGCTGTCGGCCTCCCAAAGCTTTGCGGCCTTGACAAGGACGTACTTTTCCGAGTGGACATACAAAAAGCATGTTGCGGCAAGCAGGTCTTCGTTTTCCTCAAAACGCTCAACGTCGAAATAAACGGAATAGCTTTCGCAAAGCTTGTCAATTGCTTCAAGTCGTGTCATCATCTCACCCTTCCAAAGAACTTATTAATAATGAGTGAAAATCGTTAAAAAATATCCAAAGATGTTAACAGTATATATCTTATCTCTGTGAAAATCAAGTGCTTTTTCGGTATTTTTAGCATTAAAAATTGTAATGTTACACAAAAGATAGCGAAGATAATGTTAATCTTCACGATTTATACATATATAAAAAATAATTGCATCTTTACAAGCGCAAAACTATGAAGTATGATGAAATGCGACGAAATTTTGAGAATTTACGGAGAAACGTATTATGGATAATTTTAAGCTTTGCGTGCCGTGCCTGCTCGGCCTTGAGGGTCCCATTGCCGACGAGCTGCGGCGGATGAAAATGCAGAATGTGCAGAACGAAAACGGCCGAGTTTACTTCACGGGCGGTGCAAAGGAGATAGCAAAAGCCAATATAAATCTTCGCATAGGCGAGCGCGTGCTGCTTGAGCTCGGCCGCTTTAGAGCCGAGACCTTTGACGAGCTTTTTGAGAAAACCAAGGCGCTGCCGTGGGAGATGTTCATTCCTCGCGATGCTGCGTTCCCCGTTAAGGGATACAGCCTGAATTCAAAGCTGTTTTCCGTTTCCGACTGCCAGAAGATAATAAAGAAGGCAATAGTCGAGCGCCTTAAAAGCGTTTACGGCATCGAGTGGTTTGCCGAAACCGCCGAAACGTATCAGATACAGTTTTCGATAATGAAGGATGTCGCATCGCTTTGCATAGACACCTCAGGCGAGGGGCTGCATAAGCGCGGCTATCGCCCGGCGCATAATGCCGCGCCCCTGAAGGAGACTATGGCTGCGGCAATGGTCAGCCTTTCGCGCTATCGCGGCAGGGAGGACTTCTGCGATCCGTTCTGCGGCAGCGGAACGATACCAATTGAGGCCGCACTGATAGCAAAAAACCGTGCTCCCGGCCTGCACCGTGATTTTTCGGCCATGCGCTGGAGAAGCCTTGATAAGTCCGTGTGGCAGCTTGAACGCGAGGAGGCCGTATCGCGCGAGTTTAACGGTAACTATAATATAATAGGTACGGACATTGACCCGACAGCGCTGGATATAGCGCGTGAGAATGCCGCCCGCGCAGGAGTTTCTGATATAGTCCGCTTTGAAAAAGCCGATGCGACAAAGTTTGACCGCGTGACTGAAAACGGAATCATAGTCACAAATCCGCCCTACGGCGAGCGCATCATGGAAAAACAGGAGGCCGAGCAGCTTTACAGACTTTTCGGCGAGGCGTGGCGCAAAACGGAAAACTGGAAGCTATACCTGCTGTCGTCACATACGGAGTTTGAGCGCACCTTTGGTAAGACTGCGGATAAAAAACGCAAGCTTTATAACGGCATGATCAAGTGCGACTTGTTCATGTATCTCAAATAAAACTTCGCGAGAAAAAATATATAAAAATTTTTACGAATTTTTCGCTTTAGGGGCTTGAAATTTAAAAAATATGTGCTATTATAATAACCGAGTTAGCACTCAGAACGAAAGAGTGCTAACTCGGTCGAATTTTTTTGTTTGTATATTATTCAATTGGAGGTATATATGATGAAACTCAAGCCTTTGGCAGACAGAGTAGTGCTCGTGCAGTCTAAAGCCGAGGAAAAGACCCAGAGCGGTATCTTCCTTGCGGCATCTGCGCAGGAAAAGCCCGAGATATATGAAGTCATCGAGGTAGGCCCCGGCGGCATAGTTGACGGCAACGAGGTAAAGATGGAAGTTAAGGTCGGCGAAAAGGTTCTCGTCGGCAAGTACAGCGGCAGCAAGATAAAGCTTGATGAATCGGAATACACCATCGTTCGTCAGAGCGACATTCTCGCTATCGTAGAATAAGGAGGCGCTTACATCATGGCAAAACAGATTATTTTCGGCGAAGAAGCACGCAAGGCTATTGAGCGTGGCGTGAATCAGCTTGCAGATACGGTCAAGATCACCCTCGGCCCCAAGGGCCGCAACGTTGTGCTCGACAAGAAGTTCGGCGCACCGCTGATAACCAACGACGGCGTTACCATCGCAAAGGAGATCGAGCTTGAGGATCCGTTCGAGAACATGGGCGCTCAGCTTATAAAGGAAGTCTCCACCAAGACGAACGACGTGGCCGGCGACGGTACCACCAGCGCGACGGTTCTTGCTCAGGCAATGATCAACGAGGGACTTAAAAACCTCGCAGCCGGCGCAAATCCCATGACCATGAAGCGCGGCATCAAGAAAGCTACCGACGCGGCCGTCGAAGCCATCCGCGCAAATTCCCAGCCCGTTTCCGGCAGCGGCGATATCGCCCGTGTCGGCGCTATCTCCAGCGGCGACGATGTCATCGGCACTCTGATCGCCGAGGCTATGGAGAAGGTCTCGCAGAACGGCGTTATCACCATTGAGGAGTCCAAGACCGCAGACACCTACAGCGAGGTCGTTGAAGGCATGCAGTTTGACCGCGGCTACCTCAGCCCCTACATGGCAACCGACACCGAGAAGATGGAAGCTGTTCTCGAGGACGCTCTCATCCTCATCACCGATAAGAAGGTCACCAATATTCAGGAGATCCTGCCCCTGCTCGAGCAGATCGTCAAGGCCGGAAGAAAGCTCCTCATCATTGCAGAGGACGTCGAGGGCGAGGCTCTTGCTACCATCATCCTCAACAAGCTGCGCGGCACCTTCACCTGCGTATGCGTCAAGGCTCCCGGCTTCGGCGACAGACGTAAGGAAATGCTCCAGGATATCGCAGTGCTCACCGGCGGCCAGGTCATCTCCTCCGACCTCGGCATGGAGCTTAAGGACGCTCAGATCGAGATGCTCGGCCAGGCTCGCCAGGTCAAGGTCACCAAGGAAAACACCGTTATCGTTGACGGCGCAGGCGAGGCGGCCGATATCAAGGCTCGCATCGCTCAGATAAGCGCTCAGATCGAGACTACCACCTCCGAGTACGACAAGGAAAAGCTCCAGGAGCGCCTTGCAAAGCTCTCCGGCGGCGTAGCTGTCATCAAGGTCGGCGCTGCGACCGAAACCGAGATGAAGGAAAAGAAGCTGCGCATCGAGGATGCACTCAACGCGACCCGCGCAGCTGTTGAAGAAGGCATAGTCGCAGGCGGCGGCACGGCATATGTCGCGGCTGCAAAGGCTGCCGACGCGCTTGTCGCAACTCTCGACGGCGACGAGAAGACCGGCGCATCCATCATCGCAAAGGCGCTGAGAGCACCTATCATGCAGATCGCTGCAAACGCAGGCCTCGAGGGTGCGGTCATCCTCGACAAGGTCTACGGCAGCGACGAGGCTTCCTACGGCTTCGACGCAGCGGCCGAGCAGTACGGCAACATGATCCAGCTCGGAATCATCGACCCGACCAAGGTCTGCCGCAGCGCACTCGAAAACGCATCGAGCGTGGCTTCCATGGTCCTTACCACCGAGAGCCTCGTTACCGATATCCCCACTCCTCCGGCGCCCGTAGCTGCTCCTGCCGGCGGCGACATGGGCATGTACTAAGCCAACCCCCAATTTAATTGCTGAGCTATAAAACAATAAACTCCGTACCGTTTCGGTACGGAGTTTATTGCATACATAAGCGCAGGAGCTTATTGCAGATTGAAGTATTCCAGAACGATCTGGATGAACTTTTCCGTTGCGGGGGAGGGGCAGCGGCCCTTCTTGACGGCTATCGCAACGTCGCGGTACTGCGGCGGATCAAGCTCCTTCAGGCGGATGTCAAACGGCATTCTGCCCGTCACAAGCTCCGAGAGAACTGCAACGCCAAGTCCGCTTTCGACCATAGCCATGATCGAGTAGTCGTCGTTAACGTCGCAGTAGGCGGTAACGGGTGTGTCGAGCATTGAATTGAGCTGAGCGAAAACCTTGGATACCTCGTTGTTTGCCTCGTCGGTGAGCTTTATGATGCGCTCCTCGCTGAAGCGCTTGAGCGGATATGACGGCGCATCCGCCAACGGATGATCCGGCGGCAGAACGGCAAGCATCCTGTCACGCATAAGTACAGTAACGTCAAGCTCCGGAGAATACGGTGCGCTTATGAAGCCGCAGTCGATCTCGCCTGCGCACAGCGCCTCTTCGGTTTCGCTGTATTCCATGTTCTGAAGCTGGAACACTATCCTCGGATAGCGCTGCTCAAAGTTTTTGAGTATAGAGGGCAGGCACTGCGTCGAAAAGCTCGAGCATGAGCCGATGCGAATAAAACCGGTCTCCAAACCCTTGAGCGAATTTGCCTGCTCCTGCAAAGCTTCGTAATGGCTGCACAGATCTTTTATATAAGGCAGCAGCATCAGTCCGTCCGACGAAAGCGCCAGACCGCCGCGGCTGCGGCGAAGCAGATTGAGGTTCCATTCGTCCTCAAGGTCGGCAACCATGCGGCTGACGGCCGACTGAGTGTATCCCATCGCCTCGGCTGCCTTGGTTATGCTGCCCATCTCCGCGACCCTGACAAATGCCTGGTATTTATGAATTGCCATGACAAATACCCCAATTCCGAAAATGAATGATTCGCATAAGATAAATTCTAATACTTCATATTATATGCCGAAAAACGGCAGAATGCAACATGATTTTGCATTCCGAAAAATCATATAAAACATGCGTAATATTCGCTTGAGTAATAAGCAAAAACGTAATATACTTTGATCATAAAATAACGAAGCTTGAAAAAAGGTTAACGCCTTTTAGACATATTTCATCCATTCTTTCTCTCTCGTTACCGGGCCTCTCCATCCCGGTAACACCAACAATCTCCCGAAAACCGAGTGCCTTTATCGGCACTCGGTTTTCTTATTTTTAGAGACGCATTGACGCACCTACCAATACATTTATCTCTGGTAGCCCGGTTCGGAACAATGGTGGAAACCGTGGTTGCCGCGCCATACGTTGGTGCGATGCTGAGTTTTGCTGCGCACCCCTTTTGTCTTCCCCTTGCGGAGCTTGAGGGGAAGATGCCGCTTGCGGCAGATGAGGTGTAGATAAATCCGCGCCGTAGGCGCTACTTTGTTACAATATGTATCGGTTTTGCCGGAACTCAAATCCATAGCTGTAGGGAACGGATTTATCCGTTCCGTTGTGATGGTTTAGCCGGCAGTTCCCGGTCGGGCTGACGCAAAAACCGTATCGGTACAATGTAAAAGCGCCTCTAAAAAAGCGCCTCTAAAAATGTGTTTGCCTGACGGCAAAGATTAAAATAACACCTCATCCGTCACCAAAGGTGACACCTTCCCCTCAAGCTACGCAGGGGAAGGCAAAAAAGGGACGGTCTGTGACCGCCCCAATGAATAATGAATGATGAATAATTAATAGTGAATAGTGAATAATTGTGGTGTGCCTGCGCACTTTTTTAATTGCGCCTTTGCGCTGCTACCGATACGATTTTTGCGTCAGCCCGACCATGGATTGCAGGCAAAACCGTGGCAACGGAACGGATGAATCCGTTCCCTACAAGCGACCGTTGGCCGCAGCAGAGAGCTGATAGCTGATAGTTAATAGTTTTTTTCAACCCCACGGCAGCAAAGCTGCCTGCTCCCCTTGACAGGTGAGCCAATGTGGTGCAGTGCAAAAAATAAACGCTGCACTAACGTAACGCGAGGCACGCACGGTTTATTCCATTGTCTCCGGTCGGGCAACCGGAGATATACGTATTCGTAGGTGCGTCAATGCGCCTCTAAAAATATTGATAGTTAATTAATTAACATTACAAAACGTCATGTAATACATGAATTTTATTCGCTTGCTTAATGTGACTTTCGGTAGTATTATGATATCAGAAAGAGAAAGTTAAATCTCTGACAAGCATAAAAACCAATTCGAATATATTATAAAAGGAGTTTTTAAAATGAGTAGCGAAGTAAAAAATTTCATCCGTAAGATCATATTCACCGTTATCGCTTTTGCAGCACTGTGCATCTTCTGCTTCGACATGTTTGGCTCCACCGGCAATTCGCACTTCGGCTTCCTGGCACTGCTCTTCCCGGTACTGGGTGTGCTTGAGTACATGCTGCCGACCCCCGATTTCACGAAATAAGATCTTCCACGATTTTAAACATTACCTATCCCTATTAAGAAATCCCGTCCGAGAGGGCGGGATTTCTTTTGCTATCCGATATTTATTGTAAAGCAATTGGGGCTTGAAGCGAGGTCAAGCTCGCCGCCGTATTCCGAAACGGCGACGGCCTCGTCGTTGCACGACAGCTTTATGCGGTTCGGGTCGTTTATAATAAGCCGTGAGCTATCGCAGGCTACTGTGCTCTCGTCGTTTAGCACAAGGATGCTGCTTGCGTTTTCAAGCGGATACTCAAGCCTCAGCTCGGCGCTCTGACCGGCCTTGGGCGTAAGCTCAATGACATAATAGGCAAAGCCCTCGCCGGAATTCGTGTCGGTTTCCAGCGCCGCTTTGCAGTATTTGCCGCTTTCGACGTCGGATGCAAAGGTGCTGCCGTCCACAAACGGCTGCTCGCCGACACCGTACCACCGGCCGGCGGCTTTACCGTCAAGCGTTATGCTGACGCGTTCGTCGTCGGATCTAAGATAGTTTACGGGGAAGAACACGCGGCGGCTCAGCTCCTCACTTCCGGTGTTTTTAAGGTGGTACACATCGGTCACGGTGACGAGCTGCGGCAGCGTGCGGCCCGTCGGCGCGTGCTTGAACGGCTCGCCGAAGTCGAGCGTAAGCGTTCTGTCCGCCGCTGCGTTTGTAAGCTTCTCGTCCGCGCCGAGCTGAACGACAAATTGAGCCTTTGAAACGTCGCCGGGCTTGGAATCAAGCGCCGCAGTCAGCACATGCGCCACATATGCCAGCAGCGCAATGCCGAGTACGGCGACAATGCCGCCTATGATGATTTTTCGCTTTGAGCTTTTCATGGCGTTCAACTCCTGCTTAAAATTTGCGACATGTTATCAAATCTGTCATGACTTCATGATAGCTTGAAGCCGGAAAATTGTCAAGAAAATGAAAAAGCCCCCACGTTGTGCCATTAGGCCTAACGTGGGGGCTTAAAAAGTTTATATTACTCTTTTGCAACGGTGTCGAGCGAGGCCATGAACAGGCTGTTTTCGGCATCCGAGGGGATGAGGAAGCCGGTTCTGGGCGAGACGGAGAATGCCTCGACGCTCGGGCCGTCCATCAGGCAGCTGCGCTTAAACTGCTGGCTGAAGTAGCGCTTGCAGTAGCTGCGGAGCCACTTGGTCAACTCCTCGTCAGTGAACTCGTCGCCGTAGGCGGCCTTTGCAAGACGCATGGTCTTTGCCGGGGAGAAGCCGCAGATCATCATCTTGTGGGTGAAGAAGTCCTGCAGGCTGTAGGAGCCGACATTTTCCTCGCTCTTCTGCTCGATCTGATCGTCGTGGATCGGCAGCAGCTCGGGCGTTACGGGGCAGTCGAGAACATCCCACAGCGCATCGGCAAGTACCTTGTCCTCGGTGTGCTGGGCGATGTAGCGAACGCCTGCGCGAACCTGAGTCTTGGTCAGACCCATGTTCACGTCGTACATGCTGGTGTGGTCGCCGTTGTAGGTGCACCAGCCGTCAACGAACTCGCTGAGGTCCTCAGTGCCGACGTCAAGGCCGTTGACCTTGTTGGCGATATCCATGAGCACCTGCGTGCGCTCGCGCGCCTGAGCGTTCTCAAAAGCGATGGAGTAGTCGTCGTGCGCATGTCCGATATCGTCAAAGTGCTTATAAACGCTCTCGCCGATATCGATTACGCGGACCTCAGCGCCGACCTGCTCGGCAACGATGATGGCGTTGGACTTCGTGCGCGACGAGGTGCCGAAGCAGGGCAGGGTGCAGGCAACGACGTTTGTCGAGGGCAGACCCATGCGCTTGACGGCCTCGGCGCAGATCATAACGGTCAGGGTCGAGTCAACGCCGCCGGAGATACCGACCACGCAGTGGTCAAGACCGGCGTAGGTCATGCGCTTTACAAGGCCGGATACCTGAATGTCGATCATGCGGCGGCAGTAGTTGCCCATGTCCTTTTCAAACTCGGGCAGATGCGGCAGCTTGCGATAAGTGCGCGTAAGCTCGGTTTCGCAGACCTCCTCGCCCCAGTAAAGCTCGGAGTGGCTGTATTTATACTGGCTTCTGCCGTATTTTCCGCTCTTGCGGCGGAGATTTTCGAGGTACTCAACGTCGATCTCGGAAACCACGAAGCAGTCCTCGCACTCGTCGGAGGCAAGCACCTCGCCGTTTTCGGCGACCATGCACAGCCCGGAGTAGACATTGTCGGTCGTGCTTTCACCCTTGCCGGGCGCGGCGAGAATAATGCCGCATTTGAGGTGCTTGGAGCGGTACTTGACAGACTCGGTAGCCTCAATGGTAGAGGTGACGGTGGCCGGGAAGGATGCGAGCGAGGCGATAACGGTAGCGCCGGCCAGAGCGTGACGCGCAGCCGGAGCGTCTATGGCGTCAGCGTCGGCACCCAGCTCTACCGCGACTGAAAGGCCGGGCAGCACATCGCTTGTAAACAGCAGCTCGGTATCAAAGAACGCGTCGAACTTGCCGCAAACGGTCTCCTCGCCGCCCTCGTCGTCGGCAGCGGCAAACAGTGTGCCGTCGGTTTCGGAACGGGGAACAAGGCCGAGAAGCTCGCCGTCGGAGATGACGGCCGCTACGCTGTACAGTGCGCCGCCGCGCGGAGCATAGGGCAGACCGACGATAACGAGCATGTCGCTTCCGGCGCTGGCTTCGATTACCTTTTCAAGCGCTCTTTCGGCGCCTCGGAGAATGACGCTGTGACCTACAAGGTCATAGCAGGAGCAGCCGGTCAGCGTAAGCTCGGGGAAAACGAGAACTTTAACGCCCTTGTCGGCCGCTTTTTTCATGCACTCGATGACCTTGCCGGCGTTATATTCGGCGTCGGCTACCTTGATCATCGGAGATGCGGCAGCAACTTTAATAAATCCGTCTTTCATTTTGATCACTCATTTCTCTGATTTTTGTATGTCAAATAAAGCTTTGCCATAATAGTGATAGATTATCTGCGACGATGCGTCAAAGCTCTCGGGAGCGATGATGATCGTTATTTTGTCTCCGCTCCGGCGGCAGTCCTCGATGCCGTCAACAAGCGGAAGAAGATTTGTTTTCAGCTCCTGCTCGAACTCGTCAAGATGCTCTGAGTAATACTCCGTTGTCTGCGGACAGGTATATTTATCGCCCAGCGGAGCTTTGCTCGTGAAGCAGAACACCATGAATACGGCGAACAGAATGAGGAATAGTACGCAGCCGAAGGGTTTGATGGCTTTTACAAAGCTCTGTCCTGCTGTCATGACGCTACCTCCGAAAACTTAAAATTCCGTCTCATGTAATACTGCACTTTGTTGATCGTCTGCTTCTGATCGAGAAGACTGCCGCTTATGGAGTCGGTGACCTCGCCGTCAACAAGGTAGAAGCCTGAAGTGTTTATGACAGGAAGAAAGGTCTGCGCGTCGTTCATGAATTTCATGTAAGCAGGGCCGTCCCAACCGAGCTGAGAAAACAGCACGTTCATTAGATAGCACGGGCTGATATCCGGTCCGGAGCCGATAAAATCATTATCGCAGACTTCTTTGGCGGCATCGTTTGCCCAGATGAGATAACGTGTTGAATAATAGTTCTTAAAGCCCGCGGTAGTCGAGCGGTCAAGATTTATGCCAAGCTCATCGTATGTTACGCTGTTATCGCCCAGCCATGGCTTGTGATCACCGTAGACTACCAAAACGACCGGTTCATCCATAGCTTCAAGCTCGGCTTTGAGCTCGCACAGCCTTTCGATAGTATCTTTTACAGAGCCGAGATAGTTGTTTATGACATAGTAGCTGTACTCGGAAACGTCGCCGTCCCAAACCGGATCGCCCCAGTCGAGCCTGTCGGTGCTGTACGGGCCGTGCCCCTGATAGGTCACATTAAATGAAAACACGTTTTTGCCGTCGGCAACGTCGTCTTTGAAAAACTTCAGCATATCCGGGAAAAATTCCTCGTCATAAGTGACAGGATAGCCGTATTTCTCGTAATATCCTTCGGTGAACAGATAATCCTCAAAGCCGAGATAACGGTTGACATTGTAGCGATTATAGAAGGTGCGCAGGCACGGATGGCTTCCGTTTGCGGTGTAGCCCTGCTCACGCAGATACCAGACATAGGAGTTTACGGGCCTGCGATAGTCTTTAAGCTGCGTGTATCCCGTCAGGAAGCAGCGCTCGGTGTCAATAGTTCCGCCGCCGAAAACGTTTGTCATGAGGTTTCCGGTATAGCTCTCGGCTTCAAGGGCATGATAATCGGCATAGATATCGTCAATGCCCTGCAATCCCACGGTCGTAAGATCCGCAAAGGCTTCAAGCTGAATGGTAAGTATATTGACTTTCTTGCTTTCGGGGATATCCGAATCGGAATATGCAGAAAGCTCGTTTTCCGCAAGATTTTCGTCATATCCGTCGGGCGGAGTGTCTATCGCGGCAGATATGCTGTGTATAAACGGGTACACAAAGCCCTTTGAGGTGAAAACATCGGTGGCTTCCCAGCGGCTCACATGGTCAAAGTTCTCGGTCTTTACATTGTATATATCCGCGCTTGAGTAAACAAGCGTCCACAGAGGCCATACGGATGCTGCAATGACTATTGCGGCGGCGATGCGGAAAGAGCCTTTTGCACGTCCACGCACGAAAAAGTACATAAACAGCGTTCCGATCACGATGCAGATAAGGCATATGGCAATGCGCCTTGTGATAGTTATATTGTACCCGGAGGAAACGCCGAGCGCGGTGTGTATAGCCGATATATCCGAAAACATGAACGGATCATCGCGGAATTCAAGCTTGAAATAGTTTCCCACCGAGGCCGTGATAAATACGACGGCAGTCGCCAGAAACGAAGCCCATGAGCGGTTTATAAGGCAGAACATTAAAAGCTCGAACAGAAAGATCGGCAGGAAATTTAAAAAGAATATCAATGGATGCCGAAGATAATCGATAAGCAGAACACGTCCTCCCGTTCCGATGCCGAGAAGCAGCGACAGAAAGCACAGCCCGGCTGCCGACAGGAGCAGAATTCCGAAATTCCACAGATAAAAACCGAAGCGCTTGCCGGGTCCGGCACAGGCCGATGCGTCTGTGCCGAACAGGAAGCTTCTTTCTTTAGTGCCGGTCATGACTTGAGCCTCAGAACTTGATCCTTTCGGCTATGTAGTCCTTGACCTCGCTGATGGGGATACGGACCTGCTGCATGCTGTCGCGCTCGCGGATGGTGACGCAGTGATCGGCCTCATCGGTCTCGGTGCCGACGGTGTTGAAGTCAAAGGTGATGCAGTAAGGCGTGCCGATCTCGTCCTCGCGGCGATAGCGCTTGCCGATGGAGCCGGTCTCGTCGTAATCGACCATGAACTCCTTGCTCAGCTCGTTGTAAAGCTCCATTGCCGGGCCGGTGAGGATCTCCTTCTTGCTCAGCGGCAGGATCGCGCACTTGTACGGAGCCAGTGCCGGGTGCAGATGCAGAACGGTGCGGATATCGTCGTTGCCCTTCTTATCCTTGCCGACGACCTCCTCATCGTATGCCTCGCACAGGAATGCAAGAGCGACGCGGTCGCAGCCGAGAGACGGTTCGATGACGTAGGGAATATAGTGCTCGCCGGTGTCCTGATCGAAATAGGTAAGATCCTTGCCGGAAGCCTCCTGATGACGGCCGAGGTCGTAATCGGTGCGGTCTGCAATGCCCCACAGCTCGCCCCAGTCGGTGAACGGGAAGGCGTATTCGATGTCGGTGGTGGCGCGGGAGTAGAATGCAAGCTCAGCCGGCTCATGATCGCGCAGACGGAGGTTGTCCTCGCTTATGCCCAGCGACAGCAGCCAGTTTTTGCAGAAGTCCTTCCAGTAAGCAAACCACTCAAGGTCGGTGCCGGGTTTGCAGAAGAACTCGCATTCCATTTGCTCGAACTCGCGGATGCGGAAGATGAAGTTGCCCGGAGTTATCTCGTTGCGGAAAGCCTTGCCGACCTGGCATACGCCGAAGGGCAGCTTTTTGCGCGTGGTGCGCTGGATGTTTGCAAAGTTAACGAAAATGCCCTGAGCGGTCTCGGGACGCAGATAGCAGGTGGAGCTGGAGTCCTCGGTAACGCCGATGGCGGTCTTGAACATGAGGTTGAACTTGCGGATGCGGGTGAAGTCATGCTTTCCGCAGACGGGGCAGATGATATCCTCGTGCGAGGCTATGAACTCGTCCATCTCGTCGAAAGTCATTGCATCAACGTTGACCTCGTGATGCTCTTCGCCGATGAGCTTGTCGGCGCGGTGGCGCGCTTTGCAGGAGCGGCAGTCGAGCAGAGGGTCAGAGAAGCTTGAAACGTGGCCGGTGGTGATCCAGGTCTGCGGATTCATGATGATCGCAGCGTCGAGGCCGACGTTGTATGGGCTTTCCTGCACGAACTTCTTCAGCCATGCCTTTTTGACGTTGTTTTTGAACTCAACGCCGAGAGGGCCGTAGTCCCAGGAGTTTGCAAGGCCGCCGTATATCTCGCTTCCGGGATACACATAGCCGCGGTTTTTGCACAGGGCAACGATCTTGTCCATAGTCTTTTCGCTATTTTTCATTTTTCCGTCCTTTCCCGCGGCTGGCTGCCGCAGCAAAAATTTAATATATAATATAGTAGTGACCTACAAATTGTAACTATATCATTTGACGGCGTTTTTAGCAATACAGTGTCAAAATTAAAACTAAACGCAAACTTTATGCCGATATTCCAAATGGGAATGCAATGCATGAATATTTGTGCAATAACAGGCGATAGAGGGCATGAAAAGAGTATAACAGAACATAAATCTGTGCAATTATCACAAATTTAACGAGTGAGTTGAGAATATTGTGTTTACAAATGCTCCGAATTATGATTAAATAGCATGGTAAAATGCCTTAAGCTGACGAGAGTCGAACACGTATCGGTTTTGACGGGCAGATTTCCGCCCATGCCGCGTTAAAGCTCTTGACAATACGACAGTATTCTCTGCAAGCTTTGCCTTGCCTGAGCAAAAATCTGCTCCGGCAAAACTGCGAGCACCTGTCGGCTGTGCTTTTCGAGATATTTTCGGCTTTATTTGATGCAGGTGGGCTGGCGCCCATCAAAGCAAAAAAGACGAAAATAGCCGGAAGGGCGCGCCGACAGGCGATATGGGTTCGGCTCTCGTCAGCTTACAATATCAACAGGAGGAATAATCACAAATGATCAAGTTTTCAAGCAGAATGAATCTTCTCAAGGGTTCGGCAATCCGTGAGCTCCTCGCACTGGCTAATAAACCCGAGGTCCTCTCTTTCGCAGGCGGCATGCCCGCACCGGAGCTTTTCCCGGTGGACAAGATCAAGGCCGCGACAGACGCTGTTCTTGAAGAGCAGGGCAGAGTTGCTCTTCAGTACTCCAGCACCAACGGCTTTGAGCACTTCCGTCAGCAGATCGCTGATCGCATGGAAGCAAAGCTCAACATCAAGACCAGCGCAGACAACATCCTTGTAACCTCCGGCTCTCAGCAGGGTCTGGATTACTCGGCTCGCGTTTTCTGCGACAAGGGCGACGTCATCATCATCGAGAGCCCGTCCTACCTCGGCGCACTTAACGCATTCAAGGCATGTGAGCCCAACTTCGTCGCTATCCCCACCGACGGCGACGGCATGATCATGGAAGAGCTTGAAAAGGTTCTTGCCACCACCGAGAACGTCAAGATGATCTATGTCATCCCCGACTTCCAGAACCCCTCCGGCCGCACCTGGCCCCTCGAGCGCCGCAAGCAGTTCATGGAGATCGTAAATAAGTACGAAGTTCCCGTTGTTGAGGATAACCCCTACGGCGAGCTCCGCTTTGAAGGCGAGTACCTGCCCGCACTCAAGAGCATGGACACCAAGGGCCTCGTAGTATTCCTCGGCACCTTCTCCAAGATCCTCGCTCCCGGCTACCGTCTCGGTTGGGTCTGCGCCGACGGCGAGATCCTTCAGAAGTACAACTTCCTCGCTCAGGCTGCATCCCTGCAGGCCTCCACCGAGGCTCAGCTCGTTGTTTCCAAGTTCATCGACATGTATGACCTTGACGAGCACGTTGCAGCTATCAAAGAGTGCTACCGCAAGCGCCGCGACGTTATGATCGAGACCATGGAAAAGGAGTTCCCGCCCGAGGCAAAGTTCACTCACCCCAACGGCGGCCTGTTCACTTGGGTCGAGCTGCCTGAGTACATCAACACCAACGAGATGGCAAAGCAGTGCCTGGCACGCAACGTCGCTTACGTTCCCGGCGACGGATTCTTCCCCGATGCAGGCCACAATAACTGCATCCGCCTGAACTACTCCTGCATGCCCGAAGAGAAGATCGTTAAGGGCATGACCATCCTCGGCGAAGTCATCAAAGAGAACATCAAGAAGTAATTTCTTTTTATATTTTTGATAAGTTGAAAAAGCTCCTGCTCGGTCGAGCAGGAGCTTTCCTTTGTCCTGGGAATATGTGTTGTATTTTGTGTGGACAAATTAAATTTACTGCAATTTGCAGTAAAAGTCAATACTACAAAACCCGACATAATATTCTTGCCCGATGGAGGTGGTGTTATGTACCCTCGAATTCGGGATCTGCGCGAGGACAGAGACTTAAAACAGCGCGAGGTTGCCGAGTATCTCAACTGTTCTCAGCAGGTGTACAGCAACTATGAGCTCGGGCAGAGAGATGTTCCGAGCGAAACACTTATTCGCTTATCCCGGTTTTACAATGTGTCTGTGGACTACATACTCAGCCTGACGGATGATCCTAAGACTAACCGGTGAAAGCTTACGCACGGCAGGATAACTGCGCTTTTTACTCAATTGCAAATAAAGTTTATACAAATTAAATAAAGTGTTGCAATATACGAAACGATATGATATATTGTTAACGATATTAAGGATCGCGTCCCCCCGTGATCCGGCTCCCGAGGCTATGATGCTTCGGGAGTCATTATTTTTTGCTTGTAAACTACGGCTTTGTGTGCTAAATTGTTTCCATCAAATATTAAAATTAAGGAGAAAATTTCATGGAAATCGGAATAAAAGGCAAGGTCGAAACGGTTGTTGACGGCAGCAACACCGCAAAATTCGTAGGAAGCGGCTCGCTGGACGTTTTCGCAACTCCGTGCATGGTAGGCCTCATGGAGCAGGCCGCTCAGATGTCAGTCGCGCCGTATCTCGGCGAGGGCGAGGGCACCGTCGGCACAAAGCTTGAGATAAGCCATGACGCTGCAACACCTCTGGGAATGAAGGTCTGGGCCGAGAGCGAGCTTATCGAGATCGACCGCCGCAGACTGGTTTTCGAGGTCAAGGCATTTGACGAATGCGGCCAGATCGGCGCAGGCCGCCACGAGCGCTTTATAATCAACAACGAAAAGTTCATCGCAAAGGCAAACGCCAAGGGAGCCAAGTGATGAAGCATTTCATCGTTCTCATCGGCAATTACGGCTCGGGCAAAACGGAGATAGCGATAAACCTCGCTGTGAACTCTGCGGCAAAGGGACTCAATACGCTGGTCATCGACCTTGACAAGGTAAACGATTACTTCCGTATGAGCGACCGCGTTGATGTGCTAAAGGAGAATAACGTAAACCTCGTTTCCCCGACCTTTGCCGGTCAGGGCGTGACGCCGAGCAATATGTCTGCTGCCGTAGCGTCGGCCTTTGCGGGCGACTGGGATCTGTGCGTGTTCGACGTCGGCGGAGATGCGGCCGGCGCAATGTCGCTCGGCAGATATCACACCGATTTTGCCGCGCTCGAGGAGGGGCAGCTTGAGGTTTACGATATCGTAAACGTGTTCCGCCCGATGTCCGAAAGCCCGGAGAAGATAGTTAAGCTCAAGGAAGAGATGGAGGGCTTTGCGCGGCTCAAGGTCACGGGCTTTGTCAATAACTCCAACCTTCTCAACTTCGCAAGCGCCGACGATATCCGTCAGGGCTATGATGTCCTGCGCAAGACGAGCGATATGACCGGCATACCGGTCGCGCACACGACCGGGCGCAAGTGCTTCTTGGAGGAGTTCCTGCGCGACGGGCGCGATCCCAAGTATATAGGCGAGCCGATCGGACTTGAAACATATATGCACCGTTCGTGGGAAGCGTTCACGAATCTCGGACTATAATGAAAAATCTCGAAGCATTCGCTTCGAGATTTTTTCAGCCCTCCATGACGTGCAGCGCGCGTATGGCGGCGTTTTCAATATGGCTTTGCACATCAAAGGCGTGCTTTTCGAGATAGTCCCAGCTGCCGCAGCTCAGGTCTTGCGCTTGCAGCTCGAAAACTACCTGCGTGCAGATATCCTCGATTACCTGCGATTTAAGCGCCTTTCCGTCCTCGTCGTTATCGCCCGTGAGCAAGAATTCAAGCGCGTCGGAAAGCTCTCCGAGATTTTCAAGCCCACGCATGCCGCGCAGCAGCCATTTGTAATACGGCGCGTGACGGCGGTTTAGCAGAAAAACGGCCTCGGCTGTGTTTTCGACAAACTCGCTTACAGCGAGCATGGCGGCGCCGTCCTCGCCGTGGGCAAGGCAGCGAGCGTAATTATATTGACCCGACTGCGCCATAAGAGCAAGCCGCGCGGCAAGCTTTTTGCGCCGAACATCCTCGGGCATTCCGCAGGCGATCTCCTGCCGTATGCGCGAAAACTCGCCGAGATCGTCGCGGAACACCTCGCCGCTGACCGCCTGAGCGAGCGCGTAGGAAGGCAGATACAGCCAGTCCTGCCACGTTTCCGGCGCACCGGGAAGCCCCGTAAAGCGCCGGTAAAAATCGCTTATGCGCATAACGCCGACGCCGGGCGTTCCGAGGGCGGAAGCCTGCGAAACGCGGCTGCCGAACAAGTCTCTCATTTTGCGCGAAAGCTCGATGCCGATGCGAGCGTCGTCTGCATCTGTAAGCCACAGGCAGAAGCCAGGCTCAAAATCGTGATCGCGCGATATCTCATCGTCAAAGCCCAGGCACTGCGAACCCGAGCCGGCAAGCCCCACGGCAATACGCCCCTCGTATTCGGGGAAGTGCTCATGGATGATGGCAGCGCCCTTTTCGGCGTATAGCCTTCGCGCCGCTTCAAGACCCTTCATTTTATCGCCTCCATGCGCTCTCTGAGCGCTTTAACGTATATGAAATATCCGAAACGGTCAAAGGTCGGAATGCACTTTGACAGCGTAAAAGCGTTGTATCCGTCGCGCGGAAGCTCCGGATCGGTGAGACAGGCGTAGGCGTTGTCGAGCGCAGGCTCTATATCCTCGTCGCGGCCCATGCGTTCGTAAAGCTCGGCGAGATTGCACCATGTTACCGCCGTGTCGTTGCCGGGATCCTTGCAGCGCTTGATAATGTCGAGCGCCATGAAAAAGTGCCGCTGCGCGCTGTCATAGTTGCCAGTATCCTCAAAGGCGAGCGCCATGTTGTTGTAAAGCCCGGCAAAGCGATAGTCGCCGGGGTCGAGCGTTTCGGAATAAACGCGTGAAACATGGCGGAATATCGGAAGCGCCTCGGCCGATAAGCCGAGAAACTTCATCGTTGTCGCGGCGTTCAGCATGATCGTTGCGCCGGAAACGGTCGCGCCCAAACGGTGACGGCGTATAAGCTCAAGACCGCGCGCAACGGCGCTCTCGGCAGCGGCCTTGTCGCCCGTGCGGCGGTGCAGCCCCATAAGCTCACTTTGCAGCGAAAGCTCGCTTCGCCAGTCGCCGGACTGCCGTGCGGCGCCGATCCAGCGCTCAAGAAGCCTCTGCGCCTGCTCAAGATGTCCGCTGTTTTGCAGCCGGTCAAGCTCTTTGACAACCTCGGGAACGTTCACGGCGTTTGCGCACGGCTCGGAGTCGGGGTGCCCGGTGTACTGCGATGCGTCAAAGCAGCAAACGGGGTCTAAATATTCGGCTTTGTCCATGTTATCACCTCAAGCCTATTTTATCACCCGGCGCAAGATGAGGCAGTGGCATGTGCAACTGTTGAAAATATACCGCGCGCAGGGTATAATCATTGCATGAAGAATTTTCTTGTAAAAGCTTTCATATGCGTTGAGTCGGCGCTATTTTTGGCCTTCACGGCGATGGACGTTCTCGGCACAGGAGACAGCCGCTGGCTTAAATTTGCCGGCATAGCGCTGTGCTTTGTGGTTTCGGCTTTGCTGAGCGCCAGGGGCGGAGAGGTGCTCGTCACCGCTGCCGTAGGCCTTTCCGCGGCAGCGGATATCCTGCTGCTTGTTATGGATGCCCACTATGCGGTCGGCATAGCGCTGTTTTTTGCCGCGCAAATATTATATTTTGTGCGCATCTATAGGGCAAACGGACGCAAAAGCGCGTGGCCGCTGCGGCTGTTTATGTTCATGGGAGCCGTTGCGATACTGGCCCAATTCGGCCTGCTCTCGCCGCTTGACCTGCTTGCCGGAGCGTACTTTTCTTTTTTTGCCTGCAATGTGATGCAGGCCTCCGGCTTGGAGAACAAGCTGTTTTTTGCGGGACTTTGTCTGTTCTTATGCTGCGATATATGCGTGGGGCTTCATAACATGCCGTCGGTTCTGCCCGATTGGCTGCAAAGCGCCGCACGCATCGGAATGTGGACATTCTATCTGCCGTCGCAGGTGATGATAGTCCTGTCGGGAAAGGAGCGGGATGTTTATGAAAAATGCGAATAAGCTGCCGGCTATAGTCATGAGCATTGCCGTTGCGCTTGCAATTCTGACAGGATCGATAGCCTTACCTATAATAATACGTCCGTTTTATTATGCACAGATAGATCCGCTGGAGCTTGAGCGGTCGAGCGGCCTGAGCCGGGAAGAGATAATCGAGGCATACGATGAGGTGCTTGATTATTGCATCGGCGCAAGCGATGAGTTCTCGGCCGGGGTACTGCCGTTTTCGGAATCGGGAAGCGCGCACTTTGCCGACTGCCGCAGCCTCTTCATTCTCGACCTTTGGCTGTTTTTCGGCAGTATGGCCGCTATAGCGCTGCTGAAGCTTTATCGGCGGCGTCACGAAATCCCGCGTCTGCGCGGACACGGAGCTGCCTTTTGGGGCGCAGCCGGGATCGGCGTGGTGCTACTCGTAATCGGCGCTGCGGCTGCGACGAACTTCGACCACGCCTTCACGGTGTTCCACTCGCTGTTCTTCCCCGGCAAGGATAACTGGATCTTCGACCCTGCGCAGGACCCGATAATCACCCTCATGCCGGAGGAATTTTTCCGCAACTGCGCGGTACTCATTCTTGCGGTGCTTATTGCGGCGTGTGCAGCGATAATTATAGCGGATAAAAGAAAAGGCTATGCGAAATAGATCGCATAGCCTTGTTCATGTTATTTTGTGATTTATCAGTAATCCACGGGCTCGCTGAAAGGACGCTCGAGGCACTCGGGATGCTCGAGAATGTACTTGAGAAGTCTTACGCTCTTGGAATAATAGTAGCCGTCTGCAAGGCGCTCGTCGATCGTAAGACCGAGATCGACGCTGTTGCGGCATTCATCCTCGCCCTTTTCGTTGCGGAAGATGCGCTCCTTCATTTCGCCGACAACGACGAAAAGGGAGGTCGTGCCCCAGTTGGTGAGGTGGTGGTAGCCGCTTCTGAGCTTTATTGAGCCGAGGTTCGAGAGAATGACCGAGGCGTAGTAGGGGTCGGCCTCAATGATGGCTTTCGGAACGATGCCGTGGCGGTCGAGCTGACGCATGAGCCAGATGAAGAACTTGACGAACCAGCGCGGCAGCTTGTTGAGAATGTCCATAGTGCTGGAGGTCGCGTTGCCGGCTCCGCCCTTTTTCTCGCGGCTTATCTGCTTGAAGAGATCCTCGTGCAGCGAATCGAGCGTGGAGCCTTCGGTTGCATAGATGAAAGCAAGTCCCTCCTCGGAGGTGTCGCTGAACTGCTTTTTGACGACGAAGGACGCGCTGTAGCTGTTGCGCTGATAGTTGTTTTTGTTTGCGACAAAGCGGTTGAGCTTCGGACGCAGGATGATCGTTTTGAGTATCGCCGCAACGATAAGGTGGAAAAGCGTAAACTTGAACTCCGGGTTTTCCGCATTGCGCTTTTCAAGGTACTTGTCGATGTTCGTAAGGTCGATGCGCTCGGATATAAAGGCCTCGTTGTCGCAGCGGTTTGGGTAGATCATCGGCATGATAAGATGCATGCCGTCCTGCTGGCGTATAAGCGTTGCATCTCGTCTGTCGCCGAAGCGGCGTTTTTCTTTGCTCATAGTTATCCCTCAAATACTTAAAAATTTTTAACAAGTTTGTCTGTAATAAAGCAATTTTATCATATTGTTTTCATAAGTCAAGGAATATATTTGTTGACAAGGGACGTGTGTATGTGCTCTAATGTCTTTTATATCAAAGAGTAAGGTGAAGATAATTGAATTTTATAGACATATTCCTGATCGGCATTGCGCTGAGCATGGATGCCTTTGCGGTTTCCATATGCAAGGGGCTTTCGGTAAAAAAGGTCAGCGCAAAGCATGTGCTGACTGTCGGCGTGTATTTCGGCGGCTTTCAGGCGCTCATGCCGACGCTGGGCTTCCTGCTCGGCTATAGGTTTGAAAGCTTCATAACGAGCATCGACCACTGGATAGCATTTATCCTGCTTGCGCTTATAGGCGGTAATATGATAAGGGAAGCTCTCGGCAAGGACGAGGAGCACAAAAACGACGATTTTTCGTTCAAAGCCATGCTTCCGCTTGCCGTGGCAACGAGCATCGACGCGCTTGCCGTCGGCATAAGCTTTGCGTTTCTGGGCGTTGATATCGTGCAGGCTGCGCTGCTTATCGGTGCAACGACGTTTGTCCTGTCCGGCGTCGGGATTTATGTAGGCAATGTATTTGGCGCAAAATATAAGTCCAAGGCCGAGCTTCTCGGCGGTGCGGTGCTTATACTTATTGGCCTTAAAATACTTCTTGAGCATTTGGGCGTCATTAATTTCTGAAAACTATGAAAGAAAAACTCAAAATGTATTTGCCGATAATAGTGATGCTCATTATTGCGCTCACGGCGGGAATACTCATATGGCTCGATATTCTGCATGTCGATCAGATCATCGCAGCCGTAAACGACAACAGGCCGCTGGCGGCGCTCGTTATCCTTGCGCTTTTTGCGTTCAAGGGCTGCTCGTGCATACCGTATGCGGTCATCCTCATCGGCTGCGCGCTCATTTTTGAGCTGCCGGTCGCCATTGCGATAAACACCGTCGGAACGGTCATATGCATTTCCGTTTCGTACCTCATCGGACGTTTTTCAAAGGGCCTGACCTTTGACGGGATGATGGAAAAGTACCCGAAATTTCGACGGTATTTTTCCAATGCTGAGGGATATAGCTTTACCTTTGTGTTTTTTGTGCATACGCTGCATCTTTCGACCGAGGTGCAGGGCGTCCTTTTCGGACTTCTGCGCACACCTTACTGGGCGTATGTCGGCGGCTCAATGGCGGCGCTTATACCCAGTATGCTTATCTATACGGTCATAGGCGATAAGTTTGATTTCACAAATCCGCTGTTCTGGGCATTTGTTGCGCTCGATGCGCTGACGGTCGTTTTCGGATTTGTTTATGCAAAGAAAAACCTCATAGACGGCGGCAAAAAAGCTTCGGAAGAATGATTCCGAAGCTTTTTGAGTTTCTGCGTTAAAACAGCATATCCTTTGAAAACACAATGTCCACGCCGCCCATGGTTATCACGTCGCCGGAGAAGATGCGCTCCTTGTGGTCGATGCGTTTTCCGTTGAGGTAGGTCCCGTTTGTCGAGCCGAGATCCTGTATGTAATAGTGCCCGTCGCACAGCTCTATCTGAAAGTGGCGGCGCGAAGCCTTCGGCGCGGGGTAGACAAAGTCGCAGTCCTCGCTGCGGCCGAATATCCACGAGGTCTTGCCGTTTGCAGGCTCGTGCACCGAAATATTCACCGTCGCGTCGCCGAAGTTGTTTATAAAATCAAAAAGTCCCTTGAACTTATCTCCTGCCATTGTCACACCTCCAGTGTATGTTTTAAGTATATCAATAACAATGGGATTAAGCAAGAGTAAAAGTGTGCCGGCTGCGGTTGAAAAAGTCGCCGATTTAAGATATTATTATCTATTATATAACAGTACCATCGGTTGACAAGGGCAAACACGGTTTTGACGGGCAGAAATACGCCCATACCGCGTCAAGCCCCTTGACAATACAGCAAGTATTCTCTTCGGGTCTTTCCTTGTCTGTCCGCATTTCTGCTCCGGCAAAACTGCCTTGCACCTGTCAGCAATGAATTTTCGAGTGATTTTTGTTTTTTGAGGTGCAGGCGGGCTGGCGCCCGTCAAGGCGAAAAGGGCAAAAAGCGCCGAAAAGGCACGCTGTCAGGCGTATTTGCCCTTGTTAACCGATGGTGTAACGAGGTAAAAGCTTGAGGAAGATCGCGCTGTGGGAGGCTAAGCATCCCAAAACGGTTATAATTGCGGCTCTTTTGCTGCTGATCCCAGCGTTTTTGGGCTTTATCGGAACAAAGGTGAACTATGATATCCTTTCGTATCTGCCGGATGAGCTTGAGTCGGTGCAGGGCGAGCAGGTGCTCGACGAGACCTTCAATACCGCCGGAATATCAATCGTTATAACCGAAAATATGCAGCCAAAGCAGACTTTGGCGCTGAAAAACGAAATACTCACCGTCGATGGCGTGTCGTCGGTCATCTGGGTCGATACTATTGCCGATATCGGCATCCCGGCCGATATTCTGCCGGATGTGCTCAAGAATATATTCTACAGCGCCGACGGCAGCCAGACGATGATGCTCGTGCGGTATGACAACACAGGCTCGGACGACAGCCAGCTCAAGGCGATAGCGCAGATAAAAACGCTTCTGGGCAAAAATCAGTTTTTGAGCGGGCTTACGGTCGTCGTTGACGATACGCGCGAGATCGCCGAGACGCAGGCGCCGCTTTATATTGCCGTTGCGGTCATTCTCGCGCTCATTGTCATGAGCGTTCTTATGGAGTCGTGGTTCCAGCCGCTTATCATCCTGTTTTCGCTCGGACTTGCGGTCATATATAATATGGGAACGAACATTTTCCTCGGGCAGATATCGTTCATAACCCAGTGCGTTGCCGCGGTTTTGCAGCTTGGCGTCACGATGGATTATTCTATTTTCCTCATTGACCGCTATGCCGAGGAAAAGCAGCGCTTTTCTTCGCGCGAGGACGCCATGGCCGAGGCTGTCACGGTGTCGCTCACGGCGCTTATGGGAAGCTCTTTGACAACGGTGTTCGGCTTCCTTGCCCTGTGCTTTATGAAGCTCGGGCTTGGCTTTGATATTGGCTTTGTCATGGCAAAGGGCGTTGTGCTGGGCATACTCACGGTCATATTTATTCTGCCGGCGGTCGTGCTGCTGTTTGAAAAGCAGATAATCAAATATCGCCACCGCAGCTTCGTTCCGGATTTCACGCGCCTTAACAAATTTACGATAAAGCACAAAAAAGCCTTCGCACTGCTGTTTTTGCTGCTGCTTGCTCCGGCGTATCTGATACAGAAAAATATCGACATGTATTACAGCATGGATAAGGCGCTGCCGTCGTATCTCACCTCCATGGAGGGACTTACAAAGCTGAAAGACGACTTCGGCATGGCATGCACGCAGTTTGTTATAATCGATGACAGCCTGCCGGCCGATAAGCTCATTGAGATGGAGAATAAGCTCGAAGCGCTTGACGGCGTTACCTCGCTTCTGGCATATAACTCAATAGTCGGCGCCGCGATACCGGACACGATAATTCCCGACGACATCATGTCGCTGTGCAAGCAGGACGGAAAGCAGCTTATGATGATAAATTCCGAGTACGGCGCTGCTACCGATGAGCTGACGGCGCAGTTAGTCAAGATGGATGCGATCGTCAAGTCCTATGACCAAAACGCCTATATAACCGGCGAGGGCGCGATCACGCAGGGGCTTATAGACACGACGGACGTTGACTTTGCCGTGACGGCGGTGCTGTCTATAGCGGCGATATTTGTGCTCATAGCAATATGCTTCAAGTCGCCGTCGCTGCCGGTGATATTGGTGCTGTCTATTGAGCTTGCGATATGGATAAACCTTTCCATAACGGTCATTATGGGAACGGAGGCCTCGTTTGTCGATCCCACGGTCGTAAACTGCGTGCAGCTCGGTGCGACGGTCGATTATGCGATACTGCTCACCACGCGCTTTCGCGAGGAGCTGCGGCACCTGCCGCGCGACGAGGCAATGCTCAAGGCAGTCAGCGCCGCCCAGCAGTCGATATTCCAGAGCGCCGGCGTGTTCTTTGCCGCGACCTTCGGAGTGTATCTTGTCTGCGATATCTACATTGTTCGCGGAATGTGCGCCCTGCTTGCGCGAGGCGCGATAATAAGCGAGATCGTTATAATAGTCCTGCTGTCGCCCGTGCTGTGCGTGTGCGAGAGCTTCATTGCAAAAACAACCCCGAGCTGGAGGCTGAAAACATGAAAACAAAACGACTTATCGCCATGCTGCTGGCAATGAGCATGCTGCTCACGCTGCTTGCCGGCTGCGGAAAAAAGAACGATGAAAAGCCCGAGAACACTCCCGAGCCGACACAGAGACCGCAGTATGAGCTTACCGACGCCGCCGTTAACAAAGAAGAAACGGTGTATATAAACGTATCTCCCGACGGCGAGGTGAAAAAGGTCAGCGTGACCGACAGGCTGCATACCGACATGCCCCAGGTGCGCATAGAGGATAAGAGCAACCTTTCGGGCATTCAGGATGTAAAGACCTTCTCCGAGCCTGTTAAGGATAACGATAAGCTCTACTGGGACATGGATTCGACCGATCTTTATTATTCCGGCAGCACGGATAACGCGCCGCCAATGAAAATATCCGTCAGCTACACGCTTGACGGAAAGGAGATAAAGGGCGCAGCCCTTGCCGGAAAAAGCGGCGATGTTACGATAAAGATAAGCGCGCAGAACACGCTTAAAAAATCCGTCAGCGCCGGCGGCGGAAGCTATGATATATCATGCCCGATGCTGTTCGTGTGCGGCATGATCCTGCCGGACGAGAATTTCAGTGAGGTTTCGACCCCGAACGGCGTGCTTTTGAGCGACGGCTCTCGCCAGCTCGTGTTTTTTGCCGGCGTTCCCGGAATGAACGACAGCCTGGGCATAGATAAGCTCGGCATCAACATCGGAACCACTCTCGGCGGCAGCGAGTACACGATAAGCGCCAAAGCAAAGGACTTCAAGCTCGGCAACATGATGTTCGTTGCGGTTCCGTTTTCCTCGATATCCTCGCTCGGCCCGGATGATATCAAGCTCGGAACGGAAAGCGTAAAGGGCATGCTCAGCGATATCGAGGGGCTGATGGGCGCGTTCAACTCGCTGAACCTAAACGACATGGTGCAGATGCTCTACGGCGACGCGCAGCAGATAGAGCAGCTTGTCAACTCCGTGGGGCAGGCGGCCAAGCTTTATAAGGAAAACAAGGCGCTCATTGATGTCTTGAATAAATACGTCACCGAGGGTAACCTCGCAAAGCTCGAGCAGCTTCTTTACGATATGCAGCGCATCGACACGAGCAGGCTTCAGTCGCTTGCGCAGTTCACACACCTGTCCGAGCTTTTGGAGCTGCTGGGCAAATTCGATACCAATATCGGCGCGCTCGCGCAGTTTACGCGCGATTATCTCGATATGGCGCCGACCTTTGAGAGCTTAAACCGCGACCTGTCCTCGCCCGAGGTGCAGAAGTCGCTGGACAATCTGCCGAATATAATAAGCCAGCTTCAAAACCTCGTGAACGTCATGCACGCAAGCGAGCAGATGCTCGAGCGCATGACGAGCATGCTCGGCGGCGAGAGCATCAATAAGATCATTGCTTTCACGCAGAAGCTTGAAAACAGCGTGAGCATGGAAACGCTCACCAAGGCGCAGCAGCAGGCGCTGACCGAGCGCATGCAGGCATGGCTCGACTTCGGCAGCAGCTATGATATCTTCACCCAGCGCACCGAAAAAATGACCTCAACCGTCGTATTCGTGTATAAATCCGAATCCATCGGCTGAGCAACAAAAAAGACCGCCGAGGCGGTCTTTTTTGTTATTCGATCCAGAAAGCGGAGTCGTCGTTTTTTATCCACTCGTCAACATCGACGATGCTGAACGTATCGTCGCCGGTGCGGATGATTACGCGCTCAATGCCGGCGTTTATGACCTGGCGGCGGCACATCGAGCAGCTTGTTGCGTTTGTCAAAAGCTCATGCGTCTGCGCGTCGCGCCCGACAAGGTACAGCGTTGAGCCTATCATATCGCGCCGCGAGGCAGATATTATGGCGTTTGCCTCGGCGTGAACGCTGCGGCACAGCTCGTATCTTTCGCCGGAGGGGATCTTCATCTCGACCCTCGCGCAGCGGCCGGCGTCGGTGCAGTTTATTCTGCCGCGCGGCGCGCCGTTATACCCGGTCGATATGATCTCATCGTTGCGCACGATTATCGCGCCGTACATTCTTCTCAGGCAGGTAGAGCGCTGCAAAACAGCGTCAGCTATGTCGAGATAATAGTTTTCCTTGCTTGTGCGCTTATCCATGAGATCATCCTCCAAAAGCGATATGCTCTATTTTACTGGTTCAGCGCCTTTTCGTCAATAGCGGCGCTGCTGCTTTTGACATGGTTTCCGATTATTTCGGAAACCTCGGATATCGTCACAAAAGCGCTCACGTCCGCTTCGCTTATAATGCGCTTGAGCTGGTTGACCTCAACGCGGGTGATAACGCAGTACAAAACCGTTTTCGTGCTGCCCGAAACCAGACCCTCGGCCGAAATAAACGTGCAGGTGCGCCCGAGCTGCTGATAGATCGTATCGGCAATGTCGGCTGCGTGATCGGTGATTATCATTGCTGCCTTGGCCTGCTCCATGCCCTCCTGAACGATGTCGATCAGCTTGAAGGTTATGAAATATGTCAGCAGCGACAGCATGGCCCTGTCCCAGCCGAAGAGAATGCCGGCGGTTATGTAGATAAAAATGTTTATCATGAATATGATCTGGCCGGTCGATGCGCTGACGTTTTTGGAAAGCAGCATCGCGGCGATCTCGGTTCCGTCTAGGCAGCCGCCGTGGCGCAGAACGGTGCCGACGCCGACGCCGAGCAGAACCCCGCCGAACACGACGGCAAGAAGCTCAGAGCTTGTCACGGTCGGGATGAGCTTGCAGACCTCAAGAAAGCCGGAGAACGCAGCCATTGCAATAACCGCGCGCAGCAGAAAACGCTTGCCCAGTGCCTTGTAGCCGACGAAGAAAAACGGAATGTTTATGACTATAACGAGTATACTCAGCCTTATTCCGGTAAGATAATTTGTCATCATGCTCACGCCCGTGACGCCACCGTCGAGTATCGTATTCGGGATCAGAAAGCATTCGATCGAGAACGCGGCGCACGCAGCGCCGACGATTATCATGATAACGGGGAAGAGCTGCTCTTTGAAAAAGTGCTTCATTCTTTCACCATCCTTTTTGATTAAAAAAACTGCGGTATATAGATATTATACCGCAGTCAGGATGAATTTTGGTAAACTCAGGGTAAATTATCAGTCGCCCTCGACCATTCTGTAGCCCACGCCGATCTCGGTGAATATATACTGAGGCTCTGCCGGGCTTTTTTCGATCTTGCGGCGGATGTTTGCCATGTGAACGCGCAAGGACTGATTGTTGCCGCGCGTGCCGGGACCCCACAGCTCTTTAATTATGTAGTCGTAGGTGAGCACCTTGCCGGCGCATTTGCCGAGCAGCGCGACGATCTTATACTCGTTCTGCGTAAGGCCTACGTTTTTGCCTTCAACGAGCACCTGGTGCTTGTCGTAATCTATCTCAAGGTCGCCGGACTTGAACTTGCCGGTGGTGGCTATAGTCTCGTTGGCAAGGCCAGTGCGCGTGTGGCGTATGGCGGTGCGTATGCGCGCCAAAAGCTCGCCTGCGCCGAAGGGCTTTGTTATATAGTCGTCCGCGCCGAGGTCGAGAGCTTCGACCTTGTCACGCTCGTGCGCGCGCGCCGAGACAACGACGATGGGCAGAAGAGTCCATTCGCGCACGGATTTTATTATCTGAAGCCCATCAATATCGGGAAGACCGAGGTCGAGAACGATCAGATCCGGACAGTGCGAGGTTATCATGGAGTACGCTTCCGCGCCGGAGCGGGCGATGATAACGTCGTAGTCGTTGGACGTAAGTATTGTGCGCAGAAAGTTTGTTATGCTGCGCTCGTCTTCAACAATGAGAATTTTGTCTCGAATGTTCATTCTTCTTCCTCCTCAGCAGGTAATGAAAAATCAAATACAGCGCCGCCCTCGGGACGGTTTGACGCGCTTATTTTGCCGCCGTGAGCGGATACGATGGCCTGACACGCGGCAAGGCCTATGCCGCGGAAACGGTTGCTGTCGTAGGGTTTGCCCTTTTCCGGATCGATCTGTCCGCGGAAAAGAACGGGTAGTATTTTGGGGTCAATGCCCGAGCCGTTGTCCGAAACGGTGAAGTGCACCCACTTTCCGTCGAGCGTTACATCGAGTCGAAGCTCCGTCATACCCGATGCATGCTTTGCGGCGTTATCCAAAAGGTTCATGATGACCTGCGCAATCAGCATTGCGTCAACATTGACGAGCACCGGCTCATCGGGAATGGTAACCTTGAGGTTTGTCTCCGGGTTACGCTTTTTGAAATTAGCAAGGCATTCGCCGAGAATTTCCTCGACAAGCTCGGGACTTTTTTCGATGTGAGTCTGCTCCGTTCCGCTTATTCGAGTTATCGACAGCAGGTTTTCAACCATTCGCACAAGCCATTCGGCATCCTGCTTGGCGTCGCTGAGCAGAACGTTGCGCTCGTCCGACGAAAGGTGATCGCCCTCGTTGAGCACAGTGTCGATCGAGCCGATTATTGAGGTCAGCGGTGTCCGCAGATCGTGTGATATCGCGCGAAGCAGGTCGGCGCGCAGCTTCGCCTGCGCAGCCTCGTGCCTGAGCTTTTCCTGCTCGCGCGCACGGGTCGTAAGCGTTGATATAACAAGCGAGACCGCGAGCATCGTGACAAATGTCACAGGGTAGCCGTATATGGAGAAATTGAGCTTCATATACGGGAAAGTGAATGCGTAGTTAACGCCGATGACGCTTGCAAGCGAGGTAACGATTCCGTAAAAGTATCCGTCGGTGGTGAGTGAAACGATAAGAACGGCAAGGATGAATATCATCGGAACAAAGGTGTCCGACGTTCCGACTGTGCTCAGCGATGAGCACAGAACCCATGCCGCTGTCAGTGCGGCGGCAAGGATCAGCCAGTTTCGTATCGTCCGGAATACTTTATTTTGAGTTAGCTTTTTTTCCATTATGCATCACCCTTTTTATTAATTATAGCATATGCAGCATAAAGACTGTGTTAAGAAATTTATACGAAGCCATTTTCGCTTGACAGAGTTTTTGCAAAGACTGTTGACAAACCGGGTAATATGGCGTATGATACATACAGCAAAAACCCCATTTGGGAAATAGGAATTGAAAGGAGCGGCGATCATGCATAGAGCAAACGTTATAGTTATGAACACCTGCTGTTGTGGCATCTGCGCTTGTCGATGTCAGCGTCGTCGCATGCCTTGATACGGTGTTAAAACCATATTTGCAGCGGCGATGCTTTTAGGCATCGTCGATTTTTTATGTCATGAGAGGGATAAAAATGAGGATCTACAAATCAGTATCGGAACTTACCGGGCGCACTCCGCTTATGGAGCTGAAAAATATCGAGGATGAGCACAGGCTTTGCGCGAGGGTGCTTGCAAAGCTTGAGCTGTTCAATCCGGCAGGCTCGACCAAGGACAGGGTCGCAAAGGCAATGCTCGATGACGCCGAGGCAAAGGGCCTCCTTTCCGCAGGCGGCACGATAATCGAGCCGACCAGCGGCAACACCGGCATAGGCCTTGCGGCGATAGGCGCGTCGCGCGGCTACCGTGTGATCATCGTAATGCCCGACAGCATGAGCGTCGAGCGCCGACTGCTTATGACGGCGTACGGCGCCGAGCTTGTTCTCACCGAGGGCAAAAAGGGCATGGCCGGAGCGGTCGAAAAAGCCGAAGAACTCAAAGCCGAGATACCCGGCGCGCTCATTCTCGGCCAGTTTGAAAACCCGGCAAACCCTGCCGCGCACAGAGTAACGACCGGCCCGGAAATTTGGGAGGACACCGACGGCAAGGTCGATATCTTCGTCGCGGGAGTGGGTACTGGCGGCACGATAAGCGGTGTGGGGCAGTACCTCAAAAGCCGCAATAAGGGCGTCAAAATAGTCGCCGTTGAGCCTAAGACCTCGCCGCTGCTGTCGGAAGGTCACGCAGGCCCTCACGGACTTCAGGGCATAGGTGCAAACTTTATCCCCAAGGCGCTTGACCAAAGCGTTTATGACGAGATCATCACCGTTTCCGATGAGGAGGCGTATGCCGCCGGCAGAGAGCTTGCCTCGCGCGAGGGCATCCTCGCCGGAATATCCTCTGGAGCTGCGCTGCACGCGGCGCTTGAGCTTGCAAAACGCCCAGAAAACGCAGGAAAGTGTATAGTTGCGCTCCTGCCCGATACAGGCGAGAGATATCTGTCCAGTCCCATGTTTAAGGAGAATGTCTGATTATGTTCGATGAATTGCTTGAAACCGTAAATGCATATCTTTCGCGCGACCCGGCGGCAAAAGGGCCGTTTGAGGTTCTGTTTCTGTATCCCGGTGTGAAGGCCGTGTTCTATCATCGCCGCGCGCATTGGTGCTATGAGCATAACCTGCTGTTTCTCGCGCGTATGATCTCGCAGATCAGCCGCCACAGAACGGGTATAGAGATCCACCCCGGCGCAAAGATAGGCCGCCGCCTCGTCATCGACCACGGCATGGGCATAGTTATCGGCGAAACCGCCGAGATCGGCGACGACTGCCTTATTTATCATGGCGTTACCCTCGGCGGTACGGGCAAGGACAGCGGAAAACGCCATCCGACGATCGGGAATAACGTTCTTATCGGAACAGGCGCAAAGGTGCTCGGACCCTTTAAGGTCGGAGATAACAGCCGAATTGCGGCAAACTCCGTTGTGTTGAGCGAAATTCCGCCCGACAGCACAGCAGTCGGCATACCGGCGCGCGTGGTTCGCCGCCAGGGAGTTAAGGTCGATTATGCGACCGAGGTCGATCAGGTCAATATCTCCGACCCCGTAGCCGAGGAGCTGGCCGCAATACGCAAGGCCCTGTGCGAGATGAACACAAGACTTCAGAACATGGAGAAATAAAAATTATCCGCATCGAAAAAGAAAACCGTTTGAAAAAAGAAAAAACCTCTGCAATATCCGCTGATATTGCAGAGGTTTATTTATATCAGTTGTTTTTAAGAATAACGTCGTGGCTGCCGCCCTCGACTATGCTGACAGAGGAGACGAGCGTGAGCTTTGCGTCGCGCTTGAGGTCTGCAAGATTTGTCACGCCGCAGTTGCACATGGTGGACTTTATCTTGTAAACGCTCTTTTCAAGGTTATCGTGCAGGGGGCCTGCATAGGTGACGTAGGAGTCAACGCCTTCCTCGAAGCTGAGCTTGCTCTGACCGCCGAGGTCATAGCGCTGCCAGTTTCTCGCGCGGTTCGAGCCTTCGCCCCAGTACTCTTTGACGTAGCTGCCGTTAACAATGAGCTTTGCCGTGGGGCTTTCGTCGAAACGAGCAAAGTATCGGCCCATCATCAGGAAGTCTGCACCCATTGCAAGGGCGAGAGTCATGTGGTAGTCGTGAACGAGGCCGCCGTCCGAGCAGATGGGGATGTAAACGCCGGTTCTCTTATAATAATCGTCGCGCGCTGCCGCAACCTCGATGAGTGCGGTTGCCTGACCGCGGCCGATGCCCTTGGTCTCGCGCGTTATGCAGATCGAGCCGCCGCCGATACCGACCTTAACAAAGTCTGCGCCGGCCTCTGCAAGGAAGAGAAAACCGTCTGCATCAACAACATTGCCTGCGCCGACCTTTACGCTGTCGCCGTATTTTTCGCGGACGAAGTCGATGGTCTTTTTCTGCCAGCATGAGAAGCCCTCGGAGGAGTCAATGCACAGAACGTCAGCGCCTGCCTCAATCAGTGCCGGAACACGCTCGGCGTAGTCGCGGCTGTTTATGCCTGCGCCGACAACATAACGCTTGTGATCATCGAGGATCTCGTTGGGATTATTCTTGTGCTCGGCGTAGTCCTTGCGGAAAACAAAGTAAAGCAGTCTGCCTGCGGCGTCAACTATGGGCAGGGAATTGAGCTTGTGATCCCAGATTATATCGTTTGCCTCCTTGAGCGAGGTGCCCTCGGGAGCGGTGACGAGCTTTTCAAGCGGAGTCATGAACTCGGAAACGGGGGTGGAAAGCTCCATGCGCGAAACGCGGTAGTCGCGGCTGGAAACTATGCCGAGAAGCTTGCCGGTGGCAGAGCCGTCCTCGGTGACGGCCATGGTGGAGTAGCCGTTGCGCTCTTTAAGCTCGAGCACATCCTTGAGCGTTGCGTCGGGGGTGATGTTCGAAGCGCTGGGAACAAAGCCTGCCTTGTAGCTTTTTACGCGAGCCACCATTGCCGCCTCGTCCTCTATCGACTGAGAGCCGTATATGAACGATATGCCGCCCTCCTTTGCCAACGCTATGGCCATAGTGTCGTTTGAAACAGACTGCATGATGGCCGACGCAAACGGCACGTTGAGACTCAGCGTGGGTTCTTCGCCCTTCCTAAATTTCACGAGGGGCGTTCTGAGACTTACGTTGTCGGGAATGCATTCCTCGCTCGTGTAGCCGGGGATAAGAAGATATTCGCTGAAGGTTCTCGAGGGTTCGTTAAAATAAATCGCCATATTGCTTCTCCTTTATATATTCATTCTGTCTAAAAATTATGCTGCTGAGTAAAGAAAACAAAGCAGCAGGGGAGCACGAGGGGGCAAAGACCCCACTCGTAATTAGATTAATAGCCATCAAAAACGCCTGATTTATCAGGCTTTTTGACGAGCGTAGTGAGATTTTTCGTGAAAACTTGTTTTCACAAAAAATGTGCGTTTTTGAAGCGTGAAAAAGTCACAGATTTTTTTCACGCTGATATATTGTCCGCTATTTTCTCACAAAAGAGCAAAAACGTCAATTGTTAAATTGACGTTTTTAAAGATAAAATCGTGATTTTTGTTGTTAAACGATGAATCCGCCGCCGAGCACGCGGTCGCCGTCGTAAAGCACGGCAGACTGACCCCTTGCCGGGGCGCGCACAGGCTCATCGCAGATTATGCGCACTCTGTCACCCTCTATATAAGCGGTACAGGTCGGGTTTTCCCACTTCGTGTGGCGCACGCGCACAGTTGCGCGCACAGGCTCTGCCGGAACGTCGCACAGCCAGTTAAAGTCGCGCGCTATTACCTCGGTCTTGAAAAGCTCCTCCCACAGGGCAAGCTCTATCTCGTTGGTTTCGGCGTTTATCGCCGAGATATACAGCTTTCGCTCGTTATAAAGCCCGGGGCGGCGCTGACCGATCGTGTAGCGATGTATGCCCTCGTGCCGGCCGATGACCTCGCCATGGAACACAAAATTTCCGGCAGGAGGCAGCTCGGTACGCGCGGCCAGCCACGAGATGTAATCCTTATCTGGAATAAAGCAGATCTCCATGCTGTCGGGCTTGTGCGCAACGGGAAGTTCAAAGCCCTCGGCAATTTTGCGCACCTGAGTTTTCTCGAACCTGCCGAGCGGAAGCGTGAGCCTGTCAAGCTGCTCGCGGCGTATGCGGCAGAGCATGTAGCTCTGGTCGTTTGACGGCATTCCTTTGTACAAAACTCCGTTTTCGGCGCGTGCGTAGTGGCCGGTTGCAATGTTGTCCGCGCCAATCTCGTCGGCAAAATCGAGAAGGGTTTTAAATTTTAGCGTCGGATTGCATATGATGCAGGGATTTGGCGTTTCGCCCCTGAGATAGCTTTCGGCAAAGCGCGAGCACACGCGCTCTTCAAGCTGCGCGTGAACGTCGCGCACCTCGAGTGGAATGCCTATGAACCGAGCCGTGTTCACGGCGTCGGCAAGCGAGCGCTCGTCGGTGTTGTCCATATACAGCCCGTGAACGTCAAAGCCCGAGTCCTTGAGAAGCTTTGCGCACACCGCCGAGTCCACGCCGCCGGAAAATCCAAGCACGACCTTTTTCATCTTCGACCCTCCATCCACACCATCAGCACCGAAATATCGGCAGGGGATACGCCGGAGATGCGGCTTGCCTGACCGAAGGAGTGCGGACGGATCTTTTTAAGCTTCTCGCGCGCTTCAAGGCGCAGACCGGTGACCTCGTCGTAATTAATATCATCCGGCAGCAGTCTGTTTTCCATGCCGGAAAAATCCTCGACCTGCTTGAGCTGCCGCTTTATATATCCCTCGTATTTCAGGCTTATCTCCGCCTGATACCACACGGGGCGAGCAAGCTCGGGGCGCTGTGCGTCAAACGGAGCAAGCCCCTCATAGCTCAGCTGCGGACGGCGGATAAGATCCGCGAGAGATGCGCCGCTTACCACCGGCGCCGTGCCGTTTGCTTCAAGATATGCGTTAAGCTTGTCAGACGGCGCAATGTGCGTTTTTTCAAGCCTGCGTATCTCGCGCTCTACCGCCGCGTATTTTTCCTGTACAGCGTCATAGCGTTCCTGCGATACAAGGCCTATTCTTAGACCGATGCCGCAAAGACGCTTGTCGGCATTGTCCTGCCTGTGCAGCAGTCTGTATTCACTGCGCGAGGTCATCATGCGGTACGGCTCGTTCGTGCCTTTGGTGACAAGGTCGTCGATGAGCGTTCCGATATATCCGTCCGAGCGGCGCAATATCATCGGATCTTCGCCCTTGAGCTTTAGCGCTGCGTTAACTCCGGCAACAAAGCCCTGCACGGCAGCCTCCTCATACCCGGAAGAGCCGTTGAATTGCCCGGCGCCGTAAAGCCCGGAGACCTTTTTTGTCTCAAGCGTCGGATACAGCTCCGTGGGATCGACGCAGTCATACTCGATGGCGTAGGCGCAGCGCGTCATTTCCGCGTTTTCAAGCCCGGCTATCGTGTGCAGCATTTCTATCTGCACATCCTCGGGCAAAGATGAGGACAGCCCCTGAATGTACAACTCCTGTGTCCCCAGTCCCATCGGCTCGATGAAAAGCTGATGTCTTGGCTTATCACGGAAGGTCATGATCTTTGTCTCGATGCTCGGACAGTATCTGGGACCGATGCCCTCGATAACGCCGGAATATATCGGACTGCGGTCAATGTTATCAAGAATGATTTTATGCGTTTTTTCATTCGTATAGGTGAGGTAGCATACTGCGCGGTTTTCCGGCGGCGTTGTCGTTTCAAAGGAGAAGCCTTCCGAATCAGCGTCGCCCGGCTGAAGCTCCATTTTTGAAAAATCAACGCTGTGCGCATTGACTCTCGGCGGAGTGCCGGTTTTGAATCTGCGCATGGAAAGCCCCAATGCCTCAAGACATGGGGTAAGCCCCTTTGCGGCCGCAAGCCCATCGGGACCTGAGGAGCGGATAACGTCGCCGACTATCGTTCTGCCGTCGAGATACGTTCCGCAGGCAACGATCGCAGCACGGCAGGAATACACCGCGCCCGTGTGTGTTTTAACGGCGCTCACAGCGCCGTTTTCCGTGCGAATCTCAACCACCTCGGCCTGCTTGACGCGCAGTTTTTCCTGATCCTCAAGCGTGAGCTTCATGACCTCCTGGTATCTGCGCCTATCGGCCTGAGCACGCAGCGAGTGCACAGCCGGGCCTTTGCCGCGGTTTAGCATACGGTATTGTATGCAGGCCTTGTCGGCCGCCTTTGCCATTTCGCCGCCGAGTGCGTCAAGCTCACGCACAAGGTGCCCCTTGCCGGTGCCGCCGATGGCCGGGTTGCACGGCATGTTGCCGATGCTGTCAAGATTTATTGCAAAGCATATCGTGTCAAGCCCCATGCGAGCGGCGGCAAGCGCGGCTTCAATGCCGGCATGCCCTGCGCCGATGACGGCTATGTCGCATTTTCCTGCGTAAAATTCAGTCAATTTCATTCACCTTTATATCGTACATAATTAAAAGCGTGCCGTTTTTGACGCTTATCTCGGCTTCGCGGGAGGCAAAGCTGTTGCTCACGCCAAGAGGGAAGTCGGAGCTTATCTCGGCATCGTCAAGCTCGTATTTAAGCCCCTTTATCGAAACGCCCTCTGCTTTGCCGTCAAAGCAGAATACCGCAACGTCACCCTCGCCCTCGATGCGCAGCGAGGAATTCTTTATGGCTGTCCAGACGTAATTTTCGCCGAAGAGCCAGCCGCGCGCGCCGTGGCTTAAAAGAAACATAAGCGCCTGCATATTCGCAATGGTGTGATCCGGGCGCTTGCCGCCGAGGCCGCCGTAAATGTAAAAGCGCCTGTAGCCCTTTTCAAGTCCGAGCTTGAGGGCAAACATGGTGTCGGTATCGTCCTTTTCCACGGGAAGCTGCAAAACGTTTGGATGCTTCGGTGCTTTGCCGAGCGAGTCAAAATCGCCGAGAACAAGGTCGGGGATGATGCAGTTTTTGGTGCAGTATTCAAAGCCTGCGTCGGCTGCAATGACATAGTCGCTGTCGTCCGGCGCTTCGCGCAGTCCGAAAAAATCGCCTGCGCCGATTATATAGCATTCGTGTCCGTTCATGGTAAATCTCCGATAATGAATTTTGCATTTATAATAGGTTATAATATCATATATTGCGTCAAATTTAAAGCCCGGTTATAAGCGAATGTAAACAAACTGTGAAAACGCTTGCGATATCGAACAACGTGTTGTATCTTTATTGCATGCCGAGGGAAAGCCCGGCGATCAAAATAAATAAAATTAAGGTGAGTGAGAAAATGAAAAGACTACTATCCGCTATTATCGCGGTAGCGCTTATGCTGACTATGCTTGCAGCCTGCTCTTCAAACTCCGGCTCGAATCTCACAAGTGATAATCTTGCCAAAATTATAAACGAAAACGGCAACGAAATGACCGGGTCCAATCCTGCGATCGCACTCGACAGCGAGGATGCAAACCTCAACAATCTGTTTGAGTGGAACGAGTGGGACAAGGCCAACTTTGAGGCCGGTGCGTTCTCCTTTTCGCTTATGAACGTTCAGGCCTATACGATAGCGATCGTTAAGCCTGCCGACGGCAAGAAGGATGCGGTGCTTAAATATTTCAGCGATTATCAGGCGCTGCAGGAGAGCAACTTCAACATGTATCTTGAGGATCAGTACGAGATCGCAAAATCTGCCGTGACGGAAGAAGTCAACGGATATATCGTCTTTGTCATGGCTGAAAATGCCGACAGCATAGCGGCAAATATAAAGGCAAAGCTTTAATGAACGACCCCGGTGATACGCACCTGTATCATCGGGGTATTTTCATGGGCAAAATGGTTTGACTTGCATTTGCAGCCGTGATATTATGTAAATCAGCAAAAAACTTAATTGGAGGTGCAGCATGGCAGATAAAGTCGTGTTTGACCCACAGAAGCTGCAAAGCGGCAGCCTTGTTGACTGCCAGGAGCAGCAGCTTCTGGAGCTTGCAAAAAAGCTGTGCCGTATTGCCGCGGAGGAATGCGGCGAAAACGGCTTCAAGGGCGGTATTCGCCCGGGGAATATATATGTCGCCGAGGATGGGCGAGTCAAGGTCGGCAAAGCCGGTAAGGCCGGTGAGAACGGCTGGACGAAGCTTGAGCTTGAATATATGGCTCCCGAGGTGTTCTGGAACGGCGAGGAGAGCGCGGCGGCGGATGTTTATGCCATAGCGCTTATCATGTATGCAGGACTCAACGGCGGCAAGCTTCCGTTTGCTGATGAAGCCGAGCCGAGCGCCGAGAAGCGCGCGCATGCGCTCAGACGAAGAATGAGCGGCGACAGCTTCCCGATGCCGGAGGGAGTGCCCGATAAGCTGCTTGCGATACTTAAGCGTGCTTTGGCGTTTGAGCCTGCAAAGCGTTATGAAAACTCATACGAAATGCTCAAGGCGCTGTGGGAATACTGCGGAGATGAGCCGGAGGAAATAAAACCTGCGTCAAAAGCTCCCGAGCTTCCCGAGGAACCGAAGAAACAAGCCGAGCCGAAACGGGAGCCGAAGAAACAACCGAGACCGGAGCCTAAAAAAACCCCGGCAAAAGAGGGAGAGGCCAAGGCCGCACCTGTACCAAAACCGCAGGAGCCGCCTAAAAAAGACGAGGCAGAGCCTGCTTTGCCGAAGCAGACGCGAAATATTCATGAAAAGCGCGCGGCGAAGCGGTCGGCAGTTACGCTTGCTGTGATAACTCTGCTGCTCGTCGGCGTAGGATTTGGGCGCAGCAGCATAAGCTTTGATGTAACTCCGCCTGCTGTGCAGACGCAGGCACCGGAGCCGACGGCTCAGCCAACAACGCTGCCGAGTGTTGCACCCACCGAGACTCCCGAGCCGAGCAAGGCTCCTGCCGAGGTGCAGTATATGCTCTATTCCGAGGATGTCAGCTGGGATGAGGCCGAGCGCCGCTGCACAGAGCTTGGCGGCCATCTTGCAACGATAAAGGATGCCGCCGACTATGAAAAGCTCTGCCAGCTGCTTGCCGACAGCAATGCTCAATATGTCTGGATCGGTGCATATCGCGGCGATGACGGTCAGATCAAATGGCTCGACGGGAAAGAACACGATTTTTATGCCTGGGCTCAGGGGGAGCCGTCCATGACCGACTCTTATGACGGCGCGGCCGAAAACTACATCATGCTCGTTAAGCAGACCGACGGCACATGGCTTTATAACGACAGCCGCCCGGATCCCATGGCGCAGTATTCGCGCTTCTACAGCGGAAAAATCGCATACATATGCCAGATAGGATAACAAAAAGCTCCCCATCGGGGAGCTTTTTCAATACAGAGAATTAATAGAAAAGGAGCAGCTTTTGCTGCTCCTTAAATTTATGTTATGTTGCTTAATTTGATTAACCGAAGAAGTCTGTGATCTGAGCGTACAGAACGAAGGCCATACCGATCGGGGTGATGAACTTGTAGCAGATGTTGAAGAATGCACGCCCGCAGAACTTGTGTCCGGAAGCTTCGCACTCTTCAACGACCATGTCGATCTTCCAGATCCAGCCGATGGCAAACGCCATTACCATTGCGCCGAGCGGCATC
>MNSZ01000028.1:0-4101 GCA_001916715.1 Firmicutes bacterium CAG:24053_14
GGGTTTAGCAGTCTGGGCGCATGGCTGCCTGGGTATTGGATTGTCTTCATTTTGTCCAGTTCCAGCAGGACATTTCGCAGGGTCAGGCCGTTCTCCCCCATGTAGGGCTTTAATTGCCGCAAAAGGTAAGCCTGGACAATCAAAGACAGGAATGTGACAAACACTTTCCCCTGGGCCGTTTCCGAACTGTGGCTTCTCATTCGCTTCATGTCCAGCTCGTTTTTCAGGTTGTCAAAGCTCTTCTCAATTGTATCCCGGCGGCGGTAGATTTCCAAAATCTCCGCCGTCGTTTTCTTGAAATCCGTCTCCGCAATTAGGAAAAAGCCGCAGGTCCTCAGTTCCTTGTCAATCGCCTCGTAATTCCTCACAAATCCTAGCTTCCCGTCCTTAGAGCGATTGATATAAAAATATTTGTCATAATGCAGCTTCTTGTCTGGTGGCTCCTCCATCCCTTTCAAATCATTCTCCTGGGATTCCAGCAGCTCATACAACGATGCGCTTTCCCGAAGGGCCTTTGCCGGGTCATAGTACAGATGAATTTTCATTCGGAATCCCAGCGCTGTGGATTCGTAGCTCTTTCCATAGGGCTGCCCCGGCCCAAGGCGGAACTCCGAGTGGTTGATAAGCTCCGGCCCATGCTTCTCTATCACCTCCTGGCAGTATTTCAAGCTGTCCGGAAGGGCGATGACAAACCGGTATCCACCCGCTGTCAGGAATTGCAGATTCTCCTTGCTGTAAAATCCCCTGTCCATGACGAAACGAGTGCGTTTCCCATTGATAAACTCGTTGTCCGCAACCATATATTTCAAGTGCGTCTTGTCCCATATGCTCCCCGGATACACCCTGTAGTACAGCGGAAGGCAGGATTCTTCTCCGTAGTACATTCCCATGTTGATTTGGGGAAGACGCTCCTTGTCCCGGTTGTACCCCCACTCCACCTCTCGGATGTTTTGGCTGTAGGAGGAAATGCTGGTCACATCATAGGCCACATACTCTGTCTGCTTTTTGTGTTTCATCCACTCCCGGAAGAACAGCTGCATGTCCTCCTGCCGCAAAGAGGCGAAGGTCTTGCTGCACTGTTCGTTGCTCATCCTTCCCTTTCCTGCCGTTTGGTGGCTCTGGGTGTACTCATCCAGGTAGTACATCACGTTTCCCTCACTCAGAATATACTGAGCTGCCGTCAGCATTTCTTTGGCATTTTCAGGGAAGTACTTCCGCAGCAGCGTTGTTACACCCAGTTTTTTACACACCTTTTCAAACACGTCCCATACCCCAAAATCCTGAATCCCAGCTGTCACAGGCATGGGCTTTTTCAAATAGGTCTCATAGTAGTTCCGGTTCGGAATCAACTTCCCCGTTTCCTCATCCAGACGCCCGATGGATACGCGGTCATTGGTCGGCTTACCCTTTTCATTCCGATAGGCCGCCGTCACATAATACACGTAGGTCTTTCCGGAAATCTTTTTGTAGGCAATCCCATGCTTGGGTAGGTCAACCTGTACAGTCTGATCCAGGGCCATCTCAACCGCCTCTTTCTTAAAAATGTATGGCCTAATTATATCATACGCCGGCAAAAAAAGCAAGCCCTATTTTGCCACTTTTCCAAAATAAGACTCCTTTTTTTGAACTTTTTAGCCCCAGTGGATAATTCTGGAAGAATTTAGGGTATAACTCTTGACACTATCCCCAGACACCAAATGCGAGCCCAGCCCCAGCGGGTCGCATTTGGAAAGGAGGAGCGACGGAGCGAGTGAGAGATGACTTTTTGAAAAAAAGTCGTCGCGAACGACATGTAGTCCGCGACGACGTGGTCCGGGCGACAGGATTCGAACCTGCGGCATCTAGCTCCCAAAGCTAGCGCTCTACCAAACTGAGCTACGCCCGGATACGGAGGTATTATACTCGATTTTGTCCAGGATTGCAATCAAAATTTCTGGCAGATTGAGGGAAACGTGCTGTGTTGTCAAATGATGTGCCCCAGGCAGCCTTGGGTGCGATGAGGAAGATATTTAATGTCAGGGCGAAGGTGCGACGTCAGCTGAGCCAACGCTGCAGGCGGCTTGGCTAGGCAGGGCGCCAATTGGACGGTACGCTGTCCACGCGGCGGGATGCAGTTCACTTTTGACATTCCCGTCAGCCATCGTGCTTATCTGACACCACCCAATTGGTGCTCGGCCAAGGATGGCGAGGTGCTTCTATGGTACATCCATGAGGCCTGTGCGATTTTTCCTTTTTCGCAATACAAGCTTAACTACCGCTTGTCTGTTTCGTGATATGGTAGAATGCTCATAAAGAGTCCCCTGTATGTTCTATTCGTTATGGTGAACTTACTATATCACGCTTCGGGAACTCCCCGTTTATTTTCCTCAGGGTCACATCATTTTAGCACATACACAGGCTGGACGGTGTGTAGGCGGTATCCCCTGCCATTGCTGTTAACCTCGGTGTACTGGACTTCTTTCGTACCAAGATTTCCAAGCTGTCCACTTTATACTATAACATAGCTCGAGTAACTACATTATATTGTGAATCATTCGGCGCCATAAGCAAATTTTCTGATTATACTTTGCGATTATGCAGAGCCCTTCCCGCACAAAAACGCGGCAGTGCCCGCCCACCCCAAAGAGGACGCCACGCTGCCGCGTCAAATTACCGATTCTGCTCAATGTGCCGCTGAATTNNNNGTGCCGCTGAATTCGGTTCATAATCATATCCAGGGCCACCAGATTTTTTCCACCTTCCAGAACCACCAGGTCTGCAAACTTTTTGCTGGGTTCCACGTACTGGTCGTGCATGGGCTTTACTGTGGCCTGATATTGAAGAAGGACAGATTCCATAGACCGCCCACGTTTATTCACATCCCGCTTGATCCGGCGGCACAGCCGGATGTCAGCGTCGGTATCAACGAATATTTTGATGTCCATCAAGTCCCGCAGGGCTTTATTTTGGAAAATCAAAATACCCTCTACCATGATTACACTTTTGGGCTCCAACAGGATTACCTGATCGCTCCGGTTATGAACGGTAAAATCATATACCGGGCACTGTACGGCATGCCCTGCCCGGAGTTCCTCCAGGTGTCGGACCATCAGCTCTGTTTCAAAAGCCGCTGGTTCGTCGTAATTGAGCTTGCACCGCTCCTCATAGGGAAGATCGTTGTGGGCCCGGTAGTAGTTGTCGTGACTCAGAACTGTAATTTCCTCGCCAAATTGGCCCATGAGGCTTTTCATCAGGGTGGTTTTTCCGCTGCCGGTTCCGCCGGCAATACCGATGACCAAAACGTCCATGGCGTGTTCCTCCATCCGCTGCCGCTCCGTGCGGTCTTTGGTTTATTATAGCGAAAAAACCGAAAAAAGGGAACCGTTTCTAAAAATAAAGTTCTGGAGACCCAGAAAAGGCGGACTGGCGGGTTATATGGTCCAGGCTTTTGGAGAACCGATGACCAATGCTGCTGCCCTGCGATGCAGAATGTTGCATCTTGACAAGGGTTTGTTCCTGAACTATAATGAACACTGTTCAGTTTGGGGGGATTCTATGAACAAAGCTGTGACTACCAAAGAGGAGATACTGAAAATCGGTCGGGAGCTCATTCGGCAGCAGGGGTGGGCAGCAATTAATATCCGGGCAGTGGCTGCGGCCTGCGGTGTGTCAGTGGGATCGATCTATAACTACTTTACTTCTAAAGCAGATCTAGTCGGCGCCATTGTGGAAAGCGTTTGGCATGAGATTTTCCACCGTTCAGAAGATGAAACCGTATTTCGGGACATTCAGGCCTGTATTGCTTGGTTGTATCAACAGATTGCATTGCTTGGTTGTATAACCAGATGGAGGATGGGCCTAAGCAATATCCAGGTTTTTTTGCCCTCCATTCACTCAGCTTTATCCATGAGGAAAAAGCGGATGGGAAAAAACGCATGCAACAGACCTGGGAACACATGTTAAATGGCCTGCGCTCTGTACTGGAACATGACCCCAATATCCGCCCCGACGCCTTTGACCGGCAGTTTACAGTGGAGAAATTTGCAGACGTCCTCTTTTCACTCATGCTGTCTGCATTACTTCGGCAGGACTACGATCCCTCTACCGCTCAGGAAATCACCC
>MNSZ01000028.1:4200-4535 GCA_001916715.1 Firmicutes bacterium CAG:24053_14
TTCTGTGACATATGCTCCAGCTGATTGCCTCCCTGGCGCGGGTGGCAGCAGGCGATCACGTTCCTATTATTTGGCCAAGAAAGGAAGCGCGTTATGCAAGCAATTGTAGAAACTTCATTTGATGTTGTATACCTGGCGACGGTCATCACAATTGGTATTTTGATGATCCGGGGGAGCAGGGGAAACCGGCAATTCCGCCTGTTTGGCATGATGGCGGTGCTTTTGGGCGCTGGGGATGCGTTTCACCTGATTCCCAGGGCTGTGGCTCTGTGCACTACGGGCCTTGAAAATTTCACTGTGCCTCTGGGACTTGGAAAGTGGATTACCTCCATTAC
>MNSZ01000029.1 GCA_001916715.1 Firmicutes bacterium CAG:24053_14
TTCGGTTTGGAAAAGGATGAAAAACCTTGCCAGATAACCGAAAACCCTTGATGTACGGGGCTTTTCCGGTTTGTCGTAATTATACCGTAAGGGCACAGCCACATCAGTCTTTTGATCGACCAAGGCTTTTCTGCGGTTGCTATCGCCGACCGGGTCGGCCACGAAAGTATTGACATCACCTATAACTACGCACATCTGTTTCCATCAAAGCAGGCGGAAATGGCGGATAAGTTAGATATGGAAAGGGGTATTTAAGATGTCGTCAAAGAACAGAGACGAGCATAATCGCTGGCGCAATAAGACGGTTGCCTTCCGGGTATCGCCGGAGGAAGATGCCCAAATCGAACGCTATGTGCAGCTCTCCGGGCTGACAAAGCAGGATTATATTACCCGGCGGCTCACCCACAAGGATGTAGTGGTGCAGGGCAATCCCAGAGTTTTCAAGGCGCTGCGGAATCAGCTTGCGGAGGTACTTGCAGAATTGCAGCGCATTGAGACTGGCGATACAGCCAATGATGAGCTGCTTGACTTGATTGAAATGATCGCCGACATTCTCGGCGGAATGAAGGAGGAATTTGAATGACCAACGAAAAAGAAATGACCGCCCCTATTGTATCTGTTGGCGCAGATGATGGGCAGTCAATCTCTACAAATTCCAAGACCACTATACCAGACCCGGACGAAAAAAGCAATTCCCCGGAAAGAGATTTGGAGGAACTTTACCGGAAAATGCGCCGCATGAGCGACCCGGACTACCTCCATACTGTGACCTTGGACGAGCTGATGGACAATGTGTTTGAGGGCAAGTCTGCGGTGATTGAGAACCTGCTCTACGCAGGAGCGTACATTCTTGCCGGAGCGCCCAAAATCGGCAAGTCCTTCTTGGTGGCGCAGATAGCCCACCATGTCAGTACAGGGCAGGATTTGTGGGGCTACAAGACCAATCAGGGCACTGTCCTCTACCTGGCGTTGGAGGATGACGAGAGCCGTTTACAACGCCGGATGTTCCGTATGTTTGGCGTAGAGGGGATAAGCTCCCTCCACTTCGCTACCAGCGCCAAGATGCTCGGCAGCGGCCTGGATGAACAGTTGGAAAAGTTCGTCCGGGAACACAGTGATACCAAGCTCATTATCGTGGATACCCTGCAAAAAGTCCGTGAGGCAGTGAGCGACAGTTACAGCTACTCCAGCGACTATGAGGTGATCGGCAAGCTGAAGCAATTTGCTGACCGATATGGCGTCTGCGTCCTGATCGTCCACCACACCAGAAAACAGCCTGCGGGAGACAGCTTTGAAATGATTTCCGGCACCACGGGCTTGCTGGGCTGCGCGGATGGGGCGCTCCTGATGCAGAAGGAAAAGCGGACGGATAGCAGGGCCACCTTGGAGGTGGTAGGCAGAGACCAGCCGGATCAGCGGCTGTATCTGAGCAAGGATCAAGAGAGCCTGGTTTGGGGGCTCGACCATGCAGAGAATGAGCTTTGGAAACAGCCTCCAGATCCGGTACTGGAAGCCGTGGCAAAGATTGTATCCTCCGAGAACCGCGAATGGGAAGGGAGTCCTACGGAGCTGGCCCAGGCGATTCAGACGGATATGGCGGTAAACCGGCTCACCAAGCATTTGAATGTGAATGCCAGCCGCCTGCTGGAAGAACATCAGGTAAAGTACGAGAACAAAACCAAACACGCCGGACGGCGTATCCGGCTGACCTACATGGTGGTGGAAGCACCCGCATTTGAAGTAATCGAGTAAAGCGCGACGCTCGCAACGGTCGCGACGGTGTTTTGAGGGGTACTCTCAGCACCGTTGCGACCGTCGCCACCGTTGCGGAACGAAAAAACTGGGGGTGGTATTTTACCACCTCATCTCTCAGGAGGGTGCCCTATTTTAGGGCATCTTAAAAGTACCAAAGGATGTCGCGTTTCACGACAACCTATGCCCCAAAACAGGGCACCGGGTATGTGGAAAAAGCGTTCGAAGAACGCGCAGCCACAGAATGAAATTCTGTGTTCAGAAGGGGCTTGGGGGCGTTGCACTCAACAAGCAGACGGCAGGAAATGTGAGTGTGTATTAACACTCGCATTGCTTGCCGGATTTGTGTGTGGCTATCCACATGCATTGCTTGCTGCTATAATCTTCGCTCTAGACACAATCTTTCTGGTGTGAGAAGAAAAGATGTTTTAAAGCAAGTCAATCGTTGAGAGAAGCGCCTTCGCATCCGCCAATGGCATTACAGTCCGCACAATAATAACAGTGTGGATATGATGCTGGCTGTCAACGGGATTCCGCTGGTTGCCATAGAATTGAAAGACCAACTGACTGGGCAGACCATTGACAATGCCATCGCCCAGTGGATGACAGAGCGCGATCCACGCGAAGAGGCCTTTCAGTTTAACCGTAGAATCCTTACTTACTTTGCAGCGGACCTGTATCGAGTGGCCATGAGCACGCGTCTGTCGGGTTCCAAAACATATTTTCTACCATTCAACCAGGGGAGCAATGGTCCAGGTGTAGACGGTGGAGCGGGGAACCCACAGAACCCCACTGTGTGACAGCGTATCTGTGGGAAACAGTGCTCCAAAAGGATAGCTTTCTTGATATCCTACAAAAGTTTATCAGTTATCAGAAAGAGGTTAAGAAAACGACCTTGTCCGATGGAAAGGTCCGCACGGACATCGCCGAAAAGATCATTTTCCCCCGATATCATCAGCTAGACGTTGTCCGGAAGTTGGTTTACCATACGAGAGAACATGGTCCCGGACACAACTACCTCATCCAGCACAGCGCCGGTTCTGGTAAGTCCAACAGTATCGCCTGGACCGCTTATCGCCTTGCCAGTCTGCATGATGACGAAAACCGGGCTATTTATAACTCAGTTATCATTGTTACAGACCGGAAAGTACTGGATAGTCAGTTGCAAGACACCATCGACAGCTTCGATCATACGCTGGGCAGCGTGGTATTGATTGATGAAAAGAAGAGCTCCAAAGATCTGCTGAAAGCAGTCAATGATGGGAAACGGATTATTGTCACGACACTTCAGAAATTCCCGGTCATTTACGATCTTGTGGGAGACACAACAGGCAAAGCCTTCGCGATTATTGTGGATGAGGCCCATAGCAGCCAAACCGGCCAGAGTGCAATGAAGCTGAAAATGGCTTTGGCAGACACTTCTGACGCTTTGGCGGAGTATGCTGAACTGGAAGGAAAAGCGGAAGAGGAACTGGAAGCCTCCAATGACAAATTCCTGAAAGAACTGATTACTGCCGGGAAGCACAGCAATCTCAGCTTTTATGCCTTTACGGCCACTCCCAAGGACAAGACACTAGAAATTTTCGGTGAGGAATGGACGGACGGTACATTCCATCCTTTCCATGTGTACAGTATGCGGCAGGCCATCGAAGAAGGCTTCATTATGGATGTGCTTGCAAACTACACTACCTATAAGGCCTGCTATAAAGTGGCAAAAAACATACCTAATAACCCGGAGGTACCGGCATCCAAAGCAATGAAATTAATTCGCCGGTATGCAGAACTGCACCCATATAATATTGCGCAAAAAGCGGCCATTATCGTAGAGACCTTCCGCGAAGTGACCAGCAAGGCAATTGGTGGCAAGGGAAAAATGATGGTGGTGACAGCCTCACGGCTTGCTGCTGTCCGCTATTTTTATGAGGTTCAACGATACATACAGCTTCAAAAGTCTGTCCTTCCTGCAGCACAGGGAGAGCGACAGCTTCATTTTCTTTGTGTTCCGTTTCACTCTGCCTGATACTCATACGGTGAA
>MNSZ01000030.1:0-3816 GCA_001916715.1 Firmicutes bacterium CAG:24053_14
ACACGCTGTCGGTCAGCCCTTCACGCTGACCTGTAAGTGCTGCGGTCAGGAATTTGCATCCAAACGGACGAACACCCTGTTCTGCGGCCCCAACTGCCGCGCAAAATTCTACCGGCAGGAGGCGGCGGAGAGCCGCAGCCGGGAGTGTACCTGTGAGAACTGCGGTAAGATGTTTACCACAACACGAAACAGCGTCAAATACTGTTCCGATGATTGCCGGTATGCAGCGCAGATCAAGCGGCAGGGCGCACGAAAGAAAGCCTTGCGAGAAGCGAAGAACGAACCGGCAGTGCCGGAGAAAGAAACGAAAACAGCATAAGAAAAGACGCAGACGGCGGCTTGCCCCAGATTGGGCAGGCCGCCGTTTTTGCGCAGAAATGGAGGTATCATGCGTATTTTTGAAATCATAAAAGAAAACGTCAATCTGCGGGAGGCGGCGGAGCGGTACGGCGTGGAGGTCAACCATTACGGCATGGCGCTCTGCCCGTTCCACAATGACCGGCATCCCAGCTTATATGTGGCAGACGATCACTACCATTGCTTCGCCTGCGGAGAACACGGCGATGTGATCGACTTTGTGAGCAAGCTGTTCCATCTCTCACTGTATGATGCAGCACAGAAGCTGGCAGCGGACTTTCAACTTACACCAGACAAGCCGCCCAGCGCAGCGGCGCTCCACGCAAAGCGTGTCCAAACAGAAGCACAGCAGCTCAGAGAAAACGAGCGGCTGTGCTTTTCTGTTTTGTCCGATTACGCCCGTGTGCTGCGGGACTGGAAGGTGCGGTATGCGCCGCAGTCACCTGACGAGCCTGTTCACGCCCGGTTCGTGGAAGCCTGTCACAAGCTCGACCAGACCGAATACCACTTAGATATTCTGTGCGCAGGTGATTCCCCTGAACGTGCCGAAGTGATTCATCAGCAGATGGTGGACGGAAAGCTGGACAGGCTGCGAAGAAGATTAGACGAAATTCACAAGGAGGAATTTGAAGATGGATATGACACCGCAGACGTGGCCTGAGTGGTACGACGGCAGGCACATCAATGAGGTGCTGTTCTGCCAGCAGTTTTTGGAGAAACACCCCATGAAATGTGTTCGAGGTCGGCTTTTCACCGTGGACGGGCTGATTGAGGATGAGGGACAGATCGGTAATCTCATTCTGGAAGAAATCTCCGGTGTGCTGACCGCCAATCTTTCCAAGACGGTTGCAAACTTACTTGCCAGCATTAAGCTGCAAGCCTATTCGCCGCCGCTGCCCATTGAGACGGACCGTATCCATGTTGCCAACGGAACCTATTTCATGGACGGCAGCTTCAGTACCGACAAGAGCTACTGCAACAATCGTCTGACCGTCTCCTACAATCCCAACGCGCCTACACCGAAACGCTGGCTGCAATTCCTATCAGAGCTGCTGCAACCGGAGGACATTCCAACCTTGCAGGAATTTCTCGGTTACTGCCTGCTGCCTACCACCAAGGGGCAAAAACGGCAAGGGCGGCGAGGGCAAAAGCCGCATCGGTCTGGTCATGCGCTCCCTGCTGGGCGACAGCATATTCCTCACTTGCCGGAGAGAGGTTGGAGGGAGCGGCGTACATCAGTGCCTTTCCGTTTTCATCCGTATAGGTTGAAACATCAATATTCATAATGCGCCCCCACATATGGGCTTCATCTGTATATTGCTGCCCAAGTAATTCACAGCCATATTTTTTCCCGTCTACTTCAATGATGCTTCCGTCTGCATTGTCCGGGAAAATTAGCTGAGCAATTCCTGTGGCAACACCCGTATAGATCACGCCGCACAGCAGAGTAAAGATTAAAAAGATCATACCTGCCTTTGGTAACACACTTTTTATTGTTTTCATGATATATCCCCTCCTTATACCAAGCCGGTAAACACCAGCAGAACATCAATCAGTTTCACAAAGATAAAGGGAGCCGCCAGACCGCCCAAACCATAAACAAGCAGGTTCCGTGACAGCAGCTTTCCGGCAGCAACTTCACGATATTTCACACCTTTCAGTGCCAATGGAATAAGCGCAATAATGATGAGTGCATTATAAATAATCGCAGAGAGGACAGCGCTTTGCGGGGAATGCAGCCCCATAATATTCAGAGCAGACAGTCCCGGATAAAGTCCCATAAACAGCGCCGGAATAATGGCAAAGTATTTTGCCACATCGTTGGCAATGGAGAAGGTAGTCAGGCTGCCTCGTGTCATCAAAAGCTGTTTGCCGATGCGCACAATGTCGATCAGTTTTGTGGGGGAAGAGTCCAAATCCACCATGTTGCCTGCTTCTTTTGCTGCTTGTGTGCCGCTGTTCATGGCAACTGCAACATCTGCTTGTGCCAAAGCCGGAGCGTCGTTGGTGCCGTCGCCTGTCATGGCGACCAAATGACCCTTGGCCTGAAAATCACGAATCATTGCCAGCTTTCCTTCCGGCGTTGCTTCCGCAAGGAAGTCATCCACACCGGCCTCGGCAGCAATGGCCGCAGCAGTAATCGGATTGTCGCCGGTGATCATAATGGTCTTGATGCCCATTTTCCGCAGATCTGCGAATTTCTCCTTCACACCCTGCTTGATAATATCCTTCAAATAGATAACGCCGAGAATCTTGTGGTTCTTAGCCACAACCAGAGGTGTGCCGCCCTTGGACGCAATAGACTTGACAACTCGATCACAGTCTGAAGAATACATTCCGCCTGCATGGGTCACATAACTCTGCATGGCATCTGCTGCGCCTTTTCGGATTTCGTTGCCGTCAAAGTCGACGCCGCTCATACGAGTCACGGCAGTAAATGGGACAAAGTGCATATTCTTGTCCTGAAGGCTTCTGCCACGAATTCCAAACTGCTCCTTTGCCAGCACAACAACGCTTCTGCCCTCGGGGGTTTCATCGGCCAGAGAAGAAAGCTGAGCGGCGTCCGCCAGTTCCTGAATATCAACACCATCTACCGGAATGAACTCCGATGCCTGTCGATTGCCCAGGGTGATTGTTCCGGTTTTGTCAAGCATCAGAATGTCTACATCACCGGCGGCTTCAATGGCACGACCACTCATGGCCAGAACATTTGCCTGGTTCAGTCGGGACATACCGGCAATACCGATGGCAGAAAGCAAAGCACCAATGGTAGTAGGAGCAAGGCATACCAGCAGCGCTACCAAAGTTGTTACAGAGGTTGGATTCTCAATTCCCGCCAGCTTTGCAGAAAAAATGGAATACGTGTAGAGGGAGACTGTCACCAAAATAAAGATGATGGACAAGGCTACCAGAAAAATCTGCAAAGCAATTTCGTTGGGCGTCTTCTTTCGGGCAGCACCTTCTACCATCGCAATCATCTTGTCGAGAAAGCTTTCTCCGGCTTCGTTGGTCACTCTGACAACAATCCAGTCCGACAGTACAGAGGTGCCGCCGGTTACAGCGCTGCGGTCGCCGCCTGCCTCACGAATTACGGGAGCGGATTCGCCGGTGATGGCGCTTTCATCCACAGATGCCGCACCTTCTATGACTTCACCGTCTGCCGGAATCTGCTCTCCTGCTTTGACAATCACCAGTTCCCCTTTTTTCAGCAGGGCGGATGGAACCACAGTCACGCTTTCCTTCTGCGATACGGAGGGAATTTTATGTGCGTCCACATCCTTTCGGGATGCCCGGAGAGAATCTGCCTGCGCTTTACCACGGCCTTCTGCAATGGCCTCGGCAAAATTGGCAAATAGCACGGTAAACCAAAGGATAATGGCAATCGCCAGTGTATATCCGCTTGGAGCGTCTTTTAACCCGAACAGGGATACCACCCAAAGGATACTGGTCAAGATCGCA
>MNSZ01000030.1:3972-5945 GCA_001916715.1 Firmicutes bacterium CAG:24053_14
CCTCCTTTACGCAATGCTGCCAAAGAACTCAGCAAGCGGACCAAGGGCAAGCGCCGGGAAGAAGCTCAGCGCACCGATCAGCAATACCACAACAATCAGCAGGAAAACAAACATTCCATTTGTGGTAGACAAGGTGCCCGCAGTCGTGGCAATTTTCTTTTTCCCAGCCAGGCTGCCTGCGATTGCAAGTGTGCCGATGATGGGCAGAAACCGGGCAAAGAGCATCATCAGCCCTAGGCTTACATTCAGAAATACGGTATTCGCATTGAAACCGGCAAAGGCAGAGCCGTTATTGCCGCCACAGGATGAGTAGGCATACAGCATTTCAGAGAAACCGTGGGCACCGCCGTTATGCAGGCTATCCATGACAGAGGGTACTACAGCGGCAAGGCCGCTGCCGACCAGAATTGCAATGGGTGTTGCAAGGCAAACCAGTACCGACCATTTCATCTCATAAGGCTCAATTTTCTTTCCAAGGAATTCCGGAGTGCGGCCTACCATCAGACCGGCAATAAACACCGCCAGAATGGCAAAAGCAAGCATACCGTAAAGGCCACAGCCTACGCCGCCGAAAATAACCTCGCCAAGCTGCATCAGCAGCATAGTCACCATACCGGCAAGCGGTGTGTAGCTGTCATGCATGGAATTTACAGAGCCGTTAGAAGCTGCTGTGGTGAAGGCTGCCCAGATAGAGGACGCTGCAATGCCGAAGCGAGTCTCCTTGCCCTCCATATTGCCGCCCGCCTGTTCTGCCATTGACATATTGACTGCGCCGTTTTGTGCAAGCTGGGATGTGCCAGCCTGTTCAGTGACGGCGATGCAGCCCAAGGCAACAACCAGGCAGAGAAACATTGCCATAAAGATTGCAATACCCTGCCTCTTGTTCTTTACCGCAGAACCGAATGTGAAACACAGTGCCGCCGGAATCAGCAGAATGGAAATCATTTCGATCAGATTGGTAAAGGCATTGGGATTTTCCAAAGGATGTGCGGAGTTGACGCCCATATAACCGCCGCCGTTGGTGCCGGTCTGTTTGATTGCGACCTGGCTGGCCGCAGGACCCATCGGTACGAACTGCTCGGTGACGATCTGTGCATTCGAAACGATTTCGCCATCTACAGTGACGGTTTCGGTGTCTAAGTCAATTACCGCATCCTCAAGGATTTCGCCTTCTGCACTGACGGCAATCGGTTCTACAAGGGATACTGTTTCTGCACTTTTCAGGTTCTGAATCACGCCGCCGCCTACCAGCAACAGAGAAATGACCAGATTCAGCGGGAGCAGGATGTGAACTACAATGCGGGTCAAGTCCACCCAAAAGCTACCCAACCCGGAGGATTTCACCTTGATAAAGCCACGGATCAACGCAAATAGAACGGCGATACCCGTGGCTGCGGAAACAAAGTTCTGAACAGTCAGACCTAAAGCCTGAGTGAGATAACTCAATGTGGATTCACCGGAATACGCCTGCCAGTTTGTATTGGTAATGAAACTTGCAGAAGTATTAAATGCCAAATCCCATTTCACACCGGAAAGATGCTGCGGGTTTCCGGGAAGAACTCCCTGCAGAAGTTGAAGCAGAAACAGAAAAACAAGCCCGATACCGGAAAAGATCATTACACTTACCGCATATTTTTTCCATGTCATCTGTTCTTCTCTGTCTACACGTATAACCTTGTAAATCAGGTTTTCGCACGGTGTCAGAACTTTGGACAAAAAAGTTTTCTCGCCGCTCATGACGTTTTTTATGTATGCGCCCAGCGGAATTGCCAAAACAACCAGAATGGCAAGGTATAAAACATACTGAATCATGGTGCTCATGCCTGATCATCTCCCTTCATTAAAATATAGACATACCACAGCAGCATTGCTGTCGCACATACACCTATGAGTGCAATTAGCATTTGCATAAGATTCATCCTCCTTTTTTGCTGTCCCCAATATCATAAAACCTTTCCTCTAAAAATGGCATT
>MNSZ01000031.1 GCA_001916715.1 Firmicutes bacterium CAG:24053_14
AAATATTATAGCCTCGAAGGTGCACGAGTAATGGTTGAAGGGGTTCCGACCCGGCGGCTATTCGTCCTCTTTGCAAAGTTTGTGCTGCTCCGCCCCATCCGGCGCACACCCTAAGCCCCCTCAAGGTACTGTGAACGGGTACCCTAGCCTTTAGCGGGTTCGATGATCCCTGTTGTGAGCTAGTCTTATAGGAAAATTTTGACCGTTTCGTTACGCATCCTGCACCCGGCCCTGTATCCTCTTTGCACCCGCTGATGAAACAAACAAAGGATATTTCAGGAGGTAAGACTATGGGCAATGATATTCACATTCATCTTGACGAAATCCCGTGGCTGTCTGCGGCTCTATTATCAGATCATCGCCATGCCAAACGGACGAGAACTGCTGGATGATGCATGGGAAAAATATCAGCAGCGGAAGAAAGCTGAAGCTGCAACCCCATCTGCTGATAGCAGTTCCGAATAACCTACACCCCGCCGGGCGAGGCGTAACGCACTAGACTTTGTTCCAAATTCCGTGTGCCCTTTCAGGGGGCTTAGCACTTGCAAGCAGTGCTTTTGTACGCACAAAGCCTTGCAAGCAATGTCTTTGTCTATACAAAGCCCTCTTGCCTTGCAAGAGCTTGTTGGGCAGCATCCCAAACCCTTTAACCGTGCAGCACCCGCCGGGCGCAGCACTTCAGCTACACGATTCTGTTGACCTCAACAAAATCGCTGTATGACACAAAGCTCCCAGACCGCGATAGCGCGTGTCTGAGGGCTTTTGTCTTTGTCCGTGGGTGTTTTCCTTGTCATGGGTTCTCTCTGCGCTCTGACAACCTCGGCGGGCGGCTCCTGCATGATGCAAAAACAAAAGGCCGCTGCATTTCTGCAACGGCCTTCTGTAACCGGGCGGGACGACACTTCCCGCATTTCCAAACAAAGGGTGACGGCTGTCTGTTCCGTCCTCCGGTTATTTAAGTATCTGATTCACCGGGAACATTCAACAACGCTCTCCAATTCACAGGAAAGCCCATCCGCGATGGTTCAGCCGCCGGGTATTTATGGAACAGCTTCTCCATTTCCCGGATATAGCTGAACTTGTCGGCATCTGGTAGCAATTCAAAGATTGCATAGAAATAAGCAAACGGTGAGCTGTTATCTACATTGTTCCGGCGCATCATCAACGGCAACTTTACCGCCGGGCTAAGCCTTGTGCGGTTATAGAAGCGGCCACCGTGTGCAGCTATGTTCCGAGCGACAACGGCACATTGCAGATAGTTCTCAATGTAAACAGACTTGCGGCCGAAATACTGCTGTGCAATCCCCTCGCGGTCCGCTTCCAACATATTCTTGTAGAACTGTGAGAGTGTGCCGAATGTCATTTCCTCGACAGCCACCCAAAGCGGATACACGCCCCGCTTATCGCGCTTGTGATGGATGATAAACGGCTCCTCAGATCTGGAAATCTCCCTGTTAAGAGTACTCAGAAATACAGCATGGTACTGTTCAACCTCAAAATTCTGGTTATTCAGATACCCCAGCGGGCCGTGCTGCTGAGCGTGGTAGTAGGCGATATACGCTCTGGCGACCGTTTCAACGATAGCTCCATACTTGAAGATAAGACTTCTAAACTCTTGGTCGAAGTCATAAAGGGCTACCATGTCCTGAAGCGTGACTTCTGGGAAGAAGCGGTCATTTTCCCGCAGCGTCAACGAGTACGCACTAAAGCGATAATAGTTCATTCGCTTCAAAACGTCCCGGGCATAGGCTTCATCTGTAATGATAAGCCCTCTTTCACGGAGTAACGCTATTTGTTCATCGTAATTTTTGAACGGCTTTGTTTGATCTGTTGTTGGCATGGCTTCACTTCCAATGTCTTATAAACAAAAAAATACCCGACCTAATGCGCATCGTTGAGAGGCCGGTCGGGTTTCATTGATGGCATTATACACGATGGATTGAACTTTGTCAAGCTCTAAATTTGGCCGAAGAACGATTCAACGAAGAAATTTCATTCTTCCCCGGCGGGTTCATCCAGCAGCTTCTTGACAAATTCTTCCGTGGAGCCTGTAAAATGCTCACCGCCGCCGTTGTCCAATTCCTTGATGGCTGCTATTGTTTCAGCGTTCGGAATCTCATCGGCCACATACTCCAGCAGATCACCCGGCTGGCAGTCGAGCAAGCGGCAAACCGTGTCTATCGTTTTCCATGATGCAAGTTCACCATGACGCAGCTGCTGCAAAGTAGCCTGTCCCATGAGTTTTTCATCCCTGATTCGAGTTTGCGTGTAGCCGATAGCTTTCAGTGCTGGCAAAATCTCGGTCTTGTACTTTATGGACATATTTTTCTCTCCTTTCCTACACCCATTATACATTTCGTCATCACTAAAAACAAGTGAAATTATAACAAGATTTATCACTGATATTTAGTGATAATACCAATGGAAATCACTAGATTCAAGTGATATAATATAGACACAGCAAGGGAAGCACGACCGGAAGGCAAGGGGCGAAGGATGTACCGGGAGCGCAAGAGCAGAACGCCAGCTAAGACAGTAACCCACTTCCTGATAAGCTGTATAAAAGAAAATGGCCCGGCGACCGCTACCAACGAACCACCAAGCGAGGACAGAATGAAGAAGTACAATCTCTCCGAGATCATGCACAAGGCGTGGAAGCTGTACCGCAAGGGTGTGAGCAGCTTTGCCGAAGCCCTGCACCGGGCATGGAACAGCGCAAAGGCCGCCCCGGTCAACGCCCAGCGCATTGAGGAAGCCCAGCAGGCCGCCGGGATCACCGAGCCCGTGAACACTTGGGCAGGCTGGAAAGCCGCCGGGTACATGGTGGAGCATGGCGCAAAGGCTCTATTTCAGGCGGTGCTGATCCACAGCAGCAAGGGAGACGGCCAGACCTACCGGGCATCGTTCTTCGGTGCATCGCAGGTGCAGCCGCTGGAAGCCCTGTAACACGAGCAGAGACCCCCGGCGGGAAGATGGAAGCCCGCCGGGCATGATGGGAGGATATGACCATGAAGTTGGAGAAGAAAATCAGCTTGCACGTCTTTGAGGTGGAGTACATCGACCAGCGGGAAGCAAAGCCCCGCTCCCTGCACCGGGAAAGCATCGTGCTGGATGGTGGCCGGATAAACACGCTCGACCACCTGAACCAGACCCCGCAGAGCTGGATCCGGCAGCAGTACGCCCAGCAGGGCTACATCGTGTCAGCGATCCACAAGGGTGAGAGCCTGACCGCCAAGGTTGACACCGGCTTTCTGTGGAAGCTGGCCGCACTGGATGCAGCCGCAGCAAAAGCCGGCAAGAGCGTGGCCAAGCTGCTGGAAGGGGGTGCAGCGGTATGACCGCAGCCCAGTGGCAAGAAGTCCTCTGCCGTGTCCGCAGCCTGTCAGCCACCGACAAAGACCGCCTGTTGACCTATCTCCATGCGCTGCACGATGCAGCACAGCAGCCCCAGAGAGCAGAAGCCATGC
>MNSZ01000032.1 GCA_001916715.1 Firmicutes bacterium CAG:24053_14
TGAAGGAGGAACAGACGGCGGCATACAGCGCCGAGATCTGGAAGCGTTTCAGAAAGTGGGGCGGCGTCCCGACCGGGGCAACGCAGAACCCGAAAGACCAGCTTTCCTCGCCGGAGATCGAAAACATTCTGGAAAACAGCGATTTCATCTACCTGCTGAACTTGTCTGCTGGCGACCGCAAGCTGATGACGGAGCGGCTGAACATTTCCGCCGAGCAGCTTGCCTATGTGACCAACGCGGACCCCGGCAGCGGTCTTCTGTTCTTCCAGAATGTGATCCTTCCGTTCCGGGACGAGTTCCCGAAGGATACAGAGCTGTATAAACTTCTCACGACCAAGCCCAGCGAGGTCGCCCACGACGGGGAAAGCAGATAAGGAAAGGATGGGACAAGATATGAAATATGTGATCGACAGCAAAACCTACGAAAAGCATATCCGTGACGAGGTGCATCTTTACGGTCTGCTGCATCAGCTCGCATTCCTCGCCGGGAAGGTGAAGGACGAGGAGGACATGGCAAATCTGGTCGAGACGTCAAAGCACTACGGCGAGATCGCGGAGAAAAAGTTTGACGACTGGCTCATTCCCGGACGCTACCTGGCGTTCGGGGACCGGGATGATCTTGCCGAACTGAAGGCGGCGGAGCTTACGCCGCTGACTGCCGTACTGAAAGAGCATGATGCAAAAATCAGAGAAAAGCAGCGTGCAGCTTCCAGCAATGATCCCGCCTACATCATTTCCGGCAGCGCCTTCCGTATGCTGGTGGGCGATCTCTTTGACCTGCTGGCACAGTACGGATATCTCCGTAATCGTGTTCTGGATGTAAAAACGGAGCGGCAGCTTGCGCGGCTGCAAAAGAACCTCTCCGGCGACCACCCGGCGATCCGCAGGATGTACTGCAGGTGGGGCTTTGCGGAGGATCAGGGCGTCAACTGCTATGACATTCTGGAGGCAAAGCTGCGGCGCGCGCATCTGACGCCCTATGACCCGGACGGCAGCGAGGCCGACTATGACTGAGCTGACCCTAGTTACACAATGCCATGGTAAAAAGAGCCGCAAAAAACAGTAAATAAGGCAATTTCAGTATAATACGCTTAGTCACAATAAATATTTCTTCTACCTTATCGGGAATATGTATGCTATAATGTTGGCGTTCATAGTGAGGAGGTATGTATATTGAAGAAATATGTAGGATACATGGTTGCTTTTGTCTTTGGAACATATCTGTGGTTTGTACTTCTTCCGATGTGGTTTAATTACTCATTTCCAACAGGAGGATGGGACTGGTTGGGGTTTGTCGGTGTGGTTGGAGGCTTGTTTTTATCTGTGTGGTGTTTGAAAAAGCAGCAAGAGTTAAGTGTTGTTCCTTGTTTGGATGTTGACGCATATTCAACACTTGACAACAACGCCCAGAATAAAGTATTCCGAATATTTAATGACACAGATGGCCGAATCTACAATGACGGATATATTATTCTTAGAACACCAGGAAAAACGGAGCCAGATGGATTTAGGAAGAGTGCTAATATCAAGGTAACAAACAAGGGATTATCAACAGCATTTCAGGTATGTGTGTACCTTTACGATCTAAAAAGTGTTAAGGGGCTGGCATCTCTTGATGAAATAGCTACAACGCCCATTGATGATTTTTACGATAAGATTGATTATAAGGGCTATACATACTATGAGGAAACCGGTGTCGATGCCGAACCTGTAAAAAATGAAAGTGGCTGGCTTATATCTCCGCAGTACAATTTGTGTGCGAACGCTGGGGAGTTCAACCTCGTTTTTGATTTTTCCAAGGTAACTCAGAAATATCATTCTATTTTGAAATTTGAGTTTGAGGACATTTATCAGAAAAAGTACCATCAATTCTTGTACTTGTATTTCGATAAAGAAGAATGTGCTGCATTACCAATTTCAAAGTTATATTCACGATGAAGAAAACCTCGCTTCAACCGAAGCGAGGTTTTTCTATGCCCAAAATCAGGAGGTGAATACAAAATAGCAAATCAGCTGACCCATGTAAGCCTGTTTTCCGGCATCGGTGGGCTTGATCTGGCGGCGGAGGCGGCGGGTTTCCGCACCGTCTGTCAATGCGAGTGGGCAGACTATCCCTATTCCGTTCTGGAAAAGCACTGGCCGGATGTGCCGAGATTCCGGGATATTACTACTTTTACGAAGGAGGCGTTTTTTGAAAAAACAGGACTTGAAACAGTTACCGTCATCTCAGGCGGCTTTCCCTGTCAGCCCTTCTCCACCGCAGGGCAGCGAAGGGGCTTTGCGGATGAACGCTACCTGTGGCCGGAAATGTGCCGCGTTATTACCGAGCTGCGGCCCCGTTGGGTGCTTGGGGAAAATGTTGCTGGCTTCAT
>MNSZ01000058.1:0-39968 GCA_001916715.1 Firmicutes bacterium CAG:24053_14
TAGCGAGAGAATCGCAGCCGGTGCGCTCGACAAATTCCTGAACGTCCTCGGGACGGGTGTAGGACGAATCCTCGGCGGAAACATTTACCTCATCCTCAATGCCGGCGAGAGTGCCAAGCTCTGCCTCGACGACAACGCCGTGATCGTGAGCGTACTCAACGACCTTACGGGTGAGCGCAATATTATCCTCAAATGACTTGGAGGATGCGTCGATCATGACGGAGGTGAAGCCGCCGTCTATGCAGGATTTGCAAAGCTCAAAGCTGTCGCCGTGGTCAAGATGCAGCGCTATGGGAAGGCCCGTTTCCTCGACCGCAGCCTCAACCAGCTTCATGAGATAGGTATGGTTTGCGTATGCGCGCGCACCCTTGGACACCTGGAGGATGACCGGAGCTTTGTGCTCTGCGGCGGCCTCGGTGATGCCCTGCACGATCTCCATGTTATTGACATTGAATGCGCCTACGGCGTATCCGCCTGCGTAGGCCTTGCTGAACATTTCCTTGGTTGTTACCAGTGGCATAATCAAAATCCTTTCATTGCTTTTTCAACGATATTCTCAACCGTAATGCCGTTGACGGCAAGCAGGCGCTCATACGGCGCGGACTGGCCGAAGCAGTCCTGTATGCCGATGCGCACGACCTTGCCCTTCCCTGCCTCGGCTGTGCGCTCGCACACCGCGCTGCCAAGACCGTTTATGATGTTGTGATCTTCAACGGTGATTATCTTGCCGATATCGTTAATGCAGGCATCGACAGCTTCGTTATCCAGCGGTTTGAGCGTGTGCATATCGAGAACTCTTGCGCTTATGCCCTTGCTCTCAAGCTCGCGCGCGGCATCCAGTGCAAGGCGCACCGTATCGCCGATCGCGATTATCGCAACGTCCTTACCGTCGCGCAGGCGGACAGCCTTGCCGATGGTAAACTCCTGATCCTCGTCATATATGACGGGAACGGCGTCGCGCGTGAAGCGCAGATACATCGGGCCGTAGGTCTCGGCCGCGGCACGGACGAGCTTTCTTGCCGAAACATAATCTGCCGGCTGGATAACGGTTATGTTCGGAATGGTACGCAGAACGCCCATATCCTCTATCGCCTGATGGCTTGCGCCGTCGTTTGCCGGGGTAACGCCGCCGTGAGAGCATGCGATCTTGACATTGAGATTGGTGTAGCACATCTCCTGTCGGATCATTTCGCACATTCTCAGCGAGCCGAACACCGCATAGGTCACGACAAACGGGATCTTGCCGGTGGATGCAAGACCGGCCGAGAGCGCGGCGCCGTTCTGCTCGGCAATGCCGACATTGACGTACTGATCGGGCAGAGCCTTCATAAACTTTGCGGTCTTGCAGGATTTGCCGATATCAACGTCAACCACATAGATATTCTTATTTTCCTTGCCGACCTCAACGATCTCGTCCCCGAAGCCGTCGCGAGTAGCTATCATTTTACCTTTTTCCATGATCTCAGCTCCTGTCTATCTGCGCTATTGCGTCGGCATACTGCTCGGCATTGGGAGCCGTGCCGTGCCACGAAACCTGATTTTCCATGAAATCAACGCCCTTGCCCTTAACGGTTTTTGCATTGATGAATTTGGGCTTGCCGTTTTTGGCTGCGCGTATTTTATCGAAAGCGTCAAGTATCTGCTGCATGTCGTGTCCGTCGATATCGTAGACCTCAAAGCCGAAGGCTGCCGCCTTTGAGCTCAGGTCGATATGCGGCATGATCTGATCGCAGGGACCATCGAGCTGGAGACCATTATTATCTACCATCATGACGAAATTGTCAAGCTGATATCGATTTGCACTCATCATTGCTTCCCAGACTATGCCCTCGTCCATCTCGCCGTCACCGAGGAGCGTGAACACGCGGTAATCCTTATGGTCGCGCTTACCTGCAAGAGCCATGCCGACGGCGCAGGAAGCTCCCTGGCCGAGTGAGCCGGTGGAGATATCTATGCCCGGGCATTTGAGCATGCTGGGGTGACCCTGAAGCATGGAGCCTTCCTGACGCAGGGTGTGCAGCACTTCCTCCGGGAAAAATCCGAGGCTGCCGAGCGCCGCGTACTGGATCGGGCAGACATGGCCCTTTGAAAGAACAAATCTGTCTCTGTCAGGCCACTGCGGATTTTTCGGGTCAACGTGCATTTCGGAAAAATACAGAGCCGTTACGATGTCGGCTGACGACAGCGAACCGCCGGGATGACCGGACTGTGCCTCGAAAATCATCGTCAGCGCCGTTTTTCTGAGTTCTTTTGCTCTTTCTTTGAGCATACTGACTTTTTCGTTCATTTGTATCCTCCTCGCTTAAAGGGTGTAGTAATCACCGAGAGCTATGGTTTTCTGCTCCTTAGCGGATTTAAGAGCTGCATTCGAGAGCTTGAGGACCTTCATACCCTCGGACAGGCCGCCGATCTCAACAGGCTTGTTGTTCTTCAGGCAGTCCTGGAAGTAAACGTGGACATGGTAGATGACCTCGTCCTTGTTGAGATCATAGGAATCATTGAATGTGATGCTCTCCTCGTGATCCATATCTACTGTTTTATATGTAAGAGAGTCAAACTCGAACATGTTGCGGCCGCGCAGCAGAATGCTGCCGTTTGTTCCGATATAGCCCTTGAGGTTTGCGCCGGCGCCGGAGCTCCAGCTCGTCATTATCGAGGCGACTGCGCCGTTTTTGCATCTCATGACCATGGTCGAGTTGGTGTCAAACTGCGGAACGTTGCTTATGGTTCCCTTGACGTTGCAGGCAATGGTATCAAACTCGCCTGCCAGCGAGGTCAGAAGGTTAAACTCATGCGATACAGACTCGATAGTCATGCCGCATGCGAGCTTGGGGTCGGTGCGCCAGGAGTTGCCGTACATGGCGTTATTCTTGCCGTAGCCAAAGCCTGCGCCGACACGGTAGCTGAAAACGTTGACGGGTTCGCCGAACATGCCGGACTTGACCATATCGTACATTTTGACAAACGCAGGACGGAAGCGGTGGGCAAAGCCGACGATTATCTTCGCGTCATACTGCTTTGCCATGGCAACTATCTTCTCTGCATCTTCCAGAGTTGTGGCAATGGGCTTTTCAAGATACAGCGGAACATGCTTTGACAGAACCATCTCGACATAGTCAAGGCGCTTCGTCGGAGGCGTCGAAATAACTGCGTAGTCTGCCTTTTCGACATACTCCGGGATCTGCTCGTAGCTTATTACGTCGCAGTAAAATTCCTTTTTGAAGGACTTGAGCGCATTCTCGCTTACGTCGAAAGCGCCTACAATCTCGCCGCCAAGCTTCTCAACGGCTCTGGCATGGGATTTTGCAATATCCCCTGCCCCGATCATTAAAACTTTCATTGATATTCTCCTTAGTTCAAATCAGCCGCCAAGCATTCAATACAATCACTTTTGCTCTTTCATCATCATCAACAATTTCTATATAAATCTTAGCAGAGTTTTTGGTGCAAATCAAGCGAAAACTGAAATTTCATTTCATTTTTAAGCTTAAATTATGAAATTCGTTGCACTGCATAAAATGCACATTTTGTTTTTGGTAAAAAACACGAATAGTTTGTTAATAAGCAAACAATTTTATCTCCTGAAACGTAAAAAAGTACGGTAATTCATAAATTACCGTACTTTTAAGTTGAAGTTTACTGGATATTATATTCAGAATTTTTGATTTCCCGGGATACGTTTAAGCTCGATTGAGTTAGCAATACGCTCTCCGCGTTTCATTTGTTCGCTGTCACGTGTAAGCGCCATGATGGAGTGAAGGATCGAAACCGTCACAAGCTCGCACAGGCGTGCAGCGGAGATATCGCTCAGATAACTGCTGCTGAAAATGCATGTCGGCAGCTCGATATCAAGGTATTTCGACAGCGGTGTTCCCTTCGTGCCGACAACGCCGATGGTGTATATTCCGCGCTGCTTTGCGTAAGATGCATTCTGCAAAACGTTATATGTTCTGCCGGAGTTGAGGATCAAAAACAGCACATCGTTTTCGTCCATCATGCTTATCTCCATGATCTGAAACATTATATCATCAACAATGCGGCACGGTATTGCAAGTTTGAGAAAAATATCGTATGCAGCCCTCGCGATCGTGCCCGAACCGCCTTCGGCCAGTATCACAACATGATTTGCATCGGCAAGCTTATCGGCTGCCTTCTGCAAAAGCTCCGGCTCGAGCGACAGCTTCAGCTGGTCAAGCACCATCTTCATATACTGCAGGACCTTGTTAGTGACAGTCTCCGCATTGTCGCCCTTTTTCAGGTCCATATCCGTGGTCGAGCTTTCAATATAGTTCGTATATGCGGCGCTGTTTTTCATATCCGTCAAGCCCTTGAAGCCGAGCTTGCGGCAAAAGCGCACGACTGTTGCCGGACTTGTTCCCACCTTCTCGGCGATCGAGCTTGCAGTTTCAGCGTCAACTGCGCCGGGATGCTCGAGCAGATAGTCGGCTATGCGCTTATCGGATTTGGAAAAAATGCCTGTGTCGTATTGCGCGCGGATTCTTTGAATATAAAACAGCGATTCTGTCATTTTTGACATCTCATTTCATTATTTTTGATTCAGCTTACCATATTTTCACCGCGTTGGCAATAGAAAATCCACCTCAGCAGATATGCTGCGGTGGATATGGTGGAGATGGGGGGAGTTGAACCCCCGTCCGAAAGCACTTTAACAGGAACTTCTCCGAGCGCATACGGTCATTTATATTCCCTTCCCTGCGCGCCGGCCGTCAGGCTCGCAGAGTCGGTAGCTTCATTATGCGTGGTGTGCTCAAAGCTTTGCACACTCACGGGCACCACTGATCGACGCTCCGTTCCGGGCCGTGGTCCTCCCGGAGGGAACGCTCGCTAATTAAGCAGCGAGAAGAACAGTATCGTTGTTGTTCTTTAATTTATAAGCTGCCCATTTTTAGGATGGTAGGCGCATCCGCTCGCTATTCCTGCCTCCATACCCCCGTCGAAACCGGTACATCCCCATTTCAGTAGCGTATTTAGGCTGGTACTGTTCTATATTGCGTCAGCACGACCGGTGACATTATACCGTGTCGCACTGCAACGCCGTCCGGTAGTCGGGCGGTGATCTTCGCGTCAGCTCGACGGTAACATTGTACCGCGTCGCACTGCAACGCCGTCCGGTAATTGGACTATTGCTTTACACGGGGTGCGGATGACCGCACCCCATAGTGCGTTACATCTTTTCAGGTTCGGGATAGTCTATGCCGAAGGTGTCGACAGTGACCTTCTTCATTGCCTGACGGTGTATGGGCTTATCGTTTCTGCCGGTCATGCAATTTGCGATCTTATCGACATTTTCCATACCTTCTATGACCTTGCCGAACGCGGCATACTGGCCGTCGAGATGGGGTGCATCCTCATGCATGATGAAGAACTGGCTGCCGGCGGAATTGGGCGCCATTGCGCGCGCCATCGACAGGACGCCGCGAGTATGCTTGAGATCGTTGGGAACGCCGTTCATCTTGAACTCGCCCTTGATAGAGTAGCCGGGGCCGCCTACGCCAATGCCCTGAGGATCGCCGCCCTGGATCATGAAGCCGCGAATGACGCGGTGGAAGATAACGCCGTCATAAAACTTATTCTTTACCAGCGAGATGAAGTTGTTGACCGTATTGGGTGCGACCTCGGGATAAAGCTCGGCCTTTATGATATCGCCGTTTTCCATTTCGATTGTTACTACAGGATTGCTCATCAGTGTCTCTCCTTCAAAGTTCTTTCAATGTCGCGCGCAGCTTCTCGCTTTGCGTCGTCATTTCGTTTATCATACAATTTTTTGCCCTTGCACAGGCCAAGCTCGACCTTCACCCTGCTGTCCTTAAAATAAAGCGACAGCGGAATAAGCGCCACGCCCTCCTGCATAACTCTTGCGTTGAGCTTGACTATCTCGCGCTTATGCATGAGCAGTCTTCTCGGGCGCACGGGGTCTTTATTGAAAATGTTGCCCTTTTCATACGGGCTTATATGCAGCGATCTGACAAACAGCTCGCCGTTTTTGATCGTGCAGTAGCAGTCCTTCATATTGACCGTTCCCGCTCTGAGGGATTTAACTTCCGTTCCGGCAAGCTCTATGCCGGCTTCAAACCTGTCAAGCACGAAATAATCGTGAAAGGCCTTTTTATTATCTAATATCTGTTAGAGTTTTCCCGACCGTTAAGCTATTATAACACACTTTGTGCGAAAATTAAATAACATTCTGTAAATCACATGTGTGCTTTGAGTATATCCGCGATCTCCGCGACGTTTTTGAGAACATAGTCCGGCTTGCGCTCGGCTTTTTCAATGTCCTCAAGGCTGCTCTCGCCCGACAGTACACACACGGACACTGCGCCGGCATTCTGCGCAACGGCTATATCGGTATAAAGCCTGTCGCCGACGCAGCAGATATTTTCGTTGGGAACGCCGGTCTGTTCGGATATTATGTCAACCATATTGCGGTTCGGCTTGCCGATAAACACCGGCTCGACTCCGCTTGCGGCGGTCAAAAGCGCGCAGATGCTGCCGCAGTCGGGCAGGACCTCATTTGCCGGCATGGGGCACACCCAGTCGGGGTTTGCGGCAACGAATGCAGCGCCGCGGCGAAGGTAATGCACGGCTTTATCGAGCTTTTCATAAGTAAGCGTCGTATCAAAGCCAACGCAGACAACGCCGACCTCCTCGCTGTCGCCAAGGGGAACGCCGTAGCTTTCAAGCTCGCCCAAAAACGCCGGAGTTCCGACGGGATAGACAAGCTCGCCCTTGTGGCGGCTGTTGAGATACATTGCCGTTGCCATGCCGGAGGTGAAAACATTTTCCTTCTCGCAGGGAAAGCCGAGCTTTCTAAGGCGTGTTATATAGTCAACGCCGGCGCGCGAGGAGTTATTGGTCAGATATATATACTCTCTGCCGCTTTTCTTAACGGTATCGATAAAGTCCACCGCGCCGTCAAACACCTCGTCGCCGAGGTAAAGCGTGCCGTCCATATCCAGCAGAAACAGTTTTGTGTTCAGAAGCTTATCCATTCTCATACTCCGATCTAAAAATTTCAGAAATATTATATAGTTTTATGGCCTTAAAATCAACTACATCTTGCATTGCATCGCGGATATGATAAAATTACATTAAAAATTCGAAGGAGCTACGATATGGACATTGCTTTCAATAACGGCTGGCTGTTTACCGAGGACTACGACGCAGGCTTTGACAAGGCGTCCTCCGTCCGTCTGCCGCACACGGCAAGGGAGATACCTTATAATTATATCGACTGCCGCGACTATCAAAGGGTCTGCGGCTAAAGAAAGAGCGTTACCGCTCCCTCGGAGAGGCAGGGCAACTGGCCTTATCGAACGTTTTGGTATTCTGCAACGGAACGCGTGTCGGATATCACGCCTGCGGCTACACGGCGTTTTCAGTTGATATAACGGACAGCGTTAATTTCGGCGGCGAAAACATCATTGACGTTCGGCTCGACACGCGCGAGAGCCTTAACATTCCGCCGTTCGGCTTTGTCATCGACTATCTGTGCTACGGCGGACTTTACCGCGAGGTGACGCTTGAGGTAAAGGATCCCGAGTATATCAAAGAAGTTCTTATCGAGAACACCGGCCTGCACGAGCTGCGAGTGAGGATAGAAAGCGAATGCGAAAGCGTTGCTACCGATATCGTTGACGGCAGCGGCAAGGTCATTGCCTCGGCCTGCGGCAAGGCGTTTGAGCTGAGCGTTCCGAATGCACAGCTTTGGAGCTTGGACTCCCCTGCTCTGCACACGGCGCGTGTTCGCGCAATGCGCGGCGGCGAGGTCGTTGATGAAAAGAGCCTGCGTTTCGGCTTCAGAACCGTGAGGTTTGAAAACGACGGATTCTATCTCAACGGTCAGAGGATAAAGCTGCGCGGACTTAACAGGCATCAGTCATACGCCTATGTCGGCTACGCCATGCCGAAATCGGTGCAGGAGCTTGACGCCGAGATACTAAAAAACGAGCTTGGCGTTAACGCCGTGCGCACCTCGCACTATCCGCAGTCGCAGCACTTTATATCACGCTGCGACGAGCTTGGACTTTTGGTGTTTACCGAAATTCCCGGCTGGCAGCATATCGGCGACGAGGACTGGAAGCGGCAGGCGGTTAAAAACACCGATGAAATGGTGCGGCAGTATATGCACCATCCGTCTATCATGCTGTGGGGCGTCAGGATAAACGAATCGCAGGACTGCGACGAGCTTTACAGAAAAACGAATGCCGTTGCGCACACACTCGACTCCGGCCGCCAGACGAGCGGCGTCAGGTACCTTGAAAAAAGCCGGCTGCTTGAGGATGTTTATGCATACAACGACTTTTCGCACACCGGCGACAATGCCGGTCTGAAAGCGAAAAAGAACGTGACGAGCAAGAAGCACAGGCCGTATTTCGTTTCCGAGTGCAACGGGCACATGTTCCCGACAAAGCCCTTTGACGATGAGCGGCACAGGCTCAGCCACGCGCTCAGACACGCGAAGGTGCTCGACGCGATGTATTCCGCCGACGATATCTGCGGCATATTCCCGTGGTGCATGTTTGACTACAACACGCATCAGGACTTCGGCAGCGGCGACGGGATATGCTACCACGGCGTTATGGACATGTTCCGCAATCCGAAGCTCGCGGCCGCGGTTTATGCAAGCCAGAGCGACAACGTTCCCTGCTGCGTTGTCTCCTCGTCCATGGATATCGGCGAGCACCCGGCAGGCGATATCGGCAAGGTCTATGTTTTCACCAACGCCGACAGCGTGAAGCTTTATAAGGACGGAGTTTTCGTCCGCGAGTTTTTCCCCGGAAAAGATGAATATCCCGCTCTCCCCCATCCACCGGTCATAATTGACGACTTTATCGGCGAGCTGCTTATAACGCAGGAGGGCTTTGACGAAAAGACGGCCGCCACTGTTAAAGAATGCCTGCTTGCCGTTGCCAAATCCGGTCCGAGCGCACTTCCTCCGAAAATTCTTGCAAAGTTTGCGCGGCTTATGCTAACAAAGGGCTTTAAGTTTTCCGACGGCGTTGAGCTTTACGGAAAATACGTCGGCAACTGGGGCGGCGAGGCCACGAAGTGGCGCTTTGACGCGATAAGAGACGGCGAGGTAATAAAAAGAGTGACTCGCTCGCCGGGTCAGAAAGTCCATTTTGAAGCAGTTCCGAGCAAAACAGAGCTTTCCGAGGGTAACACATACGATGCTGCCGAGGTTCGCATACGCGCGCTTGACGAATACGGCAGCCTCGCTCCGTATTGGCAGGAGCCTGTTGTTTTAAAATGCAGCGGCGCGCTTGAGCTTATAGGCCCCGAGATAATATCCCTCAAGGGCGGCTCCGGCGGCTGCTACGTCAAAACCGTCGGCAAAGCCGGGCTCGGCAGGCTCTCTGTAAACGATATTGAAATTGAATTTAATATAAACATGTAAATCACGGAGGATGTTACCATGAAGAGAAAAGCTTCTGTTATCGGCCTGCTGCTTGCATTGCTTATGATACTCGACGCATGCGGCGGCGCAAACGATAAGCCCGACGTCGGCGCCGCCGAAACTTTGCAGCCTACAGCCGAGCCTACGCAGCAGCCCACAGGTCCGGGAGTTGCCGCAACAGGTACTCCGGCCGTAACCAGCGGCAAGCTAATATACACTCTCGATTACGATCTCGGCATTCTTGACGGCAGCGGCACAAACGGCTGGTTTGTGGCATCGTGGCTTGCAAAAGGCTACGGCACTCGCTACTACGCGATAAATGTCGTAACAGGGCAGGTCATTCAAGGCGAAGAGGGTGCGGAGGTAGTTCTGTGTGCAAACGGTCTTGTACGCTTTATCTGGAAGGACGCAGACGGCAACGAGGTGTCTGCCGACACCGTGTATTTCCCGGACGGCGAGCCTAAGACATTTGATCTTTATGCTCAGATCTACGGCCTTGACGGCACACTCAAGGAAGAGCGCAAGATATTAAGCTGGACTCAGACCTCGGAGGATCCGTATTTCACCGTTGTGCTGCCGGAAATGAACAAGATAATTTCCGAGCTTGGCGGCGGAAGCATTGCCGGCAATGAGCTTGTTCTCTCCGTTACCGACGATAACGGCGACGCAGTCGTTCTCGGCCTTGACGGCGAAGAGCTTATAAGACTCGCCGGCGTTGACGCATCGGAGGTTTACGCATATTCAAGCTCCGACGGAAGCTTTGTTTCCGTTTACCGTCCCGACAGCGACCAGACCGAGTTTTACCGCTTTTAAGGAGGCGAGCCTGTGAAAAGACGACTTCTTGCCGGTTTTTTGGCGCTTGTGATGGCGCTCGCGCTGCTGCCGGCATCTGCCTTTGCCGCGTCGGATATTCCCGATGGCTATGTGCCGATCTACACTTTAGCAGACCTGAAGGAGAACATCGGCAACGGCTATTACCTGCTGATGAACGATATCGACGCAAGCGCAGAGAACATTGCATACGACACGCTTAACAACGCAGCCTGCGGCACTTTGCCTAAAGGCGGAGTTGTTAACGGCAACGGCCACACTATATATAATCTCAAAAGCACGCTCATTGAGAAAAACTTAGGCACCATCAAGAATCTTAATGTTACCGTAATAAGCACCGATAAAGATAACGATGTTTTGGGCACTGACAGCGGCATTTGCGGCATTGCTTATTACAACTCATACGGTGATGACACTGGCCTTATTGAAAACTGCAATGTCAGCATGACAGTACGGCGCAGTTTTGATAAGCTCAACATAGGATTCATAACATGCGGTATTGCGAGAGGAAAAGGCTCAGTAAGAAACTGCATCGCCGACCTTGACATCGACCTTAAATACACCGGCACGAATAAAGACAGCGATATCAGCGTTGCCGGCATAGGCGACAACAGTCGCTTTGCCGATATTGACAGCTGCCTTGTTATGGGCTCGGTCAATATTCAGACGCCCGGTTATGCGCGTTTGGCAGGCATCAGCGACGAAGACTCAAAAAACTCCGCCAATGCCCTCGAAAAGGTCAATGTTGAATGCGCAAGCACTTCCCGAAGCGCATATGATTTCTTCACGCTCAGCAGCGCGAGCAGTGTTCGCAATTCCGGCGGTCAAAGCATTAATAACAGAGTAGCTGACGATCTTACAGTAAACTATACTTACAACGGCAATGCTGTTCTCAACGGTAAGCCCGATGCCGAGAGCAAGCTCTACACTCTTGAAAGCCGCGCAAGCATTCTCAAAGATTGGGATCTTTCCAATGTCCCCTCCGAAACTCCGCCGACAGATCCAAAGCCGGGAGATAACGAGCCCATTACCGTTGACTTCAATTTCGAGGGCAATATAGGCCACACACGGTCTTGGCAGTTTGATTACGCCGACGATTACTTCTACGCTCAAGATGACGGCTACGGCTACAGTGCCGATCTTGCAAAGGCTTCACTGTGCCTTGAAATGACGACCTTCTCGACAAATGCTAACACCACATGGCGCGGCGAAGGCATCGGCACGGCGATTTCCAGAACCGAAAATGTTCGGGAGCTGCTGAACAATCTGAATTTCAGCTCGATTCAATACGTTAATTATGATGTGCCGCTTGATGATACATCGGACAAGGTCGCCTACACGCTGGCAATGAAGTATATCGCCAACAAAGACGGCGGCACGGACACCCTGATCGCCGTTCCTATCCGCGGCGGCGGCTACGGCGGCGAATGGGCAAGCAACTTCAACGTGTACAACAGCGATGAAAAACTCAGCCGCAACCATTACGGCTTCCAGACTGCTGCCAACGACGTTCTGAGCGGTCTTAGTGACTATGTTCAGAGCCACGAGATCAAGGGTGACCTGAAGATCTGGGCAGTAGGCTTCAGCCGCGGCGCTGCCGTTGCCAATCTCCTGGGGCGTGCGCTGAACAACGCGACCATCGGCGGAATAAAGCCCAACGTCGTGGATATATACGTCTACACATTTGCAACTCCGGCAGGCGCATCCCGCGATTCGGCAGAAACGTTTTTTGACCCTAACATTTTCAACATAGTAAGTCCTGTGGACTTGGTGCCGCGCGTTGCTCCCACGGCATGGGGCTTTACGCGGTACGGAACAACGCTGTCGCTTCCCTACGATAAAAACGACAAGCTGTGGGATAAATTTGAGGAGATCTCCGGAATGTTTACCCGAGAAATCAAACCCTCTCAGCGCACATTTTTGGATAGGTTCTGCGAGGTAGCCTTCACAAACGGTCCCGGCGGCAGCTCCGCATTCGGAAAAGTTCTCTACACAGATGTCCAGCAGGATATAATGGACTTCACCGGAAGCGAGCTCGGTACCCCTCCCGGCTCTCCTTTTGAAAAGAGCGACACTTTAAGGTGCGTGCTCTCAAACAGCGCACTCAAGAAAGTGCTCAGTTGTGCACTGTTAAATTATACGCTGATCCCCGATGCTCTTCTGAATCTCAACACGCTCGGACTTGCCCACTATCTAGAGCACTATCTTGCGCATCTGGAAGTTGACAATTTGCAGAGCGAGGACGATTTCTACAGCAGCTATCACGCACGCACTGTCCTGGTGTATCCGCCTGCGGACAAGCAGCTTAAAACCTGTGACATCAAGGTCGATTTCTGGAACACAAAAGGCCAGTCCGCCGGCAGCTACGCAAACGGTACCTGCGTCAGCGGAGAGGTATCACTCGAGATGACAGATATCGGGCTCATCGCCACTTTGCCCGAGGGTTCGGGATACAGCTTCACGGTTTCCGGATCAGATGCAGCCAACGTCGGTGCAGAGATCTACACTTACGACGCATCCGAGCTTGAGCCTGTCCGCACCGTTGACTTTGCTTCTCTCCCGATATCTGACGGCGAAAGCAGCACGGTTTTCATACCCATGGATGAATACGATGACTATTACGCAAAAGATGGCAGCGGGAACATATATGCCCCCGACAGCGACAGCGAAAATCCCGACCTGCCGGATGACCCGGATGAACCGTACACAAACAACTTTACCGATGTTTCGGAGGGGGCATACTACTACGATGCTGTTTTGTGGGCAGTCAATGAAGGCATAACTAACGGAACTACAGAAACGACTTTCAGTCCGTATGCAAGCTGCACCCGTGCTCAGGTCGTCACCTTCCTGTGGAGGGCAGCCGGATGCCCCGAGCCCGCATCGACCGTCTGCCAATTCGTCGATGTTCCAAAGGGCAGTTTTTACTACAAAGCCGTTCTGTGGGCCTCCGAGGAAGGCATCACCACCGGTGTCACCGCCGATCACTTCCAGCCGGGAGCGACCGTCACCCGGGCCCAGGTCGTTACATTTCTCTGGCGCTGGGATATGTATCCTCAAGCCGATAAATCGGCCGGTTTTACAGATGTCCCGAAGCATGCATTTTATGCAGATGCAGTAGACTGGGCGGTCGAAGTCGGCGTGACAAAAGGCACCACGGCAAAAACATTTTCTCCGAATGACAAGTGCATACGCGCGCAGATCGTAACTTTCCTCTATCGCTACTTTGTAGTCGATTGAGAGACGAAGCAAAAACAAATTACACGGTGCAGCTTTCAGGATGCACCGTGTTTTTACATGTATAATGTAAAATTTATAATACGCTGCCGTAATGACGGCGGCTGTGTTATAATGATCTCATGATATATAGAAAGTAAGGCGAACATTATGTGGATACTTTTCGCGTTCGGCTCGGCTCTCTTTGCCGGTCTGACGTCGGTTCTCGCAAAATGTGGGATCAAAAAGACCGATTCCGACGCCGCAACGGCAATACGAACCATAGTTGTACTTATTTTCTCGTGGCTGATGGTTTGGATAGTCGGCTCGGCTCCGACCATCACCGGGCTGGACGCAAAAACGTGGATATACCTCATCCTGTCCGGCATTGCGACCGGCGCATCGTGGCTTTGCTATTTCAGGGCGCTGCAGCTCGGCGATGTGAACAAGGTCGTGCCGATAGACAAGTCCTCAACGATACTCACCATAATTCTGGCGCTGATCTTCCTCGGCGAACCGATCTCGTGGCTGTGCTACTATAAAGCGCTTCAGGACGGCCTTGTGCTCATAGTCAGCGGAACGCTTATGATGCTGATCTAAGCTTACGCCCTAATAAAATCATTGTTGTCTCCTCATTGCAATTATAATCACGGAGGATATGAAAGGAATATCTCGAGCTTTGCCTTGCCGGAGAATCGACCATTATCCCACGAAAGGAAATGCCGGCTAAAAAGCAGGAGCGGCTGCGCCAGACGATCAAGGAGCTTGAGGACAGCATTGCATATATCGACCGGAAACAGAATTTCTATGACGAGGTACTGTCCGGAAAGCGTCCGTATGTCAGCAACCTTATCCGCACCGAAAATGACTGAAAAAAGTCTGCGGCAGTTTGCTGCAATAAAAAGATCACCGGGAAAAGTCAAATACTTTTCCCGGTGATCTTTTTCCCTGGAGCTGGTGGTGAGAATCGAACTCACAACCTTCTCATTACGAGTGAGATGCTCTACCATTGAGCCACACCAGCAAAGGACATTTCGCATTTTAGCACATGGCGGCGATAAAGTCAAACAAAAAAAGTTATAACTGCTCGTTATTGCTCAAATTTGTAAGCCATTATGCTGACAATTTATGTTTATAAAAAATATAAGAATTTCAGCACTTTTTCAATGCTACAAAACAGTCGCAAACCGTTTACATAATTATTTCAAAAAATTATTTTGCAAATAGTTATCAACATTTTCAACAGAGTTTCCAACACTGAAAAATCATTGAATTTCAGTATTTAGCGCCGATATGTAAAATTATGTAGAGTCCTGAAGTCGAATTTTGTTACATTTTGAAAACATCATTTCGTTTACATAAGTCCATTTTTGTTAAGAGATTGAAACTCTTTGCCACCGACGATAATATGGTCAAGTAATTTTATATCGACAAGCTCCAAAGCTTTCTTCACAAGAACGGTACAGTACTCATCCTCCTTCGACGGAAGCGGCAGCGCACCGGGGTGGTTATGGGCAATGATAACGGCAGCAGCGTTGCTTTTTATAGCCGCCTCAACAAGCATTCTTATGCCGACCTCCGTTGCGTTTACAACGCCTCGGCTTATCTCCTTGCAGGCTATTATACCGTTGGATGAGTTTAAAAGCAGCGCATAGCATATCTCATTTACCTCGTACATGAACTTGGCGACAAAATATGCACCGGCATCCTCGCTGCGGCGGATAACCTTCGTCGGTAGGCTTTTAGTAAGCAGATAGCGACGGCTGACCTCGGGAATGAGCTTTATGAGCGTTGCGGCGTTTTCTCCTATCCCGTCAACACGCATAAGCTCCTCGTGCTTTGCTTCAAAAACGGATGCGAGCGAGCCGAACTGCTTTAAAAGCCTATGCGCAAGCTCATTTGTGTCCTTGCGCGGAACGGCGTAGAAAAGCAGCATCTCAAGTGCGTTATGATCGTTAAAGCCATCAAGGCCGGCCTCGACAAAGCGGCTTTTCATCCGCTCCCTGTGTCCGTCATGTACGCCCATACGCCCTCTCCTTACAGTTCCATATTCGCGTATGCATTGAGATCCCAGCCGGCAGTGTTCCCGGCAAGGTACTCATAATAGCCCTGGCAGCCTATCATTGCCGCATTATCGCCGCAAAGCTTCAACGGCGGAACGAACAGCTCACAGCCGTTTTTCTCGGCGGCAGCCTTGAAATCGGCACGGATGCGCGAATTTGCCGCAACACCGCCGGCAATGGCGATTTTCTTATAGCCGAGCTCCTTTGCCGCCATCATTGTGCGAGGCACAAGAGCATCGCTCACGGCGGCCGTGAAGGATGCCGCAAGCGAGGCTCTGTCCAGCTCCTCGCCCTTTTGCTCGGCATTGTGCACGATATTTATCACGGCAGTTTTAAGGCCGGAGAAGCTCATTTCATATGGATGCCCCTCAATATGCGTGCGCGGCAGATGATATTTTTTATCGTCGCCGCCTTGCGAAAGATCGTCAATGGGCTTGCCCCCGGGATACGGCAGTCCGAGCACGCGTGCGGTTTTATCAAAGCACTCGCCTGCCGCATCGTCGCGCGTTGCGCCGATGACCTTGAGGTCCGTATAGCTCCGCACGTCGATTATAAGCGTATTGCCGCCTGATATCGCAAGGCACAAAAACGGCGGCTCAAGCTCGGGATATGCTATGTAGTTTGCCGCAACGTGCCCCTTTATATGGTGCACGGGGATAAGCGGAACGCCGAGGCTCATGGCAGCTGCCTTTGCAAAGTTGAGTCCGACAAGCACAGTCCCGATAAGTCCGGGCGCATAGGTCGCCGCGACGGCATCGATATCGCTTTTTTCTATTCCTGCAGCCTCCACGGCGCGCTGCGCAAGACGGGATATGACCTCGACATGGCTTCTCGACGCTATCTCCGGCACAACACCGCCATAAATGGCGTGCAGGTCGGCCTGCGAGAATATCTGATCCGTAAGCACATTTCTGCCGTTTTCAACGACGGCGACGGCGGTCTCGTCGCAGGATGATTCAAAGGCAAGTATTTTCATTTCTCTTCCTCACTTAGAAAACAAGTCATCAAAACGGCGTCCTCCTTCGGCAGGCTGTAGTATCCCTTTCGCCGGCCGACCTCGATGTAGCCGTGTTTTTTATATAAGCTCTGCGCCGGCACATTGCCAAGGCGCACCTCGAGCGTCAGAAAGCTTAGCTTCTTAGCCTCGGCCCGTGCACGAAGCTCGTCAAGCAGCATATCGGCTATCCCCTCGCGCCGCCTGTCCTGCGACACGGCGATGTTTGATATATACCCCTCGTCAAGGACGTACATAAGGCCGACATAGCCAACTGCCCTGCCGTTTTCGGCCTCGGCAGCAAGAAAAACATGCATGGAATCCGTCATTTGAGCTGTAAGCTGCTCGCGAGTCCACGGCAGTGAAAAGCACTGCTGCTCGATGCGCAGGATATCGTCAATGTGCTCGGCTCTTGTATCGACAATGCGCACCATTACATGTCCTCCTCGCGCAGCTCGTCTATGACGGCAAGAGCTTCATCCTCAATGCGCAGAACGCACTTTTTCCAGCCAAGCGGCAGCGTCGGCGGATAGATATCCTCATCGGCAAGACACATTATGCGCTCGTCCATATCCTGATATTCGTCCGACAGCTTCTGCGCCTGAAGCGCCGTCATGCACAGCACGACATCGCAGCGTTCGATAAGCTCGCGCGTTACCGGCACAGGATAGCCGTGCGGCAGCCTTATATCGAGCGCTTCGCAGCATTTTTTCACGCGCGGATTTATCTCATCCTTAACGTCGATCCCGGCCGAATATGCCATGATCTCCGGGCAGTAATCGCCCTTTGACGAGTTAAATACCGCTTCTGCAACAAGCGACATGCTGTTATCATCGCACACAAACAGTATGCTTTTTACGTCAATACCGCCAAAACCATAAAGCTCGGACTGGCGCTCGTCCCAACGCTCAAGGCTGCGGTCGCCGGCCTGGCTTTCGATATGGTGCGTAAGCTCATGGTGGAGCGTGCTCTTTAAGCGTCGGCGGAAGGTCTCATCATCCATGTCTCCGTAAAGCTCTGTAAACGAACCGTAATACAGCTCGATATGCCGCCCCATTTTATCGCGGAAATACATGCCGAGCGTGTATCTTCCGTCGTCGCTGCGCACGGCGTCCTCAACGAAGCTGACGCCGCCGTTTAAGTTTTTGAATATTTCCTCGGGCAGCTCGTCAACAAGATCGTCGAGAACGTCCCCGGCTTGTTCATAAGTCAGCATCAGTGTGCCTCCGCCCAGCTGTGGCCTATTTTCGCATCGACCGTGAGCGGTACGCTGAGCTTGGCAGCTCCGCTCATCTCCTCGCGCAGAATGTCTGCAACCGTCTGCGCCTCGGACTCGGGGCATTCGCAGATAAGCTCGTCATGCACCTGCAAAATGAGCCTTGCCTTTAGTCCCTCGGCTTTGAGCCTGTTATACACATTCACCATTGCAAGCTTTATAATATCCGCCGCAGTGCCCTGGATGGGCATATTCAGCGCAACGCGCTCGCCAAACGATCTTGTGTTGAAATTCGACGATTTAAGCTCCGGCAGATCGCGGCGGCGCGAATAGATCGTCGTGACATATCCGTCCTGCTTTGCCTTTTCGACGATGGACTTCATATATTCGCGCACACCGTCGTATTTATTTAAATACGCATCCATGTACGCCTTTGCCTCCCCCTGCGTTACGCCGATATCCTGCGCAAGCGACCACGGTGATATGCCGTAGACTATGCCGAAGTTTACGGCCTTTGCGCGGCTGCGCTGCAAGGGCGTTACCTCATCGATCGGCGTATTGAACACCTGCGAGGCCGTAACTGTGTGTATATCTTCGCCGCTTAAAAACGCCGCGCGCATATGCTCATCGCCGGATATATGCGCAAGCAGCCTCAGCTCTATCTGACTGTAGTCGGCATCGACAAGGACATTTCCCTTAGATGCAATGAACATCTCGCGGATATGGCTGCCGAGCTCCTTGCGTATGGGTATGTTCTGAAGATTAGGGTCGGTGCTCGACAGTCGGCCGGTCGCGGTGACGGTCATCTGGAACTTGGTTCTTATCCTGCCGTCCGGATCGATGAGCTTCAAAAGCCCGTCGGCATATGTGCTCTTGAGCTTTGTGAGCATGCGGTAATCGAGAACCATGTTCACTATCGGGTGCTTGCCGCGCAGCTTTTCAAGAACGTCGGCATTTGTGCTCCAGCCGGTTTTCGTTTTTTTGCCGGCCGGGAGCATGAGCTTATCGAAAAGCACCTCGCCGAGCTGCTTGGGCGAATTGATGTTAAACTCGCACCCGGCCTGCTCGTATATGGCGCGCTCCAGCTCCGCTATCGTGCCGGTCAGCCCTTCGCCAAAGCTCATGAGAGCCGCCTTATCTATCATAAAGCCCTGCTCCTGCATATCGGCCAAAACGCGGCACAGCGGCATTTCTATCTCGTAGAAGAGCTTTGTCATGCCAAGCTGCTCAAGCTTTTTCTCGGTCACAGGGCGCAGTCTGTACACAGCCTCCGCTCCGTCAAGCTCCATGCCGCAATAGCCCATGCTGAGCCTGCCGAGGCTGTAATCTCCGGCAGTTGCGTCAAGCAGGTAGCCTGCAAGCGCCGTATCGTATACAAAGCCGTCAAGCGGCAGCTTTTCGGCAATGAGCTGCGTCATCAGGTTTTTGACATTGTGCGCAGTCTTCTTGACTTTATCCGAAAACACAAAGCTCAGCAGCTTTGAATAATCGTCCCCAAGGCTGCTCCAACGTGCAATGTACACTGCCCTCCCGTCGCATATCTCAATACTGTCAAAGCTTTCATCCGCCGTTACGGCGATCTCGTCGGCACTCTGAACAGCCTGCATTATCTCGTCAAACGAGGCATATTCAACATATTCAATGCGCTCTGTCATCGCCTTCTGCGCGCTCTCGGCACTTTCGCTCACGCCCCATTTTTCGATGAATTTATTAAATCCGAGCTTTTTGAGCACATCGTACAACTCAGGCTTATAGTCCTCGCTCCACTTTGCGTCATCGGGTGCAAACTCTATCGGCGCATCGGTGTGTATCGTTGCAAGCTCATAGGACAAAAAGGCGCTCTCCCTGCCCTCGCGCAGTTTTTTTCGCATGCCCTCTTTGACATCTATGGTGTCAAGCCCGGCATATATGGTTTCGATATCCTTATACTTCTGAACAAGCCCCATAGCCGTTTTCTCGCCCACTCCGGGCACGCCGGGGATGTTATCCGAGCCGTCGCCCATCAGAGCCTTGAGGTCAATGATGTGCTTTGGCTCAAACCCGTACTCGTCAAAAAACAGCTTTGGAGTATACTCGGTCGTCGTTGTCTGCCCCATACGGCTTTTGACATGGCAGACATGCGTCGTTTCACTTATAAGCTGAAAACTGTCCTTATCGCCGGTGACGATGCGGCAGTCCCAGCCGGCTGCGCTGCATCGCGCAGCGACCGTACCGAGCAGATCATCGGCCTCGTAGCCCTCAAGCTCAAGGCGCAGGATGCCCATTGCGTCAAGCACCTGCTTGAGTATCGGCATCTGAACGGCAAGCTCCTCGGGCATGCCCTTGCGCTGAGCCTTATATCCGGCGTATCTCAGGTGCCGGAACGTCGGCGCTTTGAGGTCAAATGCAACGCACACGGCCTCGGGCTTTTCATCATCAAGCAGCTTGCGGAGTATGGCAAGGAAGCCGTATACGCCGTTTGTGGGCGTTCCGTCGGGAGCCGTGAGCGCGCGTATGCCGTAAAACGCGCGGTTTACTATGCTGTTTCCGTCAAGTATAAGAAGTTTCATCATTTCACCTCGCCGCGCAGGCGGACGATCTCGTCTCTAAGCTGAGCCGCAAGCTCGAATTCAAGCATTTTTGCCGCGGCTTTCATTTCCTTTTCGAGCTTTTCGATAAGCTCCTTGCGCTCGGACTTTGTGAGCTTCACTCCGTCGGCACGGCGCAGAGTTTTCTCGCTCTCGCTGGATATCTCGATAAGCTCGCGAACGCTTTTTACTATCGTTTTCGGCACGATGCCGTGCTCTGCGTTATATGCCGCCTGCTTTGCGCGGCGGCGCTCGGTTTCGTCGATCGCAAGACGCATCGACCTCGTCACGGTATCGGCATACATGATCACCGTGCCCTCGGCGTTGCGTGCCGCGCGGCCGATGGTCTGGATAAGACTCGTTTCGCTTCGAAGAAAGCCCTCCTTATCGGCGTCGAGAATTGCAACAAGGCTCACCTCCGGGAGGTCAAGTCCCTCGCGCAGGAGGTTTATGCCGACAAGCACGTCAAAATCGCCGAGGCGCAGGCTGCGGATTATCTCCATACGCTCTATCGCGCCGATATCGTGGTGCATGTACCTGCACTTTATGCCGGCGGCTCCGAGGTACTCGGTAAGATCCTCTGCCATTTTCTTTGTGAGCGTCGTTACCAGAGTGCGCTGGCCCTTTTCGATGCGTATATTGATCTCGCTTATAAGATCGTCTATCTGCCCTTCTATCGGCCGAACGGATATCTCGGGGTCGAGCAGGCCGGTCGGGCGGATTATCTGCTCGGCTATCTGCCCTGCCCTTTCGCGCTCGTAGTCGCCGGGCGTTGCGGAGACATACACGGCCTGATTTATGCGCTCCTGAAATTCCTCGAATTTGAGCGGTCGGTTATCATAAGCCGACGGCAGACGGAAGCCGTATTCAACCAGTGACTCCTTGCGCGCGTGGTCGCCGCGGTACATCGCCCTGACCTGCGGCAGAGTGACGTGGCTTTCGTCCACGAACAGCAGGAAATCCTTCGGAAAGTAATCGAGCAGCGTCATTGGCGCAGAGCCTGCCGGGCGGTTTGAGATTATGCGCGAATAGTTCTCGATGCCCGAGCAGTAGCCCAACTCCTGCATCATCTCGATATCGTAATTTGTGCGCTGCGATATGCGCTGAGCTTCAAGCAGCTTGCCGTTATCCTGAAAGTATTTCACGCGCTCGGCGCACTCGGCGCGGATATCGTCGATAGCGCGCGCCATTTTGTCGCGGCTTACGACATAGTGGCTGGCCGGGTATATCGCAGCGTGGTTCAGATAGCGTACGGGCGCGCCGGTCACGACGTTCACCTCGCTTATTCTGTCCACCTCATCGCCGAAAAACTCGACACGGATGGCCTTATCCGTTGCATAAGCCGGGAATATCTCGACCGTGTCGCCGCGGACGCGGAACATATTTCGCTCGAAAGCGATGTCATTTCGCTCATAGCGTATCTCGATGAGCTTGCGCAGAAGCTCGTCAAAATTGCGCGTCTGTCCCGGGCGCAGGGATATGACCATATTTTTATAGTCGATCGGGTCGCCGAGACCGTAGATGCACGAGACGGATGCAACGACTATGACGTCGCGCCGCTCAAAAAGGCTCGACGTTGCACTGTGGCGCAGGCGCTCGATCTCGTCGTTTATGGCGCTGTCCTTTTCAATGAAGGTATCCGTGTGCGGAATATACGCCTCGGGCTGATAATAGTCGTAGTACGAGACGAAATACTCCACGGCGTTATCCGGGAAAAACTCGCGAAACTCCGAGCACAGCTGCGCCGCAAGGGTCTTATTGTGCGCCAGAACAAGCGTCGGGCGATTGAGCTTTTCGATAACGCTCGCCATGGTGAAGGTCTTGCCCGAGCCGGTCACGCCGAGCAAAACCTGCTCATCGAGTCCGTTTTCGATGCCACGCACAAGCGTGTCTATGGCCTCCGGCTGATCGCCCATCGGCGAATATGAAGATTTCAAAACGAATTTATCCAAATCGGGCAGCCTCCGCATAGCATTATCAATAGTATTATCATTTTATTATACCACGCACATAAAAAAATCACAAGGCAGACAAGCTGCCTTGTGATAGGTTTTGGCTTTTGCGATCAGATCTGGTAAGACGCCCAGTCGATGTCGGGAACCTTCTCGGTCCACTTCTCGTAGACGCTGTCGCCCACGCGGTCGCACTTATGATAGTTCGTCGCTTCCTGTACGTCCTTGTAGTACCATGCGTTTTCGTTCAGGTTATCGCTCCACATGTTCATCTCGGACGTCGGCAGGAGGTCGGACACGCTCTCGGTCTGGCGATCGAGGACGCGGTTTATCATTGCGAAGGTCTCTGCACGGGTGATGTTGTTGTTCGGGCGGAAGGTGCCGTCTTCATAGCCGTTTATCCAGCCGTTGCCTGCGGCAAGCTCGATGTTCTTCTGTGCCCAGTGGCCGTTGATGTCGCTGAAGGTCTTGTTGTTCACATCAAGCTTTGCAAAGCGCGCGATGATCGTTGCAAGCTCTGCACGGGTGATGCTCTTATTCGGCTGGAAGCTGCCGTCGGTGTAGCCCTTGATGATGCCCATGTTCGTAAGCGTTGCTATCGCGCGGTTGCACCACATGCCGGCCTTAACGTCGGTGAAATTGCCTGCGGTCGTCGTGTACTGCTCGCGTGCCTCGTCGGTCAGCAGGCGGAAGAAGATAGTTGCTACCTCTGCGCGGCTGATGTCGTTATTCGGGCGGATGGTGCCGTCGGTGTAGCCGATGACGTAGTTGAAGTGGATCTCCTTATTGAGGACCTCGATGGCCTTGAGAACGCCGTCAACATAGGTGATCTTGTAGTTTGCGGTGACGTCGTCGCCCTTTGCGTTCTTGATGACCGCGTCGGACGCTACGTTCGGGGACTCGCCCGGCTCGCTCTGGATGCCGGTGATCTTGACGGAATCGACCTTGTCGCCGGTCGCGAGACCTTCGACGGTGTACTTATCGCAGGTCACGGGGGCTATGCCCTCGGCGCTGCCGGCGGTGATGGTCAGAGGACGCTGCGTGATCGTCAGAACGCCGTCTGCCTTGATGATGAACTCAACGTTCGTGAAGCGTGCGTTGGTGTTCTTGAACTGATCGGCCTTGAGACCCATCTCGTAGGCTCCGGCATTGACGCCGCTTGCGAGCGCCTTGCCGCTGAAGGTGAAGTCCTTCTCGGTATAGCGCGAGTCGCTTATCTTCACGGTGTAGTCCTTGACGCTGTGCTCGGTGCCGTCATACACGACGCTGTCGCTGTTGCCCGTGATCTCGACCGTGATCTTGTCGGTTATCGGGGGATTGGGGGTGTAATGCCTCTTGATGGTGAGATAACCGTCAACGATTTCGGCCGAGACTTCTTTGTAGTTCTTATGGTTTATGGTGAAATCATCGGATTTCAGTCCCATGTAGTAGGTTTTAACATTTGTTCCCTTTGCTATCGCATAGTGGCCATCTTTGAGTTCAACCGTAACAGTATTATCTGCCACATCAAACGTAAAGCCGCTTACCGACTGCTCCTGGCCGTTGTACCATACCTCTTTATGATTGCCGATAATCTTAACAGCAATTCTTTCGGCAGGAACAATCTTCATCTTGCCGAGGGTGTACTCGATACTATAGTTTTCGGTTACATTTTCCTCGCCGGACATTATCTTTGCGTCGCCGGAGAATTCGCCGGTATATGAGCCTGCATCCTTGCCTGTAAGCAGATAGTTGATTCCGCTTACTTCATGACCCGATACCAGTCCGGTGTTATCAGTTGGCGTAACAGGCCACCATTTCATAAAGCTATGGGTTTGTCCATCGTAGGTTATAGGTTCGCTGCTCTGACCTTCGATGGTCAAAGGACGCTTGGTGATAGTGAGGCTGCCGTCTTCTACAACAAATGTAACGTTTTTAAAGTTCTTATTGTTGTTTTCAAACTGATCAGTATTAAGCCCCATCGGGGTTGTGCCAACATCAGTACGTGATGCTTTAGGATCACCGGTAAACTTAAAGTCTGCTTCGGTATATTTAGGATCGGATATTTTCACCGTGTAGCCGGTTACCGACTGCTCAGCACCATTGTATACCTTGGTGTCAGTGTTGCCGGTGATCGTTACAACGACTGTGTCAATCGGGGTGATTGTGAGGGTTCCCTTTACGGTGTTTGCTACGATGTACTTAGCGGTTGTATCTGTTTTGCCAACAGTCTCACCAACAAAGTCGATGGCATATTCGCCAACTTCCTTGCCGGTGCCGGAAGCATATACACCTCTAAATTCAACACCAGACAGTTTGAAGTCTTTGCCGTTATCGGCTTTCACAACAACATCATATCCGGTATTAACCGTCTGCTCTTGTCCGTTATAAGTAACGATTCTGTCTTCGGCGGTGAGAGTTACATTCTTATAGTAGTAGAATGTGATCTCATTGGTGCCGGTTCCGATCGTTATTGTCTTGCTGTCAGCGGAAACCGGGGTGTAGCCGTTGACAGGTACCGGGGTTTCGGTAACTGTTTCGTTAAACGTCTGGCTATCAACTGTTTTGTCTTCTGCGACCTTATCATTCGTTCCGTTCCAATAGTAGTGTACGGTGTAGCTGAGGTCGTCCTTGATTTTATACTGTGCGGTGTAGGTAGCATTACCGGTGACGGTTTCGGCAACCGTCGGCTCCCAGCCGGTGAAGTAGTAGCCATCGTCGGCGGTCACTTCGGGTGCTGTGGGAGTTTTGCTGTTGAGCTGTAGCTTGCTGTGAACGACATTACCTTCGCCATTCTGATCGTTAAGAGTGCCGTGATCGCCCTTATTATAGGTAACGGTGTAAGTTTCGCCCTTTACGCCGGGGACGTTGAAATTGCGAGTGATATTTTCGTCACCGTCTTTGAATGCAAGAGTCGTTACGTCGTTGGTGGCATAATACTTATTGTCAACGAAGCCGTCAGCCGAGGTGTCGAGCTTAACGGTGTAAGTAAGGGTGTAGGTATAGGTCTTGACGCCATCCGTTTCGGATACTTTTCCGGTGGTCGGCGTCCAGGTGATGGTGTTGCCATTCACCTTTGCAGTTGCATCCTTGATTGATGACTCATCAAGTTGGATGAACTCACCCATCGGGTCGGTCACGGTAAAGCCGGAGTCAAGCCCCTGCTCGATGGACTTGAAGATAACCTCAAATGCTTTGTTAAGTTCAGCCGCGCTGTTGGCGTTAAATGCATTGCTCGGGTTACTTGCAACCGTGCCGGATAGATACTGTCCGACATACATTCTGAGTTCATTGCTCCAAGTGGATTCAGCTCCGAAGCAGACAGTATATACGCTTGCAGCAGATTTCAAATTTTTAGCAGCAGTATCGGTTTTGCTCTTGATTTTCCACGAGCTAGAATCGCTGCCCTGCCTGTTGGGCTCGCCATCAGTCAAAACAACAGCAAACTTTTTGTCTTTTGCAATGCCGTTAGGTGCAGATGTAATCAAGCTTTTCGCTTTGCTTAATCCCTGTTCGAGATTTGTACCGTTACCTTCACTTGTCGGAGTGAGGTCGTTTATAGCAGCAATTGCCTCAGTTGCATTAGCTGCAACAGACACGTCAATCCAGTCGGAAAGCTTTATATAAGCATTTCCGTCGAAAGCAACTAACTGAATATATCTGCCAGCATTTTCGATATTGCCTTTATAGCTGTTGACAAAATTGACTGCTGCATTCTTTGCGGCATAGAGACGTGTATCTTCAGTTTTCACCTCAGATCCATGCTTATTAAATGGGCCGCCACTAGTTCCCGTACTTTTGCTGCAATGCTCATTATGGTACACTTGATTGCCACACTCTGTGCAATAATACATCGATGTTGATATGTCAATCACCAGCACAATAGCAGATGCTCCGGGGGCAGTCGATGACGTCTTGGATTCGATCTTGAGGGTGATATCATAGGTATCATTGCCCTTTGACACTGCCGTCTTGCTGTATGTTACATCAGCACCGGTAGCACTGTTTGTGTAGGGTTCGCCGACTGCGGTCAAGCCGGTTTTCTGCGTCCATGTGCCGTTGTTGTCGTACTGACCGTAGACAACGCTCGGCTGCGCAGTACCTTCAGCACCCCCCCTATTTCCATTTTCTGCATCTTCAGCAAATACAGAGAACGGCAGGAGCGTGAAGATCATGCAGATGCACATGAGAAGCGCAAGTCCGCGTTTTCTTACATTCATTATTTTTCCTCCTTTTAATTAAAAAAATCCACCGCCTGCGGCAGAGCACCACATATTGTACCGCCTGCCGCGAACGCATACTATTGCGTGGTTTTATTCTACTAAGAGTTAGCAAAAAAATCAATAGTAAATATGATTTTTAAGCGAAATTTTGCATCCCGTGTCATTACATTGTTCGGACAGGTGTCGGTTTTTGGCGGCGTTGTGCAATTTTGGTTGTAGATTTTTTAATTCAACCCCTCGGCAGCAAAGCTGCCTGCTCCCCTTGACATGGGAGCCACAGGGTGCGGTGCAAAAAAAGATGCCCCGCACCGATGCAGTGCGAGGCAGTTATGGTTTTTTATGCAGTTTCCGGTCGGGATGGCGGAAATATGCGTATCGGCAGGTGCGTCAATTCGCCATTGAGAAACGGGAGATCATGCAGGTGAATTCTGCGCGAGTTGCGCTGCCGGTCGGGTCGAGGATACCGCCGGTGCGGCCGTTTATGATGCCGTTTACATTCGCCCAGCGCATGGCCGGGACCGCATAGGCGCTGACGGAGGAGGCGTCGCGGAAGCTGTCGGCATATGACAGGGGCGCTTTGAGCGTGCCGCCGGATATGACCTTGTCGGCATAGCGGAACAGGAACGCCGCGAGCTGCTCGCGAGTTACGGTGGCAGAGCCTGCAAAGCGAGAGTCGGTGAAGCCGTTGGCGACGCCGGCGTTATATGCCCATGTGATCGCGTCGCGGCTCCATGCTGCGGTGTTGTCGGCAAATGGGCATTTCATGCCGCTGACCGAGGGAGAGTCTGCCATACGGTAGAGCACCGTTACGACCTGCGCGCGCGTTACGATGGCGTTCGGCGAGAAGGTGTTTGCCGTCGTGCCGTTGACAAGGCCGTTTTCGTAGGCGTAGACAAGCTCGGGGCGGTACCACGCATCGTCGGCGACGTCGGTGAGGATGGATGCGTTGAATCGTTTGATGTCGTTTGTCGAGGCTGCCAGTGTGTTGAGCGTCTGCCTGAGATTGGCTTGCGTCGCATCATTGATTCCGTCGGATTGCGGCACGATCGCGGCTGCATCGTCGCCGCTCAAGGCGGGGTCGGCGTTGTTGAGCGTGTTCAGATCGGTGATGTTCAGCCATGGCGATTGTTCGACGTCCGTCATCAGTGCGTCCACGACGGCCGGATCAGAGTTGCCGTTCAGGCAGACCAGCAGATTGCGTTCCGAATACGGCTGCTCCATCTGGTAGAACGCGCTTTGCGCGACGAATCGCGCGAGACGCCCGGCCGTTGTTCCCTCGCCGTCCGCTTCGGCGTCGGCACAGACCTCGGCGCGGGTGGTGAACACCTTGGTGAAGAGCTTCTCGACAAATTTATCGAGGAACTCGCCCTGAGTCATCACATCTCCGCGGATGCTCGAGATGATCTTGTCGGCAGTTGCGCCGGGGGTAACGGTGACGTATTTGAAGTCGTCGATGCGGTATTTTCCGGCGTTTTCAAAGGTCGAGAACACCTTGAGCATGCTCTCCTTGAGCTGCGCGTAGTTCGAGTCGAGCTTTGCCGACGGCATAACGTGGTCAACTCCGTAGCGCGCAAAGCCCATGCAGTCGGGCGCTACGCGGACGACGAGGTCGTTGTAGTTAATGACGTTGTGGATGTTTTCGTATATTCTGCCGCTGACTTTGGATGCATCGGCTCCCATGGGCGCCTCAAAGGTGTAGATATACATATCCTTCGGAGAGAGGGTGACGTTTTTGCCGACGGAAGCGCCGGAGAGATACATGTCGTCAAGTGCACCGCCGAGCAGATTTGCGCCTGCCGCTCCGCGGCTGTAGCCGGTGCACCAGAGCTTGATCTTTCCGCTTATCTCGCTGTGCTTGGCAAGGTAAGTCTGTATAAAGGCAAGCGCCTTTTCGCGGCAGATGGCAAAGCCGGTGTGCTCGCCCTCGAGGCCGACGTTCAGATCCCCTGCCCACTCGGCGTAGTAACCGCAGCCGCGCAGGCCGACAGCAATGACGGTGTACTTCTCGCCGTTTACGCGGATCTCTTTGTTTGCGATACCAACGCCGAAGGTGTTGCGTCCCGGACGATTCGTGAAGTCGGCATTCGCCTCGAAGTCCTCAAAACCGATCTGCTCGAAGAAATCTTCGAGATTTGCCGGGCCTTCTTTGTACCGCTCGGGGTCGGCGACGTTTCCGGCGGCAAGGCACATTGCCATGGTAACCGCGGCGAGATCCTGCCTGTACTTATACGCAGTTTCGGTAAAGTAACCGTCACTGTAGGTAAACGGACACGGGTGATCCGTCTCCATGTCATCATGTCCTGCATTGAACATGATGGTGCCTGTGATGGTATCGTAGCCGTTATCCGCCGCAAACACCGACATTGGCGCTATCGAGACGAGCAGCACGAGTACCAGCACGATGCTGAGTGCTCTTTTCATTTTTCTTCCTCCATTTTATATTTTTCTTCCTCTTTTTCTACAATTGCAAACATAAGCGTCAAAAGTCCCGCCTCCGGGAACGGGCAGAATATGCCGGGGTTCGTCATACTCATTAAGCCTATGCCTATGTAAGACAGCGCAAAAACGGCAATGCGCTTGCGTTTTCGCCCTATCCACAGCATTTTAAGCCGCGAGAAAAGCATCCAGCCGTAGGCCAGAACGCCTACGAGTCCCATCGAGCTTATGACCTGGATAACGGCATTATGATAGAACATAAGACTTCCGGGAACGTATGCCTTAAATATACCGACATCCTTCATGTTGGCTATGCCGATGCCGAATATGGGATGCGACAGGAAATTCTCAATTCCGAGCTTTATGAACTCAAGGCGCGTTTTATCTCCGACCGCCGCATTTTCAATGCGTGCGGCATACAGCTGCGGCAAAAATGTGATCGCAAGCACGGTAATCACTACAATAGACACACCGAAAAGCCAATTGTAAAATCGGCGGTACTTTTTGTTTTTAATATAAATGTATGCAAGACACACCAGAAGCAAAAACGAGCCGAACAGAAGTCCGCTGCGCGAGCCGGTCATTATCATTGCAATGTACATAAGCACCGTGCCGATAAGATACAAGTTGCTGCGGCGGACAAGGATGCAGATCATGGGTATGACCATAAGGAAAACGCTTGTTACAAAGTTGCGCTGCTTGAAAAACAGCACGCCGCCCTTTTCGATGAATTTGTCAATATTCTGGATATAAAAGCCGAGGACCACGACAACGAACAAAAGTCCTCCGGTGTACAGGATCCTGGCAACGCGCTCGACGCGGTCGTAGCCGCGCTCGTTCTCGAGCCGCGAGCGAGAGATCAGATAGAGCACAAGCTGACCGAGGCCGAGGCCGAGAGTGTAGTAAAGCCCAATAGGCTCAAAGTAATCATCTGCGGATATTACTCCTACACCTCCGATGATAAGCGCCGCCGAAACCGCAATATAAGGATAGGTGAGCTTGCCGATCACCATCCTTCGACGGTAATAAATGAGGTTAAACAAAAGCGCAAGCGCAAACGGCACTATCGCGTACCACATGTACTGCGTCAGAACGGAAAAGTCCTTATAGTACGACACGGCAGTCAGAAGCGTGAACATGACGGTCGGCATGATGGACAAAAGATCATCTGAGAATATCATGAATACGACACACAGGAACACATAAAAACACATGCATTCAAACGCCGCATCGCAGAACACTGCGACAAATTCCGTCAGCAGCAGAAACGGCAGATAATACTTGCTGTTCCAGACCGCTTCGACAGCAGTCTGCCCTTTTTTGAATAGTGTTTTAAGCATGGATACCTCGCTGGTTTTCAAATATGCCGGCAAGCTTTGCGTAAAGCTCATCCGGCTTTACGGGCTTTATGATGTAGCCCGAGAAATCGCTCAAAGCTCCGCCCTGCTCGTTTATGAACGCATCGGCCGTCATCGCGAGCACCGGCACCGTCGGCCCGTATCGCTTGCCGGAGGCACGGATGCGCGAGACCGCCTCTATGCCGTTCATCTCCGGCATCTGGATATCCATGAGGATGCAGTCGTAATAATAATCGGGCTTTGAGGCGAAAAGCTCTGTCGCTTCCCTGCCGTTTTCGGCACAATCGACGACGGCTCCGTGCCTTTCGAGCAAGCGGCAAGTGATAGTTGTGTTGATGGCAACATCGTCAACGACCATTATCCTGCGCCCGTTAATCGCAGAGCAATCGACCGCCTCAATTTCTTTGACAGCGGCTTTGCCGAACGAATACGGGATATCGACATAAAATGTCGTACCCACGCCGAGTCTGCTGCGCACGGATATACTTCCTCCCTGGAGGTCGATCATGCTCTTGCATATTGCCATGCCGAGGCCGCTTCCGGCCGCTCTGCCGCCGTTTTCGCTCATTTCCTGCGTATACGGCTCGAACAGATGGCCGATAAATTCTTCGCTTATGCCGACTCCTGTGTCGGCAACCTCAAGATGCAGGATAGACGATTTTTCATTCATCTGCTTCTGCGAGGCAAAAATCGTTACTCTGCCGCCGGATCTTGTGAATTTATTTGCGTTAGACAAAAGGTTGTTTAGAATTTTCCTGAGCGATATCTCGTCGCCGATAACATCGGGACTTGTCACGGCGTCGGAATTTATAGTAAGCCTTATGCCCTTTGTGCTCATCGTTGCACCGAACACGGAATAGACCTCGTCAAGCACCGACGAGATGTTGAACGGCTTTGCATTTATCTCGTACTTGCTGCTTTCGATCTTGCTCATGTCCATGATATTGTTCAACAGGCTGAGAAGATACTGGGACGACTGGTCGATCTGGTTGAGATAGTCGCGCAGCTCATCATCACGGCCCTCGCCGACCATCTCGCGTGCAAGGTATGTAAGCCCGGCTATGGAGTTCATGGGCGTGCGTATCTCATGCGACATGTGCGACAAAAACTCGCCCTTTGCACGGCTGGAGTCCTGCGCAAGCTCAACGGAATTGCGCAGAAGAAGCTGAGCGTCGATATCGCTTGTTATATCCGTTGCAACACAGACATAGTGCGATTTCACACCGCCCGTTACGATCGGAGAAAACGCGCACCTGAGCGTGATATCCCTGCCGTCGCCGGTCTTAAACGGGATATCGACCGTATATCCGCCGCTGCCGTCGGATTCTGAAAGTGCCTTTATTACCTCATCCGCGGTCTCTACATCAACGTTTTCTCTGAGTGTACGGATGGCGGAGCGACCGGTAAAATAGCTTGCCGGAAGCCCGAGCACCTTTTCTGTGTTTGCACTGACAAAGCAATATCTGCTCTCACCCTTGGGCTTTATTAAAATGACATTAGGGATAAACGCCGTCATGCTTGAGAAAAGATGCTCTCGCTCGGCCACCTGCTTATACAAAGCCGCGTTTTTGATGGCGATAGACGCTATTGCAGAAACCGTGCTCAAAAACGAGAAATCGGAATAGGTGTAGCCCACGCCCTTTTCCTTATCCGCAAGCAGCAGAAGTCCGACAACGCTGCCGCCGTCCTTGAGGGCGCATATGCAGGATATGCCGTAGCTTGCAAAAAGCTCGCGCTCGGAGCCCCACACTGATTTATACAGCGGATCGGTTTCAAATTCCTTTATTACTATATGATTTTTGCCTGAACCGTCGTCTTCAAAGTATTTTACGCACGGATGATCTGCGGCAATCGTAAACGCCGCAGGCTTTAGCGGCATCGCGCTGCACATCGGAACATATTTTCCGTTTTGCAGAAGGCATATGTAAAGCTGATCTACATGTATCTCATTTTTTATGACCTTGACAGTCTGGCGCAGAATGCTGTCGATATCAAGCGTTTTGGAAATACTGTCGCTGTACTGCTTTATGCGGCTGCCCTGCCGCTCTTCATCCGAAAAAATGGAGTTGAGCAGCTTGCGGAATGAAGAGATAGCCGCATAAAGAATGATCGCCAGGAACAGAAACGCTTCGATCCCGGGAGTTCCGAGATGGCCGCCGATTTTTCTGAACAGCTCAACCGTTTTCTCGAAAAACAGCGCGGCAACACCGACGCACATCGCAGCCGACACGAGCATGAGTATGCTGCTTGAAATGACCGGCGTTGTATTAAACATTCTGCGCTTATACAGCGAGCGGATAAACAGTATGGCAAAGGCAAGGCCGAACAGAGTGTCCCACGGGAAGGTGTTGCCCGGAAGTATCTGCACGATGTTGCCGATCGCCATCAGGAAGCAGCCTATGATAAGCTCGCTGACACCGGGCGCTTTTTTGCCCTTCGTGTCAAGTATTCTGCGGAAAAGCTTTATAATGGAGCCGACGATGAGCATGAAAAACACCGTCGGAATACCGATTTTCCAGTCCATTGCGTAGGTGAACACGGCCATGCCGCTGCCGTCAACCGACACCGTCGGCGGCGCAAGGAAGAAGCCTGTTGCCGAAACGATGAGGATTATGACCGTGCCGGCAAACCATATAAGGCGCTCAAGCCCGTTTTTTACGTTTGCGAACTGATAGACATAGTTATACACCAGAAAGGCTATGGAAAACAGCGCGAGCAGCGAAACATAATACCAGAACTCGTAGCTCGGGAAAACGTGAAGGCGCATGAACACCGTTCCGCCCGTCCACAGCACGAGGTCGCCCAGCAGCACGAGCCACGCGCGCATTTCGCGGCTGCGCTCTGCCGCACAGAATGCCACGAACATCAGCGCAAAGCACAAAAACGCCGCAATATTTATGTATATGTATGATACATTCATATATCCGCCTCCGTATGCTGCTTTGGCTTTATTCCGCCGAGCATGGCCTTGAGCCACAGCGGATCGGGGTTGATTCGGCTTATCCTTGTTCCCTGCTTTTGCTCAAAGCTTTCGATCGTTTTATATGGCAGTATGCTTATCTGAAGCGGCTCGATATTAAGGAGCTTTTTCAGATCCTTATAGTCGCTGTCAAAATACCTGAAATAGACCGAAAGATGCTCGGTGAGCACCTGCTTTGTGACAACGTCGTTTGCTCTCGCCTCCGGCGTTACCTCAAGGTAAATGTGCAGAAACGGCGTGTTATCCTCATCGTACTCCTTTGCAGCTATCCAGTCGCCTATGCCGAGCTTGGACATGCGTATGACCTCGGATATGGAGTTTTCGGTTATGCGCGTAAAGCCGGCTATATCTATAACCGTGGGTATGCGGTCAACATAGGTAAAGCGCGGCACCCCTGTCGCTTTATCAATCTCCGTGCATCTGTACACGTCGCCGATGCGATAGCGCATGAATGCGCCGCCGTGCAGAACGCTTATTACTATCTCGTACTTTGCGCCGGGGCAGACCTCGTCCATAAGGCAGGTCAGCGGCGTATACGCAGGGTCTGAAAGATTTCTGAGCATCTCGCTTTCGGGAATGAACTCATAAAAGCAGGAATCGGGAAACAGCACCATGCCGCGCTGCTCCCATGTGTCGCAGCCGACGCAGGTCGACTCCGTGCCTGCCGCGACCTCAACGGGCGTTACGCCCCACGCGGCGGCAAGCTTATCCTTATAGCATTTACCGTCCGTTCCCGTGCAGGCAAAGCCAGTGATTTTAAAAAGATCGGAAGGCCTGATCTTTCTGTGCTCTTTGCGGCAATTGTATTTTGCCTTTATGTATCGCGCGGCAATGACCGGGGATATCTGCACTCCCCCACCGCCGCCCGAGGATATCTGTTTGTCAAAATTTTCGGTTATGTAGTTTGCAACGCTGCCCATGGCAAAGAAATAGTCAATGCCGCCGTTAAAGGCCATTTTGAAGCCTTTTTTCATGCGCTGGCTGAAGCTGAGGTCGGAATACTCGTCGCTGTCGGGAAGCCACTCAAAGCGCATTTCCTCGTTCATAAGGCTCGGTATAAGCCCCGTTTCATACGGAAGCGGCGCGCCGCCGTAAAGGAATCTATGCCCCGGGCGAATGTTGAAGTCGGCCTTTCCGTGGCCGGATACGAGCATCGCCATGGCCATGATATTGTGCTTGTAAGAATCGAGCATGCTGCGCGTATACGGCGCAATTTTTATCGGGCGCAGTCCGCCCTCCCAGGTGGTTTCTATCCAAATTACCGGCGCTTCGGGCAGCGTGTCCGGATCGCGGCGAAACAGCACCTCGGCATAATCGGCATAGCCTGTCAGCGGCATGCTGTGCAGAAACTCTTCTATGCTCTCGGGCGCGGAATTTTTGTATATGTGCCGGCCGAGGTCGGATACGCACCACGAGTTAATCTGCTCCTGCATGAGCCTGCGCTGGATATACATATAGTCTTTTATATTAAGCTCCAGATAGCCGCAGTATTCGTTCCATAACTGCTGCTTGCTGAACTTCCGCAGTTTCTGTTGAAATGTCATATCTTCATCCAAAAAACTATTTTTTAAAGATCTCTTTTATTCCGGCGGATGTGGGAATAAGAAACGGAACGCGTTTTTTATACTCAACGTATCCGCCGATGGAGCGTGGGAAAAACCACTTATCTTCTGCTGCCGCAAGAAGAAGATTGAGCGTGCTGTACAGCGCAGCATCCGGCCACGGGAGCTCAAAAGCATAGTGCAGCGAAACATAAAGTCCCGCAAAAAACAGCACTCCGGGATGGCGGCACAAAGCGTAAAAGCCCTTGTCATACACACGGCGTCCGCTATCCTGACGCACATATGCGTCCTTTACCGAAAACGAGCCGAAAAGCACATACAAAAGTACGAGCAGGAACGCTCCCGAAACGGCGCACCACGCGGCATCAACGCCTGAATAATCAAGCCTCAGCGCCGTTGCTGCCGCAAGCAGCACAAGCCCCGTGGGAAAGCACAGGCGCAATGCGCCTTTGTGCCACGCAGCGTCGTTAATATCTCCCAGCAGCATAAGCAAAAACGCCGCCGCTCCGATAAGCATTACAGGCATTCTATCATGCCCACAGCAACTGCATACTCACGCTCGACCTCGGCACGGTATTGCAGCGCTTTTTCCGCATCGCCGCTGCGCAGCGGCTCGGTTATGAGCTTCATTGCCTCAAATAGGCCTGTCATTCCGAGCATGCCGGAGCTGCCCTTGAGCGAATGCGCGGCGTGAAAGCCCTCAAGTGCATCATGCGCATCCAGCGCCGACATGAGCTTTAAAAAGCTTGAGTCTGCGGCAAACATGTCAAGCAGACTGTGCAGAAGCTCCTCGTCGCCTGCTACGCGCTCGATCGCGCCGGCATAGTCGTATCCGCGAGCGGCATATGCAAATCTAAGCTCAGCCATTTGCCGTCTCCTTATATTCAAATATCTCCGATGGGCGTCCGCCGGTTTTGCAGTCAAGTGTTATGTCAACCTCGCCGAGAGAGTGCATGTATTTAAGATATCTGCGCGAGGTGACCGTTGACAGGCCGAGCCCGTCGCTTATCTCGGTAAGCGGCATTTTTATGCCGACCCTTGCGCGCATGAAGCCGCGCACGGTTTCGAGCGTTGTTTTGTTTATCTTCCCCGGATTCGGCACGCCGGCGACAGTCTGCTGATCGGTGTTGTAGTTCCTGTGGGGGCAAAGCAGAATATCCACCTTATCCTGCGTCCAGACATGGGTGGTTTTTACAAGCTTCATGACCGTGTCAAAGCGCGCTATCGCCTTTTCAAGGCGCACGGAGTTAAAGGGCTTTAGTATGTAGTCGCATATTCCGTAGCACATGGCAGAGCGGATGACCTGATACTCGTCGGCCGAGGTTATCATGATCACCTGAATGTCAATATTAAATTTCCGCAGCTCCGCAAGAAACTCGATGCCGTTCATGCCGGGCATGAAGTAGTCGAGCACTACAAGATCCGCGCCGTCCGGCTTCTGCCGCAGATACTCAAGCGCATCGCCGCATCGGCGAAAGTCTCCCTCGAGCTTGAGCTGGGTAAATTTACCGAGCTGCTTTTCGAGGATGGAACAGACCATAAGGTCATCCTCTACAATAATAGTTTTATACACAAAAACACCTCTGTCCGATATACAGCCGCTCAGCAGCCGATTTGTTTATTATTAATTTAAATATATTTATTTTACCAACTTTTTTTATCCGGGTCAACACAAACAGGACAATTAGTTTTTAAATATCGGCAGCGTGCATGCCGCTCCCGGCCTTTTCCACTTGCAAGCAAATGCATATCGTGATACAATTAGCAAAAATCCATCGGAGGCTATGCCATGACAAACGAAGAAAAGATCGATCTGAAAAAAGAGATCGAGGAGCAGGACGGCTATGAATACAGCGACGAGCTGTTTTTCACCGGCGAGGGCGATCTGCTTGACACTGCCGAGGGCAGAGCCAAGTTCTGCCGCATAAACGAGACGACGGTTTTCAGAAAGAAAGACCCCACCGTTTGGAACAACTATATCTGGGTGTTCAACAATCAGGGCATCGGAATGACGATAAAGCGCCAGAGCCACGTTGATCCGCAGCTTATGGAGTGCATCGACTTTGACGCGGACGGAAATCCCATCGGCAAGGCTTACGAGCCGACATGATGTAAACAGCAAAAAATCAGCTTCACCGAAAAATCGGTGAAGCTGATCTCATATTTATGGGCTGTATCGTTCGCCGCGCCTGACCGACGCGGATTTTTTCTACGCGTTTTTCTTTCTTGCCGCCATTTTTGTAATAAAATACGTTATTCCGCTCAGAATAAACGCTGCGATCGCCGGGATGGAAACAACAGTAACGACAAACCATATGGGCAGCTCAAACGGGGTGAAAAATCCGCCGGCTCGTATAATCTCGGGAACAAACATCCACGCAAGGGTCAGAAGCTCAAAAGCAAGGAGCAGAACGAAATCGTATTTACCACCCAGTCTGTTCGCGGCGACAAGCACCACCGTCCCGAGGACCGGCAGCACGAAAAGATGCCAAATTCCAAAAAAAGATGTAGGCGGAAGCATTACCCCCCCACCGAACTCTCGCGCCAAATAACTCACCCCACACAGGCAGAACAGAGCCGCAAATGCCCACCATGGGCGCTTTTTTATGTTTTCCATAGTAAATACCTCCATTGTAATTAAAGTTAGGGCGTATTCGCTTGGAATGAAAGAGTGATAACAGTATTCTGTTGTAAATATAGTATCATATAGCAAATATTTCTGCAAGATATTTTTACATTTTTGCAAAAGTGTATGATCACGCAAAGCACAACTTGCTCGAAAAAACAGCTTCACCGAAAAATCGGTGAAGCTGTTTTCTATTTACACGTTACTTATTCCACTCGGCGACCTGAGTGCGCAGCCAATTTGCCCACTCGTCGATACCCTCGCCGGTTCTTGCGGATATGGGGATGATGGTTATGTTCGGATTGAGCTTTTTGACATACTCTCTGCACTTATCAAGATCAAAGTCAAAGTACGGCATAACGTCGATCTTATTGACAAGGAGCACATCGCAGATCGAGAACATAAGCGGATATTTAAGGGGCTTATCGTGACCCTCGGGAACGGAGAGGATCATCGCGTTTTTGACGGCACCCGTGTCAAACTCCGCCGGGCATACGAGGTTGCCGACGTTTTCGAGTATCGCAAAGTCAATGTTCTCGGTTCCGAGGCCTTCAAGGCCCTGCTTGGTCATGCCGGCGTCCAGGTGGCACATGCCGCCAGTGTGCAGCTGGATGACCTTCGCACCGGTCTCGGCGATCGTGTGCGCGTCAACATCGGAGTCTATATCCGCTTCCATAACGCCGATGCGCATTTCGTCCTTCAAGGCCGCGATAGTTGCCTTGAGCGTGGTGGTCTTGCCCGAACCAGGGGACGACATGAGGTTGAGGAGGAATGTTTTTTCCTTTTTCAGCTCCTGTCTGAGCTTATCCGCTTCCCTGTCGTTATTTTCAAATACGCTTTTTTTGATCTCCAGTACTCTGAAGCCTTCCATAATTCATGCACCTCTGTATATTTTAGTTTAGTGAATTCATTATCGTATTTAGGACACTGTCGAAGTTTCTGCTGTTTACCGAATACTCTGCGCTGGCCGCTCTCGTAGTGCTGTCGCCCTTTTTGCGCATTGTTTCAACTGCATCCATAAGCTTATCATAAAGGGCAAAGCCCGATGATGAGCTTTCTTTGCCTATGGCGGCAAGATAGCCCGAATCGCCGACGAAGCTGCTGTTTACGCTCTGCGAGGTAAACCAGCGCAGGAACATAACGGCGGACTTTTCGTGAGTTTTATCCGATGCAAGTATCGTCATTCCCGTGACCTTCTGCGTATAGGCAGGCTTGCCGTCCTTCATATAAGGAAAGCTCACGAACTCAAACTCGTCGCCGCTGAGCTTATCGGCATACTGCATTAGATCGGACGAGGAAACGATGGCAGCCGCGATCTCACCGTCGGCAAGCTTTCTTGCTGCCTCTCCGCCGGACGAGGTAAAGCCGCGGTCGTAGGCCGTTTCGGCTAATATTTTATAGATGTATTTGCAGTTATCGCTGTCGGTGTCATGGGGGCTTACGCCGTCAAACCGCTCGCCGAGCTGCGCAACGGCATCGCGGAAAAACAGCGAATAATCCGATATCGTGAAAAAGCTCTTGGATGTGCGCTTATAATACTCATCTGCGACCGAGCAGAGCTTTTCAAAGCTCGATATTGCCTCGGAATCGGCAAACATATCGGTGTTTACTATAAAAACGTTCGTTTCGGCCGCTATGGGAACCGCGGAAAGCCCCTTTGATCCTTTTGCCACCGTTGTCATGCTCTTATCATACCCCGAGGTCTCCCAGCTTCCGAAATACTTATCCATATCCGCAAGCTTGCCCTCATCGTCAAGATACGCGGCAAAATCCGTATCGCAGGCGAGGATATCCGGAAGCTCTCCCCCGTTTTCAATGGCAGAGCACACGCTTTCGTATAGCTGCGCCTGCGTATCGAAAGCCTTTGCGCTTATCGTTATGCCGCAGTCGGCTCCGTTTGTTTCGTTATACTCGCCGCACAGTGCGTTAAAGCCCGACCACATCGCGTCGTCGTTTACATACCACACGCTCAGCGTTTGAGGCTGATCAGGCTTAAACGGCGCATAGTGGGCAAAGTATATGTATATTACGCCGCCAAGCAGCAGCACCGCTGCTGCCGCAAGTGCGATCTTATACTTCATTTTTGACATTATTTCGTTCCTTTTTGTCTGCCATATCGCGGACTTTTTTGATTTCACATAGCTTTTATATCACATTTTTTTGTCGTTTTCAACCGTATTGTGTCGTCCGGCATGCAAGATGCGTATATATTGTGGTCATAAAAACAAAACATCAGGAGCGTTTGCTCCTGATGTTTTCAGCGTGTCAAAAAAGTCTGTGACTTTTTTGCACGCTGAAAAAACGCCACATTTTTTGTGAAAACAAGTTTTCACGAAAAATCTCGCTACGCTCGTCAAAAAGTCCGTACCGGACATTTTTGATGGCTATAATCTGATTACGAGCGGGGCCTTTGCCCCCTCGTGCTCCCCTGCTACTCTATTATCTTTCATTTGCAGAATAGTTTTTTGCAGTCTAAAAAACATCAGGAGCAGACGCTCCTGATGTTTTCTGTAATGTGGGCTTTAGTATATGGTTAGGAACGATGTC
>MNSZ01000058.1:40046-51962 GCA_001916715.1 Firmicutes bacterium CAG:24053_14
AGCGCCGTGATTGCCGATGTTCTTTGTAAGGCTCTCGGCCAGTACAGCCCAGAGCTTTTTGCCGTCCTCCGAGCTGCTTTCGGCAATGCTGAACTCATAGCCGATGCGCTTGGCAACGTCACCGGGACTGTAGTACTCGCTGAGCTTATCGTAAAAATCACTGATAGCGCTCGTGAAGCTTATAAGCTCATCGCAGCTAAGTTCGCTGAGATTGAGCTTTTCTTCGTACTCGGACGGAACAACGCCGGCAACGGCGCCGATACGCTCAACTCCCTCGGGAAGTCCGATATACTCAAACAGCTGATTAAGAAGCTGAATATTATTCTCAACAAGCTTGTCAAAGCTGTAGTCGCTGTGCTCGGAAACGAATTTGTTTATGATATCAACTCGGCCTTCGGATATTCCGTACTTTTCGGCCGTTGCCTCTGCCGCATCGTCAAGGCTTACTATCTGGCTGAGTATCGACAGACCGTAATCAATGGCTTTGTCAATGCCTTCGACGGTTTCGACAGCGCCGGAGAGTATTTCCTTCGACATATCGTCGTTCGGCGCTGCAACGCTTATGAGAATTGAGTTTTTGAGGTTCGTTATATACTCTTTTTCCTGAAGCGAGGTCACGATCTCGGAAACGGCCGTTTTATAGTCCTTGCCTTTAAGCTCAAGCCCCTCGAGCACGGGCTTTGAATCGTCGTTGAGTCCTTCAACGGCAACAACGGTGTCTCGGTCGTTTACCTCAATGCGGATGCTCGGGTTAACGTCGATCATTATAACGCTGTTGCGCGCCATCTGAATGCTCTGAACGCTGCCGTCAAGAGACATCTCGTCCTTTTCAACGTTAGCGCCGTTTGACGCCATCACAGCCGTTCCGAGTATTACTATCGCAAGGCTTGCTGCGATCGAGGCAACGGCATGCCGCTTCCCCGAGCGCCGGCGTGCCGATCTGACGCTTTCGGTCATTATCTCTTCAATATATTCATCTTTTACGGAACTCAGGTGTCTGAGCAAGTCATCGCTCTTCAAAGAGATATACCTTCTTTCATAAAATGTTTTTTCAGTCTGCCGCGCAGCCTGAAAAGCATTGTTGTTGTTTTTGAAACTGATATGTCATACCGTGCGGCAACATCCGCTATCGGCTCCATCATCCAGTATCGCCGCATGAAAACGCCGCGCTCTGTCGCGCTGAGCGTTTCGAGAAAGCCGTTGAGCGCATCGATTATCTCCGCCGAGTCCTGCCTGCGCTCAAGCTCGTCAGCGCCGGAAACGCACTCGGCAAGCTCGTCAAGCAGCACAGGCACCTCGCCGTTTCCGCGCTTTGAGCTGTTTTTCTGCCGCAGCTTATCGAGCGCGATATTGCGCGTTATCTTGCCGACATAGGCCGAAAGTGAGCTCGGCTCGTTTGGCGGAATGCTGCCCCACACCCTCATATAGGCATCATTGACGCACTCCTCGCTGTCCTCAGCGTTTCCGAGTACGTTGAATGCCACGCGGTGACAATAGCGGCCGTATTTAATATCTATTTGTAGCAAGGCTTCTTCCGAACGATTCAGAAAAAGCTCAACAATACGCCGATCGTCCAAAACTATCTCCTATCTTCCAACTATAGAGACGGATTATTGGATAAAGTATCACATTTTTTTGCGAAAATTACAAGAAAAATTTTTCAATATATGCCGTTTTGCAGGATTTGCAACCATTTGTTGTTGTAGAAGGCGCATTAATATGTTATATTAGGTATTAATTTTGCACATTTCACGAAAGAAGGTCAGTAACTTGAAAACAAGAGTTATTTCGGCAACGGTTCTGATAATACTGGTAGTTGCATGCTTTGCATTGGGTCCCGTGACGAGGGCGCTGTTCCTTTTGGCCGCCATGATAATGGCCGTGTGGGAGACTTGCCGCGCCATCGGATACAAAAACGTCGTGTGCCAGCCGTGGATACTGTACGCTTACTGCGTTGCAACCGTGGCGGAGCTGTGGTTCAATGCCGACGCTCTGGCATTCGAGATAACGTTTTTCCTTGCCGTGTTTGCGGCTATGACCGCCGGTATCGTCTCGAAAAAGATCCGTGGCGCCGGTGCGCTTGCGACGCTGGGCGTTCTTGCGTATCCGATAGTACCGTTCGTTATCGTCTGCAAGCTTGCGCTTATGGAAAGCAGCGTATGGATCCCCGTGTTTGCGATTGCATGCATATCCACCTGGGTGTGCGACAGCTTTGCGCTTTTCGGCGGCAAAAGATTCGGCAAGCACAAGCTCTCGCCCGAGGTAAGCCCTAACAAAACCGTTGAGGGCAGCGTCTGCGGCGCAATAAGTGCCGTTGTTGCAGGCATTATACTATTCTTCGTGCTAAAGCAGTGGTTTAATGTCAATATCCTCGGCTGCACGCTCACTGCGCTTATATGCTCAAGCTTCGGCCAGGTAGGCGACCTTGCCGCATCGCTTATAAAGCGTATGGCAGGTCTCAAGGATTACAGCAACCTTATCCCCGGTCACGGCGGCGTTATGGACAGAGTTGACAGCCTGCTGTTCTCCATTCCCTCGGCTTACTTCTGCCTTCTGATCGCAGGAATCATCTGATCTTAACGGAGTATTATTCTGATGAAAACCTTTTCCCAGCTGAAAAAACTTCTGCTTATTATTAATCCGGTTTCGGGGCGGCGCACTTCCCTGCGTTTTCTGCCCGATATAATAAGAATTTTTTCCGAAGGCGACTATGCTGTGACGGTTTTTCCGACTGGCAAAAGCGGCGACGCAACACAGTTTGCGCAGCTTTACGGCAATGAGTTTGACCTCATCGTCTGCATCGGCGGCGACGGTACGCTCAACGAGGTCATAACCGGAATTATCCGCGGCGACTGCTACACTCCGCTCGGCTACATTCCCGCCGGCAGTACAAATGATTTTGCCGCATGCCACGGCATATCGTCTGACATGCTTGAGGCCGCGCAGAACATAATTTCCGGAAAACCCAAGAAGATCGACATCGGCAAGTTCGGAGATCAGTATTTTTCCTATGTCGCAGCGTTCGGTGCGTTCTCCTGGCTGTCGTACACGACGCCGCAGAACCTCAAAAATATGCTCGGACATTCGGCATATCTGCTTGACGCCGTGAAGGATCTGCCAAAGATCAAGGCTCATCATCTGAAGCTTGACGTGGGCGAATTCACATGTGAGGGTGATTATATTTTCGGCGCCGTATGCAATTCGACATCGGTCGCAGGAACCATCACGCTGCCAAAAACCGTCGTTGACACGGGCGACGGCAAATTTGAGATGCTCCTTGTTCATGAGCCGAGGACACTTATTGATTTCCAGAACATTTTGATCGGCATTTTCACGCAGGATTATTCCTCGCCGTTTCTCGACTTTTTCCAGGCCGATTCCGTGAAGATAAGCTCGCCCGAGGGACTTGACTGGTCGCTCGACGGCGAGCTTGGCAAAGGCTCGGAAAAGCACGAAATTGCCAATCTTGCCGATAGGCTTACTTTAATATGCTGAAAAATTACCGTCCTTGTGGGCGGTAATTTCATGAGGTTCTATGAAAAAGTTCTTCAACACTATAAATAAGTTCATGACCGAGATAAGCGAGGACAACATAAACGCCCATGCTGCGGCAAGTGCATTTTATATGTTTATGTCTCTCGTCCCGTTTGTTGCACTGCTTACGGCGATAATCCCTTACACGGGACTTTCACAGGAAACGCTGTTTGACGCCGTCGAGCGCTATATGCCCGATGCTCTGCAAGCAATAATCGAATCGGTCGTAACCGATATATATTTTGCCTCCGGCGCTGTTCTTCCGCTTTCAATATTGTTTACAATATGGCTTTCAAGCCGCGCATTTTTTACACTGATAAGAGGCATTGAGGATATCTTCCACTCGCCTAAATACTCATCGTTTTTCAGACGCACCGTTATTGCATGCTTCTATACTGTCGGAATGATCGCCATTGCTATAATCGTTCTTGCTCTGATGGTATTCAGCAAGGAGATATATGGCCTTATAAACATCCATCTGCCGGCAATATCACCGGCTCTGTCGCTTTTGCTGAAATTCAGATTCGTCGTGGCGTTTTTAATACTGGCAATTGTCTTTCTTGCGATATACAAGGGCGTTCCCGGCATTAAAATTAAGATCCTGCACCTCATCCCCGGCGCTGCCGCAGCAGCGGGTATGTGGCTTTTGTTTACATGGCTGTTTTCGCTTTTTATCCGCTACGCAAACTACTCGACTTACGGAAGCCTTGCAACGATCGTTATCTCGCTTTTGTGGATGTACTGGTGCATGTACATAATTCTGCTCGGCGCTTCGATAAACCAGTTCATCCGTAAGGCTCATGAGGAGTAATTTTGATGCATTGTATACAAATTTTAAATGTTAATTTTATATACATTTACAATACATATATACTATGTTATAATCATCCCCGTTTGAATTTTTAGATCAAATACAGGTGATATGATGAACCAGAACAATTCGCTTGCCATGTTTGAAAACGAGTCTATCGGCAAGCTCATGATCAAATTTTCGCTGCCGGCCATTGCATCTATGGTAGTCAACTCGATATACAACATAGTTGACCAGATATTTATCGGTCAGGGTGTCGGTATGTACGGCAATGCCGCAACGAACCTTACCTTCCCGCTTGTCACGATCGCAATGGCTATCGGCACACTTATCGCCGACGGCTGTGTTGCTTACTTCAGTCTGAAGCTCGGCCAAAAGAATTACGATGAGGCCGCACGCACAATGGGCAACGGAATCACGATATCGCTGCTGGCCGGTCTTTTCATCACGATCTCGATGGAGCTTCTGCTCACGCCGGTGCTCAATCTCTGCGGCGGCGCAAAGGTCGCGGAAGAAACTTTCAGGTACGCAACGGAATACGCACGGATAACCCTTATCGGCATACCGTTTGTGTGCATAAGCATGACGGTAAACAGCATAATCCGCGCGCAGGGCAATCCGCGCTACGCAATGATATCGAACATATCCGGCTGTCTTTTAAACGTTGTGCTCGACGCATGGTTCGTGCTCGGCCTCGGCTGGGGCGTTGCAGGTGCCGCGTGGGCAACGATAATCGGCCAGATACTCAACTTCGTGCTCGCAGTTGCATATATTCCGCGCCTCAAGGGCATTGAGTTCAAGCGCGAGTACGCACTTCTCAACAGCAATACGCTGTTTTCTTTCCTGCCCCTCGGCATTTCGAGCTTCTTTACGCAGTTTGGCTCGACGATCGTCGTTATCTGCATGAATAACCTCACGGTCAAGTACGGCCTCGAGAGCGTCTACGGCCCGGATATTCCTCTGGCCGCGTTCGGCATAGTAATGAAGGTCAACTCCATCATCGTCAGCGTTATGGTCGGTCTCGGCATCGGAAGTCAGCCGATCGTCGGCTACAACTACGGCGCGAAAAAATTCCACCGCGTTAAGGCAACATATCTAAGAACTATCATCGTAGGTCTTATCGTGGGTGTGATCGGTTGGGCTTGCTTCCAGTTCTTCACCCAGGAAATTATCAATATTTTCGGACAGGAGAACGAACTGTACAACGAGTTTGCCCTCAAGTGCTTCCACATCTTCCTCGGTGCTATATTCCTTATAGGCTTCCTTATCCCGTCGGGTATCTTCTTCCAGTCGATCGGAAAGCCCACGAAGGCAATGATCTGCACCCTTACAAGGCAGCTTCTCTACTCCCTCCCCAGCGCATACATTCTTTCGAGCATCATGGGTATTGACGGTCTGCTGTACTCGGGTCCCGTTGGCGATTGCCTCGCCGCCGTTACCGTCGCTATCCTGATCAGCGGCGAGATGCGCATTATAAACCGCAGCATAAAAGAGCAGAACGCATAAGATAAAAAATGCTTTCCTCACGGAAAGCATTTTTTACACGCAAATATTGACATATTTTGCATGCGGATATATTATGTTCCCATGAAGATATTATTTGCAGCCATTTCAATAACCGCCGTCGCTGCCGCTGTTATGTTATTTGTGCTTGCAGCGATAAAGAGCCGGAAAGCTTACATTGGAAAAGCCGTTATATGCTGCTGCATATTTGCAGCGTCTGCTGTGGGCTTTGCATTGTCATCCGACACTGTACGGGATGACAAGATAAGCGAAGTGCATGTCACCGTAAGCCCGGTGAAGGGCACTGAGGCACCGGAATCAAGTATTGACCCAACGCTCGCTCCGTCGGCTCCTGCGCAGGCTCAGGGCGCTTATGAGGCAAGCAGCAGGTCGGATAAGTTTCATCTGCCGTCATGCTCGTCGGCATCGCGCATATCCGAGGATAATCGCGTATGGTTTCAAACGCGCGACGAGGCAATTGCCGCCGGGTATTCCCCGTGCGGAAAATGCGATCCATAATAAAAAAACAGCTCATTGAAACCGATGAACTGCTTTTGGCAGCGGATGAAGGATTCGAACCCTCGAAGCGCCTTCGGCACTTCGTGCGCTGATTTGATTTGTTTTGTTCGGGTTCTGGTGCCAAGCGCAAATAAAAAAGCAACCCACCGGCAATGGTGAGTTGCTTTGGCAGCGGATGAAGGATTCGAACCCTCACAAACGGAGTCAGAGTCCGGTGTGCTACCATTACACAAATCCGCTAAGCGCAGTAGCTATTATACCGTAAAATCGGAATTTGTCAATACCCATTCCGAAATTTTTGAGAAAAAACAGGCGATCTTTTGACCGCCTGTTTATTACATTATTTCGTTATCCGTTTATCAGCGAATGATGAAGTTAACGGAGGTGTCGCCCTGTTCGTCAACGCCGAACTCGTAGTCCTTGCCGGGCAGGATCGCGTTTACTGCGATGCCGACGAGGGATGCTACTGCGAGGCCGGAGAGGGATACGATACCGATCTGGATGCTGCCGACGGAGTAGTTGATGCCGATCGCGAGGACGAGGATGAGTGCTGCGACGATAACGTTGCGGCTGTTGGTGAAGTCGACCTTGTTCTCAACGACGTTGCGGACGCCGACTGCGGAGATCATACCGTAGAGGATGAGGGATACGCCGCCGATGGTTGCGGTGGGCATTGCGGTGATGAGGGCTGCAAACTTCGGGCAGAAGGAGAATACTATTGCAAAGCATGCTGCGATGCGGATCACGCGGGGGTCATAGACCTTGCTGAGTGCGAGAACGCCGGTGTTTTCGCCGTAGGTGGTGTTTGCAGGTGCGCCGAAGAGTGCCGCGAGAGTGGTTGCAAGACCGTCGCCGAGGAGGGTACGGTGCAGGCCGGGGTCAGCAACATAGTTTTTGCCGACGGTGGAGGATATTGCGCATACGTCGCCGATGTGCTCGACCATGGTTGCAAGAGACAGAGGAACGATGGTGAATACTGCGCTCAGGAGCATGCCGGTGTCAACATTCATGTTGAAGAGGTGGAACACGGTCCTGTCCCAGTTGATGGGAAGGCCAAGCATATCAGCCGCTGCGACGGACTCAACGGCTTTTGCACGGGATGCCGGGTCAAAGATCATGGAGATGACATACGAGCCAAGGACACCGAGGAGGATGGGGATGATCTTGGTCATGCCCTTGCCCCAGATGTTGAAGCAGATAACGATGACTATTGCGGAAACGGCGACGAGCCAGTTTGCGTTGCAGTTAGTGATCGCGGAGGAGGACAGGATCAGGCCGATGGAGATGATGATGGGACCTGTTACTATCGGGGGGAAGAACTTCATAACCTTCTTTACGCCGAAAGCTTTGAACAGTGCCGACAGGATCACATACATAAGTCCTGCGCAGGCAACGCCGAAGCAAGCGTAGATAAGCAGGTCGTTATTGTATATCGGCTGTCCGGCTGCATCTACGCCAACCTGACGGATGGCATTGTAGCCGCCGATGAAAGCAAAGGACGAGCCGAGGAATGCGGGAACCTTGCGCTTGGTGATAAAATGGAACAGCAGAGTGCCGAGTCCGGCAAACAGCAGGGTCGTTGCGATGTCAAGTCCCGTAAGGATGGGGACGAGGACGGTCGCGCCGAACATTGCGAACATGTGCTGGATTCCCAGAACCAGCATTTTGGGAGTGCCAAGGGTGCGTGCGTCGTACACGGGTCCATTAATCACGGTTTTTTCGTTCATTAGTGATTGTACCTCTCTTTGTGTAGTTTTGATTTATATTAAGGGTATTTGCTGACTTATTATTCGATCTCCATAAGATAAACGCCCGTTTCGCCGTCAAACTCCGGCAGGCGAACCTCAATTAGCTCGGCGCGTGAGGTCGGAACGTTTTTGCCGACGTAATCGGCTCTTATGGGAAGCTCACGGTGGCCGCGATCGACAAGGACGGCAAACTGGATGCTGCGCGGACGGCCTGCGGTGAACACGGCCTCGATGGCGGCGCGCGCCGTGCGGCCCGTGTACAGCACGTCATCGACCAGAACGACGTTTTTATCGTTTACATCCGCGCCGATATCGGCCTTTGTTATGACCGGCTGATCGCTCTCGTGCGTGAGATCGTCGCGGTAAAACCTTATATCCACGCTGCCGCAGGGAACGGTCGCATCCTCGATCTTCTTTATGTTATCGCGTATGCGCTCGGATATGGGCACTCCCCTTCTGCGGATACCGATCAGAACGACGTCTTCGACGCCCTTGTTCTTTTCGGTTATCTCGTGGGATATTCTCATAAGTGCGCGGCTCATTGCCGCCTCATCCATAAGTCTTGCCTTGAGCTTCACAATATCACCCCGAACAAAAGAAAATCGCCCTGCCGACAAACCGACAAGACGCACAAAAACATGACCCTCCGCGCGGAGAGACACACTATATCTGCGATTTTGCCGGCTTCTCTGAACCGTCTTAAAAATCTTTTCTATGCGATTATACTTGCTCATTCACAATTTTGCAACACCTTTTTTGCATTTCGGTCAATATAACAAAATCCGGGGCATTTCGCCCCGGATTTTATGCTCATTTAGCCACATTGTATATATCTTCGCGCAGATGCAGGAAGGTCGGAAGCTGGCGGCGGACGGAATCGACCTCGTTAAGGTCGATATCGCAATAAAGTATCTGTTCCTTTTCGTCGCAGGAGGCTTTGACCATGCCAAAGGGGTCTGCTACCGTCGAGTGCCCCCAGCATTCGTAATCAAAGCCCTCGTATCTCGCAGCCGACGCTCCGACGAAGAACACCTCGTTATCCATAGCTCTTGCGCGGACGCTCAGCTCCCAGTGTCTCGGACCGGTGGTCATATTGAACTGCGCAGGGCACAAAATGACCTCGGCTCCCCTTTTGGCCATGGCTCGCGCAAGCTCGGGAAAGCGGATATCAAAGCATATCTCAACTCCCATTCTGCCGAATTTCGTATCGAACACCGTGATATCCTCGCCGGGTGCAAAGCTGTTGGACTCTTTAAACCGCACTCCGCCCTCGATATCTACGTCAAACAGATGTATTTTTCTGTGACGCGCGATCTGCTCTCCGTTTTCGTCAAACACAAAGCAGGTGTTATAAAGCTTATCGCCGCACTTTTCCGGCACAGAGCCGCCGACAAGTATAACTCCGTTTTCCCTCGCCCAGCGCGACATGGCTTCCCTGCTCTCGCCGTTTTCGCTGTCGGCAAAGGCGTGGAAATACTTTTTTGAATACGGACAGCTCCACATTTCCGGCAGAACTACAAGCTCAGCGCCGTTATCGGCGGCCTCGCTTATCATCTTTTCCGCTTTGGCAAACGTCTTTTCCTTATCCGTTTCCGTGCGTATCTGCACAACGGCAAGCTTGAATTTCAGTTTCATACCCTCACCTCACAGGCAGTTTTCGAGATAGTCGACTATGTCAAATTCCTCGGTGGAAGCATCCTTGCGCAGATACAGCGGATGGTGCGGATGCCCCTTGACCGAGCGCTTACCGGCACTGTACCACTTTGCGCCGTATTTCCGGCCGAGAGACACCATGTCGAGAACGCAGTCCTTCAGATACGGGCGCTTTTCGATTATCGTGCCCCATGCCGCCCATACCGACGGCGACACTCCCTCGCCTACATTTTTTAATATGTATTCAAACGCGCGCATATTCTCGCGGTGCAGCGTTTCGTTGAGCGTCAGGTCCATATCGTCGGGATCTGTCGCCCTCTGGGCATAGACATTAAACATTATCCAGCTGTCGTAACCGTTTCCGGCGGCAATGCGCGACACGCTTTTGAGCGTATTGTCAAGATCGTCCGGCGCGGCTGTCGAGGGATTTATGCCGATGCAGATGAGCGGATCGTTTCCGCGAGTTCCGAGGATATATCGGTAATCGGTATAGTAATCGGGAACATACAGCCACTTTTCGGCGTCATAGTCCCCCCTGCCGCCGGACGCTGCAAGCGCATCGTCAAAGCTTACGATATCAAGAAGGCTGCTTTCGCAGGTCGGGACATGCATTACTTCACAGCCTCAAGCAGAGCGTCGACTCTGTCGGTATCCTCCCAGCGCACGCCGAGATCGGTGCGGCCCATGTGACCGTAGGCTGCAAGCTTTCTGTAAATGGGCTTAGTAAGGTCGGACGCAGGTCAAAGACCTTATTGACGGCTTCGGCAAGCTTCTCATCGGAGACCTTGCCGGTTCCGTAGGTATCGACCATGACGGATACGGGACGAGCAATGCCGATAGCGTACGCAAGCTGAACAAGGCACTTGTCGGCAAGGCCGGCCGCGACGATGTTCTTTGCAACATAGCGTGATGCGTATGCAGCGCTGCGGTCGACCTTGGTGGGATCCTTGCCGGAGAATGCGCCGCCGCCGTGAGGTGCGCTGCCGCCGTAGGTATCAACTATGATCTTTCTGCCGGTAAGGCCGGAGTCGCCCTGAGGTCCGCCGATGACAAAGCGGCCGGTCGGGTTTACATAATACTTAGTGCTCTCATCTATCAGCTCGGCAGGAACGCTGGGCTTTATGACAAGCTCGACCATATCGTTTCTGATCTGCTCAAGGCTTACGTCGGGAGAATGCTGAGTTGAAAGAACAACGGTGTCAACGCGCACGGGCTTGCCTGCGTCGTCGTACTCCACAGTGACCTGAGTTTTGCCGTCGGGACGCAGGTAGTCGACAAGGCCTTTCTGACGGCTGTGAGGCGTTTTGCGATCTTGTGAGAAAGGCTTATTGCCAGGGGCATAAGCTCCTCGGTCTCGCGGCAGGCGTAGCCGAACATCATGCCCTGATCGCCGGCGCCGTTGTCAAGCTCGGCATCTCCGCTTTCCTTGGCTTCAAGCGACTTGTCAACGCCGAGGGCTATATCCGCCGACTGCTCGTCGATATTGGTGATGATGCCGCAGGTGTCGCAGTCAAAGCCGTACTTGGCTCTGTCATAGCCGATATCTCGGATAACGCCGCGTGCTATCTTCGCAATGTCGATATAGCACTCGGTGCTTATCTCACCCATGATGTGGACAAGGCCGGTGGAAACGGTCGTCTCGCATGCGACGCGGCCGTTGGGGTCCTTCTCGAGGATAGCGTCAAGGATAGCGTCCGATATCTGGTCGCAGATCTTATCGGGATGTCCCTCGGTTACAGATTCAGATGTAAACAGTCTTTTGCTCATTTCTTTTTCCTCCGAAAATTATATTTCCGAACACGCATCAGGCAATTAAAAAACTCCGTCGACCGACGGAGCAACAAATTTGGTCATAAGCCTCATCTTTCGATAATCACCGCCGGATTTGGCACCTTGCCTTCGCAGGTTGCCGGGCTTCACAGGGCCGTTCCCTCCACCACTCTTGATAAGGTGTTCAGTTTTCGTATGAATTATAGCAGATTGACGCACATTGTCAAGTAGAAATTGAAAAACTTCCCGATATGCTGTATACTGTGTCTAAGCTGACGAGAGTCGAACACGTATCGGTTTTGACGGGCAGATTTCCGCCCATGCCGCGTTAAAGCTCTTGACAATACGTCAGTATTCTCTGCGAGCTTTGCCTTGCCT
>MNSZ01000058.1:51986-56792 GCA_001916715.1 Firmicutes bacterium CAG:24053_14
TTGATGCAGGTGGGCTGGCGCCCATCAAGACAAAAAAGGCGAAAATAGCCGGAAGGGTACGCCGACAGGCGATATGGGTTCAACTCTCGTCAGCTTAAAACGAAATTATATTCGGAGGTCTACGCCATGATAATAGTATTAAAGCCGGACGCATCCCCCGAGCAAGCCGAGGAGCTTAGGTGCTGGATACGCTGCCACGGTCTTGAAGTGCAGACAACGCGCGGAGAAAATCAGGCCGTGCTCGTCGTTATCGGCGAGGCCGACAGGCTCGATGCGGCATATATCGAGGATATGGAGATCGTCGAATACGTCAGAGCCATCACGCAGCCGTATAAGCTTGCCGGACACAAGGCGCCGAACGACAGCAGTGTAGTTAACGTAGGCGGCGTTAAGATAGGCGGCGGCACGTTTACTATGATAGCAGGCCCCTGCTCGGTCGAGAGCACTCAGCAGATAATCGGCATAGCGCGCGAGATAAAGCTCGCCGGAGCACAGCTTCTGCGCGGCGGCGCATTCAAGCCGCGCACTTCGCCGTACAGCTTCCAGGGCATGCGTGCCGACGGTCTGCCGCCGCTTATCGAGGCCGGGCGAAAATGCGGCATGCCGATAGTCAGCGAGATAACCGACAAGGAGCAGCTGCCGCTGTTCGAGAATGTTGACATGATCCAGGTCGGCGCGCGCAATATGCAGAATTTTGAGCTTTTAAAGGCGCTCGGGAAGCTCGATAAGCCGGTGCTTTTAAAGCGCGGCTGGGCAAACACGGTCAAGGAGCTTCTGACCTCGGCAGAGTACATAATGAGCGGTGGAAACGAACAGATTGTGCTGTGTGAACGCGGCATACGCACATTTGAAACCGCAACGCGAAACACGCTCGATCTGTCGGCAGTCGCTGTGATAAAGGATCTGAGCCGGCTGCCGGTCATCGTCGATCCGAGCCACGCAACGGGGCACGCAAAATTTGTTGAACCCATGGCGCTCGCCGCGGCGGCCGCCGGAGCGGACGGGCTGATGATAGAAGTTCATGACGATCCGGCGCAGTCAAAATGTGATGCGGCGCAGGCCGTGACTCCGGCGCAGTTTGCCGTCATTGTCGAAAAAATCGGCGCACTGCGCAAAGCAATTTTCTGAACATTTTCTCGCGAATAAACTTCTTGACATCGCCGGTGGGCTATGCTATTATATTTCAGCGGCAATGTGCAGAAGTACCCAAGAGGCCGAAGGGGCTCCCCTGCTAAGGGAGTAGGCGTGTAAAAAGCGCGCGAGGGTTCAAATCCCTCCTTCTGCGCCACGAAAAGAGCACACATTTGTGTGCTCTTTTCAATAGTTGAATATTCGGAGAGTTATCGAAGTGGTCATAACGAGGCGGTCTTGAAAACCGTTTGGGCTAACGCCCACGTGGGTTCGAATCCCACACTCTCCGCCAGACATTGTAAAATCCCGAAGTCGTTGAAACTTCGGGATTTTCTTTGTTTATCAATGGTTTGCGGAGATTTTGTGCCGTATATTTTCCAACGTAATCACACAAAAATTAACGTAGATATACACGTTTTAACTTGCAATTTTACGTCAAAAATTTACGACAACTTTCTTATGCGTTTTTGAGAATGCTTATCGCTTTCTTTATTGCCATGTGTTCGCTCTCGCCGCCTGCGGTTTTTAGCATCTCTTCGAGCTGTTCTATAGCGTGCTCGCTCTCATCGGCGCGGCTGTAATTCCTGCGGCTATATCCGTCATCCCGGCTATAGCGCCCCATGCTGTCGCGCTTGTAGCTGTTGCCTCGCATAAAGCCCTCTGCATCCCATCTGCGGCTGTACCTCGCGCACTTCTTCCGTTGTACTTCCGCGTTTCCACTCTACACTCGTGGGCTGAATTGCTTCAACCGGCTCAAGAGAATATTTCTTGACATTTTCGTCGGAATCGCGTATACTACCTTTAGAAGCACCGCGACGTGCGGGGGCATCTTGCCCCCCTATCTGGTCTCTTTTCATGAGATCAAGCTCGTCAGCGGTGTTTTCTTTTATGTTGACGATATCATAGAGATACTTTTTGCCGTCCGAGGAATTAAGAATAACAAGCTCTGCGTCAAAAGATTTAATATTTGTAATCTTATTATTCTGCTTAACAGGGAATGCAAAAGCCGTTGAATACCTGTAAACGCCGTACTTCGCATCCTTATTTGCTATGTGTTTTGTTTTCTCCCATCGACGATTTGTAGCTATCTCTATCATTTCTCCGAAACTGCCGATAGCTTTATTCTTCGCAGTCAGAGTTTTAGGGTTCTTTCGCAGCAATGCCCTTGTATACTCCGACTGGGTATACTCGCTGGGCAAATTCTCGCCGATATAAACCTTGCTCCCACTCTCGATTATCGTATACGCCTCGCCGATATGATTTGCGATATACGCCGCTACTTTTTTGTGGTTACGCAGTTCCTTAGCGGTCAACGGGCTGTTTTCAATCCATGCGATTTTCTTGCCGTTGACCTCTCGCGAATACATTGTGCCGCTTTTCGGCGGTGCTCTGCCTTTGTTCGCGGTCTCGGCGGTGTGCTTGCGGAAACTCTCCTGTACCTTGCCGTAGTTTGCGCTGTCGTGCTCCGTTCCGGCAAAGATGTTTAAGCTGACAAGAGTCGAACACGCATCGGTTTTGACGGCAGCTTTTAGCCCATGCTACGTTAAAGCTCTTGACAATACGGCAGTATTCTCAGTGAGCTTTGCCTTGCCTGAGCAAAAATCTGCCCGACAAAACTGCAAGGCAAAAGTAGCTGGAAGAGCGCGCTGACAGGCGATACGTGTTCGACTCTTGTCAGCTTATCTTGCCCAGCGCGTCACAGCACATTAGCAGAAACACCCCTTGACAAATCTCGTCTCAAGAGCAAACACGCCTGACAGCGAGCAGATGGTACTCTTATTTATATCATTTTGCCGGCGACAGGTATTCGTCAAGAAGCGCTTTTACATCGGCGCTGTCCGATGCTTTTTCAATCGCAGCGCGGAACTCGGCCGTGGTGACCTCCTTGAACATATGCTCTTCATACCATGCGCGCATGAAAGCATCAAAGCTCTCCTGCCCCATTGTCTGCCGCAGCTTCCATAGGAAAACGGGGCCGACCTTATAAACTGCGTTTATATAGCTGTTGCCGGTATATTCGTCAAAATACTGATCGTAACTGAGATCAATATATTTTTGCTTTATGGTGCAGTCAAGCGAATCAGCGCGTGCCTGAACATCTGTCTCGCTTTCGCCGGTGTACAGCTGATACACAAACTCACCGTACACGGCAAAGCTTTCGTCAAGCCACGCCTCGCGGTACTGGTCGTTGCCGACGACGGCGTAGAACCATTCGTGCGCGACCTCATGCGCGACGTCAAGGCGCAGGCTCTCATCTCCCTCGGCACCGATAAGATCGGCATACATTTCAGCAATGCGCACAAGTCCGGGATACTCCATACCGCCGGCATTATACGGCGTCTGAACCACATCGAGCGTATCATAAGGATATTCGCCCCACGCATCGCAAAATGCGTTCACGGCGTCTATGGCAGCCTTGAGCGACACCTCGCCCTGCTTTTTATTGCGCTCGCTGCCGGAATAATACCAGCTGTTGACGGTTATGTTTCCGGCCTTGCCGCTGAGCTTTTCAAAGCCGTTTCCGGCGATTACGGCGAAATCGCGGACATTGTCGGCTTTGAGTGTCCATGTTCCGTCGGCGCTCTGCGCTTCGCTGCCGGTGGATATTACCATATAGTCCTCGGGTGCGCTGAGGGTCATCTCATAGCTTCCGCAGGGCGAAAAGAAGCACTCCCCATCAGTAAAATACGGTGCCTCATTCCACTTGCCGTCAATATACTCGGCAAGGACAGGATACGCCTGCGACAGGCAGACAGTGTTTTCGCCGGCGAAATCATCGCCATTCGGAGACCAACACAGCCGCTCAAAGCAGCAGGGTATCTCCGTGCTGTAATCAATGCTTACGCTCGTTCGCTCGCCGGGCTTGAGCGGCGACGGCAGCTGAACATACACGACGGATTTATCCTCCTGAACCGAAAAGCTCAGAGCATTTCCGCGCGAGTCCTTGACCTCGCGTATGCTGCCCGGAGTGTAAGGCTTATCGTCGCTTATACTGTTTTCAAGCTCAAGATTTGCGGCGGCATAGTCGCGCAGGCAAATTTTGTCCCATGTATCGCTGCTCGTGTTTGTAAAACTGATAACACAGTTTTCCGTCAGATGTGCGGCAAGCTCCTTATTTTCGGCATCGGCGGCAGTCAGCTTTGCCGTGATGCGGTACTCGGGCTTGGTTTCGGCAGAACCGTTCGGTGCTGCCGGAGTCGTATCGCTGCCGCATGCGCAGACGCTCATGAGCATCGCAAGAACTAAAAGCAGCGAAATAATATTTTTGGTTTTCATGATTCATGCTCCTTTCAACACGGGCACATGTTACCACCGGAATGCAACAAAGCGGCATCAAAAGCGCCTGATAAATCAGGCGTTTTTGATGGCTATTGATTTAATCACGAGTGGGGCCTTTTTCTCGCTGCGGCTCGGTCACGCCGCGGCTCTGACGTGCCCCCGGCATGTCATTCACTACCGCGCCGCCGCTTCGCTACCCCTCGTGCTCCCCTGTTACTCTATTTTCTTTCATTGCAGCATAGTTTTTAGCAATCTAATGCATTAAAAAATGCACCCTCGGGGTGCATTTTTTGATATTAGATATTATTCACGACGTTTATCGGCGCGCCTTCAATAAAGGCCTTGATATTTTCTTCGGTCATATCCATTATCCTCTGCCTTGCCTCTTTGGGCGCC
>MNSZ01000058.1:56812-77284 GCA_001916715.1 Firmicutes bacterium CAG:24053_14
TCTTTGGGCGCCCAACTGATATGCGGCGTTATAAGGCAGTTTTTCGCCTTCAGCAGCGGATTATCGCCTTTAATAGGCTCTGTGGACACGACATCGACCGCTGCGGCATAGACCTTTCCGGAGTTGAGTGCGTCAGCGAGGTCTTCCTCGACGACAAGGCCGCCGCGGCTGTTATTGATGATAATAACGCCGTCCTTCATCTTGGCTATATTATCCTTATTGATAATTCCCTGAGTGTTCGGGAACAGAGGGCAGTGCAGCGCGATAACGTCGGACTTTGCAAAAAGCGTGTCCGTGTCCACATATTCGGCGATCTCCTCGCCCTGTGGTGTCGGGCGGCTGCCGGATGCAAGGATATTCATTCCGAGGGCTTTTGCAATGCGGCCCGTTGTCTGTCCGATCTTTCCGAAGCCGATTATGCCCATCGTCTTCCCTGCAAGCTCAATAAGCGGATGCTTCCATGTCGGAATGCACCTGAACATGGCTGCATATCTCAAGCAGCATTGCAATGGCAAACTGCCCGACCGAGGCCGTTCCGTATGTGGGAATGTTGCAGACGGGGAAGTTTTTCTTTTCGGCTGCTGCGCAGTCAACTATATTGTACCCGGTCGCGAGCACACAGATGCATTTGATATTAGGGCAGGCATCCAATGTTGCGCTGCTGATCGGAGCTTTGTTCGTAAGCACGATCTCGGCATCTCCGATGCGCTTTATTATCTCGGCATCTTCATACGGCGTTCTGTCATACACGGTAAGCTCCCCGTACTTTTTAAGTCCGTTCCAGCTGAGGTCGCCGGGATTTTCCGTGTAGCCGTCCAAAACAACAATTTTCATTTGTTTCTCCTTATAAATTTGATATTATGCATTCTGTTTGAACAGCAGCTGCATTTATGGTATAGTGTAGGCATAAAATACGCAGGCAAAGGTGATATCGCTATGGATATGCGCGCAGACGCGAAACTTATCTACACACGGGCAATAGACGCCGCGCTGCCCGACAACGCAGTGAGAGTTGCTCTGAAGGATATTGAGCTTCAGGGAAATATCTACGTTGCCGCAGTCGGAAAGGCGGCATGGCAAATGGGAAAGACGGTATCCGAGGTCTTGGGATCAAGGATAAAAGCCGGCATAGTCATAACCAAGCACGGCTACGGCAAGGGCGCTATCGAGCGCCTTGAGGTCTATGAGGCAGGGCACCCTGTGCCGGATGACGACAGCTATGCCGCAACTGAGAAGGTGCTGGAGCTGGTAAAGCCCCTCGGAGAGGGCGATACCGTGCTGTTTCTTCTCTCCGGCGGAGGCTCGGCGCTTTTTGAAAAGCCGCTTATCCCGGCCGAGGATATGAGCAGGCTCACCCAGGAGCTTCTTGCCTCCGGCGCCGACATAAACGAGATAAACACGCTAAGAAAACGCTTTTCCGCCGTTAAAGGCGGCAAGTTTGCGCTCGCCTGCATGCCGGCAAAGGTATACAACATCGTTTTGTCCGACGTCATCGGCGACAGGATCGACAGTATAGCCTCCGGCCCGGCAGCACCTGACGGCACAACGGCCGAGCAGGCAAAATACATAGTCGAAAAATACGGGATCACAATGACCGAGCAGATGCGCAGTCTCATTGAAAATGAAACTCCGAAGTCCATAAGCAACGTTGAAACCAAAGTGATAGGCAGCGTAAACCAGCTTTGCCGCTCGGCCGCAAAAACCTGCGCGGAGCTTGGCTATGAGCCTGTTATCCTAACCTCATCGCTCAGCTGCACAGCAAAGGACGCCGGTGTGTTTCTCTCGAACATTGCTCAGCAATACGCCGGAGACGCGAAAAAGCGCGCATTCATTGCCGGCGGCGAGACCGTTGTTCATATAACCGGCAGCGGACTTGGCGGCAGAAATCAGGAGCTTGCTCTTGCAGCCGCCGAAAACATCGCAGGCATGCCGAATGTGTGCGTTTTTTCCGTAGGCTCGGACGGGACCGACGGTCCGACCGATGCAGCCGGCGGATATGTTGACGGCAGCACAAAGCAGCTGCTTGAGGAAAAAGGCATCAGCATCTTCCGCACGCTGCAAAGCAACGACTCGTACCATGCGCTCGACGCCTGCGGCGGCCTTATCCGCACAGGTGCAACGGGAACGAACGTAAACGATCTTTCCGTGCTTTTGATCGGATAATTTTGATATACCCTCCTTCTGTTCCGCATCGGGACAAGAGGAGGGTATTTTTGCGCGCTTATTTCAGCAGAAAGTACGCTATTACGACCACGCCGAGAACGATACGATACCAGCCGAAGACCTTGAAGTCCTTGCGCTTAATATAGCTCATGAGGAATTTTATAACGACAACGGATACAAGGAAGGCCACGACGCAGCCGACGATGAGCGTTATAAGCTCGGCACTTGTAAACGAAAAGCCGAACGCAATTATCTTCAAGAGCGACACGCCGACCATGACCGGCACGGCAAGGAAGAACGTAAACTCCGCCGCCGTAACACGCGACACACCGATCACAAGGCCGCCTATGATTGTAGAACCGCTGCGCGAGGTGCCCGGAATGATCGACAGAGCCTGAAACAGGCCGATGATGAACGCATCCTTATACGATATCTCCTCGAGCGTTTTGACTCTCGGCTCGCGGCCGCGGTTCCAGTTTTCAATGACGATAAACAGAACACCGTAGACGATAAGCGCTGCGGCAACGACATAGCAGTTATCGACAAAGTCAAGCAGCAGATACGCGACAAAGCCCGGAATGCAGGCAATGACGACCTTGAACCAGAGAACAAACGTCTCTTTTTTTATAACGCTGCCGTTTTTCTTTTTGCTCTGAAACGGCCACATTTTGTTCCAGAACAGGATTATGACCGCCAGTATCGCGCCGAGCTGAATGACATACAGGAACATCTCGCGAAATTCCGGCGTGACGTTCATGTGGATAAATTCGTCCACGAGCAGCATGTGTCCGGTGCTTGAAATGGGCAGCCATTCGGTTATGCCCTCGACTATGCCGATGATTATTACTTTGATAAGTTCTATAATGTCCATGCTAACACCATATGCTCTTTTTTACAGCAGCATGACTCCCTTTTCGGCGCAAACCTCTTCGGTGTGCTTATCCCAGATGGATACCTGCACCTCGCCGATATGCGCCTTGCCGAGAAGGAGCATGGAAACGCGCGACTGGCCGATACCGCCACCGATGGTCAGGGGCAGCTCGCCGTTTAAAAGCATCTTGTGATACGGAAGCTCGCGTCGGTCATCACAGCCGGCAAGGCGAAGCTGTCTGTCCAGCGATTCGGGATCGACGCGGATGCCCATCGAGGATATCTCGATCGCGCAGTCAAGCCAATCGCACCAGAACAGGATATCTCCGTTGAGCTTCCAGTCGTCATAATCGGGCGCGCGGCCGTCATGCGGCTTGCCGGAGCGCAGAGCGCCGCCGATACCGATGATGAAAATAGTCTTATGCTCTCGTGTAAATGCGTTTTCGCGCTGCTTTGAGGTCATGTCGGGATACATATCCTCAAGCTCCTGCGAGGTGACGAATGTGACGTTGCGCTCAAGCTTCGGCAGGCACTGGAGCTGCGGATAGATCGCCTGCATCGTATCCTGCGTATCGCACAGGGCCTTGACTATGTCCATAACGGTTAGCTTGAGATAGTCGAGGTTACGATTTTCCGAAAGGATGACCTTTTCCCAGTCCCACTGGTCAACATACACTGAGTGCAGGTTATCCAGCTCGTCCTCGTCGCGGCGGATGGCGTCCATATCGGTGTAAAGTCCCTTGCCGGGGAAGAAGTTGTAGCGCTTGAGCGCAAGACGCTTCCACTTTGCAAGCGACTGAACGACCTGAGCGGTCGTATCCGAGCGGAGAATATCAAACGATACGGGGCGCTCGTAGCCGTTGAGGTTATCGTTAAGTCCGGAATTAGAATCGACAAACAGCGGCGCGGATACTCGGTAAAGATTTAAAAGTGCCGCGAGCCTGTCCTCAAACAGGCGCTTTAAGAGGCTTATAGCCTTCTGTGTGTCGTAAACGCTGAGGATACTTTTGTATCCGTCCGGAATTTTGATCTCCATGGTTTTCCTCCTGGTGTACAATAAAAATATATAAACGCCCATCTGTGATGGGCGTTATATTACCCTTTTTTATTTTCGGGCTTCTTATCAAGAAGCTCGATTATTCTGCAATATATCTCTTCTGCCCTGTCGCGGAAGTTTTCTTCGATCCGCTCTGCCTGCTGCTCGCCTGACGAGAGGATATTGAGCCTTATTATCTCGCCCTTACCGTCGCTCATGGCAAGCGTCACAAAGCAGCCGCCCTCACGGTTGCGGTGCTGCGCGGTTATCATCGAAAGGCGGCGCAGACGCTCGGCCTCGGGTGCAATTATCTTCTCTGCCCTCTTGCGAACGGAAAAAGGCAGGCTGCTCTCCACCGTTTCGGCGGCATCGGCGCCGCGCTTACTGACGCGCAGGCCGGTCTCCTCCTCGATAACAAGCCCGCTCTCTATCAGCTCGGCAAGGCAGTCGGAATATTCAAAATACCCGAAGCCCTCGTCGCACTGCTGCGTAAAGTCCTGAAGGTCAATGGGCGCGACTATGCCCGGCAGCCGGCGAAGAATAAACAGTATCAAAATTTTTATATCAAGCTTTTCATGAATAAAGCCCAGTCGTTCCATAACTTGCTCCTAAAAATCATATATCCGATCGGCAAATTTCCGGCATCAGTCGCTTTTCTTATATGCTTCGATACAAGCAAATATTATAACAACAGTCGTTATATGCAATATAATGCTCTTCGGTGAAAGCGGTGCAACAGAAGCGTGTATAACGCCGAAATCAGCCAGAAGCATTGCAAACAGTATCAAAACCTCAACGGCTATGAGTATGAGCCAAAGCTGCTTTTTCATTCTTTCGCCTCCTCTGCATTATATATAATAATACATACTTTTCTTTTTGTAAATCCAATATTCTTCACATTTTGGAACAATACGCATAGACTGTATTGAAGTTTTTCTTCAATTCCATCCTGGGAGGTATTTTTATGGCAGACAGGGTCGTACCCGGTCCGGTCAATGATAATGACTGCATAAAACAGGCCGTTTGCGTAAGCACAAGAAAGATAATGGACGCCTGCCGCGACAAGGACTGCATCGAGGATCTGCGCGTTTACCCCACGGTCAGCTCTCTTCCCTACATAGAGAGCGCATTCAGCGTGCGTCCAAAGTGCGCGCAGCTTCTGCACTGTGAGGTAAAGGTCAATGAGATCTGCCTTAACCGCGGCTACTACACGGTCGATGTGACCTACTTCTATAAGATAAGCGGCGAAACATTCCCGGCAAATCAGTGCTTCACGGGGCTTGCCGTGTTCGATAAGCGCGTAATGCTATTTGGCTCCGAGGGCAGAGTCAGGAGCTTTTCTTCGGATGACTGCTGCATCCTCGACGGAGCAAACAGCATGCCATTTGCCGAGGTCGATGCCGTTGACCCGATTGCTCTGCACATGACCCTTGCGGAAACGGCGCTGCCCGACCCCGGCATAGATCAGCGAGATATTCCGCAGCAGATACTCGACTCCTTCGGCGAGGAGATATCCGTTACCGGCGGCACGCGCCATGTCTATGTTACGCTCGGCCAGTTTTCGATCATCCGGCTTGAGCGCAGCACGCAGCTGCTCATCCCGGCATACGACTACTGCCTGCCCGAGAAGGAGTGCGTAGGCTCGTCCGAGGATGATCCGTGCACGATGTTCGGCCGCATATCCTTCCCCGTTGACGAGTTTTTCCCTCCCGATAATCTCGATCCCTGCGAGGAGTACAAGAGCATGGTATAGCCGGTCGGAAGCGCAAAATTTGTTCATTCCTACAAAATTTTGAAGTATTGCTCGTGAATTTTTTATTTAGTCCGCAATCTTGACGGATCTGCGTCTGCGGTGCTACAATTTGCCCATAAACGCAAGGACACGGAACAGTAAGCGAAAATGCCCTTTCAGAGAAGTGCCGGTTGGTGCAAGGCACAAAGGTTGTTTTTTCGCCGAACTCACCGGATAGCGGCTGTGCTGAACTTCAGTAGGCGCAGACGGGTGCGCCCGTTACAGTGCAGGGATATGACTGTATCCTGACTGAGTGCGTCCCACAGCTTGTGGAACGAAGAAGAGTGGTACCGCGGACGGTTTTTCAGCCTTTCGTCTCTTCTGCAAATCGGCAGAAGGACGAGGGGTTTTTTGTTTTTCTGCCGGAATTTAAGGAGGAAAACCAAAATGAACAACAAGCCCCAAACCCGCAAGACATCCAAGACCCCGTTTTTTGCCGCATTTTCCGTCGGTGCAGTGCTCTTTTCGGCGCATGCAGGCGGCGGATTTGCAACCGGCAATCAGGCCAATACCTATTACGTCGGCCTCGGCTGGTCAGGCATCATCGCCGCAGTCATCGCAATGCTCCTGCTCACGCTCACCATGCGTCAGGCGATGGTCATGTACAACTCACGCGGCCTTTCAAGCTATAAGGAGCTTTTCCAGACGCTCTATCATCCGTTTGACAAGCTCGAATGGGTATTTGAAATTTTCTTCTACATAATGGTGCTCATGGCCGTTGCTGCCGCGATATCGGGCGCTGCAAGCGCTCTGCAAAGCTACTTCGGCTTAAACTATTACATCGGCGTGGGAATAGTCGGCGTTATTGTGCTCATGCTCACGATTTTCGGCGCCGGCATCGTGCGCGCCGCATCCACCTGGATGGGCATAGCGATCCTCGTAACGGCTATCAGCATATACGCGATAGGCATTTTCAAAAGCGACAGCGGCCTGTTTACCGTCCTCGCTTCCGACTTCACCAAGACTGGCTTTGGGAACATGCCCAAGGCAATATTCAACTCCTTTGTGTACGCAGGCTTCCAGTGCGTCACACTGCCCACAATGATAGCCTGCGGTACAACGATGCGCTCCGAGCGCGGCTGCTCAAAGGCGATGTGGATATCCTTTGTCATGAACGCCGTCGCACTGACCCTGTCGATATTCATGCTCATGTGCTGGCAGGGCGTTTACAACTCCGTCGACGGCGGCGCGACCATTCCAACGCTCACGGCCTGCAATGCAATGAGCATCCGCGCACTGACCGTTATCTACGGCGTATGCCTGCTCCTGTGCCTGATCTCGACCGGTGTCACGACCATCTTCGGCTTTGTTTCCCGCTTTGAAAAGCTGCCGATATTCAGCGGCATAAAGTCCGCCACCACGCGCAGCGCAATCGTGTCCGCGTTTATCATCGTTCTGTCTATGACCATCTCCATAGCCGGACTGACGAACATCATAAAATACGGCTACGGTTACTGCGGATATCTCGGCGCGGCGGCAGTCGTCATCCCCTTCCTCACCGTTGGCGTTTATAAAAACCGCAAATACATCAAGGAGCACGGTTTTGCCGGAGGCTCATCCGTTGAGGCAGACGTGAAATATGAGATAAGCTGCAGCGAAGCAGCCCCCTCAACTGCCGTTTGCGGCTGAGAAAAACGTTAAGACAAAAGCAGACTCGCTGGGAGCTGCCTTTGTCGCAAAATTTCGTAAACCTGCCAAGCATCTTGCCGAGGCGTGCTTCATCTGATATACTTAACTAAAATATAGAGGAGGCACGATATGGATACTTTGATAATCATCGGGATACTTCTGGCGATCGCGGCAACGATCGTTCTTTACATCAAGGTCATGCCGAAAAAATATGACGGGAAGCTTGAAAACAAGTTCCTGCAATTTCTGCATGACTTCTTCCACTTCAAAACATTTTATATTGAGGCTCTGACTAAGTTTGTGTTCGTGCTCTTGACATGCGCGTGCATATTCGTGGGATTTCTGCTGCTGTTCGGCAAGATCGAATACTACGGCTACTTCGGCGCAACGTTTGAACAGAGCACCTTCCTGTACGGGCTCGGCCTTATGATCCTCGGGCCGTTGGTGCTGCGAGTCACCTACGAATTTGTCATGATGGCGATACTTCTTGTTCAGAACGTTATCGCCATAAACCGCAAGCTGAAAGTGCAGGCTACCCCCGTCTCCCCCGCTCCGGCAGCAAAGGCCGAAGAAGCCGCAGAGCCGGCAGTAGCGGAGAGCGCGGCGGAAGAATAAGCGTCTTACATATTAATAATAAACGTCAAAAGCGCCCTCAACAGAGGGCGCTTTTGCTATGTAGCTATAGACTCAGTCCGAGAAGTGAGACCAGCAGCGGTATTGTGAACATCGAAAGCACCGTACCGACAAAAATCGTTTCCGAGGCTTCAACACCATCGCGGCCGTAATCCATGCCGAGCAGCGCGCATATTATCGCCGGCGGACAGGCTGCGATTATGACGATCGAGCCGAGCATGACGATATCGCTCACAAAAAGCTTGAGCACGAGCCAGACCACAACGGGCGCGACGATAAGACGCATGAAGTTTATCCCGTAAATCCGCGGATGAACGAACGCATCCTTTATCGAAACGCTGCCCAGCGACAGACCGATGCACATCATCGAAAGCGGCGCACAGGCATCGGAGAGCATGTCGGCAACGTCAACCACTATCACCGGCATCGGTATTTCAAACAGGAATATGACCGTTGCGATGACCGTTGCGATTATCGGGACGTTTATCATGCTTTTAATGCTTATCTTTTCTTTCTTTTCTCCATTGCTCTGAAGCAGCATGATCCCGACGGTGTAAAGCAGAACGTTAAACGAGATATTGCCCAGCGAGGCGAAGAAGATCGCGCCCTCGCCATACACCGCCGAGATCACCGGAACGCCCATAAAGCTGAGGTTTGAAAAGGACGTTATAAGCTTATACATGCCCTTATCGCCGTCTTTTATACGCATTGCGGCAGGCGTTATCATGCCGACGGCAAAGCACACGATCTGCATCACAAAAAGCATGGCTATGCCGAAAAGCATATCGCCCTTGCTCATGCTCAGCTCCTTATTCATTACCGACGCCAGTATCATTCCGGCGAGGAACACGTTTATGACCATTTTGCTCAGGCCCTTATTAAACTCCGGGCCAACGAGCTTGATTTTTGCGCAAATGTATCCGATGGCAAGTATAATTACAAGCAGCGCCATCTTTTCAAACAAAACAAGCATTCTCTGTATAGTATCCTTTTGCTGAGATTGGTGCTAAAAGCTTATCATAAGCTTTGCTATTTCAAAATAAATAAGCAGCGAGACCGCATCGGTGATGGTCGATATCAGGGGGTTTGCCATGACTGCCGGGTCAACGCCGAGCTTTTCTGCCGCTATGGGCAGCACACTTCCGACGACCTTTGCAAACATAACGATGAGCACGATCGAAAGGCTGACAACTGCGGCAACGGTGAGCGTTACACCGTCGTTGTTCAAAAGTATTCTGTCCACTAACAGCATTTTTGCAAAGTTGACCGCTGCAAGTGTGACTCCGCACAGGATGGCAACGCGGAACTCTTTCCATATTACGCGGCCTACGTCTTCAGGCTCGGTGTCGCCGAGGGAGATGCTTCGTATAACGGCCGTTGAAGCCTGCGCGCCGGAGTTGCCGCCGGTGCCCATAAGCATGGGGATAAACCCGATGAGCACGGCCTGCACGGCGAGCGCATCCTCAAAGGAATTGATTATCATGCTCGTGAACGTTGCCGAAAGCATGAGGAACATGAGCCACGGTACTCTTCGCTTCCACATATCCCACGCGCTTGTTCTCGAATAGGGCTTGTCCGAAGGCGTCATTGCGGCCATGAGCTCGAAGTCCTCGGTGGCCTCGGCTTCCATAACGTCGATGACGTCGTCAACGGTGACGATGCCGACGAGGCGGCCTTCCTTATCGACAACGGGCAGCGCCATAAGGTCGTAGTCGGATATCTTTTCCGCCGCTTCCTCCTGGTCATCGTGCGTCATACAGAACACGATATTCGTGTCCATTATATCTTCTATGACCGTCTCATCGTCTGACAGGAGCAGATCCTTTACGGACAAAACGCCCTCAAGCTTTCGGTCGGCGGAGGTGACAAAGCAGGTGTAGATAGTCTCCTTATCCTCGCCTATCCTGCGTATGCGCGCAATAGATTCGCGCACGTTCATGTATTTTTTGAGATCCACGAACTCGGCCGTCATTATGCTGCCTGCCGAATTTTCGGGATAATTGAGGTACTGATTTATAAGCCGTCTGGTTTCCGGCGTTGCAGTGCGCATGACACGCTTCACGACGTTTGCCGGCAGCTCCTCCATCATGTCAACGGCGTCGTCAACGTAAAGCTCTTCGATGATCGCCGACAGCTCCGAGTCTGTGATGGAGTTTATTATCTGCTCCTGCTCGGGAGAATCGAAGTTTGCAAAAACGTCCGCCGCCATCTGCTTGGACAAAAGCCTGAACACCATCGGCATGCGGTTATCGCCGATCTCGGACAGGAACTCGGCAACGTCGAATTCATTCATGTCCTCAAGGCGGAGCTGAAGCTCCTTCATTCTGCGCTCGTCAAGAAGCTGCATGAGCTCGTCGGCCTGCTTATCGCGCATGGCCTCAAAGTCTATATTCTCCATGTTATCCATTTAGGAGCCTCCTTTCGCGTTGCTTAGCTTAAAGGTCACTTTCCGAGATACTCGGCCTGCTCGCGGCTGAGGCTGTCGATGCCGACTCCCATAGCGTCGAGCTTGCATCTTGCGACCTCATAGTCTATCTCGCGCGGAACGGGGACAACGTCGGCCTCGAGCCTGCCGCGGTTATCGGCAAGATACTTTGCCGACAGCGCCTGGATCGCAAAGCTCATGTCCATGATCTCCGCCGGGTGACCGTCGGCTGCGGCAAGGTTAACAAGCCTGCCCTCGGCTATGGTGAAAAGAGTTCTTCCGTCGGGCATGACATAGCCCTGGATATTGTGGCGCGCTTCGTATTTTTTGACCGCCATTTTCTCAAGCGCCGCCATATCGACCTCAACGTTAAAGTGGCCTGCGTTGCTGAGGATAGCGCCGTCCTTCATCAGGGGGAAGTGCTCTGCGGTGATTATATCTCTGCCGCCGGTTACGGTGCAGAAGATATCGCCGATCTTGGCCGCCTCTTTCATTGGCATGACCTCGTATCCGTCCATGACGGCTTCGAGCGCGCGGATGGGGTCGGTTTCGGTAACGATGACCTTTGCGCCCAGTCCCTTTGCTCTGAGCGAGACACCCTTGCCGCACCAGCCGTAGCCGGATATGACGACATATTTGCCGGCGATGATAAGATTTGTCGTGCGGCAGATACCGTCCCAAACGCTCTGGCCGGTGCCGTAGCGGTTATCGAACATGTGCTTGCAGTCGGCATCGTTTACCATGACCATAGGGAAGCGCAGCGCACCGGCAGCGGACATGATGCGCAGGCGGTTAATGCCGGTCGTTGTCTCCTCGCAGCCGCCGATAACGCCGGGGATGAGGTCTGCAAACTCCTCGTGCATGAGGTGGACGAGGTCGCCGCCGTCGTCAATGATAATATTGGGGCCTATCTTAAGCACCTCGCGCAGGCAGTCTTCATACTGCTGCTCGGTGCAGCCGTATTCCGCGAAAACGTTCATGCCGCCGGCAGCCAGCGCCGCGGCAACGTCATCCTGAGTGGAAAGAGGGTTTGAGCCTGTGACATACATTTCCGCGCCGCCCATTTCCATCACGCGGCACAGATACGCGGTTTTGGCCTCAAGGTGGACGGAAAGCGCGACCTTGAGTCCCTTAAAAGGCTTTTCCTCGGAAAAGCGGCGGCCGATACCGCGCAGCACGGGCATGTTGCGCTCGACCCAGTTTATCTTCATCTCGCCGGAAGGCGCAAGGTTTATGTCTTTAATAATGCTCATGAAGTTTACCCCCTTTATTATCAAACGCTTTATTTTAACACTATAATTTAATATCCGCAAGTGCCGAAAACTGTTGAAAGGCATATCTGCGCATGATATAATTTGTACAGTTACATGCAAATGTAGTATACATTGTTCATCAACGCATTTTTCGAAAGGGGTTTTATTGATATGGGACTTATAAGGGCCGGCGCAGGCGCTCTCGGCGGAACGATGGCAGACCAGTGGAAGGAGTTTTTCTACTGCGATGCGATTGATAAGGACACGCTCGTTGTAAAGGGCGCAAAGCGCACAAGCTCGCGCTCGTCGAACACCAAGGGCAATGACAACATCATTTCCAGCGGCTCGGGCATTGCCGTTGCCGACGGACAGTGCATGATAATCGTCGAGCAGGGCAAGGTCGTCGAGGTCTGCGCAGAGCCGGGACAGTTTACATACGATGCATCGACTGAGCCGAGCATTTTCTCCGGCAGTCTCGGTCAGGCGATACTTGACACCTTCAAGACCATCGGCAAGCGCTTTACCTTCGGCGGCGACACCGGCAAGGATCAACGCGTTTACTACTTCAACACCAAGGAGATAGTCGATAACAGATTCGGCACCGCAACGCCCATCCCCTTCCGCATTGTTGATAACCGTATAGGACTTGATACGGACACCGAAGTCAGATGCAACGGCGTTTATTCCTATAAGATCACAAATCCGCTGCTGTTTTACACAAACGTCTGCGGCAATGTTGAGCAGGCCTACGAGCGCTCGGAGATAGACTCGCAGCTTAAATCCGAGTTTGTCAGCGCGCTTCAGCCGGCCTTTGCACGTCTTTCGACATTTGAAATGCGCCCGAACCAGATCCCGGCGCACACCATTGAGCTTTGCGACCTTATGAACGAAACGCTCACGCGCAAATGGTCGGAGCTGCGCGGAATAAGCGTTGTTTCCATAGCGATGAACTCCGTCAGCATCCCCGAAGAGGACGCGGAAAAGCTCAAGGAGCTTCAGCGCGCCGCCGCGCTTGCAAATCCCGCTCTTGCAGCAGGCGCCGTCATCGGCGCTCAGACCGACGCCATGCGCACGGCAGCAGGCAACAGCTCAGGCGCTATGGCAGGCTTCATGGGCATGGGTATGGCAGCTAACGCCGGCGGCGCAAACGCTCAGGCGCTTTACGGCATGGCGGCAGCCCAGCAGCAGGCGGCAGCTCCTGCGCAGGCAGCACCGGCACAGCCTTCTTCTTCCGCGTGGACCTGCTCCTGCGGCACGACTTCAACGGATAATTTCTGCCCCGAGTGCGGCAAGCCTCGTCCTACGGGTGCGCCGAGATACAGGTGCGATAAGTGCGGCTGGGTCCCTGCCGATCAGTCGCATCCGCCGAAGTTCTGCCCGAAATGCGGCGACCCGTTCAACGACAACGATAAGGTCTGACGCTTATGGAAACGAAGAATACCGTTCAATATAAATGTCCCTGCTGCGGCGGCTTCATAGCCTACGACAGCGCAGCCGGAAAAATGAAGTGTCCGTATTGCGACACCGAGTTTGAGCTTGAAACGCTCAAAAGCTATGATAAAAGCCTGAAAAATGATAAGTCCGACGACATGAACTGGATATCGGACGACGAAAAGGAGCGCTTTGACGGCGACGGCGACGGCGACGGTATGTGCGTCTATGTCTGCCAAAGCTGCGGCGGCGAGATAATCGCGGAGGAGACAACGGCAGCGACAAGCTGCCCGTTCTGCGGCAATCCCACCATATTTAAATCGCAGCTTTCCGGCGAGCTGAAGCCTGACTATATCATTCCCTTCAAGCTCGATAAGAAGGCCGCAAAGGAAGCCCTGAAAAAGCACCTTACCGGCAAGAAGCTCCTGCCGAAGCTGTTCAAAAGCGAAAACCACATCGATGAGATAAAGGGCGTGTATGTTCCCTTCTGGCTGTTTGACACCGACGCCGACGCCGAGGCGCGATACCACGCAACGCGCACACGTTTCTGGTCGGATAAGGATTACGATTACACCGAGACCAGCCACTACAGCGTTCTGCGCAGCGGCAGCATGAGCTTTGACCACATCCCGGTTGACGGCTCGAAAAAAATGCCGGACGATCTTATGGAATCGCTCGAGCCGTTCGATTTTTCCGAAGCTGTGGATTTCAGCATGGCCTATCTGTCCGGCTATCTTGCCGACAAATACGACGTAAGCTCGGATGAGTGCAACGAGAGAGCAAACGAGCGCGTTAAGCGCAGCTCGGATCTTGTTCTTCAAAGCACCGTGCAGGGCTACGACTCCGTTGTTCCCGAGAATGTGTCCGTGCAGTTTTCCGGCGGACGGAAGCATTATGCGCTCTACCCCGTGTGGATACTCAACACCACATGGAACGGGAATAAATACACCTTTGCAATGAACGGCCAGACAGGCAAATTTGTCGGAAATCTGCCTGTTGACAAGGGGCTGTTCTGGACGTATTTCGGCTCGATATTCGCCGGAGCCTCGGTCGCCGCCTACGCCGTGTTCTGGCTGCTGTTTCATTGAGGAGGTGCGGCATGAAAAAGAAGCTTTTATCTTTTATTCTCGCATTTCTTCTCTGCGTTTCTCTCGTTCCGGCTGCGCTTGCCGACAGTGACAAGAGCATCGTATACGACCAGGAGGGACTTTTTGACGAGTTTGACACCGAGATTATAAGCGGCAAGCTCGCCGAGCTCAACCGAATCTATGGTGTTGATGTCGCAGTTGTCACGACTTTCTCGCTCGACGGCAAGACAGCCGAGGAATACGCCGACGATTTTTATGACGAAAACGAAATCGGCCAAGGTGAAAACAAGGACGGCATACTTCTTCTTATAAGTGAAAATGAGCGCGTTTGGGCAATAAGCACCTCAGGAAGCTGCATCGACGTTTTCACGGACGATGACCTTGATTATATCGCCGGCAACCTGCTTCCCTACCTTTCCGACGAGGACTGGTCCGGCGCGGCGATCAGCTTTGCAGATGATTGCGGCCCGTGCCTGTCTGCCTATGAACCGGATGAAGGCAATTACAGCGATGACACAGACGACGATTACGATTACGACTACACGCCGAGCGTCATGTATTTCAACAGCGTCTGGCTTATAGGCTCGCTGCTTGTCGGACTTATAGTTGCGCTTATCGTCACGCTTTCGCTGAAGCGAGGCATGAAGTCTGTCCGCATGAAGTCATCTGCTGCCGATTACCTGCGTGCCGGCAGCTTCACGCCCGGCAGGCGCGAGGATCTGTTTCTGTATCACACCGTTTCCGTGACGGCAAAGCCGAAGGATGACGATAACGATCGCGGCGGCTTCAGCAGCACGCATGTTTCAAGCGGCGGCAGCACTCACGGCGGCCGCAGCGGTTCGTTCTGAGCGCGATATCTTATTTATAAACACAAAAAACGGAGTCATTTGCTAGTGGCTCCGTTTTTTGCGGAAAAATGCAATTATTTTAACATTTATTATGACCTGTAGAATTTGCTACACGTTTTTATAGACCGAGCGTCTATAATATAACCAAAGGAAATAAGGTAAAGGAGATACCAACATGGAACTGTACAATGCTCTTATAAAGCACACCAACGAGCTGCTTGCAAAAGGCTCTCCCAAGGCATGGCCATACAAAGCAGGCAAGGCATGGCCGGATCTCGGCTCGGCAGAGCTTGTGCTCCAGTCGGACGCCGCGTATGAGCTTGGCGCTCTCGGTCTGGGCTCGGCAAACTACATCTGCACTACAACAAGCTCCGAGCTTGTCAACCGCGACGAGGTAGTGCTCTACGGCCCTGATCTCAAGTCAATAAAGAAGGATGTTCCATTTGCGCGCATCGTTCTTCTGCGTGTCGGCGTTCTCGACGGCGAGGACGAGGAGGTCTACCGCGCACTTAAAGACATCGAGTTCTGCAAGTACCACGTCTATCCTGAAGGCTACATGGTGCGCATGTCCCCGGAAAGCCACCGCGAGCAGGTGCGCGTTTCCAAAAAGGCGATCAAGCGCGGCATAAACTTCGAGCAGGTCGGCTACCGCTACATCGAGGCATATAAGAAAGACGCAAACGTTCTCAACGTTAAGGTCATTTTCGTCACCGATCCCTCGCTCGACTTCAAGGCAATGCTTGAAAACGCCAAGAAAGCCGATGCAATCACCAACACGCTGACCCACATCATGGAAGGTCTGCCCACTGACTGCACCGTATGCCAGCTCAAGGATATCTGCGACGAGGTCGAAGGCATGAAGGAGCTTCACTTCGGTGTCGGCGACAAAGGCACAAACGCAAAGGATCACCACTGATAAAGCTTATTATTTCAATAAAAAAAGACCGCGAAAGCGGTCTTTTTTTCATCTTCCTGCGCCGATGAAGAACAGCGACAGCATGCCGGGGCCGACATGAATGCCGGTGAACGGCTCGTGCATGGAGATTATAAGCTCCTCCGGTTCGGCAATGGCACGAACCATTTCGGCGAGCTTTTCAGCGTCTTCAAGGCAATCGCCGTGGCTTATGGCAACGCGCTGATGCTGCGGATCGACGGCTTTGGCCTCGTACTCATGCGCAATGGCCTCTATTGCTTTCTTCCTGCCGCGGAGCTTTGAGAAAACGACGATCTTCCCTTCCTCGTCGCCGCGCAGGAGCGGCTTCACGTTAAGAACCGTTCCAACCATTGCGGCTATGCCGGACAGTCTTCCGCCGCGCCGAAGATGCATGAGGTCATCGACCGTGAAATACTCGCAAAGGCCGCTGCGGTCGGAGGCAAGGCGCTCGATGAGCGCATTCATGTTGAGCCCCTCGTCCCTGTAGTCGGCAGCTTTCATGGCAAGTAAGCCGATACCGAGTCCTGCACCCATAGAGTCAAACACTTCAATGCGCCGCTCGGGATATTTATCGCGCAGCTCCTCGGCCGCAAGACGTCCGGCATTATATGTTCCGCTTATGCCGGATGAAATACTTATATAGACAATATCGTTGCCCTTAGAAAGCTCGGTTTCAAAGGCCTCTGCAATGTCATGGGAATTTGTCATGCTCGTGCGGAGCTCGGCTTTAGCTCGGAGCATATCATAAAACTCGTGACCGTCAAAGCTCTCGGGAACTAAAGGGCACTTTATGATCTTACCGTCCAGCTCATAGCTGCACGCGATCACATGTATATTCATCTCTTCGATCTTTGCAGCCGGAAGATTGGCCGCCGAATCAGTGAATACTTCAATTGACATCATACACCTCCATGGGTATTTAATATATTATATCATATTACCGCATTTTTCTCTCTAAGTAAATACTTTATTAAGAAATAATAATGAATATTATATTTTCTTGTCACAAATTCAAATCGGTGCTATAATGTATTATATAACACCTTAGGGAGGAACGACCTATATATAACAGCAAATTCGTCGCGGCAAAGCTGCGCAGATGGGATAAGTACATAACCCGGTTTTCTCTCCCGACTTGGGACGAGCTTCCCGACTTTGATCTTTATATGGATCAGGTCATATCGCTCGTCGGCCGCTTTCTTGACCTTTTTCCGCACATGCCGGGCAGCGATCCGATAGTTACGCCGAGCACGATAAACAACTATGTCCGCATGAAGATTATGCCCGCTCCGGTGAAGAAAAAATACACGAGGATACACCTTGCGTACCTTATCATGATATGCACGCTCAAGCAGAGCCTGAGCATATCGGTCGTGAGCAAGATAATCCCGATGAACATCCCCGAGGCAGAGGTCAGGGAAATCTACGACGACTTTGTCATGCGTCATCGCAGTCTGTGCCGCCTGTGCACAGAGCAGGTAAAGCAGCTTGCAGCCGACGTATTCGACCTCAATCGCAAGGACGACGCCGCCGTTAAGCACCTCGTTGTCGAGTCTGCGATATACTCGCATCTTTATAAGCTGCTGACGGAGAAGATCGTCGCACTGAGCATTGAACCCAAGCCCGAACAGGAGCCTGTTCCGGAGACTACGGTCGAATCCGTTTCCAAAAAAAGCGAAAATGAATAACACTATCCCGAGTACAATGCACTCGGGATAGATTTTATTCAGTTACTATTTGATACTGGTGCTCACCGGTGAAGCTTGAAGAAAGGCCGTCATCAATATAAACAGTCTTGAGCGCAGTGAGCATATCGAGAACTGACCAGTCGGAAACCCCGCGTGTTCCTGTAAGGCGAAGCATCGTTAGGCCAGTGAAGTCCTCAAGGCCGTTCGTTGTATCAACAGTGCAGCTTACAAGCTCCAGCTCGGTTATTGCCCGTTCGCGGTCAAACGACTTAAAGAATCCGCCGCTGAGATTGCAGTCATACAGCTTCACGCTGCGCAGCGAGCTCATATCCAGCACCTGCTTGATATCGCTCAGCGAGCAGTTTGAAAACGCAACGCTCTGTATATTCACAAGCGGCTTGAATACCGAGAAGTCGGTGCAGCTTGCGCCGATGAAGCTCGCGTGCGTCAGCTCCTGGCACTTATTCAGATCACCGAGTGAGCCGAGCGGATTGTAATTTGCGCTGATTTTCCGAAGCTCGGGCAGATTGCCGACGCCGTCGAGCGCTGCGACCCTGCTGCCGTCGATATTAAGGCTCGTTATCGAGCAGGCCGGCATCGTTTCGAGGCTGCTCAGGCTCTGGTACTGAAGCCACAGCGTTTTGAGTCCTGTGAAATACCGCAGATCCGACAAATCGTTTACGCTGCCGCGGCTGACGGTCTTTTCATTGCCCTGCCAATCGGTGTACGCTGCGGATTTGTCGCTCTGGCTTACGCTGCCGACTCCGGCTGTAGGCTCATGCATGCTGTATTCATTGCCGCAGATATAAAGCTCGGTTATGCCCTTTAGCTCCCCTACCGTTATATCGCCGCTCTCCTTGCCGGTGTACTCGCGCGCGGCGTTTTCAAAAACGGCGTTTTTGAAATCGCACACCGTGTCGGCGGCAAGCGTTTCTATCTGCGTTGTCGGCGTGAGCAGCTTTTCGAGATAGCCCGTGAAGTAGCCGACAATGAGCGCAGCCAGCAGCACGCCGAACACGGCGACGGCTATCGACCAGCGCGCGATCTTTCTCACCTTGCCTGGCTTTTTCTTTTCCTTTTTCTCTTTCTTGGGCGGCACGGGCGCAGCTTTTGCCGTTTCGGTTGTCGGGCGCGGCGAGGCATCTGCAAAGTTTTCGCTGTTTAAAAGCGGCGCGCTGTACAGCTTATCATAGAAATACTCATCGCTCGGATACGTGTATTTCGTCAGGGCAAAAATATTGCCTATCTGAAGCTCCATGCCGGGTGTGAGCGCCGTTTCCTCGATAAAAATGTTTATGGTCTTTATCTTTTTCGACTGCGCATAGTGCATCTCGCGCCGGCAGTTATCCGAGCGCATGTACGCATTGGATATGAACGCAACGACAAGGTGCGCGTCTGCAAGGTGCGAGGCAATACACTCCTGCCACTCGCTGCCGACCTCAATGCCCTCGTCATACCAGATGTTATATCCGCGGCGATGCATGTCGCTGACAATGGGCAGGACCGCGTCGTCATCCGCGTGCGCATAGCTTATAAATATATAAGGCTTGTCACCTTCGTAGGGCTTGAAATACTCAAAATCGCTCATAACTCTCTCCTTTTGACAGAAGAATTATAGTCTCACAGGTGAAAAAATGCAATTACAATTCTGTAAATAACAGCATCTGTATTCTGCGCATAAAATGTATAGCAGGCATCAGAGTCTGCAAAGGAGGATATAGATGGCTCAATTCACAAACCAGGCCAGCATAAGCTACAACGGCTTGACCGCCAATTCAAATATCGTAACAGGCGAAATCACACGAGTGCTCAGCGTGAGCAAGACCTCGGTTTCCGGCAGCTATCGCCGCGGCGATACGCTGACCTATGCCGTGAGCATCAGCAACACAGGCTCAGCTCCCTACACCGGTCTTACAGTCACCGACGATCTCGGCGCATACACCACCGGCACAACATCGGTCACACCCTTGACGTTTGCAGGCGATTCGGTTCTGTATTATGTAAACGGCGTTCTCCAGGCCGCGCCTACCGTTGCGGCCGGCCCACCGCTCACCATAAGCGGCATAAGCGTGCCAGCCGGGGGCAACGCGCTTATAGTCTACAGAGCTGCGGCAAACGACTACGCCGCACCCGGTACCGGCGGCAGCATAGTAAACACCGCATCCGTAAGCGGCGGCGGACTGACAGAGCCGATAAGCGCAAGCGAGACCGTCACGGCCGATACCTCTGCGCTTTTGAGCATAACCAAGGCGCTGAACCCGACGGTAGTTGCCGAGAACGGGCAGATAGCGTACACCTTCACTATCCGCAACACCGGCGCGGAGGCCGTCGATGCCGCAGCCGCCCTCGTTGTAAGCGATACCTTTGACCCGGCTCTCAAGAGTCCTATAAGCGTAACGCTAAACGGCGACGTGTGGCCCGAGACCGGAAACTACAGCTATAACGCCGCAACCGGCGTCTTTGCCACGACAGCAGGCCGCATCACCGTTCCTGCCGCGATCTACACGCAGGATGCAGCTACCGGACTTTGGACGATCACCCCCGGCACCGCCGTTTTGACCGTGACCGGCACGATCTGACGGCAGCAGCACGAAAAAAATGCAGCGTCCCCGTGGGGCGCTGTCAGCGTGTCAAAAAAGTCTTTGACTTTTTTGCACGCTTCAAAAACGCCACATTTTTTGT
>MNSZ01000058.1:77334-148657 GCA_001916715.1 Firmicutes bacterium CAG:24053_14
TGATGGCTATTAATCCAATTTCGAGTGGGGCCTTTGCCCCCTCGAGCTCCCCTGCTGCTCTATTATCTTTCTTTTGCAGCATAGTTTTTCGACAGCCTGGCAGCGCCCCCGTGGGACGCTGTCCTTTTTTGGTGCCGGTGGTGGAACTCGACCTGCGCTGCGGCGCAGGCCACCTCTGGTTGAAACGTGCCGCCGGCACGTTTCTAAGCGCCCTCGGGTTCGAGTCCTTTCATGCAAAAATACAGCGCCCCCATGGGACGCTGTATTTTTGGTGCCGGTGGTGGGACTCGAACCCACACGGAGTCGCCCCCGGCGGATTTTGAATCCGCTACGTCTACCATTCCATCACACCGGCTAACAGAAACAGTAGTATTATAACCTATAAAAGCGCATTATTCAAGAGCGGTATTCAGATAATCTGTGTAATTTTTTGTTCTCGGATTACAATTTTTTTGTCTTTGCCACTACCATAATTGAAAATTATATGTTACAATATTTCAATGTAAAATTATAAGAAAGAGGCCAAGCCATGAAAAAGATACTCGTACTTGAGGATGAACCGAATATCCGCAGTTTTGTGGTCATTAACCTCCGCCGTAGCGGATATGAGCCCCTCGAAGCCGAAAACGGCACGACCGCTCTGGCTCTGCTCGAGAAAAATCCTGACGTCTGCCTTGCTCTTCTGGACGTCATGCTTCCCGATATCGACGGCTTTGAAGTCTGCCGCCGCATACGCGCATCCGGCTCGAAGATCGGCATAATCATGCTGACCGCCAAAAGCCAGGAGATCGACAAGGTCACAGGACTTATGACCGGCGCCGACGACTATGTTACAAAGCCCTTCTCTCCTGCTGAGCTTACCGCGCGCGTTGACGCACTCGTGCGCCGCCTCGGCAATGATGCCGGCGATAAGCCCAGCTATGAAATATCAAGCGGTCCGTTCCTGCTCAACACGCGCAACCGCACCCTCGAAAAGGACTGCAAGCGCCTGAAGCTTACGCAGATAGAATATCTGCTGATGAAGCTGTTTATGGAAAACCCCGGCAAGGCAATGTCGCGCGAGGATATACTTAAAGCGGTTTGGGGCGACGATTTCTCTGGCGAGCTAAAGACCGTTGACGTCAATATTCGCCGTCTTCGCCTGAAGATCGAGGCCGATCCCACCGAGCCCGAATTTCTCACGACCGTTTGGGGCTTCGGCTATAAGTGGGGCTACTGATACAGATTATTTCCCGGGAAGTGTCCAATGTTTTTTAAAAATCTTAAATGGCAGCTGCTTGCATCGAGCATTGCGGCGGTCATTCTTATCGCATGCCTGATCGCCTTTGCCGCAAACAAGCTTATTGTTCCGGCGATCATAATCGCAATCATAATCGCGGCTTACATTATTCTCGTCAATATATGGTTCGATCACTACATATCAAAGCCCATTGAGGACCTGAGCGAATCTGCAAGGCACATTGCCGACGGCAGCTACGGCGCGCAGGTCCAGTCGGTCGGAGATAACGAGATCGGCAGGCTCACGGAAGATATAAACATCATGTCCGAAAAAATTGCGCGTTCGGACAAAGCCACGGCCGAGTTCATTTCGCAGATATCGCATGAGCTGCGCACGCCGCTGACGGCAATACTCGGCTGGAGCGAGACCTTGCAGTATGATCCGGCAATAAAAGACGAATCTCTGCGCGGGGTGAAGATAATCTCCAAGGAGGCCGAGAGGCTGACCGGCATGGTCGCCGATCTTCTGGAGTTTACGCGCATTCAGGACGGCAGATTTAATCTGCGCATGGAGCTTGTCGATATCGCCGCCGAGCTTGAGGATTCGCTGTTTACCTACGGTAAGCTAATGAGCGAGGCCGGGATCGAGGTCAATTATGAGCCGCCAGAGTATGACATCCCGCTAATATCCGGCGATCCCGAGCGTCTAAAACAGGTGTTTCTCAATCTGTTGGATAACGCCGCAAAGCACGGCGGCGACGGTGGAAAGGTTGACATAACGCTTACGCTTAACAAGGAGCGCGTGGTTATACGTATACGCGACTATGGTCGAGGCATTCCTGCCGGCGAGCTGCCGTATGTCAAGAACAGATTTTACAAGGGCAGCAGCAAAAACCGCGGCAGTGGCATAGGACTTGCGGTGTGCGACGAGATAATCAGCCGTCACGGCGGAAAGCTCGACATTGCAAATGCCGAGGGCGGCGGCTGCATTGCCGAAATAAGCTTACCCTTGTCAGAAAATTGAGGTAGATAAATGTCAGATAAAAAAGATTCGTCTTCGGTAAAATTCAAGACCTCCATCGGCGGTCAGGCTCTTATCGAGGGCATTATGATGCTCGGCCCGGAAAAGCGCGCGATCGTGTGCCGCGGCTCGGGCGAAATGGTCGAAAAAGTCGAGAAAGTAACGCCGCTCAAGGCAAAAAGTCCGGTGCTCGGGCTTCCGCTCATCCGCGGAGTTGCCGCGTTTATATCGTCTATGGTCAACGGCGTCAAGGCACTGTCGTTCTCTGCCGATCAGCTTCCCGAGGATATGCAGGAGGAGCCGGATAAGATTGACCTTTGGATAGAAAAGCACTTTTCAAACGAAACCGCGCAGAAACTTATAATAGGCGTTGCCGTTGTTCTCGGCATTGCGCTTTCGCTGTTTCTGTTTTTGTTCCTTCCGACGTTTATTGTCGGCCTGTTCCCGGCCGTTAAAGCTGATTTTTATTGGCGGACTCTGCTTGAAGGCATACTCAAGCTTGTCATTTTCTTTATATATCTGATACTATGCTCAAAGATGAAGGATATGAAGCGCCTTTTTGCCTATCACGGTGCCGAGCACAAGACGATCTTCTGTTATGAAAAGGGGCTTCCGCTGACGGTTGAAAATGTGCGCCCTCAGCCGAGGCTGCATCCGAGATGCGGAACGAGCTTCATATTCGTCGTTATTATAATAAGTATAATAGCAGGCTCGTTTATCCATGTTTCCGACACGCTGCTGCGCATGGGGCTTAAGTTCCTCATGCTTCCGCTCATCGTCGGACTGAGCTACGAACTTAACCGCTGGGTCGGCAGACACGATAACATCTGTTCTGCAATACTCTCATGGCCGGGCAAGCAATTTCAGCGCATAACGACAAATGAGCCCGACGATGAGATGATCGAATGCGCCATCCGTGCGCTTGAGCTCGTTATCCCCGAAGAAAAAGGCAGCGATGCCTGGTAAATAAGGATCTTGGAAAATGCCGAAAACATATAATGATATCTACTTCTCAGTCAGAAACAAGCTGAGAGAAAGCGGCGTTGAGGCCTTCAGCCTCGAGGCCCGTATACTTCTTGCCGCGGCTGCCGGAAAAACAACGGAGCAGCTCATGCGTGATATGTATCTCTACACATCGCCCGAAATCGAAGAACGGACGCACAGCATGATAGAGCGCCGGCTTCAGGGTGAGCCGCTTGCATACATCTCCGGCTCATGGGAGTTTTACGGTTTGCCGATGACGGTAACACCCGATGTTCTCATTCCGCGCATGGATACCGAGATACTCGTCGATGCGGCGATAGACGCGATAAAGGGCTTTGGCATGAAGGGCAGAGTGCTCGATCTGTGCTGCGGGAGCGGCTGCATCGCCTGCGCCATTGCAAACGAACTTCCTGCCGCACGCGTCGTGGCCGCCGACATAAGCCCTTCGGCGCTTGAGGTTTGCAGAAAGAATATCAAGGATAACAAGCTCACCTCACGGATAATCCCCATGAACGCCGACGCGACGACCTGGCCGCCGATGAGCATCGGAAGCTTTGACGTCATCGTTTCAAATCCGCCGTACATTCCCTCGTTTGAGCTTATTGAGCTTGACTGCTCTGTGCGCGATTACGAACCTATGACGGCGCTCGACGGCGGCGAGGACGGCCTTGATTTCTACAGAGCCATCATCAAATACTGGACAATAACCATGCGGCCTAACGGACTTATGATGTTTGAGGTCGGCGAAGGTCAGGCTGACGAAGTCAAGATGATGCTGCTCAAAGCCGGCTTTGTTTCGGTAGAGGGCCGCAACGATACGCTCGGCTTTGAGCGCGTCGTTATAGGTAAATGGAAAAACGAATTCTGATATAAGTTGAGGTAAAAGAAATGGCTGAAAAGAAAAAAGCACCCATCTCCACTCACTCGCAGGCAAGCGATAAGAAAAAAGCGCTTGAGACCTGCATAGCGCAGATAGAGAAAAACTACGGCAAGGGCGCTATCATGCGCCTTGGCGACGATATTCCCGTTAACGTTGAGGCCCTGTCAACAGGCTCGCTTTCGCTCGACCTTGCTCTCGGCATAGGCGGCGTTCCCAAGGGCAGGATCATCGAGATCTACGGCCCCGAGGCTTCGGGTAAAACAACGCTTGCGCTGCACGTCGTCGCGGCGGCTCAAAAGGCCGGCGGCGAGGCGGCATACATCGACGTCGAGCACGCGCTCGAGCCTGCATACGCCCGTGCGCTGGGCGTCGATATCGACAGTCTGCTCATCTCTCAGCCGGACACCGGCGAGCAGGCGCTCGACATAACCGAAAGCCTCGTTCGTTCAAGCGCGGTTGACGTCGTTGTCGTTGACTCGGTTGCAGCCCTTATCCCCCGCATCGAGCTTGAAGGCGAAATGGGCGATTCGGTCGTCGGTGCGCTTGCAAGACTCATGTCGCAGGCGATGCGCCGTCTTGCAGGCTGCATCTCGAAAAACGGCTGCACCGTTATATTCATAAACCAGCTGCGTCAGAAGATCGGCGTTATGTACGGAAATCCGGAAACCACTCCCGGCGGTCTTGCGCTTAAATACTACGCCTCCGTTCGTATCGACGTGCGCAGGATCGAGACGCTCAAGGTGGGCGGAGAGATGATCGGCAACCGCACGCGCGCAAAGGTCATAAAGAACAAGTGCGCTCCCCCGTTCAAAGAGGCAGAGTTTGACATCATGTACGGCGAGGGTATTTCCAAGGTCGGCGAAATCGTTGACCTCGGCGTTAAGCTTGAGATAATTGACAAGGCCGGCGCATGGTTCACCGTCGGCGAGCAGCGCATTCAGGGCAGAGACGCCGTTAAGGAATACCTGCTTGCAAATCCCGAGATCTGCAATAACATTGAACAGCAAATACGCGATAATGCGTACAAGCTCATGAGTCCGCAGGCACGCAAGGCAGCCCAGGCAGCAGGACGCGCGGTGGATGTTTCCGCCGACGATTTTGAAGGCTGATACAAGTGACGCTGCGTGAAATCAAGCAGACCTCGCCCGAGCGCTTCACGCTCGTTTTCGACGACGGAACGGAGCTTAAAACCACACTCGGCATAATAACCGAGCGCTTTATCCACTCCGGAATGGACTTTGACGAGGATGCATACAACGAGCTTGTTTCGGCATGCACGCTCGCACTTGCTAAGGCAAGGGCGCTGAGGATCATAAACGCCCGTCCGATGTCGCGCGAGGAGCTGCGCAAGCGGCTCGTTGAAAAGGGCGAAACACCCGAAAACGCCGAGGAGTGCGCCGAGTGGCTGTGCCAAATGGGGCTCATTAACGACACCGAATACGCCGGCAGCGTTGTTAGGCACTACGCCGCCAAGGGCTACGGCGCATCCCGCATAAAGCAGGAGCTGCGTCGGCACGGAGTTTCGCGCGAGCTTTGGGATGAGGCGATGGAGCAGATGCCCGAGCAGGACGAATATCTTGCGCGATTTCTCCGCTCAAGGCTCAGCGATCCCGGCGACCGGGCGCAGGTCAAGAAGGTCTCGGACGCGCTTTTTCGGCGCGGCTACTCGTGGGATCAGATAAAACACGCACTTAACGAATTTGATACTCAAGGTGATTACTGAATGGACAGGACAATTGCCCTAATTTCTCTGGGCTGTGCAAAAAACCTCGTCAACAGCGAGCAGATGCTGTATCTGCTGAGCGAAGCAGGCTATGCGCTCGCTCCGTCTCCCGACGGCGCGGACGCCGTGATTATAAACACCTGCGGCTTTATAGACGCCGCAAAAAGCGAAGCGATCGATACCATTCTTGAAATGGCAAAGCTCAAAGCCGAGGGCAGACTCGGCAAGATCATAGTGACCGGCTGCCTTACCGAGCGCTACCGCTCCGCAGTTACCGATGAGCTTCCGGAGGTTGACGCCATCCTCGGCGTCGGCAGCTTCGGCGATATCGTTCCTGCTGTGAACGCAGTTTTTGAAGAAAAGCCGGTTAGCCTTTTTGCTGACAACAGCGCCCCCGTGGACGAGATACCGCGCGTTGTAAGCACCGGCCCGTCGTGGGCATATCTGCGCATCGCCGAGGGCTGCGATAACTTCTGCGCCTTCTGCGCGATACCGTACATACGCGGCAGATACCGCTCGAGAGAGATGGAAAACGTTGTTGAGGAAGCGCGCGACCTCGCAGCTCACGACGTGAAGGAGATCATCGTCATCGCGCAGGACATAACGCGCTACGGCACGGATCTTTACGGAAAACGCTGCCTTGCAGAGCTTTGCCGCCGGATAAGCGAGATCGACGGCGTTGAATGGATAAGGCTGCACTACACCTATCCCGATCAGTTCGACGATGAGCTTATCGACGAGATAGCATCCAATCCCAAGATAGTAAAATATCTGGACATACCCATCCAGCATATAAATAACAAGATCCTGAAAACCATGAACAGGCACGGCACGGGCGACGATATACGCGCACTGTTTAAAACTCTGCGCCGCCGCATCCCCGGACTTGTTCTGCGCACGAGCCTTATTGCCGGTCTGCCCGGCGAGGGCGAGGATGAGTTTGAGGAGCTGTGCAGCTTCCTGCTCGAAGCCAAGATCGAGCGCGCCGGCGTTTTCCCCTTCTCCCCCGAGGAGGGCACCCCGGCAGAGAAAATGGAGCATGTTCCGTTTGAGGAGGCTCAGCGCCGCGCGGACCTCATCATGGATATTCAGGCTCGCATAATGGATGATTTCGCAGCCTCGCTCGTCGGAAAGGTTCTGCCGGTCATCTGCACCGACCACGACGCCGACGGCAACTGGATCGGCCGCAGCTGCTATGACTCGCCCGACATTGACGGTCTTGTTGTTTTCGAAGGCCGCGGCGGCGAGGGGCAGATAGTTCCCGTGCGCATAACCGCCGTTTCCGACGACGGCAACCTTATCGGACTGGAGGAATAATCATGAACACACCTAATAAGATCACCGTTGGCAGAATAATTCTTGTCCCCGTTTTTCTGGTGCTGCTGTACCTCGACCTTCCGTATTGGGCGCTCGCGGTTTACATAATTGCGTGCGTGAGCGATCTTGTTGACGGCAGGATCGCAAGAAAGTACAATCTCGTCACCGATTTCGGCAAGTTTATGGATCCTCTTGCGGATAAGATGCTCGTGCTGTCGGCAATGTGCTACTTTGTCGAGGTCGGACTTATGCCCGGCTGGGTAGTCGCGGTCGTTCTGCTGCGTGAGTTCGGCGTTTCGGGTCTGAGACTGCTTGCAGTCGAGCAGGGCATAGTCATTGCCGCCGCGTGGTCGGGAAAGATCAAAACCGGCGTCACGATGGTCGCGCTCGGCATTCTCATCATCGCGACACAGCCCTGGTTCCCCGCTCCGCAGGTCGTTGCAGTCATATGCTGGGTGCTGATCCTTGTCACGACGCTGTACTCCGGTATCGAATATTTCGTAAAAAACATCAACGTGTTCAAGCACTGTGCTTGACACGAATTGTCCGCAATGGTAATATTCTATTGGCGCTGAACGGAAGAAGTACTTCTCCCCTCGCCCGTACAGAGAGGCTTTGCATCAGCTGAGAGCATGGCCGCGGTGATGAGAAGGAAATGCGTCCGGGAGCCTCGGAGGAGGAAATGCCTCCGCGTATGCCGCGTTAAGGCCTTTAAGCTACAAAAGAGAGTGGAACCGCGTAAATCACGCCTCTCATGGTCACGGCCATGAGAGGCTTTATTTTTCATAAGGAGTTTAATTATGAAGCTTTATAATTCTGCAACAAGAAAGAAAGAGGACTTTGTTCCCAATCATCCGGATATAGTTAAGATGTACACCTGCGGCCCGACGGTGTATCACTTTGCGCACATCGGAAACCTCCGCTCGTACATCATGGAGGACGTTCTTGAAAAGTATCTGCGCTATGCCGGCTATAACGTCAAGCGCGTCATGAACATCACCGACGTCGGCCACCTCACGAGCGACGCCGACGAGGGCGAGGACAAGATGCTCAAGGGCGCAAAGCGCGAGCACAAGTCCGTAATGGAGATAGCAAAGTTCTACACTGACGCATTCTTCTCCGACTGCGCAAAGCTCAACATCAAGACCCCCGACGTCGTAGAGCCTGCAACGAACTGCATCGATGAGTATATCAAGATCATCTCCAAGCTCATGGACACGGGCTATGCATATTTTGCCGGCGGCAACGTTTATTTTGACACCTCGAAGCTTGAGCGCTACTATATTTTCAACGACTTTAACGCAGATGATCTCGACGTCGGCGTGCGCGAGGGCGTTGAGGAGGACGTAAACAAGCGCAACAAGAACGACTTCGTTCTGTGGTTTACGAAGTCCAAGTTCGAGGATCAGGCGCTCAAATGGGACTCCCCCTGGGGCGTCGGCTATCCCGGCTGGCACATTGAGTGCTCCGGCATATCCATGAAGCACCTCGGCGAGGATCTGGATATCCACTGCGGCGGCATCGACAACGCTTTTCCGCATCACACCAACGAGATCGCTCAGTCCGAGTCCTACCTCGGCCACAAGTGGTGCAACTACTGGATGCATGTTCTGCACCTGAACACCAACTCCGGCAAAATGAGCAAGTCCAAGGGCGAATTTCTGACTGTTTCGCTGCTTGAGGAAAAGGGCTATGACCCCCTCGCCTACCGTCTGTTCTGCCTGCAGAGCCACTATCGCAAGTCGCTCGTGTTCAGCTGGGAAAACCTCGACAACGCGCAGGGCACCTATAATAAGCTCGTAAACCGCATAGCCGCGCTCAAGGCAAGCGGCGAAGCAATCGACGAGGACGCAATGGCAGCGCTCAAGTCCAAGTTCACCGCGGCGCTGGACAACGACCTGAACACCTCGCTTGCCGTCACAGCGCTTTATGACGTTCTTAAATACAAGACCAACGACGACACAAAGCTTGCCGCGATCGCAGACTTTGACAAGGTGCTCAGCCTCAGTCTTATCGAAAAGGCCGACGCACGGCGCGAAGAGCTTAAAAAGCAGGCCGTCTCCGGCGGTGCGGAGTTCACCGTTATCTCCGAGTCCGGCGAGCAGAATGCAGAGATCGAGGCGCTGCTCAAGGCGCGCGCCGAGGCAAAGAAGGCCAAAAACTTCGCCGAGGCCGACCGCATCCGCGATGAGCTGAAGGCTCAGGGCATCGAAGTCACCGATATCCCCAACGGCGCAAAGTGGAAAAAGATCTGAGAAATTTATAGTAACGTTAATTAAATCAACAGCCAACAGCCGCGGAAACTTCTGTTACCGCGGCTGTTGCTGTTATATGTTATCTAATAATCGTTCTGTTAATTTACGTTGCTTGCTGCAACGGCTCTTTTGACTGTATAATCAGCCTATCAACTCAAGGAGGCATAGTTATGTTAGACGAAAATATAAAACAGCTCAGAAAAGCAAAAGGGCTTTCGCAGGAAGAGCTTGCGATAAAATTAAACGTTGTGAGGCAGACCGTATCTAAATGGGAAAACGGTTTATCCGTTCCGGACTCAAGCATGCTTATTTCATTGGCAGACGAATTCGGCGTTTCGGTCAGTGATTTGCTCGGAGAAGCCATAAGCGAGTCAGCTTCCGATGAATTGAGAGCCATTTCCGAAAAGCTCGAGGTGATAAATTTGCAGCTTTCAAACAGGCATTCGTCGAAAGTAAAAACCATTCGCTGGTTGCTTATCTCGTTGTGTGCATTTATGGCGGTAATATTTATTGCTTTTGCCGCAATAAACGGCTCCTATATGGACTGGAATTACAACAATCCCGAACTTGCAGTCGCCGGAACGATCCTGCATGGATTTGAATTTGTTTTTGTAAGGCTTGCTCCTATAGGCTTTGCAGCGGCTATTGTCGGTATAGTTATGACATATAAGAGGAGCTGAAATTCAGCTCTCCGGGCAAACACTCGGGCGCACTATATTATTAAAGGCGTGACTTTGGCAGTCACGCCTTTTGCTATTATCCCCGGACGGTGGATAGCTCTGTAATTTTACGCATTCACTTTCTTATTCTTTCTCAGGCTGTCGAAAACGAACAGTATGACCGCTGCCCAGACGAATGCAAAGGTTATCGCATTTGTCTGCGTGAAGGCTTCGTTATAGATAAACACGCCGACAAGCAGCTGGAGCGTCGGGTTAATGTACATAAGTATGCCGGAGGTTACGATCGACGTTTCCTTTATGCCCTTTGCAAACAACATGAGCGGAATTGACGTTATCGGGCCTGTTGCTATAAGAAGCAGCGCTTCTGCCGTTGTGAGCGATGAAAATGTTGTAAAGCCGGAAAACTGCGCATATGCTATAAACACAAGCGCTATCGGAAGCACGGCCATCGTTTCCATGCAGATCGACGTCTCACTGTCGGCCTTTATGCCCTTTTTAAGCGCGCCGTAAAGCGCGAACGACAGGCCGGTTATAATTGCAAGATACGGCACCTCGCCATAGCGGATGACGGAGAGCATGACCCCGGCAAAGGCAAGCGCGACGCTCGTCCACTGCACCCGGCTGAGCCTTTCCTTGAAAAACAGTGCGCCTATGAGCACGGAAAACAGCGGATTCATATAATACGCAAGGCTCGCTTCGAATATTCTGCCCATCGCAACCGTGAGGATATACACTCCCCAGTTTATCGAGATAAGTATGCCGCACAGGAAGAACATGCGCCGCTCGGACTTGTTCTTTATGATCCTTCCAATCTCGCCGCCATGCCTTTTTATGAGTATAACGGCAAGGCAGAACACGCAGGAGAAAACTATTCTCTGCGCAAGAACATAGGCTGAGTTGACTCCGGCAAGCAGTTTCCAGAATATCGGCAGCAGCCCCCAGAGTATGTAGCAGCCTAAAACATTCTGCAATGATCTATTCATTTTTTCGGCACTTTACATCTCGATCTCGGGGTAGAGCGGAAAACGCTCGCACATGGAAAGCACCTGCTGCTTAACATCGTCAACAGCCTTATCGCCGTCGTTTATTATCCGCACTATCATTTTGCCGATATCGCGCATTTCGTCCTCGCCCATTCCGCGCGTAGTGACCGCCGGAGTTCCGAAGCGCATGCCGCTGGTGAGCTTGACGGACTGAGTATCAAAGGGAATGGAGTTTTTATTTGCGGTTATATGCGCCGCGTCAAGAAGCTCCTGAACCTCGTTGCCGGTGCGGCCGAGGCTCATGGTGTCGGCCAGCATAAGATGGTTATCAGTGCCGCCGGACACGAGGCGTATGCCGTTCTCGGACAGGGTATCGGCCAGAATAGCGGCGTTTTTCACGACCTGACGCTGATACGCCTTAAATTCGTCGCTCATCGCTTCCTTGAAGCAGACGGCCTTGCCGGCGATTATGTGCATGAGCGGTCCGCCCTGAGTTCCGGGGAACACTGCGCTGTTTATCTTCTTTTTAAGCTCATCCTTGCACAGGATTATTGCGCCGCGCGGCCCTCTGAGGGTCTTGTGGGTCGTGCTTGTAACAACGTCGGCGTAAGGCACGGGGCTGGGGTGAACGCCGGCCGCGACAAGGCCGCCTATGTGCGCCATATCGACCATGAGGTATGCTCCTACCTCGTCGGCGATCTCGCGCATTTTCTTAAAGTCGATTATGCGTGAATAGGCGCTTGCGCCCGCAATTATGATCTTCGGCTTGCACTCGCCGGCTATCTGCATTGCCTTTTCATAATCTATCATCTCGGTCTCGGGATCGACGCCGTAGAAGCAGGCGTTAAAATACTTGCCGGAGATAGACGCCTTCGAGCCGTGCGTCAGATGTCCGCCGTGGCTGAGATCCATGCCGAGTATCGTATCGCCGGGCTTTAAAAGCGCGAGATAGACCGCGACGTTTGCCTGCGAGCCGGAGTGCGGCTGAACGTTCGCGTGCTCGGCCCCGAAAAGCTTCTTTGCTCTGTCGATGGCAAGCTGCTCGACGATATCGACATATTCGCAGCCGCCGTAATATCTTGCCCCGGGGTAGCCCTCGGCATATTTATTGGTAAGATGGCTTCCCATTGCCTCCATTACGGCGCGGCTGGTGAAGTTCTCCGACGCTATCAATTCTATGTGATCGCGCTGGCGCTCAAGCTCGCTTTTCATTGCGCCGTACAGCTCCGGGTCGCTCATTCTTATAGTATCATAACTCATTTTCCGGCCTCCCGCAAAAGTAATAATATCTTTGCAATTATACGCCATTATATGCTCCTTATCAAGCAAAATCGCGCAATTTTGTCGTTTTGCTCAGGCATCTGTCGAATTTGCTTGAATACGGGAATGGGCTGTGATAATATACACTCGTGAGGTGAGGACATGGCAAAAAAATTGCTTAAAACAGTTCTTGTAATTCTTGGCATAATTCTTTTGGCAGCCGCCGCATTGATCCTCTGGCTGTCGGTCACCGAATTCAAACCCGGAGACGTTATGGATGTTAAGGTCGAGGCAAACTCGGAGGTCAGCGGCCTTTCACCGTTCCTGGATGAGGAGTTTTCGGTCATAAGCTGGAACATAGGCTATGCCGGTCTCGGCAAGGGATCGGACTTTTTTATGGACGGCGGCACGAATGTCTCTTCCGCCGACCAGGACACGGTCGCCGCGTCGCTTTTAGGCATATACAAAACGCTTTACTCGTCATCGGATCCTGCAACGATATTCATGCTGCAGGAGGTCGATAAAAACTCCTCCAGAACCTACGGGAAGGACGAAGCTTACGCGCTTGGCATAAACAACAGCACCTATGCGCTCAACTACTCGTGCAAATTCGTCCCCTACCCCGTGCCGCCTATCGGCCGGGTAAACAGCGGACTTCTGACAACAACGGTGTACGATATTGACTCGGCCGAGCGCATATCGCTGCCCTGCCCGTTCAATTGGCCGGTCAGCACCGCAAATCTCAAGCGCTGCCTGCTCGTGAGCTATCTGCCTATATCCGGAACGAGCAGCAAGCTCGTTATCGTAAATCTCCACCTGGAGGCTTATGACGACGGCGAGGGCAAGATCGCGCAGACAAAGCAGCTGCGTGAGTTTATTCAGTCCGAGTACGAAAAGGGCAACTATGTCATCGCCGGCGGTGACTTCAATCAGATATTCCCCAACGGGCTTGACAAATACCCCAACACGCATAAGGATCTGTGGGAGCCGGGCACGATAAGCGAGGATATCATGCCGGAGGGCTGGACGCTTGCTTACGATCTCGAAACTCCGAGCTGCCGCCTTCTCAACCAGCCTTATGACCCGTCGGACACCGAGAACACCCAGCACTATGTCATAGACGGCTTCATTCTGTCGCCGAATGTTGAGCTTGTTGCAGTAAACACACTCGACGAAGGCTTCACTTATTCCGACCACAACCCCGTTAAGCTTCAGGTGAAGCTCAGCAGTGAAAAATAATTATAATTCATGGACGGCACGCTGATCGGTGTGTCGTCCATACATTCCAAAAGGAGATCTTTTTATGACAAAAAAGCAGAAAGTTATTGCGATCATTGCCTTTGTGCTGATCATCGTTCTGATCGCGCTTATATGCATCAGCCTTCAGAACAAAAAGGACGGCGGAACGCCCGACGACGCTCAGGCGAGCGCATCACCTTCCGAGAGTCTTGAGCCTACGCCGGAGCCTACCCCCACTCCCCTGCAGTTCACGACCGCACCCGAGGGCTATTTTAACGACGCGCTGTTTATCGGCGACTCGCGCATGGTGGGCATTCAGATGATGGAAACGATCGACGGAGCAACGTTCTTCACGACCGTAGGTCTCAGCCTGACCGGTGCAATGAGCACAAGTGCAGATGTTTCCGGAGTCGGAACGACTACTCTTCCGGCGCTTCTGCAAAGCAGGCAGTTCGGCAAGGTATATGTCATGCTCGGCATAAACGATATCGGCGGCTCTGTCGAAGCGCTCAAGCAGACCTACAGCAATCTTATTGATAAGATACGCGATTTTCAGCCGGATGCAATAATCTACATCATGTCGAACCTTCACGTTTCCGCAACGCAGGATTCGCGCGGCACTGCGGTGAACAACGCGAATCTCAATAATCTCAATGATTACACCAAGACCCTCGCCGACGGCGAGACGATCTTCTATCTTGAGTGCAACGATCTGTTCGACGACGCAAACGGCACGCTTTCCTCGGACATTACCTCTGACGGTATCCACCCCGACGGCAGCGCCTATAGAAAGTGGGGCGAGTGGGTCAAGCAAAATGCAATAGTGAAGTAAGAGCAAGACACCCGACCGACGGTCGGGTGTCTTGTAGTTTTTGATTTATTTGCCCATGTATCTGTAAATAAACGTCACGATTTGTCCGCGATTGCAGCCATCATTGGGCGAAAATGTTGTAGGTGTGGTTCCTGTTGTTATATTCATTGCTGCTGCCCACAGCACAGCATCATAGAAATAGTCGCCTTTGACAACATCATAGAACGGATTGTTGCCGGAAATCATCGGCTTATTTGCCATACGCCACAGGAATGTCACTCTTTGCGCACGGGATACTGTTGCATTAGGGCTGAATGCTGTATCTGTCGTACCTTGGGTTATACCTTCCGAAACTGCCCACAGAACCGCTTTGTAATAATAATCATCGCGTTTTACATCATAAAACGGGTTTGACATTCCAACCGGTTCCGGTTTACCGGCTGCACGCCAGAGGAAAGTAACAGTCTGTGCGCGAGTGCACGTTTTTTTAGGTTCAAAGGTCGTGGGCGTTGTGCCCATTGTTATTTCATTATCCACAGCCCATTTGACGGCATCATAGCAATAGTCGGTCGGATGCACATCGTAAAAACTATACGAGCTGCCGAAATTGAAATGTGCCGACCAAAGAGGCTCGTTACCGGCGCCTACCGGCACGTTGATCCATTCGGAAGGTGAGCCTTCATAGTTTGCAACCTTCAGGTCGTGGCAATTATAGAAAGCATAATCTCCGATACTGCTGATCGAGCTTGGAAGGTCAACTTCCGTTATGCGTGCATATGTTCCTTCGCTTTTTGATGAGTGAGTAGCAAACAGGCGTTCAGGTATCACCGAAACCGATTTCCCGAACGTTACTTTCAGCGAATCAGAATTTGAACCGACATTATAAAACGGCGGAGCAATAAATAGTACCGGATTTTCACTGATCGATGATTGTATATTATCCTTGATCGTGCCATTTATTTTTATTGACTCCAGACCGGTGCAATGAGCAAAGCAGCCCTCGATCAACGTGCAATCACCGTTTATGGTAAGCTCCTTAAGTGAATGACAGTACAAAAACGCATATTTACCGACAGTGCAGTTGCCGTCTATCGTCAATGACTGTATGGCAGTGTTACGAAATGCATTTGTACCAATAGATTTCACTCCGCTTCCCAGGCGAACCGTCTTCAGATCGTGGCAGTTGTTAAATGCGCCCAAGCCTATACTTGTCACCGAATCGGGAATCGTCACACTGGTAATGTGAGGATAGTATCCTTCACTTTTGGAATATGTAGAGTCAAACAGATTACTCGGTATAGCCGTGACTTCCGGGCCGAAAGTAACATTCAGGTAATCGGAATTTGCTCCAATGTTATAGAATGTGTTATCAACGGTATAGACTCCGTTTAAATCTCCGTTAATGGTGATCGAGTTTAAACTTGTGCAATTGGCAAACGCCTGCTTTCCGATGCGGTTAACAGTTTCAGGCAGGACGAGCTTTTGAATAGTGGTGCAGTTTTTAAAAGCATCCTGATGTATGTTTCTGACCTTGTATGTCACTCCGTCATAATCAACTTTCGACGGTACGCTCACGGATGACGACGAACCGTTGTATTTTTTCACACAAGCGACCCCGGTTTCGATCACGAATGTAAAATCTCCACTTCTAAACGTATCGTCTGCCAAAGCTGACATCGGCGCAAGGCTTAATAACATTATCAAGACAAGCACTGTGCTAAGAAAACGTTTTCTCATCTAATATCCTCCTAAAACGATTACAAATTTCGCGATATTGGTAAACAAATTATATTGTACTGTATATCTTTTTGTCAATACACACTTGAGATTTTATGCTAATACCGTCATGCCATTGAGTACATCAAAAAACTGCACCGCACGGAGGATATCCGTGCGGTGCAGTTGTATTTTGTAGGGCATATTCTACCGAATTGAAGGCCGCAGCGCGGCACGCAGTACCGGCATAGTGGGAAACGACCTTGCAATTGCCCTCTTCGTGAGGTATTATACCACATTTTGTTTACCCGACAAATAGTGAAAGTTTGCAAATTTGTGTGCTTTTTTTGTCTATTTTGTTGAAGCGCACATATCAGGACAATATCAGGTAAGTCGGTGGCAAATTTGAATTTGCCGCCGGTTCCTTTTCTTCTAAACGAAAAAACAGCCGCCACACTGTGACGACTGTTCATATTGGTCCGAGTGACTGGAGTTGAACCAGCGGCATGCCGACGCTTTGCGTTCGGCACGCCGAGCGGCGGATTTGAATTTGTAAGAGGCCGCTGGTCCCTATCACCTGAACAAAAAAACAGCCGCCACACTGTGACGACTGTTCATATTGGTCCGAGTGACTGGAGTTGAACCAGCGGCCTCTTGAACCCCATTCAAGCGCGCTACCATCTGCGCTACACCCGGATTTCCAACGCCCGATTATATTAACACATTTGATCGATAATTGCAATACCTATTTTAAAATATTTATAAAATTCCTCAAAATCCGTGTGAAAACGGCTGTATCCGCTTTCCTGCCGCACGAGCCGCGCTGTGTGCAAATTTGTACATAAAATACGACTTAGCTATTGCTTAGAGGTTCTGTTTGGGCTATAATAGTTATGGTAACAAACCCAAAGAGGAATCAAGAGTAAGATTTAGGAGGAATTGAACATGAAATGCCCTCGCTGCGGACATGAAATGACCCTCGATACCCATCGCAAGTACGCGCTGAACATGTGCTACGAGTGCGGCTATATCGAAGGCAGACTCAACGACGGCCCCGGTGCCGGCGCAAGCAACTACGCTCGGCTCAGAGCAATGAACTTTAACGAAGCTGTCGCATTTATCTCCGGAGGTCTCGGTATTGAAGAAGCAAAGGTTGCCGACTGGCTCGACAACAAGGAATAAGTCAGACAATCGGACAGCACCCCGTACTCACGGTACGAGGTGCTGTTTTTTCATATTCAAGCGTCGGCTTTTGCGTCGGAGCCGGCCTTTGCCCGGCACTGCATGCCGGTGTTGTCGATAGTATAGTCGCCTGTCAGCAATATCTGCGAAACAGGTACGATCTTATATCCGTCGGCAATAAGCCCCTCGATTATTCCAGGAAGTGCCTCGGGAGTATTCTCGGCGGCGTTATGAAAAAGGACTATGCTGCCGCTTTTCACGTTTTTCAGCACGCGACCGGATATATCGCTTGCCGATATCCCCTTCCAGTCGAGGCTGTCAACATCCCACTGAATGGCGCTCATTCCCATCGAGTTTACGGTGCTTATGACAGTGTCGTTATACTCGCCGTAAGGACAACGGAACAGCGTCGGCTCTGTTCCGGTTATTTTCTTGATCTTTTCGTTGGATGCCGTGATGTTTGACTTTATCTCATCTGCCGAGAGCTGAGCAAAGTGCGCGTGGTCATCGGAGTGGCTCATCACCTCGTTGCCGGCATCGTGCAGAGCTTTGACCGACTCCGGGTACTTATCGACCCACTGGCCGACGACGAAAAACGTTGCATTTATGTTGTACTTATTTAATATGTCTATCAGTTCCTGTGTATCCTCATTGCCCCAGGCCGCGTCAAATGACAGGGCGACCGTTTTGTCGTCGCGCTGCACACAGTAGATCGGAAGCTGTCTGTCGCTTGCGGCAACGCCTACCACCGTTGGGCTGTTGGTAGTCCAGAATATCACCGCCGTGAGCACAACGAGGGCAACAGCCGATGCCGCAGCCTTTCGATTTTTTATTCTGCCTAATAATTTTTTCAAAAAAGATCCCTCCCGTAAAGGCTTTGTACATTACTATGCCTGTTCGGGAGGGTTTATGTCAGCAGAATACAAGCTGATATGTCACGCCGAATGCTTCGCGGATAAAGTAGTTAACCATGATCGGCAAATAGGTCGTGTGCGCCGCAACGGAGCCGACACTAACATCCAGCGACTGCGCAAGAAGCTTTGCGCGATATATGTGATATTCGCTTGTGACCACCGCGCAGCTGTCGTTCGGATCATCGCCGCGCTGACGGATAATATTGAAGCTGTTTTCAAGGTTTTCAAGCGTTGAGGTCGCTTTATCCTCGGCGATTATTCGGCTTTTGTCTATGCCCTTATCCGTAAGCCACGCAGTCATCGCCTCGGCCTCGCTTATATTCTCATCGCTGCCCTGTCCGCCGCTGACGATGGCGATCGTTTGCGGATGAGTCTGCATATAATCACGTGCGGCGCTCATACGCTCAACGAGCGACAGCGACGGCGTATCACCATGCACGGCAGCACCCAGAACGATGATGTAGTCATATTCCCTGTCTCCGTCGCCGGAGGCTGCGCCTACTATCGGCACCTCAATTGCTATGAGGTAGACAAGTCCAAGCGCCGTGAGGATGCATACCGTGCGCTTTATCCACGCTCTTTTGCAAAACCTCATTATTGCAATAAGCGCCGCGGCAAAAAACATTGCATAGGCGATATATCCCACGCCGGTGAAGAAAAATCGCAGCACAAGGCCCGAAAGCACAAGCGCGCCGGGCAGCATAAGTCTTTTATTCATCGGACAACTCCTCCCACTTATCATACAGAGCGATAAGGAGCTCGTTTATCTCTTCTTTCTGCGCGCCAAGCTCCATGAGCTTCTGATAGTCGCTCGCGTTCTCCTGCTCGGCTTCTTCAAGCGCTGCTATCTGTTTTTCCATAGCTGCGATATCACGCTCTATCTTCGCTATGCGCTTTTCCTTATTGGGCGAGGACTTCTTCGCAGGCTTATCCGGTTTTGTCGCCTTGGCCTCGGCCTTTGCCGTACGAGTGAAAACCTCCTGACGCTTGAGATATTCGCGCATCTGCTCGTACGTCCCTCTGTAATCGAGCAGCTTTCCGCCGTCAAGGTACCATATACGCGTTGCAAATTTTTCGATAAAATATCTGTCGTGCGAAACGAACAGCAGCGCCTCGGAATAATCCGACACGGCGTCCTCCATCCACTCGCGGCTGGCAATGTCCAAATGGTTTGTCGGCTCGTCGAGGATCAGAAGATTTATATCACTGCCCATGAGCATACATAGCCTGAGACGGCTCTTCTCGCCGCCGGAGAGTGCTCCGACGGGAGTGAACACATCCTCGCCGCGAAAGCCGAATGCAGCGAGTCTGTCGCGCGCCTCCTGTGGCTGACAGCGGCAGTCATACAGCATCGTATCGAGCAGCGAGCGCTCCTCATTTGAAAAATGTATTATCTGCGGCAGGTATGCCGGGCGCACGGACGGCCCGAACTTTATGTATCCTTCATCCGGCGTTTCCTGCTGCATTATCATTTTAACAAGCGTGCTCTTGCCGGTTCCGTTATCGCCGATGAGCGCTATGCGCTCGCCGCCGGAAACATTAAGCTCAAGCCCGGCAAAAAGCTTCTTATCGCCGAACGCCTTGGAAACGTTATGGCACACGAGCACCTCGTCGCCGTAGAAATCCGATGACGAGAATTTAGCCGAAAGCTTTTTTGCCTCGGTCGGCTTTGCGGTCTGCTCAAGCTTTGCTATGCGCTTTTCCATTGAAAACGCGCGCTTGTGCAGCTTATCGTTGCCCATGAACGCCCAAAGGTGCATCTGCTCAGCAGCTCGTGTGAGCTGCTCGATCTTGGCCTGATCCTTTTCGTATTTTCTGAGCTTTTCCTCAAAGCGCTTCTGCCGCTCGACGACATAAAAGCTGTATCCGCCGCTGTAAAACTCCGCCTTGCCGTCGCTTATATCGATGCAGCGCTGGGCGATCTTGTCGATAAAATATCGGTCGTGGCTTATAAGCAGAACGGTTCCTTTAAAATGCTGAAGATAGTCCTCAAGCCATTCGGTCGCTCGAAGATCAAGGTGGTTTGTCGGCTCGTCGAGCAGAAGTATGTCCGTTTTTTCGAGGATGAGCCGCGCGAGGTTAACTCTCGTCCGCTCGCCGCCGGAGAGCAGGTCAAAGGGCTGCTCGCGCATGCTCTGCGGAATATCAAGGCCGTTGGCGACGCGGTTGCGGTCAGTGTCCATATCATAGCCGCCGAGGCGGGCAAAATCGGCCGAGAGCCTGTCGTATTCCGACAAGAGCTTATCCGACTGATCATGCTCCATTTCATGCGCAAGCTCGTCAAGGCGCGCGCTTATGGCGTAAAGCTCGCGGTGAGCGTCCCTGAGAACGTCCTCGGTCGTCCATCCGTCCGGGTAGACGGGTATCTGCGAAATAAGCCCCAGGCGCTTTCCGGAGGCTATGGCAACCGCGCCCTCGTCGTAGTCTATCTCGCCGGTCAATATGCGGAAGAGCGTGGTCTTTCCGCAGCCGTTATGGCCGAGAATGCCGACGCGCTCACCCTCGGCAATGTCGAAGCTGAGCCCGTCAAGTATGTTTTTACCCAATTCAAAGGACTTTACAAGTCCGTTGACGGATATGTCTGTCATTATATTTCTCCTAAACTATTTTGCTACCGCTGCCTGAAGCACGGTGTTTATGACGCTGCCGGCAGCACCAAGGCCGCTTCCGCCGTTTTCAACAAGGCATACAAAGGCGTAGGGATGCTCCTCATCGTTTAAAAATCCAACGAACCAGCCGTGCGCGGCCTTGCCGTCGCCGACCTCGGCGGTGCCGGTCTTTGCAGAGATGTTAAGTCCCGGGAAGCGATTCTGGCCGTAATGATATACGACGTTGTAATTCATCATCGACGCTATCTTCTGCGCCGTATCGGCCAACACGAGCTGCGTTGTTTTGCTCGATTGGCCGAGCAGCGACGGCTCAACGACTGTGCCGCCGTTTGCGTAGGCTCCGGCAAGGCGCATCATCGCGTAGGGGCATACAAGGTCGTTATACTGGCCGATGCCCGACCACGCCATGGACGCGCTCATCGAGCTGTCCTTATCATAATTGCCGGCCTGAGTGGATATGCTGTCGAGCGTAAGCGACGTGGTTATGCCGAGCTTTTCGGCGTATTGGGCAATAATATCCGGGCCAAGCTCAAGCGATATCTCCGCAAAGGCGCAGTTGCAGGAATTTGAAAGCGCCTGCTCGATGGTCTGCTGGCCGTGTACGCCGGTACAGTTTATCTGCACGCCCTTTACATCGACCGAGCCTGCGCAGTTGAAGGTGCGGTGGTAGATATCGTCGATATTCTCAAGCGCCGCATTGAGCGTTACAAGCTTGAATATGGAGCCGGGGGTGAATGATGCGCTCAGGCAGCGGTTAATATACGCGCCGTCCGGCAGCGTCTCGGGCGGATTGAGCGGATCTATCGACGGCGAGGATACCATACAGAGCACTTCTCCGGTTTTGTAGTTATAAACCATCACAGCGCCCTTGCGGCCGTTTAACGCCTCATAGGCCTTAAGGTTTAAGTCCGCGTCGATGGTGAGCTGGAGGTTCACGTCGTCCTGTTCCTCGATACCGGTTATAAGGCTGAAGCCGGAGAGCTTGCTCTTAAACGAGCTGAGCGCGCCGGTGCCGACATTTCCGGTATAGTCGCCTGTAACGTGGTAGCAGGCAATGCGGGTGTTTGCGTTTTCGGCATAGCTCTTTTCGCCGCCGCCCATTTTTGCAAGCAGCGTTCCGTTGCGGTCTGTGAGCGTATATTCGCTGCTCGATGTGGACTGGTCAAAATACAGCGCCCACATTTCTCCGTCCTTTATATATCTGCCGACATAAACGCCAAGGCCGATAATGATGAGAAACGCCATGAGTATTGCCGAAAATGCACGAAGGGATACTTTTTTCATGCCGTCTCCTTCCTTTCTTCGGCGCTTTCACGCTGCTTTTTGGTTTTTGCCTCGGGTGGGCGCACGACAAAGCTTGCGCCCTTACGCGTGTCGCCTGCTTTGATAAACGCAAGCAGCATCCAGCACGCGAGCACCGACGTGCCGCCGCGCGACACGAACGGGAACGTTACGCCCGTAAACGGCAGTATATCCACAGAACCGAACACGTTGAGCGCGACCTGAACCATAAACATGCTCGCCGTTGCGCAGGCGGCTATCGAATAGTAGGCGCTGCGGCCGTGGCCGGAGTTGCGCACGGCGAAAAAGGCAAGCGCAAGTATAGCCAGCACGGCGCATATGGCAATGATAAGCCCCAGCTCCTCGCACATGACGCCGAACACGGTGTCCGTATTGCCGGCAAAGGTGTTTTTAAGCCAGCCGTTTCCGGCTCCCTTGCCGAAAAGGCCGCCCGATGCGCCGGCGGAAAGGGCGTGCGTCTGCTGATAGCCGCCGTCCCAGATGTTCTCGGCGTCCCATATATGCCCCCAGGTTGCAAATCTGCGCGCAACGTGGTCTTTCATCTTGAGCATAAGGAAGCCTGCCATGCCCGCTCCCGTTATTGCGAGCGCTACCGTTGCTATCGAGCCGGAGCGCATGAAGGATATAACAAGGAAGGTCACGAAGAATATAAGCGCCGTGCCGAAATCGCTGCTGAATGCAAGGCATATGACGCACAAAGCCGAAAACACGATGAACAGTATGAGGTTCTTGGTGCTGAACAGTCTGTCAAGCGTCGCGGCGCCGACGTAGATAAACGCAACCTTTACAAACTCCGAGGGCTGGATCGACATGCTGCCTATGAATATCCAGTTTTTCGCGCCGTACTGCTCCCTGCCGATAACGAGCACCGCGCCGAGGATGAGTACCGACAGTATCGCGAGCGGCAGGCGCATGGTCTTTGTCCTGTCAAGATCGCGAAGCCACCAGCCGAGAACAAAAAACGCAACGACGCCGGCAAAGACTATTATCATCTGCCTGAACATCTCATCGGGCACCGACGAGGCTATGATCGAAAGGCCGATCGACGAGAGGAAAAACGCAAGCGTTTCGACCTCAAAGCCCGTTCGGCGTATGCTGCGCATGGCAAAATAGCAAAACCACTCGAGCAGAACGAGCAGCACAAAGCCGAGCATGATCCCGGCAAGATACTCGCTCTCCGCCGTGCACATATGCTCAAGAAGCAGTATTGCCTGAAATATCGTCAGGAAAAACAGCGTAACTGCCGGGTGAACGCGCTTCCAGCTCTGCGTTCTGCGCGCCTCGATCGCGTCGCGCTGCTTTTCGCTGATATCGCGGAAGCGAACGCTGTTTCCGGCTAGGTTCAAAACATCACCGTCGCGAACAACGGTGCCTGTTGCCTGCACCTTTTCGCCGTTGACCCAAACTCCGCCCTTGGAGAAGATGTCGAAAATGCGCCATACTCCCTTGGGGCTTCGGATGAGTACCGCGTGCACTCGGCTGACCGATGCATACGGCAGGCATATATCCGCCGATTTTGAGCGGCCGATAAGATTTTCCCAGTGGTTTATGAGCGCAACGCCGTCATCTTTATGGATATATCCCCATATCTCGGTCTGCGTTTTGTTGCCGAGCATGCTGCGCATGCACCGTATCAAAACGATTATTGCAAACAGCGGCAGTATATATGAAGCTATAGTGACCAATGTGTCAGGCAAGCGGTTCACCTCATTTTAAGCAAATTATTATTAAGTAATAATATCATAAATGTACCGCATTGACAAGCAAGCCGGATTTATTTACAATAGGTTCATGAATATTAAAAGCACGAAAACATGGATAATTATTTTTGCCGCGGTGCTTATTATATGCACCGCCGCTTTCCTGCTGCTGAAGCATTCCGGCGTTCAGGGCACGACGGCTGTCATACGCGTAAACGGCGAGGTTTACGAAAAAATCGACTTAAATGCGGTCGCTGTTGCATACGACATGGAAATCAGCACCGAGTTCGGTTATAATAAATTACACATAGAGCACGACGGGATAAGCGTCATAGATGCCGATTGCCGCGACCATATTTGCATGTCGCAGGGCAAGGTCAGCAAAGCCGGAGTCCCGATAGTATGTCTGCCCCACAAGCTTACCGTTGAGATCGAAGGGGGCGACATAGATGCCTAAAACGAGAAAGCTTGCGCTCATGGCCATGTTCACCGCCGCCTCGCTGATCGTTTTTGTCATCGAAGCGCAGATACCGGCCCCGATCCCGGTTCCCGGCGTCAAGCTCGGGCTTGCCAATATTGTCACGCTTATAGCGATGGTCATGCTCGGCCGGCGCGAAGCAGGGCTTATTCTGCTTGTACGCATAGCCATGGGCAGCATGTTCACAGGCGGCGTTTCGGCGTTTATATTCAGCATTGCCGGCGGAGCGCTGGCTTATGCCGTCATGTGCCTTACGCTCAAGCCGTTTTCGGGTAAGCTGCTGTGGGTCGTCAGCGTTCTCGGCGCTATTGCGCATAATTTAGGGCAGCTCATCGCCGCAATTATCATAACAAAAACAAGCTCGCTTATGCTGTATGCCCCTGTTCTTCTTGCCTCGGCGGTTGTAACGGGTGCGTTTACTGGTCTTGCCGCAATGTATCTCACTCAACGGCTGGACAAAAGAGTCGGTTAGTGTTAGTATGGTGTTAGATAACAATATTTGATATTAGGAGTATTACAAAATGAGCGAATGTACACACGATTGTTCGACCTGTCAGGAAAACTGCGGCGAACGCCAGGAGCAAGATCTTCGCGCAAAGCTCAATCCTGCGGCAAGCGTTAAAAAGGTCATTGCCGTCGTCAGCGGCAAGGGCGGCGTCGGCAAGAGCCTCGTTACCGGCCTTCTTGCAAGCAAGATGCAGAGCCGCGGATATCAGGCGGCTGTGCTTGATGCGGATATCACCGGCCCCTCCATCCCTAAGTCATTTGGCATCCACGAGCATGCGCGCGGCACCGAGGATATGCTCATCCCCTGCTATTCAAACAAGGGCACGCAGATCATGTCCGTTAACCTTATTCTCGACAACGAGACCGACCCCGTCGTTTGGCGCGGTCCTGTTATTGCAGGCGTTGTTACTCAGTTCTGGAGCGACGTGCTGTGGGATGATGTTGACTACATGTTTGTCGATATGCCTCCCGGAACAGGCGACGTTCCTCTGACGGTTTTCCAGTCGCTGCCCATTGACGGCATCGTTATCGTCACCTCGCCCCAGGAGCTTGTTTCCATGATCGTTGCAAAGGCTGTAAACATGGCAAAGCTCATGAACATCCCCGTGCTCGGCATAGTCGAGAACATGAGCTATTTCAAGTGCCCCGACTGCGGCAAGGAGCACGAGATTTTCGGCTCAAGCAAGGTCGAGCAGGTAGCAAAGGAATACGGCATTGAGCACACCGCGCGCCTTCCTATCGATCCCGTTATATCAACCATGGTCGATGCCGGAGAAATTGAAAGTATAGACGCCGACGCTCTCAATGAGCTGGCTGACTTTATTGAAAAAGGAGAAAACTCATGATAATTGCAGTATCGTACAAGGACAACGAGATATTTGAGCACTTCGGCCATGCCGAAATGTTCGCCATTTACAAGACCAATGACGATAACACCGAGCTTCTTTCCAAGGAGATCGTCGAAGTCAAGGAGACCGGTCACCAGGCGGTTGCCGATCTTATGGACAGCCTTAATGTTGACGCCGTTATCGTCGGCAACATCGGCGTTCACGCAAGGGCGGCTCTGGCCGCATACGGCATTGTTGCATTTGCCGGCTTCTGCGGAAATTCCGACGATGCCGCAGAGCTTCTCATGCACGGTCAGCTTCCCTTCCTTTCCGACGAGGGCGGCTGCGGCGGCGGTTGCTCCGGCTGCTCGGGCGGCTGCGGCGATCACGACCACGACGATGGTGACTGCGGCTGCGCCGGCGGCTGCGGATGCCACTGATAACAGGGTATACAAAAACTCCGTATCTGAAAATTCAGATACGGAGTTTTTATCATATTCAGGCTTCAATTTTCCAGCTTTCGCTTTCGGTTTGAAGCTTTACCATGTGGGCAAACGTTCCGTTTTTCTTATAAAGCTCCTCGGGCGAGCCCTGCTCGGAAACAAGGCCGTCCTTTAAAACAACGATCTTATCCGCGCCGGAGACGGTGCGCATGCGGTGGGCAATTATAAGCACCGTTTTGTTCTTAATAAGGCGAGATAGCGCGGTTTGGATGGCCGTTTCGTTTTCAACGTCAAGGCTTGCAGTTGCCTCGTCAAGCAGTATTATCGGCGCATCCTTGAGGAAGGCGCGCGCAATGGATATGCGCTGGCGCTCGCCGCCGGACAGCTCGCAGCCGTTCTCGCCAATATTCGAGTTCCACTTATCCGGCAGCTTCTCGACAAACTCGGCAACGTTTGCAAGGCGCGCCGCCGCCATGACCTCCTCGTCGCTTGCGTCTTTTTTGCCGATGCGGATATTCTCCATAACAGTGTTGTCAAACAGCGTTACATCCTGAAACACAATGGAATACAAGCTCATGAGCGTTTCGGGGTCTATATTTGACACATCCATTCCGCCGACCTTTATGCTGCCGCGGCCGACATCCCAAAAGCGCGCAGCAAGGCGCGAAACGGTGGTCTTGCCGCCGCCGGACGGGCCGATGAGCGCCGTGACCTCGCCCTGCTTTGCGGTAAACGACACATCGCGCAGCACGGTCTCACCGCCGTCATAGGCAAAGCCGACGTGATCGAACACGATATCGCAGCCGTCGTTTGTGAGCTTATCCTCGCCCTCCTGAACGGGGTGGTCAAGGATCTCGTTCATGCGTTTGATATTCGTGCTCGTTGAAATTATGGCGGCAAGGTTTTGCAGCGAGCCTTCAAGCGGATCATAAAGGCGCGAAACCACCAGCAGGAACATGAAAAACGTTATGATATCAAGCTCGCCGGCAACGAGAAGATACGAACCGACAAGCGCCGTTGTGGCTATTCCGAGGCGCAGCACGAGGCTTGCGGTAACAACAAACACCGCCGTTCCAAGCTCGGACTTTGTAAGGCGGCCTTCAAATGCGCGCAGCTTTTTGTTAAGTCCGTCAAGATAGCGCCTTTCGGCGTTGTTCGCACGCAGATCGGGCATGGACTCCATGCACTCCTGAATGCCGTCCTCGCAGCTGAGCCTTGCGGCCATGGATTTTGCCGAGAGCTTTTTCTGCACTCCGGCAGCAAGGCCGACTATGCAGAATGCAACCGGCAGCACCCACACGGACGCAAGCGCCATGCGCCAGTTGAATATAAACAGCGAAAGCGCAATAAGCGTTGTTGATATTATCGCGCCGATGAGCGGACAGATATGGTGCGACTGGCTCGTTTCGAGCACCGCGCAGTCGTTCATGATGGCCGAGGTGAGGTCTGCAAGATCCTTCTTTCCGAAAAACGAAAGCGGTATCCTGCGCAGCTTTTCGGCAAGGCCTATCCTGCGCACGCCGGTTTCGATATACGTTGCGAGGAATGTGCTGTTATACTGAAGATATGTACACACTAAGATCACTGCGGCGCATATAACCGTGCCGGCGGCGTAAAACGGGATGCGCGAGGCCGTGAGCGCGCCGCCGAGCATATCCGACACAAGGCAATACAGCATGCACACCGGCAGCATGAATGATATGTTTTGCAGTGCGCACAGCAGGCTGCCCTTTATCGTGTCCACAGCGCCCTTGCGCGAGAGCGCAAAGCGCCTTTGAAGTTTTTCTACCATGTCTTACGCCTCCTTTGCAACTTTCCACTGCACCGACTTCTGATAATCGCTCCACATGTCGGCAAACAGTCCGTTTTGGGCCTTCAGCTCGTCAAACCTTCCGTCTTCGATCACCTTGCCGTCGCGCAGGACGAAGATACGGTCGGCATTTGCGACGGTTGACAGGCGGTGGGCTATCATAATGACGGTTTTGCCGCGCGCAAGCTCGCCGAGCGCCTGCTGCACTTTGACCTCGTTATCCGGGTCTGCAAAGGCTGTTGCCTCGTCAAGGATGAGCACCGGCGCGTTTTTGAGCATAGCGCGAGCAATGGCAATGCGCTGCATCTCACCGCCGGAGAGATAAATGCCATCGCTTCCGATGACTGTGTTCACGCCCTGCGGAAATTTTTCGATTATATCCATGCACTGTGCGGCCCTGAGAGCCTCCATGACCTCGGTCTCGCTCGCCTCGGGCTTACTGAGGCGGACATTGTCAAGTATGCTGCCCTTGATGAGCCTGCTGTTCTGGAACACGAAGGATACCGTGTTCATAAGCTCGTCTTTGGGGATCTGCCTGACGTCGGCTCCGCCTATCCTGACGCTGCCCGATTGCGGATCGAAAAATCGGGCTATGATGCTCGCGAGGGTCGATTTTCCGCCGCCTGACGGGCCGACAAACGCAACTGTCTGTCCATCGGCGATTTTCAGCGAAACATTATCCACGGCATTTTTGCTGCCGTCATAGGAAAAGCTCACGTTTTCAAGCTCAACCGAACCGTCCGCCGGATGCTGCACATTATCCGATGTGCTAAGCTCAGAGAGCTTAAGAACACTGTCAACTCTCTCTATCGCATCGGCAACGATCATATTGTTTTCGCTCATATACATGAGGCTTGTCATAGTAAGCGTTATAACGGGCGTTATGATGATATAAAACAGCACGTCAAGCAGCAGCTTCGGAGTCACCGTGCCGTGCGAGAACCAGAAAGCACCGACTATCAGGAAAGCGAAAACGCTGTTTATCGCCAGCGTATACAGCATCATCGGTCCGCGCATATCGAGCGTATACGACGTCGTCCACTTCTCGTAATTGTCGATCGTTCCCTTGAATTTTTTAAACGAGAACACGGTCTGGCCGAAGGTTTTCACGACCGGGATGCCGCGGACATACTCAACTGCCTCGTTTGACATATCCGCCAGCGCATTCTGATACTCGGTCATCTTGCGCTGCATGTTCTTGCCCGTCATGCCGCTCATGCAGATAAACGCAAGCAGCACCGGCGCAAGGCTCAAAAGTCCGAGACGCCAGTCGAACACAGCAAGCAAAGCGAGCATGCCGACGATGTTTGCTATCGCCTTGGCCTTATCCGGCAGCTGATGGGCAAGATACGCCTCGGTCGCGCCGGTCGTTTCGGATATCGTGCGGCGCAGCTTGCCGCTGCCGAACTGCTCAATAACGCCGAGCGGAAGCTTCGAGATATGTTCGGTCATTTCTATGCGCATGTTCGTTGCTATGCGGAACGCCGCCATGTGCGAGCACATAAGCCCCGTTATATACACCAAAACGGCGGCGACGGCAAACAGCACGGCCATCCAGCCGTAGTGCGTTATGTTAACCGCTTCGCCGAAATTCGGCGCGACCTCTATCACTTCTTTAAGTATCCGCCATATGTACCAGAACGGCACGAGCGCTATGAGCGCGCTCACGGCGGCAAACACCCACGAAAGATACGAGAGTATCTTTCTGCTGCCGGCATAGCTCAGCAGCCGGCCGAGATTTGATTGTTTTTTCAAATGGACTGCCTCCCTGTTTAAAATTTAGCTCCGGAAAGCAATGCTTCCCGATATTTGATCCGTCTTGAGTTAGCCTTTGCTAACTCAAGACCAAAAAATTAAACGATTTACTGACCCATAATTTTCAGCCAGCCTGCCGTGTAAAATTCGGCAAGCTCGTCAAGATATCTGCCTGCATCGGCCTGCGGCATATCGTGAACTATCATCTCGAAAACGGCATTCATCATGCCGGTCACAAGGATATGCTCAAGGTGCTCGTCGATATGCGGCACGGTGTTTCCGAGTTGACGGAGCACTTCGTAGTAATTGTGCGTACCCTCGACCTCAAGCTCAACAAGCTCGTCGATCATGCCGGAATACTTTGTGCCCTCCGAGCGGCGGAGAATAAGAAACAGCGCGTCGTGATGGTCGAAGGAATACTCAAGCATTTTCACCATGCACGCATGCCCGGCCTTGCCCATATGCTCGGGCTTCTGCTCTATTGGAAGCTGCTCAAATTCGGTGAGAGCATCCTTATATGCGCCGATTATGTACCGATACTCCTCGTCCACAAGCGCGGCAAACAGCTCCTGCTTGCCGGCATAATAGCCGTAGAACGCGCCGGTCGTGACTCCGGCGGCTTTAACTATGCTGCGAAGAGAGGACGAGCGATAGCCCTTTTCCATAAACTCGGCCTTTGCCGCACTGTGTATGCGCGCAAGCGTCGATATATCGTCAATGGACATTATGCTCTCCCCCCTTCATATAACATAGTTATATAACGCTGTTATATTAATATTCATTTCCTATTTTGTCAATAGGAAAATGCGCTATAAGCACAAAAATCTCCCGGCCTAAGGCCGGGAGAGAGATTTGATTTACATTATCACGGGGACCTTGAGGACAAACTGGTTGCAGTAGCGCGAAAGTATCGCAGCTATCTGGGCGCGGGTCGCAGTTCCCTGCGGAGTGAGCGTTGTGCTGCTCGTTCCGGTTATTATTCCTGCGCCGATCGCCCACTGGAAGGGCTGCGTCATGCCTTTGGATATCTTCAGCACATCGGAGTAGCCGAGGATATTGGTCGTGTCATACTTGGACACATCGTCGCCGGCATAATTCTTTGCGTAGCGGAACAGCATCGTAACAAGCTGCTCGCGCGTAAGCTTTCCGTTCGGAACGAAGCTCGTTTCGGAAAATCCGTTAATTATGCCGTTTGCAACGCCCCAGCGGACGGCCTCGTAATAATAATTGCTCTTGCTGATATCCGTGAACTTGCATCCGTCTCCGGGTACGGTCGGACTGCCGGACATGCGCCACAAAACGGTTATAAACTGCGACCTGACGGTTGGGTCATCGGGAGAGAACGTTGTTGCCGTCGTGCCCTGCATAAGCCCCATCGTGTAGGCAAACCGAATATTGTTATAGCACCAATCGCTTGGCTTAACGTCGGTAAAGCGGTTTACATAACTATTATAGTCCGTGTTTGTGTATCTGGCAAACATGGCCGTTATGCTGTGATCCTCACCGACGCTTATGAACTGATATTCGCCGTTATCGTCAAGAGTCGCGCTCACGCCGTCAACAAGCACATTTTTGATGTAGTAGCCCTCGGAGGCTTCGACCTTGAATTTGAGCGTTTCGCCGCGCGCGACATTCATCGTCTCGGGGCTTATCTTTCCGCCCTCGGCCTGAATGACGTGGATCTTGAACTCATACACAAGCTCGCCGTCATCGGTGTAGCTGTCGTCGCCGGGATAGGGATCGAGCCTGTCGCCGATCGCCCAGCTTGCGGTGAATGTGGTCGCCGTCGAAACCTCAACGCTGCTTCCGGCAGCATACAGCTCGTCGTTAGCAGACCAGCCGCGCAGATGATATCCTTCGTAGTAGATAAACGGCAGAGTCACGGTTCCGCTCTTGTCTTCAAGAACGCCGACTATGCGGCTTCCCTTGTTGCGGTCAAGCGTCGCGTTACCGATCTTTATGGTGCCGTAGTCAAATATTTGAGCACCGCCGGTCGTGCGTATGCGGGCGTTGCGCTCGACATTAAGCGTGGCCCTTTCCTTGATCGTAAGCTTGCTGCCGCCGGGTATCTTATGAGGATTGCCGGAATCGAGAGCCGCGTTTACGATAAATTCGCCGCTGTAGAAGGTAAGGTCATATGCGGTGGGATCCTCGGTCGCGACGGTCTGGATGGTCAGGCTTTCCTTTGAATAGAACGCGCTGTTGCACGAATCGTCGGCCTTCGGCTGCGAGTAAATGAACTTATCCCCATTGAGGTTTATAAGTCCGCCCCTTTTTATTATGAACGTGCCGAGGAGCTGGTTCATGCTCTTTACGGAGACATTGGACATAATTATGAGCGAAAAGTCGGCGGTGTTGAGCGTAATATCATCGTCAAAGACTATATCCTCGCGGTTTTTTAGCTGAGCGTTTATAAGCAGCGTCACGACGCCGCCGCCCTCGGCAGCGTTTGCGTCCTTAAGAGCCGCCAAAACAGAGAAATACTTTTTATCCTTGAATTCGGCCTGATACTGCTTGTAGTCATGATCACCCTTTGTGTCGGACGCGGAGATGAGCACCGGGAAGCCGGTGACGCCCTGGAGGTAATACTCCTCGGAGTCGCCTATGCCCCAGTAGCAGTAGTTAGTCTCGGGATGGGCATCGACATACATTTTGAGCGCCGAGGACACGTTCCTGGTGCGCGTTCCCTTGGGATACAAAACGCCCTTATCCGAAGGATAGCCCTGCTGGCAGGTACCGTAGAGATAATAGCAGTATTTGAGCACCGTGCCGACCGGAGCGCCGGCAATTGCGCCGTAGGTCGATGCGCCGTTTACTGCGCCGTAGCTTGTGCAGTTAATGACGGTGCCCATATTGCCGCCGCCGATAATGCCGCCGGAGTTTGCCGCGCCTGCAACATTGCAGCTCGACCAGCAGTTTGCTATCGTGCCGAAATTGAAATCTGCGCATATGGCTGCGGAGTTTACGCCCTTGGACGTTACCGAGCCGCTGATGCCGAGGTTTTTGATAACGGCGCTGTTGCCCGTCACCTGGCCGAAGAAGCCCTGATCGTCGGCCGTGCTGTTTATGTACAGATACTTGAGCGTATAGCCCTGACCGTCGAATATTCCCTTGAACGGCTCCTTCACCGTGCCGACCGGAGTCCACGAGGTTCCGCTTGCGGCCGAGTAGCTTAAGGACATGTCGATATCATGCGTCATGAAGAAGATTATGTCCTTGGTCTTGTAGCCTTCGTTGACATATTTTCTGAACGCAACGAGATCGTCCATATTGCTTATGCTGTAGCAGCCGCCCTCGACGCCGTCGGAGCGTGTGCTGTACAGTGCGCGCATGGTGTTTGTCGCCTCATAGTCGCCGCAGTAGCCGTCGTCCGCGCCGGTGCCGCTCAGCTTGGGGTTTACGAGAACCGGGAAATAGCCGTTTGCGCCGGGTATCTCGTTTATGGACGAGGCGGTGTGCCACGAGCAGTAAAGCTCGCTGTCCTGCTTATAGACCCAGGCGTTGAGCGCCTCGAGCATATCGTCGCCGGTGTAGCTGTCGATGGTGACGGCCCGCTTGAGGGTGCATTTCTGCGTTCCGTCAACATCGTACTTGAAGTACATGCAGTCGTTAAAAACGCTGTCCTTATCGGTCTTATTGTAGAAATCGTCGATAAGGCCGTAGAGATAGTAGCAGTTATTGAAGGTCGAGCCGTTTGACCGCCCGACAAAGCCGGACTTCTCGCCCTCGTCGCTGGTGGTGTAAAGCGGTCCATAGGCAGCGCAGTTATTTATGGTGGAATTGTGCGCATAGCCAACTATGCCGCCGACCTCGGTGGAGGCCTGAATGATAACGGACGACCAGCAGTTTTCGATAGTGCAGCTGTTTGCTCTGCCGACTATGCCGCCGACCTCGTCATCGGCGAGCATCTCGCCGGCAACGCCGAGGTTTCTTATGGTGCTGCCCCAGCACTGGCCGAAAAGTCCGGCCATGTCGATGAAGTCTGATACAAGATACAGTCCCGATACGGTGTATCCGCAGCCGTCAAAATTTCCGCGGAAATATGTAATGGTGGATATGCCCTGGTGGTTATTGAGCGTCGTGCCTATGGGGACCCAGCCTGCGCCCTCGACGTCGATGCCCTGAGTCGTGATATTGACGTTATCGGTCAGATAGAAGTTTGCGTCCCTTGTGGAGTAGCCCTCCTGAACGTACTTCGACAAAAGTCCGAGCTCGTCGCCGGTGGATATACTGTAGTTTCCTCCGGCCAGAGCATCCGTTTTACTGTCGTACAGCTCCGTCATTGTCGCAGTGCATTTATAGATCACGTTATACGGATTATCGGTGCGATCGACCTCCTCGGGCTGCTCGCTTATGTATTCAAGACTCGAGGGATCGTTAAAATATATATGCGCCGGGAAGCTTCCGCGCAGACGGGCGATGCTGGCAGGAGACATGTCCTGCTTCCAGTGGCGCATGTTCTGATTTGCGCCGAGCGTATCGACCCAATAGTTGAGCGCGTTGAGAACCTTGAGCGTTTTCTGCCCGTTTATGTTCACGCTGTGCGTGAGAGTATAGTCTCCGTTTGTTACCTTAAAGGGAACGTTTATGCTGTAGTTTCCGACGCTCGGCGTTCCGGAGACGTCGGAGTTATCATTGCTGTAATAGCAATACTGGACGGTGCTGTTTACGGTCGATTCGCCGACTATTGCACCGTACTTATGGTTATCCGTAGCCGTACCGTAGGCCGCGCAGTTATATATGCGCGCATTGTCCATATATCCGACGATCTCGCCTGTTGCCTTATCGCCGTTTACGTTCATGCCCACCCAGCAGTTTGACACCGTGCCGGCACGCAGGAAGCCGACAATGCCGCCGGCATAGTCGTTTGCGGTTATGCCGCCGCCGACGCCGACGTTTTTGATGACGGCATTGGTGCTGTTGACATAGCCGAACAGGCCGGCAGGATCGTTGCACTTATTTATAATAAGCTCGTTTATGACAAAGCCCTGGCCGTCGAACACGCCCTTGAAGCTGTTGGTCTCGCTGTTGCCTATGGGCACCCAGCTTTCGCCCTTATAAAACGAGCCGTTTATTACTATGCTGAGGTCGCCTGTGAGGAAGAAGGTCGCGCCCTCGGTATTGTGACCCTCGTTTACGAATTTTGCGAGCATCTCAAGCTCTTTTACGTCGCCTATGCTGTAGCATATGCCGGGCTGCGCATCCGACTGCGACTCATAGAGTGTTTCCATGGGGACACTGTCTTTATAAACAGGCGTTTCTGCCGAATAGCCGGGGTAAGCCTGAGAGGGATTGGGGTACTTTCCGCCCGTGCGTTCTATGCCTTCGGCGGTCGTATTCAAAACCCATTTGCGCCATTTCGCGCCGCCGTCGGCCGATGTCCATGCGTTGAGAAGCTCAACGAGATCGTCGCTCGTTACGCTGCCGACGGTTTTTTCCTTCTCCGTCAGGCAGACGGTGGGGCTGGATGAGAAGCGGAGCGTGTCAATGCTGCTGGCAGCATCCCTGCTGCCGACGCTGCCATTGTTATCCGCGCTGTTGTAGGCATAATAGGCACACTCGATCCGCGCATTGGCAACCCTGCCGGCGATAGCGCCGACATTGCCGGTGCCGCTTACGCTGCCGTAGTTTGCGCTGTTTATGATCTTGCCGCCCGTGACGATCGCGGCAAGGCCGCCGTTATTGCCGGTTCCGCCGACCTTGACGGCGCTCCAGCAGTTTACGATCTTGCCGGACAGCGTTGATGCTATGCCGGCCGCGTTTGCGCCGTTTGAAACGCCGTTAACGCCGAGGTTCATGATAACGGCATTTGAACCCGCGTTTTTGAAAAGATATGTTATCAGACCCACGACCGCGTATCCGCAGCCGTCGAGCGTGCCTTCAAAGGCGTACTTATCCGTGCCGATACCGTTCCATGTATTGCGGCGCATATCGACATCGGCCTTCAAATAGAATGTAACACCCTTGGTGTTTCTGCCGGCTGCAACATAGTCGGCAAGCGCTATGACATCGTCGTTATTGACGATCCTGTAGCACTGACCGGCAACAGCATCGCTGCTTGCCCTCAGAAGCTGCTCGACAGAGCCTGTGCATTCATAGCCGCTGCTGTCAACCGCCGCCGAAGCCTCCGGAGCATAGCAAAACAGTCCCAGAACCATGGTGAGGCACAAAAGCATGCTCAGCGCCCGTTTGAATCCGTTCTTCATCTTCCGTCCTCCTTGAGGATGTTATTGTATAGATATAAATATCCATAATCATTTTACACTTGAAAAATGAGAAAATAATGAGAAAATTATTAGAGAAGGATTAGAGGGCATTGACAATATAATTAATCGCAAATAGAATAAGGAAAAAACGGGAGGATGAGAGATATGAGAACGCTTGTTGTTGAAGATGAAAAGCACCTTAACAGGATGATATCCGAGGCAATACTCGACGAGGGGTACAGCGTTGACTCCTGCTTCAACGGTCTTGAGGCGCTGGAGCTTTGCGAATGCGCGGAATACGACGTTATCGTGCTCGATATAATGATGCCGAAGATGGACGGCTTCGAGCTTGTGCGCAGGCTGCGCGCTGACGGCTGCAAAACGCCGGTGGTGTACCTTACATCGCGCGACAGCGTTTCCGACAAGGTGCGCGGACTTGAATCCGGCGGCGATTACTACATGGTAAAGCCCTTTGACTTTCGCGAGCTTATAGCCGTTATACATGTTATGGCGCGCAAAAGCGGCGACAATCACTCAAACATATACAAGCTTGCAGATCTCACTCTCGACATTGCGGCAAAGCAGGTCACGCGCGGCGGAAAAGTTATTGACCTGACCGCGAAGGAGTATGCGCTTCTTGAATTTATGATGCGCAACAAGGGCATGGTCCTCTCTCGTGAACAGATCGAGAACAATCTCTGGAACTACAAATACGAGGGTGGCTCGAACGTCGTCAACGTATACATCGGCTACCTGCGTAAAAAAATCGACGAGGGCTTTGACAAGAAGCTTATACACACCGTTTGGGGCATCGGCTGGGTGCTCAGGGAGGACTGAGGATGTCTGCAAAGCTCAGGCTGACGGTTTGGATAGCAGCAATGATGCTGATCCTGTGTGCCATCATGCTGTTTTTCATCATCTGGGTCGATCGCACAGGGCTTGTAAACGATTCGCCCGAGCGGCTTGTTGAAACGGTCTCTCACAACGAGGAAAAATTTGAGGCCGAGCACAGCGATATTGCCTGGGACGACGTTGATTTTTATATCCGCGGAGTTTACTGCGCGTTTTACGACGAAACGGGAAAGCTTCTTCGCGGCGTCACGGTCGATGGGCTTAATCCCTCGGATATTCCGTTTGACGAATACGTAGTCCAAAGCATTCCGCTTGACGGCGACGAGTTTTTTGTATACGATGCGCAGCTTGTGACCCGTGACGGGCAGCCGATCTGGATACGCGGCATTGCCCCCGGAACCGACGACTACGGCGCGGCGCACACCGTCATTATAATGACCGCCATGCTGCTGCCGGTGATACTTATAATCAGCATAATCGGCGGCTGGATAATCTCAAAGCAGGCCTTTGCGCCGGTCGTGAAAATAACTCAGACGGCAAACTCGATAAGCGACGGCAACGACCTCACCGAGCGCATAGCGCTGCACAGCGGCCCATCGGAGCTTATCGCGCTTTCAAACACCTTTGACGGCATGTTTGACAGGCTCGAGCGCTCGTTTTCCGCGGAAAAGCAGTTTACCTCCGACGCTTCTCACGAGCTGAGGACACCGATAACCGTCATAAGAGCAAGCTGCGACCGAGCAAAGCGCAAGGACGTAACGCGCGAGGATTTCCTGCGAACGCTTGATGTTATCGACGAGCAGGCAGACAACATGTCCTTGCTCGTAAACCATCTGCTGAGCCTTACACGGCTCCAGCAGGGTACGGAGCGCTATCCCCTTGCCGAGGGCGACGTGTCGGAGCTTGTGTGCGAGGTATGCGAGGACTATATGCCCGAGGACAGGCGCGGCATAAGCCTGCACACGGATATCGCGGACGGAATATGCGCGCGCTACAATGCGCAGCTGTTTGCAAGCCTTGTGCAGAACCTTTTGCAGAACGCATACCGCTACGGCAACGAGGGCGGCAACATATGGCTTACGCTTCGGCGCGCAGACGGCAGGATGAAACTCACCGTGCGCGACGACGGCATAGGCATTGCTCCCGATGAGCAGGATAAGATATGGCAGCGCTTCTGGCAGGCCGACGCTTCGCGGAGTGAAAACTCCGGCAGCGGTCTCGGACTTCCGCTCGTAAAGGAAATTGCCGAGCTGCACGGCGGCTCGGTTAGCGTTGAATCCGCTCCAGGCTCGGGCAGCTGCTTCACGGTAATAATTTGATAAAATACAAAGACAGAGAATAGCCAATTTGGACTATTCTCTGTCTTCGTTTTCCTTGTTCTTCTGGTTCCTGATCTCATTCACGATTACCTGCGCCGCACCAACGATAACTCCGGTCAGCACGATTATCGCGCCATAGATAGGATAAATGTAGCTCTGTTCAACACCGCCGCCAAGCGCATGGGTAAACAGCATGCTCACGAGTCCACCGCCGCCTATAAGAAATATTGCCATCAGCAGCATTGCTATCAGCGCCTTTTTCATGTTGCCCTCCTTATAATGCATATATATTTCCTGCACTTTGCATTAATATTTTATCACTCATACGTTCAACAAGAAATTATGAGATATTTAAAATTTTAGCTCTCAGATTTGTGGATAATATACGATTTTTTAAATATACCACGCTCTGCTGTCGTACGGGCAGAAGCGATACGCAAGGCCGGGGGCGAGCTTATCGCCGTTGCGGCACAGCAGCTCGTCAACGCGGACAAACTCAAAGCCCTGCTCTGTGAGCGTGTCGATCGCGCGCAAAACTGCCGGGACCGTAGCGTCCTTTGTGTCGTGCAGGAGGATTATATCCCCGTCGCGCGCATGGTCGAGAAACCAGTTGTAGATATACTCCTCGTCGATATGCACCCAGTCGCGCGGCGAGGCAGACCATAGAATGGCAATACTGTCGATCTTATTGAGCATGGCACCTGTGTAATAGCCGTATGGCGGACGCAGAAATCGTGGATACTCACCCGTTATGCTCTCTATAAGCTTATTCGTGCGGTCGATCTCCTCGGCTATCTCTTCATCGGTGTGCTCAAAAAAGCTTATGTGCGACCATGTGTGGCAGCCGATGAGGTGGCCGTCGTCATGCATGGTCTTGACTATCTCCGGGCGCTTTTCGACCTTGCTGCCCATAAGAAAGAAGCTGGCTTTCACATTGCGCTCGCGCAGTCCGTCAAGAAGCTGCTGCGTGTGCTTGCCGGGGCCGTCGTCAAAAGTGAGCGCTATCTGCTTTTTCGACTGCGAAACGTGCTCTGCCGAATAGGTCTTTGCATAGGGTGTAAGCAGAAACGACACAAGGCCGAAAACAAGAATAACTGCTATTATGCCTGCCGACGCGCCGAAAAGACGCTTTTTCATATTCTTGCGACTCCGCTTTTTATCGCGGCGGCCTTGACGGCGGCGGCAACGGTCTCGCCCACGCCCTCGTCAAATGCCTGCGGCAGGATATTATCGCAGGAGAGCTTATCCTCGCCTACCATACCTGCAAGAGCATGCGCAGCGGCGATCTTCATCTCGTCGTTTATATCAAATGCACGGGCATCCAGCGCGCCGCGGAATATGCCGGGGAACGCAAGGACGTTGTTGATCTGATTTGGATAATCGCTGCGGCCCGTGCTGACGATCGCTGCGCCGGCGCGCTTTGCTTCATCGGGGAATATCTCCGGCGTGGGGTTTGCGCAGGCAAACACTATCGCGTCGTGTGCCATAGTCCGCACCATGTCGGAGGTCAAGACTCCGGGGGCGGATACTCCGATGAACACGTCCGCGCCCTTGATAACGTCGGCAAGACTTCCCTTTTCACAGGCATGATTTGTCGTTTCCGCTATCTCCTGCTTTGCAGGGTTAAGGCCGGGGCGGCCGTTATATATGGCGCCGGTTCTGTCGGTCATGACTACATTTCCCGCACCGACGGAAACAAGCAGCTTTATGATAGCTATTCCGGCAGCTCCTGCGCCGGAGGTTACGATCTTCACGTCCTCAAGACGCTTGCCGACGACCTTCAGCGCGTTCATAAGTCCGGCCAGCATTATGACCGCCGTTCCGTGCTGGTCATCGTGGAAAACGGGGATATCGCAGCGCTCCCTGAGCTTGCGCTCTATCTCAAAGCAGCGCGGAGCGGAGATATCCTCAAGGTTCACGCCGCCAAACGAGCCTGCAAGCAGCGCGACGGTGTTTACGATCTCGTCAACATCCTTGCTGCGAATGCACAATGGAATGGCATCGACGCCGCCGAATTCCTTAAACAGCAGGCACTTTCCCTCCATGACCGGCATTCCGGCCTCGGGGCCTATATCGCCGAGTCCGAGAACGGCCGTTCCGTCGGTGACAACGGCGACGGTGTTCCAGCGACGGGTAAGCTCATAGCTTTTGTTTACATCCTTTTGTATCTCAAGGCAGGGTGCGGCAACGCCGGGTGTGTAGGCAAGGCTGAGCGACTGGCGATCATTTGCCTTCGTACGCGAGGCGACCTCGATCTTGCCCTTGAGTTCATAGTGCAATTCAAGCGATTTCTTTGCGTAGTCCATTATTTTTCTACCTCTTTTAAATACTGCTCTCTTCCGAGCTTATACAAATCATTGCCCTGACTGTCGATCGCGACGGTAAGCGGCATATCCTTAACCGTAAGTCTGCGCACGGCCTCGCAGCCGAGATCTGCCCAACACACAAGCTCGGCCTGCTCAATTGACGCTGCCATAAGCGCTCCGGCTCCGCCGATCGCCGCAAGGTACACTGCTCCGTTTTTGATCATTGATTTTACCACCGCATCGCTGCGGTTGCCTTTGCCTATCATTATTTTAAGCCCGGCGTCCAACAGGCGCGGCGAGTATGCGTCCATTCTTCCGGATGTGGTCGGCCCTGCCGAGCCTATGCAGCAGCCGTCATGCTCCGGGGTCGGGCCGACATAGTATATCGCGCTGCCGCTTAGCTCAAACGGCGCAGGCTCGCCGTTATCAAAGCACTCGCATATGCGCTTGTGTGCCGCGTCGCGCGCGGTGTACACTGTGCCTGACAGCAGCACGCTGTCGCCGGCGCAAAGCTTTTTCAGTTCCTCCTCGGAGGCCGGAACGCTTATTTTGTATTCCATCATGCACCTCACAGACTTGCGCTTGCACGCCGCGTCGCGTGGCAGCTTATATTAACCGCCACCGGAAGCCCGGCAACGTGGGTCGGCATCGCTTCTATCAGCACCGCGAGCGCCGTCGTTTTTCCGCCGAAGCCCTGCGGCCCTATGCCGAGGGCGTTTATTTTATCCAACAGCTCACGCTCGAGCGCGGCATAGTATTCGTCGGGGTTCGGCTCATTGACCGGGCGCAGCAGCGCATGCTTTGCAAGGCAGGCTGCCTTATCAAAGCTGCCGCCGATGCCGACGCCGACGATTATCGGCGGACACGGGTTTGCTCCGGCTTTCTCAACGGTATCAAGCACGAAATTCCTCACACCCTCAACGCCGTCGGCAGGCTTGAGCATTTTAAGCGCGCTCATATTCTCGCTTCCGAAGCCCTTGGGCATGACGGTTATGCGCATTTTATCGCCGCGCGTGAGCTTAACTGTCACAAGCGCAGGGGTGTTATCGCCGGTATTTACCCTGCGCAGCGGATCACATACGACGCTTTTGCGCAGATAGCCCTCACCGTAACCGCGGCGCACGCCGTTATTGACGGCCTGTTCAAAATCGCCCTCAATGTGTACGTCCTGCCCCAGCTCAACGAACACGCAGGCCATGCCGGTATCCTGGCAGACCGGCAGCGTTTTTTCAGATGCTATTCGCACATTGTCGCCCAGCAGCGAGAGGATGCGCTTGGCTCCGTCCCACGGCTCTGCCTTTTCGGCCCTTTCTATTGCGTTTATAACGTCGGGCGGAAGCCGGAGGTTTGCCTCGATGCACAGCCTCGCGACGGTGTCTTCGATCACTTTTGCGTCTATATTTCTCATATCGTTCTCCATGTTTTTATCTCACGGCAATTATAAGCAAAAATAAAGCGAGCGTCAACCGACTCTCGCTTTATTTTCCTCTTGCGCCGAAAGTATTTTGCCGGGCGGAGTGCTCAATTCCTCCCTGCTCAGTGCCTTCGGTGCTCGCTATTGAGTTTCGCAGATGACGCCGCGGACAGTCTGCGTCAGTCCCCCCGCATCAATTCCGAAACTGACTTTGCCAGGCATATTTTGCGGTTTCCCCGGGATCGGGAAGCAGATACTCCGATGTGGGCTTCGTCGTATCACGATCCGAAGAGCGCCGCAAGCGTGCATAGCGGTTATCTCAATAATAGGTCAGGCTCGCACCCTCCCAATAAATGAAATACAGTATCAGTGCTCGGCGCACCATTTGACGATATCGTCAACGCACCAGCAGGGCGGCTCGCCGACACCTGTGGATGCCATTTTGTAAGTAGCCTTCTGCGCATCGCTGAGGTTTTCCTTGCCCTCGAAGCGAGCCGCTATCTCTTTGTTCTTTATCTTCATTATAAATCTGAAGTGCGGCGGAAGCTTATTGATATTGAATGCACCCTGGCGCGTAAATACGGGAACATCCGCGCATACCGCGTTTTTCTCGCGGCAAACTTCCTCGCTCTTTGCGGAAACGGGGCTCATGCCGACCTGGACGACGGCGCCGATATCATACTTCTTTGCAGCCTTGTCATAGCCCATGATCTTGCCTGCAAACAGCCAGCCGACATAAATTATCTTCGTATCGGCAGGAATATACTCTTTGCCGAGAGGGAATGCCGGAATATGCAGGCGTGCCGAGAGAAGGTCTGCGTATTTTTTGCAGGAACCGGTCGTCGATTTGTAAACTATTGCGCTGAACATAAAACTATACCCCCTGTATTGTTTTTTAATTTGTATATAGAATAGCACAAGTGTTTGTCAATTTCAAGACTCACAGGGCCGCGAAAGTGTCAATTTGGTAAAATTTTTTCTTTTAGAATAAGTACGCTCACTTCGCAGATAATAATAACGAACATTTTTATTTGGAGGTTCAATAAATGACACCTAAAGAATTATTGTATATTGAAGACGCGCTCGGTCACACGAAATTTCTTATGACGCAGTGCAGTCTCGCGGCAAACCAGCTGACCGATCCTCAGCTGAAACGTCAGGCTCAGCAGCTTATAAGCGAAAACCAAAAGCTTTTCACGAAGTTTTTCAATCTAGTCTGAGGAGGACAAAATATGAACGATCGAGATATAATGGAGAACCTGCTTCTAACCACTAAGGGCGTGTGTGACCTTTTCATGCACGGTGCGATAGAATCAAGCACCGACAATGTTCATCAGACCTTCTGCACCGCACTTGGCAACAGTCTGAGCATGCAGGACAGCATTTATAAAGAGATGTCAAGTCATGGCTGGTATTCCTCCGAGCAGGCCCAGCAGCAGCGTATAGATCAGGTAAAGCAGAAGTTTTCCGCACCGCAGGCATAAGCTGACCGCAGGCATTTGCCTGCGGTTTACATAACATTGTCGTATCACTGTTTTTTGATCCTGCCGGGGCTTACGCGAAACGTCTTGGTGAAGGCTCTGTGGAACGCCGAGTAATCAACAAAGCCGCATTCGGCAGCGGCCGCCGAGGCGCTCATCCCCTCGCGGATGAGCCGCGCAGCCAGCACAAGTCGCTTTTGCCGTATGTAATTGTGCACCGTGCAGCCTGTCTGAGCCTTGAAAAGGCGCATGAAGTGATAGCGGCTCAAATAGCACAGCGCCGCCATATCATCAATATTAAGCTCGTTTGTCAGGTTCTCGTTTATATAAGACAGCGCCGGGGCTATCTTACCTCCCGAATCCGCCGAAACATCCTCATAGCTTTTATCACTGAGCATAATGCGGTTTAGCAAAACCAGAAGCTGCACGAGCATGGTGCCGCGCAGAAGCTGCGCGCCGAAAAGCTCATCGTTCTGAGTATCCTCAAGCCGCTTGAGTGCATCCTTCAGCATGCCGACGCTTCCTTCATCCGGGCGCATGAGGCAATAGCCGCGCTTTTCGGCCGAGGCAAAGCAGTCCATCAGTCCTGCGTTCGGCGCAAATCGCTCAACATAAGCGGAATCGAGATATATTATTATCCTCTCATACGGTACCGAAAGGTCGATCGCCGCCTTATGGATCATATGATGGCGCACGAGCAGGATATCCCACGGCTCAAGCTTATATGCTGTGCCCTCAACGGTGTAATCGACCTTGCCGGATATGAGGATGACGATCTTATCAAACTCGTGAAAATGGAAATCCTTTTCCTGCCCGGAGCTGTCCTTTAAGTGAAAAAGTCTGAAATTCTCGTTCAGATAGCCGTCATTGCTGTATTTATACCGTTCTGTCATCACAATGCTCCCAAAATGTTCTCACAAAGGATTATATAGCATTATTTGCAATGTTTCAAGCACTATCGTCAATTTACTTTGCAAATACATGCGAATATAATTTTCACAGAAAAACTTTTAAGGAGTGCAATCATGGCAAAGAAGAAATCTTTCTTTAAAACCTACGGTTTTATAGTATTCATGCTCGCCGGTATCGTCGGCGGCTGTATCGTCGGTGCGCTCAACCCCGTCGTCAAGGACGCATCGGGCGAGATCATCGACAAGGGCGCAACCGTTCTCGAACCTATCGGCACGGTTTTCATAAACCTCATGTTCTGCGTCGTCGTCCCCATGGTGTTTTGTTCGATAGCATCGGCTATCGCAAACATGTCCAGCGCAAAGCGCGCAGGCAAGGTCATGGGTCTGACTGTCGGCACATTCTTCGTCACCGCTGCAATTGCGGCCGTTATCATGTACGTCATCGTACGTCTGTGCCCCGTTGTCACCGGCGACTATACCATAGTCGAGGGTGAAGTCAGCTCAACGCTGAGCGTGACCGACATGATCATAAACTTCTTCACCAAGCCCGACTTCGGCGAGCTGTGGAGCCGCAAGGCTATCCTTCCTCTCATCATTGCCGCGACCTTCTTCGGCTTCGGCATTCAGATGACCGGCGGCAAGGAGAGCATGGTAGCAAAATTCCTTGATAACCTCACGGCCATTCTCATGAATGTCGTGAAGATCATCACCTATTATGCACCCATCGGCTTCTTTGGCTTCTTTGCCTATCTTGTTGCTACTTACGGTCCCGACCTCATCGGAGACTACAGCCGCACGCTTATCATCTACTACGTTCTGTGCTTTGCATACATGTTCATCTTCTTCCCGATCTATGCTCGCTTCGGCGGCGGCAAGGGCGGCGTGAAGGCCATGTGGAAGCATCTGTTCCGCCCTGCAGCCGTCGCCTTCGGCACCTGCTCTTCCGTTGCAACCATTCCCACGAACCTTGAGGTCTCCGAAGAGACCGGTATCTCGAAGGAGGTTTCGAACATCGTCGTTCCTCTCGGCGCAACTATGCACATGGACGGCTCGGCAATGAGCGCGATCATAAAGGTCGCATTCCTGTTCGGCATATTCGGCATGGACTTCGGCACCGGCCAGGCGATATTGGCAATTATCGTTGCGGTGTTCTCCTCCGTTGCAATGAGCGGCATTCCCGGCGGCGGCGGCACAGGCGAGCTTGTTCTGTGTACCCTGTTCTTCCCCGATCAGCTTGCGGTCGCCTTCCCCATCGCGCTGGCTATCGGCAACCTCGTCGATCCCCCTGCAACAATGGTAAACGCAGCCGGCGACTATGTTGTTTCCTTCATCGTTGAGCGCTTTGTCAACGGCAAGGATTGGCTCCAGAAGAAGCTTGCAAAAGACGGCGAAAAGAAAATCGAGGCATAACTTATCTCTCTGAACTCCCATGCGTCCTCGTGACGGACAAAGTACAGTGGGCATTCCTTGCCGCAGGTGTCATAATGGCGTATCACATGCTCTGCGGACAATCCGTATGTATCGCACAGCCACGCCGTCAGTCTGACAAGCGACCGATATGTTGAATCGTTAAATTTGCCGCTCTCGTCCGGGTGGCAGACCTCTATGGATATCGTATCGCGGTTGCGCTCGCTCGTTGCCGATGATTTCTCGTCGAGCGGGACGCACTGTATCACCTCGCCGTCGAGCCCTATGACAAAATGCGAGCTGACCTCGCTGTCAGGGTTATTGAAATAGTTCCGGTTCTGCTGCGCGGTAGTGCCGGGATTTCCGACATAGTGGACAACGATGTCGTTTATCTCTTCAAGTTTCACGCCGCGGCGCGAGGCTCCGTCAATATCAATGAGCTGAACATCCACCCAATCCGGCACAGGTTCATCGCGCACGGTGTTTTTTCGCTCGAACAGGCCTATCTTCATTGCCGCCGCAGCAATTACGGCAAGAACGACTAAGACGGCAATCGCCGTCAGCGCGCGGCTCTTTCTTTTCTTCATAATATTCCTCCGTCGTTGAATGTGTACGCCATGCTGTTTACGCGCAGCGTAAGCGAGTTGACCGCATTCTGCTCAGCCTCGGAGTTTTCTGCAAACGCCGTAGTATCCAGTCCTCCGGGAAACATCAGATCTATGCCGAATTCGTTGAAGTTTGACTCGTTGTCATTTGTGTTCTCCCAAATTTCGAGTACTTCGGCACCGTACATTTGCGCAAATTGACTCACGATGTCCGACAGCTCGTTCGCATCGATCTCCGTTTTTGTACCTGTCTCCCAGCCCGTGCGGTCGCGGTCAATATACAAAAGCGACAGCAGCGCCCCCGTTTCGTCGTCTATTAGGAAATTCATGCTCCCTGCCCTGTCACTTACGCAAACGCTCCATGCAATCAGCGACGGAGCGCGGCTGTTAGCTTCGGACATCATAAGCTGCGGCGTCTGATAGGCAATATAGTACTCGCCGTCATTCATCGTTCCGACGCGGTTTACATCGTATTTATTCAAAATTTCAATATATTCGAGCGCCTTTTCGCCGGCCTGCTCAGATGTCATGTACCTGCCATCCGAAAGCTCCGTAACGCTGAGCCGCTGAGTGCTCATGAGCCAATACTTCTGCGCAAGGCTCACGCTGCCGCGAGTGTTCAGCCCCAAAGTTGCATCGGCATCGGGAATACTCTCGCTTTTATTCAAAATCGCCCTGTCCTGAACGGCCGATGCACCGAGCGGAATCCCGAGTCCTATGCACACGGCAAGCAATAAAAGAGCCGCCACGGCTGCATTTTTCCTCATTTTGCACCTCCGTTTAAGTGCACCGTCACGCATGTTCCGGTCTCCCTGCTGCTTTCAAACTCAATGCTTCCGTTGTGGAGCCGGGCAATATCGCTGCAAAGCGCAAGCCCCAGCCCCGCTCCGCCCTGAGCACGCGAGCGCGACTTATCGACCCTGTAAAAGGCCTCTGTCAGGTGCGCTATGGCTTCTGGCGGTATACCATGGCCGTTATCGCGCACGCGGATGATGCAGCCCGTGCCTGTCAGCTGCGATGATATGCGGATAAGTCCGCCGTGGCCGAGCGCCTTACGGGCGTTGTCAATAAGATTCATCAGCAGTGATTTGACAAGCTCCGGCTCAAGCAGACACTCTCCCTCGTCGCCGCTGCACTCGATGCCGATATCGTTCTTTGCATACACCGGCCGCAGATAATCGGCCGTCTGCGAAATGAGCTGAGCAGGCGAAACGCTTTTCAGCTCGATCTCGGTGTTTTTCAAAACGATTATATCCAGAAGCTTGAGCGACAGGCTCTCTAGCCGCTTGCCCTCGGAAAAAATATAGTTTACGGCGGCCGTCTGCTCCTCGGGGCTGAGCGTCTGCGTGCGCATGAGGTCTGCATAGCCTATTATCGAGGTCATGGGCGTTTTCATCTCGTGTGCGAAGCTGCCCATAAACTCCTCCTGGCGGCGCATTGCGTCCTGAAGCTGCTCGACATTCTCCTCAAGCTTCTGTGCCATAGTGTCAAAGCTTTCCGACAGCTGGCCTATCTCATCGCCGGTGCGGATATCGGCTCTGTACGACAGCTCGCCCTCGGCGAGCTTTTTTGTTGCCTTTGTGAGCTTATCCAGCGGCTTTGTCAGCCATAGCGAGATGAAATACGACAGCACGGCGCACACGGCAATGGTCGCCGCAAACACGACGGCATACGTTTTAAACTGCCCGTCGCGCATCGCGAAAACCGATGAAATGTCGTAAAAGGCGATGAACGCTAGCGTGTCGGCCTCGGTGCCGACGGTGCCGCTGAGCTTATAATAATGTGCTCCGTCCGGCGCCGTTTCGATCACGATGCCGCTTTCGGTATAGTCCGACGAAAGCTCGATGTTTCCCGACGTGTATTCAGTCACGCCGCCGGATAGAAGCCTTATCGCCGAAAAGTTTGTTATGCCCATGCCGTCCATCTTCTTTAAAACTCCGGCAATATCCGAGGTGTTGGGCAGCGTGTTTATGCTGTTTACCATCTCGATCGTGCGCACAAGGAAGCGATACGAGTCCTCGGCGGTCTGCTTTTCCTGCGCAAGAGCCGAGCTGAACGAGCCCCATATCATAACGCTTCCGCCGATGCCGAAGGCAAGCGACAGCAGCCATATCATGCACAGCATGATCTTGAGCCGAAATTTCATTCTAAACCTCCAGACGGTAGCCGACCTTGTTTACGGCCACAAGCTTGTGCTCCCAGCCGACCTTTTTGCGCATACGCTGAACGTGGATATCAACTGTTTTTGATCCGCATATATAGTCTCCGCCCCACACGCGCTCGTATATGGTCTCGCGATACATCGCAGTACCGGGATTGCGCGCAAAAAGCAGCAGAAGATCATACTCCTTGCGCGTGAGCGGCACTGCTTCGCCCGAGCGGATCACCTGCATTGCGTCGGTATCTATCGTAAGGTCTCCTATGCTGATAACGCTTTCTGTTTTGCTATACCGGCGAAGGACAACATCAACGCGCGCTTGAAGCTCGAGCACCTCAAACGGCTTTACGATATAGTCCTCCGCACCCATGCGCAGTCCGCGCACACGGTCGTTCACCGAGCCCTTGGCCGTTATGAATATGACCGGTATGCACAGCGGCTTTATATATTCCAAAAGCTCAAAACCATCCACCTCGGGCAGCATGATATCAAGCAGCACAAGGTCGTAAATATTTTCGTCGAGCATATCAGCCGCGCTCATGCCGTCAAAGGCGCTGTCGCAGTCATAGCCCGATTTACCGAGGCTCAGCCTGATAAGGTCGGATATCGGTTTTTCGTCTTCAACAATGAGAATTTTTATCATTATCATCACCTACCGTGTGCAGGATAATTTAATATTGCATCAAAACGGCAAAAAGCGCAAGCTCATCTGAGCCTGCGCTTTAAAAATATTATTAATTTTTGTCACGAGTGCGGCTTTTGAAGGAATTTGAGCTTTGTTTCACTCGTGATTATTGCAATAAATATCAGGCAGAAGCCGAAAGCGATATTGAATGTGAGCACCTCTTCGCCGAGGATGACGGATATTGCCGTTCCGAACACGGACTCAAGCGTCAGTATAACGGCGGCCTGTGCCGGCGGCGTGTACTTCTGGCCGATGGTCTGAAGGAAGAAGCACAGCCCCGTGCAGATAAAGGTCATATAGGCAATGCTCAGCCATGTTCCCGATGACAGATCATGCGGTGCAGGCTCGAAAATCGCAGCTCCGATAAAGCAGATAACAGCGCCCGTTGCAAACTGGAGCATCGTCAAAATAAGCGGATCGCGATCTTCGACAGAGCGCGCCGTTACGATAATATGCAGGCCGTAAAACAGGCCGCAGCAGATCGTGAGGATATCGCCGATGTTAACGCTCAGATCATCGTTAAGGCACACAAAGCCCATGCCGACAAGGCACACAAAGGCTGCGATCACATTGTATCTGTCCGGCTTTTTATGCGCTATCGCCCAATAGAGAAACGGAACAAGAATGCAATATGTTGCGGTCAAAAAGGCGTTTTTTCCCGGAGTCGTATACACAAGGCCGTAGGTCTGCACGATATACGCCGCCGAAAGGCATATACCCATTAAAACTCCGCCCTTTATGTACTGCTTATCTATCTTTTTTATGCGCGGCAGGCAGGCGATAAACATCATTATTGACGCGCCGCCGAAGCGGATAGCAAGCACCCACATCGGCGTGATACTGTCAAGCGCATTCTTTAAAATAACAAATGAGCTGCCCCATATAAGCGTCGTGCATATGAGGCAGATGCGACCGATAGCTGCTTTGTTCTGGTTTTTCATTATTTATATTTTCACCATATGCAATGCGGCAGCGCGGAGCATGAGCTTTTTCACCGTGCCGCTGTCAAATTCAATTTCTATCAGATAATCATTTCCCATAGGCGTCATTTTCACGAGCTTGCCATCACCAAAGGCCCTATGTCGCACTCTGTCGCCGACGGAAAACTGCGGCTTTTCGGCCGCCTTGGGCTTTGGCGCGGACGGCGGCGCAACGGGCTTTTTGAGGCTCTGCTGCGACGGAGCGCGGAAGGCAAACTCCTTCTGCACCTGCGATTTTTCCGAATATCCGTAGCCTCTGGGGATATTGCGCTTTTCAAGATGTTCCTCGGGTATCTCGTCGATAAAGCGAGAAACGCGGTTTGCCGTTGTGCGGCCAAAGAGCATTCTTTGCCGCGCGCAGGAAAGAAACAGCCTCTTCTTTGCGCGCGTTATCGCAACATAACAAAGTCTGCGCTCTTCCTCCATCTCATCGGCTTCACCGATGGCTTTTATGCCGGGGAAAATGCCCTCCTCACAGCCGACGACAAAGACGTTCGGGAATTCCAGTCCCTTTGCCGAATGCATGGTCATCATAACTACGCAGTCGGCGCTGTCATCGTAGTTGTCCATATCTGTATACAGGGCAACGTCGGCAAGGTAGCCCTCGAGAGTGGGATTATCCGTCTCACCTTTATAGTTAATGATGCTCGATTTAAGTTCTTTTATGTTCTGAGCGCGCGCATCATCCTCAACGGTGTGCTTTTCTTCCAGCATACGCAGATATCCGGTGCGCTCAACAAGCTGATCGTACAAAAGGTCCGGCGCAAGCTCGTCTTTCTGAGCCATAAGCTCGTTTATCATCCCGGCAAACAGCAGCATTCGCGGAGCGGCGCGGCTGAGGTCGGGATAGAGATCGGCCTTGCTTATGACGGAAAACAGCGAGCAGTTATTTTCATGCGCTATGGCGGCGGCGGTTTCAATGCTTTTCGCTCCAATGCCGCGCGGCGGATTGTTTATTATCCTGCCAAGGCGCAGATCGTCATCCGGCGAGGCTATGACGCACAGATATGCAAGCATGTCCTTTATCTCGGCGCGGTCAAAGAAGCCCGTGCCGCCGAAAATTTTATACGGAATGCCGTTGCGCTTGAACGCCTGCTCTATCTGGTGCGACTGCGCGTTCATGCGGTAAAGCACCGCGTTATCGCCCCAGGACGCGCCTTTGCCGTACAGTCCGAGGATCTGGGACGCAACAAAGCGCGCCTCATCGTGCTCGTTATCGGCAACATAAAGCTCGGGCTTTTCGCCCATGTCACCCTTTGTCCACAGCTCCTTGCCCTTACGGCCGAGGTTGTTTTTGATAACGGCGTTTGCCGCGCCGAGGATATGTCCCGTGCTGCGGTAGTTCTGCTCAAGGCGGATGACGCGGCAGCCCTTATATTCGTCCTCGAACGAAAGTATGTTCTCGATCGTTGCGCCGCGGAACTTGTAAATACTCTGGTCATCATCGCCGACGACGCATATATTGCCCCAGCCCTCTGCAAGCTTGGATGCAAGCATGTACTGGAGCTTATTTGTATCCTGATATTCGTCGATGAGTATGTACTTAAACCGCTTCTGCCAATATTGGCACACGTCCTCGTTTTCATTGAGAAGCTTCACGGTGTAGTAAATAAGATCGTCGAAATCCATTGCGCCGGCTGCGAACGCGCGGCGAGAGTATTCGGCATAGATCTCCGCTATCTTTACTCTGCGCGCGTCGCCGGTCGCCTTGGCTCGGGCATAGTACTGCTCGGGCGAGCAGCAATCGTCCTTTGCGCGGCTTATCTCCGAAAGGAGCATGCGCGGCGGATATTTTTTATCGTCAAGGTCAAAATCGCGCAGAATGTGCTTTATAAGGCTCTGACTGTCGGAGCTGTCATAGATAGTGAAGCTCGACGTAAAGCCCAGACGGTCGGCGTCGCGGCGCAGTATGCGCACGCAGGCCGAGTGGAAGGTGGACGCCCACACATCGGCTCCGGCCTCGCCGAGCATTTTTGAAAGCCTTGTTTTCAGCTCGTCGGCGGCCTTATTCGTAAACGTTATTGCGAGGATGCGCCACGGCTCGACAGGCTCAAAGGCCGCGGTGCGCCTTGCCTCATCGTCAAGCCGCGCCATTGCGTCGATATCCTCAATGCCTGCATTTTCAGGTATCTCCTCGCAGTCGCCGGCTTTGCCGTAACGCATGAGATTTGCAATTCTGTTTATGAGCACCGTCGTTTTGCCGCTGCCTGCGCCCGCAAGGATGAGCAGCGCGCCCTCAGTCGCCATGACAGCCTTTCTCTGCATGGGATTAAGCCCGGCAAAATCGGTCTCTATTACTTTTCTTCTCGCTTCGAGATATCTTTTGTTAAAATCATTATTCATAGCGTGTTATTTTACCACGTTCGACCGGCTCTTTCAAGAGTCAAGAACCACATGGTCATAGCGCTTTGACGGACGCGTTATAATAAGCGCGCAGAAAATGAGAACCATGTTTATCGCAAGGCTAATGGGATACACCTGCATGATCGTTTCAAAGGTCTGCGACATGGGGAACACCATGTAAATCCATATTATTCTCGTTCCGCACACGCCGAATATCGTAAGCAGCGCAGGAGTCAGCGAAATGCCGAAGCCGCGCATGTAGCCGGACATGCAGTCATATATCGTTGAAAAAATATAAGACATAAAAATGAATTTCAATCTTACCATGCCGAGGCGAATGACCTCAGGATCGTTATTGAACAGCGCGATAAGGTATTTACCGGAGGCAAGAGCTATTGCGACTGCACAGGCGGTTGCTATGACGCTTTCTATAAGGCAGAGCTTGAGCGCCTTGCGGCAGCGGTCTATCTGACCGGCGCCGTAGTTCTGGCCGACGAAGGTAGTGCAGGCCTGTCCGAAGGAGTTGAGGATATAATACGCCATGATCTCAACATTGAACGCAGCCGAGGACGCCGCCATCGTCACCTTGCCGAGGCTGTTTATCGCAGACTGGACTACGATATTTGAAAGCGAGAACACAGCTCCCTGTATTCCTGCCGGAACGCCGATCTTGAGTATGCGCCAGAGTATTTTCCAGTCGATGCGCAGATTCTTAAACTCAACATGGATAAAAAGCTCGCTTCTTAAAAGCCTGCGCAGAAGAACAACGGAGCTTACGACATTTGCAAGCACCGTCGCTATCGCAACGCCGTCAACGGTTTTGTTCAGAACTACGACGAAAAACAGGTTGAGTATTACATTTAGAACGCCGGACAGGGCAAGCGCCACAAGCGGCGTTTTCGTATCGCCGGCGCTGCGGAATATGGCCGCTTCAAAGTTATAAAGGAATATTACCGGCAGGCCGAGAAGATAAATGCGCATATATTTAAGCGCAAGTGGGAAAACATCCTCCGGCACCTGGAGCATTGAAAGCACAGGCTCGGCAAGCAGTTGCCCGAGCAGGCCGACAATAATGCCGCCCAATACGGCGGCTACAATCGATGTATGTACGGCGCGCGATACCGTTTCCTTATCTCCTCTGCCGATGGCATTTGCTATGACAACGTTTGCGCCCAGAGCGATGCCGATGAAGATATTAAGCAGCAGGCCGATGACCGGTCCGTTTGCGCCGACGGCTGCGACCGCCGCGACCGTATCGCCCTCGGCAAAATTACCGACGATAGCTATATCCGAGGCATTAAACAGCTGCCCGAGTATGCCGGTGGCGGCAACAGGCAGCGCATAACGCAATATTTTATCCCACATTGGGCCGTTAAGAATATCGATCGCAAGGCTTCTCTTTCTTTTTTCCATACAAACACCTCACATTCTGCAAAGCTCCAATAAAACTCCAACAAAACACCATGATATTTTAACGCAGTCTTTGCGTTTTTCAAGTGTTCTTACATTATTTAATAAATTCTTAATAAGTTTTTGGCAGAATGCATTATTTCAAAGCAAAGAAAAATGCTCACACGCTCAAATTGCGTGTAAGCATTCAGTCACGACAGCATTTCGCGAAGCTGTGCTATCGCTTTGCGCTCAAGGCGCGATATCTGGACCTGCGACACTCCCAGCACCTTGGCCGTTTTTTCCTGAGTAAAGCCGTGATAATAGCGCAGATACAGGGTCTTCCGCTCCTTCTCGGGAAGCTCCTCAATGGCGCAGCGCAGCGCTACATGCTCGATCATGCGCTCCTCGCCCTCGGTGTCGCACAGAACGTGCTCAAGCGTGAAGCCGTCTTCGCCCGTCTCGCGCTGCAGGCTTTCGGCCGGATTTGCCGCCGTTTCTGCAAAAGCGATGTCCTCGGGTGTCAGCCCGGTTTCGGCCGCAAGCTCAGAGATCAGCGGCACACGGCCGAGGCGCTGCTCAAGCGCGCACCGCGCGTTTTTTATATGAAGCGCACGCTCTTTGATCCCCCGGCTGACCTTCACTGTTCCGTCATCACGCAGAAACCTGCGTATCTCGCCTGCTATCTTCGGCACGGCATAGGTCGAAAACTGCGTTCCGAACCCGGGATCGAAGCCCGCAACGGCTTTAAGGAAGCCGAGGCAGCCGAGCTGATACAAATCGTCCGGCTCAACGCCGCGGCCGAAAAAGCGCCGCGCAACGCTCCAGATAAGCCCCGAATTATCCTCAACGAGCCGCTCGGACGCCGCCTTGTCCCCCTTCTTCGCAAGGCACAGATCGTTGAGCATGCACTCGGTCATCGAAAGCCTCTGCGCTGGCGGATAGTTCTCAGCATCGTTACCGTAGTGCCCTTGCCCGGCGTACTTTTGACCTTCAGCTTGTCCATAAAGCTTTCCATAATGGTAAAGCCCATACCGCTGCGCTCCTCGCCGCCGGTGGTGTACATCGGCAGCATTGCCTGCTGAAGATCGGCTATGCCGCGCCCTTTATCTCGGATAACTATCTCGAGCTTTTCTCCGTCGAGGATGCGAAGGCGCATACTTATCGTCCCGATGCTGTCCGGATACGCGTGGACGATGCAGTTTGTTACCGCCTCGCTGACCGAGGTTTTGATATCGCCCAGCTCATCGAGCGTCGGGTCAAGCTGCGCGGCAAAGCCGGCCGCGGCCGCGCGCGCAAAGCTCTCGTTTGAGCTGAAGCTTGGAAATTCAAGCTTTATGTAGTTTGTCACCGTCATGTCGTTACCTCCCTTTTTGCGGCGATCGGTATCATTCTGTCGATGCCCGAGGCATCGAGCACTTTAAGCGGCTGTTTCTGGGGATTTTCAATGTACATCCGACCCCCGGCGCTGCGCATTTTCTTATAGCTCCGTACTATGACCGCAATGCCGGACGAGTCCATGAAGCCAAGCTGCGTCAGGTCGAGCACGAGGTCGCGCGGAAGATATCTGTCAATGCTGTCGGCAATGCCGTCAACAGCCGTTTTTGCGCCGTGATGGTCTAACTCGCCTGCTAAAAACACCGTTAGCCTGCCGTCGGAATATTCCGATGCGATCTTCATTTTTCCTCACTCCAATGCAATAAAAATATAAAAAACTGATGCCGAGCTATGCTCAGCATCAGTTTAAATGTTTATATATGCGGATTTTGCAAAAAACGGTCGGGCTTATCCGAGATTTTTGAGGCTTTCCTCAAGATTTTCGATGAGCGCCTCGAGCTTTGCCTTCTTTTCGCGCTCGGCGTTAACGACCTTTTCCGGCGCGCGGGAAACGAAGTTTTCGTTTGCAAGCTTTGCGTTCTGCCCGTCGAGCTGCTTTTTAGCGTTTGCAAGCTCTTTTTCCATGCGAGCGCGCTCTTTTTCAAGATCGACAAGCTCTGCCATGGGCATGAACATGCGCGCGTTATCGGTTATGACGGACACCATACCGTCGGTGCTCTCGGGAAGCTCCGCTCTGACCTCAACGCCGGAGGCATAGGCCAGCTTGCAGATAAACTTCTCGCCGTCGGTGAATGCCTTTGCCTTGTCGGTGACGATGATAAGGTGGCTCTTTCTGGACGGGGGTACGTTCATTTCGGATCTGCGCGCGCGGACGGCCTTGATGGCATCCATGACCATGCCGAAGTTTGCCTCGTCCTCGGGGAAGTTGAGCTTTTCGCTGTACTCGGGGTAAGACTGCATCATAAGCGCATCGCCCTCGTGAGGCAGCGCCTGCCATATTTCCTCGGTGATAAACGGCATGAACGGGTGCAGGAGCTTGAGTATCTCAACAAGGACATACAGAAGCACGCGCTGGGCGCTCTCCTTTGCCGCCTCGTCATCGCCGTTCAGGCGCGGTTTTGTCAGCTCAATGTACCAGTCGCAGTAATCATCCCAGATGAAATCGTATATCTTGCCTGCCGCAACGCCCAGCTCAAAGCTGTCCATATTATCGCAGACCTCTTTGACGACGCGGTTGAGCTTGGAGAGGATCCAATTATCCTCGGTCTCAAGCGTCTCGGGCAGATGATTATCCTCAACGGTGAGGTTCATCATGACAAAGCGCGATGCGTTCCATATCTTATTGCAGAAGTTGCGCATCGCCTCGCACTTTTCAACGTAGAAGCGCATGTCGTTGCCGGGGCTGTTGCCGGTTATGAGGTTAAAGCGCAGCGCGTCCGCGCCGTACTTTTCGGCCATCTCCAGCGGATCAATGCCGTTGCCGAGGCTCTTGGACATTTTTCTGCCCTGACTGTCGCGTACAAGGCCGTGGATGAACACTGTGTGGAACGGCTCCTTTTTCATCTGCTCCATGCCGGAAAAGATCATTCGCGCGACCCAGAAGAAGATGATATCATAACCCGTTACCATGACCGAGGTCGGATACCAGTAGTCAAGCTCGGGGGTCTTGTCCGGCCATCCCATGGTCGAGAACGGCCAGAGTGCTGAACTGAACCATGTATCGAGAACGTCCTCTTCCTGATGGATATTCTTGCTGTGGCAGTGCTCGCACTCACAGGGATCGGTGCGAGACACGGTTATCTTGCCGCAATCGTCGCAGTACCATGCCGGTATTCTGTGCCCCCACCAGAGTTGACGGGAGATGCACCAGTCGTGGACATTTTCCATCCAGTTCATATAGGTCTTTGTGAAGCGCTCGGGGACGAATTTTATTCTGCCGTCCTTAACGACCTCGATCGCCGCCTCGGCCAGAGGCTTCATCTTGACAAACCACTGGGGGCTTGTGAGCGGCTCGACGACGGTGCCGCAGCGGTAGCAGCAGCCGACATTATGATTATACGGCTCGACCTTAACGAGATAGCCCTGCTCCTCGAGGTCGGCCACGATGGCCTTGCGCGCCTCGTAGCGATCCATGCCGTTGTACTTTCCGCCGTTTATTATCTTCGCGTCCTCGTCGATGCAGAGTATCTGCTCGAGATTGTGTCTGAGGCCGACCTCATAGTCATTGGGGTCATGGCAGGGCGTCATTTTGACAGCGCCCGTGCCGAAGCCAAGCTCAACATACTCGTCGGCAACGATGGGGAGCTTTCTGCCGACCAGCGGCAGGATGGCGTTCTTGCCGACAAGGTGCTTATAGCGCTCGTCATCGGGGTGAACGGCAACGCCGGAGTCGCCGAGCATGGTCTCGGGACGTGTGGTCGCGATGATGAACTCCTCGTCAGAATCCTCGATGGGGTATCTTATGTGCCAGAACGAGCCGGGCATATCCTTGTACTCGACCTCGGCGTCGGAAAGCGCCGTGCGGCACTTGGGGCACCAGTTGATGATGCGGCTGCCCTTATAGATAAGTCCCTTTTCGTACAGCTCGCAGAATGTTTCGCGCACGCTCTTTGCGCGTGTTTCGTCCATCGTGAACGCGCTTCTGTCCCAATCGCAGGATGCGCCGAGCACCTTCTGCTGCTCAACGATGCGGTCGCCGTATTTGTTTTTCCATTCCCAAACGCGGTCAAGGAACTTCTCGCGGCCGAGGTCGTAACGGGTAAGGCCCTCCTTAACGCGAAGCTCCTCTTCGACCTTTATCTGGGTCGCAATGCCTGCATGATCGGTGCCGGGAAGCCAAAGTGCGGCATAGCCCTGCATGCGCTTATAGCGCGTCAGTATATCCTGCAATGTTGAGTCGAGCGCGTGACCCATGTGAAGCTGACCTGTTACGTTGGGGGGCGGCATAACTATTGAAAACGGCTTTTTGTCGGGGTCTATGACGCCCTTGAAGCAGCCATGCGACTGCCACATTTCATATATTCTTTTTTCAACCGTACCGGGGTCATACACCTTCGGCAGCTCTTTCATATCTGATCCTCCTTAACAAATAAAAAAACTGCGCCCCGACATTCATCAGGGCGCAGTATTACGCGGTACCACCTGAATTCCGCGCAATGCGCGGCACTCACTGCTCTGTAACGGGAGCGCCCGTCCGGCCTACTTGGATTTCGGCACGGCTGCTCGGGACCGACCTTCGGCGGCATGCCTTAGGAACTTTCACCGTCCGTTCCCTCTCTGAAAAGCATGCTTGGCTTACTCCTGTCCGTCATTGCCTTTAGTAAAATATATTATATGCACTTTTTACCCAAAAAGTCAAGCCGGGATTTTCAGCTCATGCGATAGTACTGCCAGCAGTGCAGCTTATCTATCATCGGCTGCTCGGCTTCACTGTTCACGCCGGTCTTTATAACGGGGATCTCGCGGCGCAGGTCGTAAAGGAAGCTGAAAAACGGCTCGCTCTTTGCGCAGCCTGCAAGCTCAAGGCTAACTTCGCCGAGGAAGCTTGCGCTTATATAACCGTCCTCGGGGATATCCAGCGACGCAAAGCGCTCGGCAAAATCCGAGGTTTTTGCATATGCGTCGTTTGCCCATATGACAAAGGGAGCCGAGCAGTTTGCAATAACGTCATCGGCAATATCCATGCCGATCTCGTTATACGCAAGATAATCCGCGCCGAGATTCGGCCTGTGATCTCCGAAAAACACGAGCACATACGGATCATCAAGGCCGTTTAAGTACTCCGTCAGCTCAAGCAGCATATCCGAAGAGCACTTCACGCCGTAGGCATACACCGACAAAAGCTCCTCGGCATAGTCGCTCAGCTGAACACTGGTCTGCACCTTGGGGACCTCAAAATCGTACTTGGAATAAGTATACGCCTGATGGTTCTGAATGGTCGTTGCGTAGGTGAACAGTCTTTCGCCGTTTTGTGTGCGCTCGGAGACAAGCGACTTGAGGTTTTTCAGGAAGGCTGTTTCCATTTTGGATTTATCCTCAAGATCCTCAACAAACACGCGCTCAGCGCCGAATCGCGATTGTAAAACCAGCTGTTGCCGGGATGGAAATAGAGGCTCGAATATCCCTGGTCGCCAAGAAGCGTTGCCATTGACGGAACAGAGTGGTGGAACGATCTCATAGCCGAATTTGATGTTGCGCTTATGAGATTTGTCTGCATGCCGGTGAGCACATCGAACTCCGTATTCGCGGTTCCCGCTCCGAAATTGGGCACAACGATGTGGCCGCTGATACTGTTCGGACTTGATGCGACCTCGTGAAAGCCGCGCATCGGATCGTCTTTTTCGGAATATGTAAAGGCGTCGGCATCGGTGACGTCATTGAACGCCTCGCACATTATCATGATTATCTGCGGCTTTACGCCCTCAGGCTCTTCGGTTTTCTGCTCTGAAATATAGCTTTCTACGGTTTTTTCGGAATATCCGTCGGGCTTATCGACCGTATAAAGGTTAAAGTTATATAAGAAGCAATAGTTAAGTCCAAGCTCGTTGAATATCGACGTCACGTTATATTCCGAGCTCACCGGGAACGAGGCATACAGCTCCCTGCCGCGATAAAGGCCGAAGAATGCGCCTGCGAAAACAGCTATGCTCAGCACGATGCCGACTATACGCGGCACGGCAGGGCGCTTCCTCGTTCTGCCAAGCACGATCGCGAGGGCTATGAAAACGGCTGTCGATAAAACGATCACCGCTATGACCGCCGGGTGAAGATCAAGCCTGTAATCGCCGGAGGCCTGAAGCGCCTCACGCAGCAGGAGTATATCCGCCGGTACAAGCGGATCGTCGCGTCCGTCTATCTTGAGCAGGTTTGCATACGACAGCAGCCCGAACACAAGGTTCGCGGCGGCTCCGGCGGCAAAGCTGTTCATGCAGGCAAAATATATCACAAGCAGCAGCACGGCTATCGGCAGGACGTTCAGAAGTATAAGAAGCGGATTTCTGAGCATAAAGCCTACCGTGTGCCTGAAGGAGCCCGGTGATATGTATATGCACATAAGGAATATCCAGCCCGTGAGCAGCAGAAGCTCAAGCCATGTAAACCTGCTGTGAATATCTTTCAGCTTAGAAAACTTACCGTTCATTATCCATCATTCGCCGCGCTCAGCGCCCCAGAAGAACAGCGCAACGGTGCCGGGGCCGGTGTGGCTGCCGATGGTCGTGCCGACATAGTTTATCTCGACCTTGCCGTTGAGTTTGGGGAAGCGTTCCTCAACAAGCGCGGCAACTTCCTTTGCATCCTCAACGCAGCCGGACTGTGAGATATAGCACTTGCCGGAATAATCAAGGCCGTCGTTTGCGCACTGCTCCATGCGGTCAACGATAGTCTTTATGACCTTTTTCTTCGTGCGGATCTTTTCCCTGGGAATAAGTCTGCCGAGGTTATCCATGTTAAGCAGAGGGCAGATATTGAGCATCGTTCCGAAGAAGCCTGCCGCCTTTGAAATTCTGCCGCCCTTGACATAGAAGCTGAGGTCTGTTGAGAAGAACCAGTGGTGCAGATGAAGCTTGTTTGCCTCGATCCAATCATGCGCCTCGTCAATGCTCATGCCCTCGTCGCGCTTATCTGCCAAAGCGTCCATGAGCAGGCCGTAGCCCGAGGATGCTCCGAGAGAATCGACTATGTAAATCTTGCGTTCGGGATACTCCTCTGCAAGCATGGCAGCCGCGTTGCGCGCGGAGTTCACCGTTCCGGAAATGCCGCTGGAGAGCGTGACATGCAGAATGTCCTTGCCCTCTTTGAGGAAGGGCGTGAAATAGTCGATATACTCGGCAACGTTTACCTGACTTGTCTTGGTATCGGCACCTTCGGCCATTTTCTTATAAAACTCTTCAAACGGCATGCTCTGGCCGAGATCGTCCATGTAATCTTCGCCGTCGAGCATATAGTGGAAGCAGACATATTTTATATCGCGTGCTTCAAAGTGTTCCTTCGTAAGGTCTGCCGTCGAGCAGCAGCTAATTATATAGTCAGACATTTTTTCCTCCCGAATTAAAAATTCCGCCCGTATACAGCGGATACTCCATTATATACGGGCGGAATTTGAAATGCAATAAATATTGCAACAATTTTTTAAAGTTATCAGCCGAACATTGTCATAAGCTCTTCGCAGCTTGTAACGCCGACTTCCTTGCTGAGCTGCTTGCCGTCCTTGAAGGCGATAAGCGTCGGGATGCTCATAACGCCGAAGCGCTGAGCTATGGCCGGTACCTCGTCAACATCAAGCTTGCAGACCCGGACCCTGCCCTCCATCTGCTTATCAAACTCCTCGAGTATCGGAGCCTGCATGCGGCAGGGGCCGCACCATGTTGCCCAGAAATCGACCAGCACGAGGCCGGAGGAGGTGATCGAATCGAAGTTATCCTTTGTAAGATGCATAATAGACATTTTTCATATCTCCTTTTCTGTGTTTATATATTCGCATGCCGACAGGGCGGCGATGTTGCCGTCGCCCACGGCCTTTGCTATCTGATACGGTGCGCCGGTGCAGTCTCCGGCGGCAAAAACGCCCTTGATGTTGGTTTTGCAGCTGCGGTCGGTTTTGATTATGCCGCGCTCGGATTCAATGCCGGAAACAAGGCTTTCGGCCGTGAGGGTGTCCTTGAGGATGAACACGCAATCGACGGCGTATTCCGTTCCGTCGGCAATAAGGGTATCGGCCTTCATGCCGCCGCGGATATCAAACTTCTCCCTGCCGGAAAAGCTCAGCACCTTGCAGCCGATATCGCTCAGAAACTGCGCATCGTGCCGTGCCTCCTCGCTGTCGCCGATAACGGCAACCGTTTTTCCCTTATAGAGCATGCCGTCGCAGGTCGCGCAGTAGCTCACTCCCCTGCCGAGAAACTCGGTCTCGCCCGGGCATATCGGGCGGCGGCTTATGCCGGCAGCAACGATAACGGCTCTTGTCTCGTAAAACTCGCTTCCGACGGCAACCCCTATCGTTTTGCCCAGCGGCACAACGCTCAGCGCGCGGCCTTGTATCACCTCGGCGTCGCTTTCCTCAAGCTGGCGGCGCATTGCTTTGACAATGTCACTGCCTGTGCCGGTCATGCCGGGATAATTGCTCACGCTTTCGGCAAGCCAGAGCTTGCTGCTCTCCGGCGGATTTGAGATAACGCCCGTTTTTTTGCCTCGGTTGCAGGCCGTCAGCGCCGCCGAAACTCCGGCAGGGCCTGCGCCGATGATGAGTATATCAAATTTTTCGCTCATATTTATCACCTATGATCATATTATCACAGTTTTCGCGTTTTCTCAATCGTATATGCAACAGCAGTGCTAAATTTAAGTTTTATTATTGTAATTGAGTCAAATATCGTTTATAATTTCTTTATCCAATATTACAGGAGTACAAACATGGAAGAGATAAGCAAGAATTTTATTGAAAACTTTATCGACGAGGACCTTGCCGAGGGCGGCAGATTTGCCGGAATGCAGGTGCACACACGTTTTCCTCCCGAACCGAACGGTTATCTGCACATAGGCCACTGCAAGGCGCTTATCATAGATTTCGGCACCGCCGAAAAGTACGGCGGCATATGCAACCTGCGCATGGACGACACGAATCCGGCCAAGGAGGACACCGAGTATGTCGATGCCATTCAGGAGGATATCCACTGGCTCGGCTTTGACTGGGGCGACCGCTTTTTCTACGGCTCGGATTACTTTGAAAAGACATATGAATACGCCGTCGAGCTTATAAAAAAAGGTCTTGCTTACGTCTGCGAGCTTACGCCCGAGCAGTTCAAGGAGTATCGCGGCGATACGGGCAAGCCTGCCGTAAGCCCTTACAGAGACAGACCCGTTGAGGAAAATCTCGACCTGTTCGAGCGCATGAAAAACGGCGAATTTCCCGAGGGAAAATATACTCTGCGCGCAAAGATCGACCTTGCCTCCGGCAACTTCAACATGCGCGATCCCGTGCTCTACCGCATCAGATATATCGAGCATCACCGTCAGGGTACAAAATGGTGCATCTTCCCCATGTACGACTTTGCCCACCCCATTCAGGACGCGCTTGAGGGCATAACCCACTCGCTGTGCTCGCTTGAGTATGAAGACCACCGTCCGCTGTACGACTGGGTCATAAACAACGTCTCCGTGCCGTCAAAGCCGCGCCAGATCGAGTTTGCGCGCCTTGGTATAAACTACACCGTTCTGAGCAAGCGCAAGCTCAGAAGGCTTGTAGAAGAAGGCCTCGTCTCCGGCTGGGACGATCCGCGTATGCCGACGCTGTGCGGTCTGCGCCGCCGCGGCTATACGCCGCAGTCGATCCGCAATTTCTGCGAGAGGATCGGCGTTGCAAAGGTTCCGAGCACCGTCGAGTTCTCCTTCCTTGAGCACTGCCTGCGCGAGGATCTGAACGATCACGCTCAGCGCGCGATGGCGGTTCTTCGCCCGATAAAGCTCACGATAACGAACTATCCCGAGGGGCAGAGCGAGGAGCTTGATGTTGAGAATAACCCCAACGATCCGGAGGCCGGAACTAGAAAGGTCACCTTCTCGCGCGATCTGTGGATCGAATCCGAGGATTTTCTTGAAGTTCCCGTTCCAAAGTATAAAAGGCTTTATCCGGACGGCCCCGAGTGCCGCCTGAAGGGTGCATATCTCATCACCTGCACCGGTTGCGTGAAAGACGCCGACGGCAATGTCACCGAGGTTCTCGCGACCTACGATCCCGAAAGCCGCGGAGGCGATCCTGCCGACGGCCGCAAGGTCAAGGGCGCAACGATACACTGGGTCGATGCAAACAACTGCGCCGACGCGGAGGTCAGGCTGTACAGCAATCTGTTCTCCGATCCCGATCCGGACGCTGCGGACAAGGATTATATAAGCTGCCTCAACCCCGACTCGCTCGAGGTTCTCACAGGCTGCAAGCTTGAAAAGATGCTTGAGGGCGCTGCCGCTCCGGCTCAGTTCCAGTTCCTGCGCATGGGCTACTTCTGCGTTGACAGCAAGGATTCGTCCCCGGAACACCTCGTATTCAATCGCGCGGTTGCGCTTAAAGACAGCTTCAAGAAATAAGGAGGGTCACATGGACTACAAAGCTGCGGTTATCACGGTTAGCGACAGATGCTCGACAGGCGAAAAGGTCGATAAAAGCGGCCCTGCCGTCGCTCAGATGCTCGAGGAGGCAGGCTTCCCCGTTATCTACAGAGGGCTTGTTCCCGACGAGCGGCACGAGATATCTGCCGAGTTTATAAAATGCGCATACGAGCTTGGCGCAGATCTCATAGTTTCAACAGGCGGAACCGGCTTCGGCAAGCGCGACATCACCCCCGAGGCTACGCGCGACGTTATCTCGCGAGAGATACCGGCCATTCCCCAGGCGATGCTGCATTACAGTCTCGGCCTTACTCCGCGCGCAATGCTCACAAGGGGCGTCGCCGGAATACGCGGCAAAAGCCTCATTCTCAACCTCCCCGGCAACGAGGGCGGCGCAAAACAGAATTTGAGCGCGGTGCTCGGCGTTCTTGAGCATGCGCTGCAAATGATCTCAAAGGACGAATAAACGATACAAAATTTAAAACCACGGCTAAAGCTTTAGCTGTGGTTTTTAATTTCATCAAGCGTCATTATCTGCGCGCCTATGCGCTGCATATCCTCGAGGTTTGCGCGCTGCACCTGCGGCGTTACGGACGATGTGCAGTCGCTGAGCACGATAACGTCATAGTCGAGCGACAGAGCGTCGTAGCAGGTCGTGCGGATGCAGTTTGGCGTTGTGGTTCCGGCAAGCACGACCGTCTGCACACCGAGCCGGCGCAGGACAAGGTCAAGGCTCGTTGCGAAAAACGCCGAGAAGCGCGGCTTTATCATGACCCGGTCGCTGTCAATGACCTCAAATTCCTCGGGAAACGCATCGGACATGCTCTCATCGCAAGCCTCCGACAGCGGCTTTCCCCCGTCTGCCCACACCTTGGCGCGCGCTTTCTCAACGTCACTGCCGTCGGCGCGATAGTGCCGCACGGCGTAAAACACCGGGAGCTCAGCTTCGTGGAAAAAGCGTATCGCCTCAGCGCATGCAGGCACCGTTCCGGCAGCCCCGGCTATGCAGATCGGCGAGGACGGGTCGATAAATCCTCTCTGCATGTCGATCATTATAAGTGCTGTTTTGTTCATGCTCTCCTCCTGAACTGTTGCTGACAATATGATAACGCCAACAGGGCAAAAAGTAAAGGGGCGCGAATGCGCCACTCAGTGTGTCAAAAAAGTCTGTTACTTTTTGCACGCTTCATAAACGCCGCATTTTTCGTGAAAATAACCACCCGACTTTTTCAGCCGGGTGGTTTTGTTATTATTACGTTATCAAAGTGCGTTGGTCTTGCCGACGAGTGCGGACAGGTCAACGTACTGAGCAGGATCGTCGGTAACGGTATCATCGGTCTGCTCCTTGAAGTCGCGGTACATGGAAAGTCCTGTGCCGGCCGGGATAAGCTTGCCGATGATGACGTTTTCCTTCAGGCCGACAAGGTGATCGACCTTGCCCTTGATAGCCGCCTCGGTAAGAACCTTGGTGGTCTCCTGGAAGGATGCTGCCGACAGGAAGCTTTCCGTTGCCAGAGAAGCCTTGGTGATACCCATGAGAAGCTGGGTGTAGGTCGCCTTGCTGAGGCCCTCCTCGCCTGCTTCGATGCGCTCTTCGATCTTGCGGTTTGCTGCCTTGAGCTCGCCGATATCGACAGTCGAGCCGGAGAGCAGATCGGTGCTTCCGGAATCCTCGATCTTGACCTTGCGCATCATCTGGCGAACGATGATCTCGATATGCTTATCGTTGATATCAACGCCCTGCTGACGGTAAACCTTCTGGACCTCCTGAATGATATAGGTGCGAACGCCGGGACGGCCGAACTCATCATCGTCGATGCCGCGGATGCGCAGAACATCGTGCGGGCTGAGTGCGCCGCTGGTCAGCTCCTGACCCTTATCGACATGGTCGCCGTTCTTGACGAGTATGCCTGCCGAGTGAGGAACGGTGTAGACCTTTGTTTCACCCTCTTCCTCGCTGGTGACGCTTATTGCAAACAGCGCGCCCTTCTTGGTCTCCTCGATGGAAACCGTGCCGGAAACCTCGGCAAGGACAGCCATCTTCTTGGGCTTGCGCGCCTCGAACAGCTCTTCAACACGGGGAAGACCCTGAGTGATATCGTCGCCTGCGATACCGCCGGTGTGGAAGGTACGCATGGTAAGCTGAGTACCGGGTTCGCCGATGGACTGAGCCGCGATAACGCCGACGGCTTCGCCTGCGCTGACGGGCTGGCCGATCGCAAGGTTGATGCCGTAGCACTTTGCGCACACGCCGGTGCGAGCCTCGCAGGACAGAACGCTGCGGATGAGCACTCGCTCGATGCCGTGCGCCTCAAGGATCTCTGCGTCCGCAGGCATAAGCATATGATCGGTATCAAACAGCACCTCGCCGGTCTGCGGATCGCAGACGGGAACTGCCGGGAATCTGCCGTGGATGCTGGTGCCGAAGGACTGGACGAGCTGGCCCTTGTCGTAGATGGCAGCTGCCCATACGCCGTCATGCGTGCCGCAGTCGGGCTCGCGGATGATAACATCCTGGCAGACATCGACCATACGACGGGTAAGGTAACCGGAGTCGGCTGTACGAAGTGCGGTATCGGCAAGGCCTTTACGAGCGCCTCGGGAGGAGATGAAGTACTCCAGAACGCTGAGGCCTTCACGGAAGTTTGCCTTGATCGGGATCTCGATGGTCTTACCGGAGGTGTTAGCCATAAGGCCGCGCATACCGGCAAGCTGACGGATCTGGTTCATGGAGCCACGAGCACCGGAGTTTGCCATCATGTAGATAGGATTGTAGGTATCCAGGCAGTTCTGCAGTGCGCTGGTGACGTCCTTGGTGGTCTGCTCCCACTCGGAAACGACCAGACGATAGCGCTCGTCATCGGTGATGAAGCCGCGCTTGAACTGACGCTCGATTGCGAGGACCTTGTTCTCAGTTTCGCTGATGAGGGTCTTTTTCGCTTCGGGGACGGTCATATCGGCGATGGAGATCGTGATAGCGCCCACGGTCGAATACTTATAGCCCATTGCCTTGATGCCGTCAAGCACCTCGGCGGAAATGGTGAAATCGTGGATCTTGATGCAGCGGTCGATGATATCGCCGAGCTGCTTCTTGCCGACCTGGAAGCCGATCTCATGGTCAAAGGCATGCTCCGGATCGCTTCTGTCAACATAGCCGAGATCCTGGGGGATCTTCTCGTTGAAGATTATTCTGCCGACGGTGCTCTCAATGACCTTGGATTTCTCAACGCCGTCAAAGCTCTTGCTAACACGAACAAGGATAGGAGCGTGCAGGCCGACCTCGCCCTGACTGTACGCCATGACAGCCTCGTTGGGGTCACGGTATATAAGCAGGGGCTTGTAAGACGGATCCTTGCCGCCCTCGGCTGCTGCCTTTTCCTCGGCTGCGACGAAATCATCGCCGTCAACGATCTCGTTTGCAGGCAGATCGGTGTCGCCGGGGTCGGTGACGAACACATGCTCTGCGCCCTTTTCGGCCTTGCCTATACGCTTCATTGTCAGGTAGTAGGAGCCGAGGATCATATCCTGAGTAGGAACGGTTACGGGGTGGCCGTCCTGCGGACGCAGGAGGTTGTTTGCCGAGAGCATGAGTATTCTCGCCTCGGCCTGCGCTTCGGCAGACAGAGGAACGTGGATAGCCATCTGGTCGCCGTCGAAGTCGGCGTTGTATGCTGTACATACCAGAGGATGCAGCTTGAGCGCGCGGCCCTCAACGAGGATAGGCTCGAACGCCTGAATGCCCAGACGGTGCAGAGTAGGTGCGCGGTTGAGCAGCACGGGGTGCTCCTTGATGACGACTTCGAGCGCGTCCCAAACCTCGGTGCGCTGCTTATCGACCATCTTCTTTGCCGACTTAATGTTATTTGCAACGCCGTCCTCAACGAGCTTCTTCATAACGAAGGGGCGGAACAGCTCAATGGCCATTTCCTTGGGAACGCCGCACTGATAGATCTTAAGATCAGGGCCGACAACGATAACGCTACGGCCGGAGTAGTCAACGCGCTTGCCCAGCAGGTTCTGACGAAAACGTCCCTGCTTGCCCTTGAGCATATCCGACAACGACTTGAGCGCACGGGAGTTTGCGCCGGTCACGGCTCTGCCGCGGCGGCCGTTGTCGATAAGTGCGTCAACGGCTTCCTGAAGCATGCGCTTCTCGTTGCGCACGATGATGTCGGGCGCGTTGAGCTGGATAAGTCTCTTAAGACGGTTATTGCGGTTAATGACGCGGCGGTACAGATCGTTGAGGTCGCTTGTTGCAAAACGGCCGCCGTCGAGCTGGACCATGGGGCGGATCTCGGGAGGGATGACCGGCAAAATGTCGATTATCATCCACTCGGGCTTGTTGCCGCTCTGGCGGAATGCCTCGACGACCTCAAGGCGCTTGACGAGCTTTGCCTTCTTCTGGCCGGAGGCGTTTGCCAGTTCTTCTCTGAGCTGAGCGGAAAGCTGCTCGCAGTCGATCTGCTGGAGGAGCTTCTTTATTGCCTCGGCGCCCATGCCGGCATCAAAGTCGTCCTCGTACTTCTCGCGCATGTCGCGATACTCTTTTTCGGTGAGTATCTGGCACTTTTCCAGCGGAGTGAAGCCGGGGTCTGTGACTATATAGTTTGCAAAGTACAGGACCTTCTCGAGCACTCTCGGAGTGAGGTCGAGCAGCAGGCCCATGCGGCTGGGTATGCCCTTGAAGTACCAGATATGAGATACGGGGGCGGCAAGCTCTATGTGACCCATGCGCTCACGGCGAACCTTGCTCTTTGTGACTTCAACGCCGCAGCGGTCGCAGATCTTGCCCTTGTAGCTGATCTTCTTGTACTTGCCGCAGTGGCACTCCGGTCCGAAAATGCGCTCGCAGAACAGACCGTCGCGCTCGGGCTTAAGGGTGCGGTAGTTGATGGTCTCGGGCTTGGTGACCTCGCCGGAGGACCAGGAAAGGATCATTTCAGGGGAGGCAATGCCTATTTTTATGGCGTCAAACGGTGTAAAACTCATTATTATTCATCCTCCTCACTGTAGTCATCATCGGACATGAAACCGAAATCATCATCGTCGGTCTCGGGAACGTCCTCAATCGTATAGCCCTCGGCCTCGATATCGTCGTCATCGGACATGGTATCGTACATCTCGTCCTTCATCTTGGGAACGAAATCGTCATCGTCATCATCCTTGAGTTCGATCTCCTGGCCGTCCTTATCCAGAACGCGGATATCAAGACACAGAGACTGAAGCTCCTTGACCAGGACCTTGAACGATTCGGGTACGCCGGGCTGCGGAATATTGTCGCCCTTTACGATGCTCTCATAGGTGCGTACACGGCCTGTGACATCGTCGGACTTGACAGTGAGTATCTCCTGCAGGGTGTACGCCGCACCGTAAGCCTCGAGGGCCCAAACTTCCATTTCGCCGAAGCGCTGGCCGCCGAACTGAGCCTTGCCGCCGAGAGGCTGCTGGGTAACGAGGCTGTAGGGGCCGGTGCTGCGGGCATGGATCTTATCATCGACCAAGTGGTGCAGCTTGAGGAAGTAGACCCAGCCGACGGTTACGTCGTTATCAAATTTTTCGCCGGTGCGGCCGTCGTACAGGACGCTCTTGCCGTCCTCGCGCAGGCCGGCCTGACGCAGGGTATCGCGGATGGTGGATTCGTTTGCGCCGTTGAAGATAGGCGTTGCGACCTTCCAGCCGAGTGCCTGAGCCGCATAGCCGAGGTGAACCTCGAGGACCTGACCGATATTCATACGGGAAGGAACGCCAAGGGGGTTAAGGACTATATCAAGCGGAGTGCCGTCGGGCAGATAAGGCATATCCTCACGCGGAAGTATGCGCGAGACAACGCCCTTGTTGCCGTGGCGGCCGGCCATCTTATCGCCGACGGAGATCTTACGCTTCTGAGCGATGTATACGCGCACGACCTGATTTACGCCGGGGCTCATCTCATCGCCGTTTTCACGGGTGAACACCTTGACGTCAACGATTATGCCGCTCTCGCCGTGGGGAACCTTGAGCGAGGTATCGCGAACCTCTCTCGCCTTTTCGCCGAAGATGGCGCGGAGCAGTCTCTCCTCTGCGGTGAGGTCTGTCTCGCCCTTCGGGGTCACCTTACCGACGAGGATATCACCGGCACGGACCTCTGCGCCGACAGTGATTATGCCGCGCTCATCAAGGTACTTGAGTGCATCGTCACCCACACCGGGGATATCACGGGTGATCTCCTCGGGTCCGAGCTTGGTATCGCGTGCGTCGCACTCGTATTCCTCAACATGGATAGAGGTGAACACATCTTCCATGACAAGGCGCTCGTTAAGCAGGATAGCGTCCTCGTAGTTGTAGCCTTCCCAGGTCATGAATCCGACGAGGATGTTCTTGCCGAGGGATATCTCGCCGTCCTTGGTGCTCGGGCCGTCTGCAATGACGTCGCCCTCGTGAACGCGCTCGCCGAGAGAAACGATGGGTCTCTGGTTTACACAGGTACCCTGGTTGGAGCGTGCAAACTTTATGAGCTTATAGTTCTTTATATCTCCGGAATCGTATTTGATGGAGATGTTCTGCGCATCGGCGCGGACGACCTCGCCGTCGCCTTCCGCGAGAACGACAACACCGGAGTCAACTGCGCACTTGTGCTCGATGCCGGTTGCGACGATAGGCGCCTGAGTTGTCATAAGAGGCACTGCCTGGCGCTGCATGTTCGCGCCCATCAGTGCGCGGTTTGCGTCGTCGTTTTCGAGGAACGGGATCATCGCGGTCGCGATGGATACCATCATACGGGGGCTTATATCAATGTAGTCAACTCTCTCGCGGTCGACCTCGACGATCTCGTCGCGGTGGCGGCAGGTTATACGCTTATTGATAAGGCAGCCGTTTTCGTCGCGAGGCTCGGTCGCAGGAGCAACAATGTAGTTATCCTCCATGTCGGCCGTCAGGTAATCGACCTGATCGGTGACACGGCAGGTGCCCTTCTCGACCTTCTGGAAAGGTGCGACGAGGAAGCCGTACTCGTTTGCTCTTGCGTAGGATGCAAGGTAAGAGATAAGTCCGATGTTCGGGCCTTCGGGAGTCTCGATCGGGCACAGGCGGCCATAGTGGCTGTAGTGAACGTCGCGGACGTCGAAGGAGGCTCTCTCACGGCTCAGGCCGCCGGGGCCGAGTGCCGACATACGGCGCTTGTGAGTAAGCTCGGACAGGGGGTTTGTCTGATCCATGAACTGCGACAGGGGGCTGGAGC
>MNSZ01000058.1:148690-178818 GCA_001916715.1 Firmicutes bacterium CAG:24053_14
GAGTCATGCGCTCGCGGATAACACGCTCCATACGGGAGAAGCCGATGCGGAACTGGTTCTGCAGCAGCTCGCCGACGCAGCGGACGCGGCGGTTGCCGAGATGGTCTATATCGTCCTTCTCTCCGATGCCGTAGGCAAGGCAGTTGAGATAGTTGACGGATGCAAACATATCGTCAACAACAATGTGCTTCGGAATAAGTACATCTATATTTTCAAGGATCGCTTCCTTGAGAGCGTCGCCGGAGTACTGCTCCATGAGGCTCTTGAGGACGATGCCGCGAACCTTTTCCTTTATGCCGAGCTCCTCGGGGTCGATATCGACCATGCTCTGCAGGGGAACCATGCCGTTGGAGAACACCTTGACGGTCTTTCCGTCAACATCGAGCCAGACCTCAACGACGCCGGCAGCGTCGATCTTCTCGGCCATGTCGCGCGAGATGACCTCGCCTGCGTCGGCAATGATCTCGCCGGTCGAGGGGTCTGCAACGGGCATTGCCAGCGTAAAGCCGTTTATTCTGCCGCGCAGAGCCAGCTTCTTGTTGAACTTATAGCGGCCGACATTGGAGATGTCGTAGCGGCGGCGGTCAAAGAACAGTCCGTCGAGCAGGGACTCGGCGCTTTCGACAGTGGGAGGATCGCCGGGGCGCAGCTTGCGGTAGATCTCCATAAGGCACTCGTCACGGCTGGTGGTAGTGTCCTTATCAATGGTTACGGCTATGCGCTCGTCATCGCCGAAGATCTCCTTCAGGCGCTCGTTTGTGGTCGCGCCGACGATGGGATCGGGAGTGCAGGAAAGCCATGTTTCGGGCTTTGTCTCGTCATACTTGCCCATTGCCTTGAGGAACCAGGTGATGGGAAGCTTTCGGTTTTTATCTATACGGACATAGAAGGTGTTGTTCGCGTCGGTCTCGTACTCAAGCCATGCGCCGTGATACGGGATGACGGTCGCCGCGTAAATGCTCGTCATGCTGCGGTCGGTGGTCTTATCGTAGTACACACCGGGGCTGCGGACGATCTGGGAGACGATAACACGCTCGGCGCCGTTAATTATAAATGTGCCGCCGGCGGTCATGAGCGGAAAATCGCCCATGAAGATCTCCTGCTCCTTGATCTCTTCGGTTTCGAGGTTGCGCAGACGCACGCTTACCTTCAGCGGCGCCGCATACGTTGCATCGCGTGCCTTGCACTCTTCTTCCGTATACTTGGGCTTTTCGTCCATGGAATAATCCACAAAGCTCAGCTCAAGATTGCCGGAATAGTCGGTCACCGCGTCGGTATCTCTAAATACTTCGCGCAGACCGGTCTCGAGAAACCACTTGTAGCTCTTCTTCTGAATTTCCAAAAGGTTGGGCATGTCCTGGATTTCTTCGTACCGTGCAAAGCTCTTTCTGAGAGTTTTGCCGTAGAGAACGTCTTTTGGCATTCGTACACACTCCTTAATCGTAATTGAGAACGCCCGGGTGAGTTGTTTATTTTGCTCACTTCGGTGTTGTATTTACGTTTGGTTGATGGTATATTGTGATTGTAAACACTGGGGTGCCAGTCGTTTCACCACATGATAACATAGCAAGTTATTCTATCATTGTATATATAGCTATGTCAAGAAATATTTTGTGAAAAATGAATTTTTCGTCGGCTGCTATAACTGGCAGCCGCTTTTTTTGTACGAAATGGAGTGAAAATGGAGCTTTTTAACCTCATATCGCTTGCCGTGATCTTCGGCGTGGCCATGCTGCTGCTTTACCGGCAGGGAATTTTTCGCGATAAGGCTCTGCTCGTGTGCGCCCTTGTGCTCACGGCGGCAGCCATGCTCATCCGCGGATTTTATTTTGATGTGCAAAGCGATGATTACACCACATTTCTCGCGCCGTGGACGCAGTTTTTCCGCGATAACGGCGGCTTTAAGGCGCTCGCCTTCTTCCCCGGCAACTACAATCCTCCGTATATGTACTTTCTCGCGGCGTTTTCGTATTTCGGCATCTCGGAGCTGTATCTTATAAAGCTGCTGTCTGTTCTGTTTGACGTTTTGCTCGCGTGGAGCTGCATGAAGCTTCTGTCTCTGTACACCGGCTCGAAGGCAAAGCAGCTCGGCGTTTTTCTTGCCGTTCTGTATCTTCCGACGGTCGTCACAAACGGCGCATACTGGGCGCAGTGCGACAGCATATATGCATTTTTCGGCATATTCGCGCTGTATCTCGGACTCAGCGAAAAAGGTGTCGGCGCAATGATATCGCTTGCCGCCTGCCTTGCCTTTAAATTGCAGGCCGTGTTCATTATCCCGGCGTTTTTCGTTCTGCTGCTTGCCAAAAAGCTACGCTGGACGCAGCTGCTCGTCTTCCCTGCCGCGTATATCGTTTTCATGCTGCCCGCCGTCATTGCCGGAGCGCCGCTGTGGGATACGCTGACGCTGTATTTTTCGCAGGCCGGTACTGTCGGCGACGCAATGAATTACAACGCACCGTCGCTCACCAGCATGTTCTCATGGTCGGGAGACACGGCAAAAAGCGCAAGGGCGCTTATCATTGCCGCGTTTCTGCTCGTTGCGGCCGTTTACGCCGCGGCGATACTTCTGCGCAAAAAGCTGTCCGACCGCGTTATACTCGGCTTTGCCATTATCCTTGCAATGGGCATACCCTATCTGCTGCCGCATATGCACGACCGGTATTTCTTCATCCCCGGAGTTCTGGCTCTGGTGCTTGCGGCGTCCGACCTGCGCTTTGCGCCAGTGCCGGTTTTAGCGGAGCTTGCCTCGCTTCACTGCTACTATGCATATTTTTCGCGCTATTACCTCCTTCAGCCGCGCATCGGCGGCGAGCTGATGCTTGCTGCGCTGCTGCTGTGCATAGCCTATACGGCGGTGTATGTCAGAAAGGCAAGAAAATTTGAAATTAATCCTTGACATTCTCGTTTTCTCTGTTATAATAACTCTTGCCTTTGAAAAAAGCAATTCGCGAGAGTGCTGGAACAGGTAGACAGGCACGTTTGAGGGGCGTGTGTCAACCGACGTGGGAGTTCAAGTCTCCTCTCTCGCACCAAAAAGCAGTCCGTCCGTCAGGATGGGCTGTTTTTTTATAAAAAAAGGAGACTTGAACTCCCGAGGGCACTTGGAAAGGTCCCGGCGGAAAAGCGGCATGCTGCTTATCTTATTGTACCTTATCGCAAGTTATTGCACCTAATCGATTTTGGAAAAAAGACTTCAGCCCAGTGAAGCAAAAGGAGAAAATGAGGTAGGTCTTACATCTTAAGACCTACCTCAAATCTATCGTCTTCTCTACAATTTCATAGCTGAAAAATCAGCTATGATTCCTGTCAAAATAACTTTTTCTGAACTTACTTGGAGATTCGCCAACTTCATTCTCAAAAATTTTGCTAAAATGAGATGCACTTTTGATCCCTACCATTTCCGCAACTTCTGCAATGCTCATATCCGAACTCTGAAGAAGAGATTTTGCATAAAAAATACGCATGGATCTTATATATTGCACAATGTTAATACCCATATATGTTTTGAAGTATCGGCTCAGGTAGGATGGATTTACCCAGAAACGTTCGGCTATAGAGGATAATGTTAAGCTACTGTTCTGATAATTTGAATTAATATATTCAAGTATATTTTTCAGCATGTAAGGGATATCTTTGAAAACGTCATTATATACTGCATTTCTAACTATCTCAGGATAAATACTGCCGCAATATCGTCCGATTTCAAGAACTATCAGTTCAGAAATATCAGCAATAAAAACATCTTGAAAATTCTGCTTATTCTCACTCTCCGCCACTAGCATGTACATCATCTGTTCTAACCGTTCAAGATGCTTCCCGTGGAAATGAAGCACCGGCATCAAGAGATTTTTTTCGAAAAGGACAAGAGGATTCCAATTAATATCTCTATACTGTAAATAGTCAGAAAACTTTTCGGACATAACAATGGATATCAGCTTAAATTCCTCCGGTCCTTTTGGCTCTACCCTATGTGGCTGATTTGGTTTGATAACAAGTACATCACCTTTTGTTAGTGAATATGTAGTTTCTCCGAGACTTACGCAAAATTCTCCGGAAAAGTCCAGCATAAATTCATAATAAGAATGGCTTGACCAGGCTGCATTATATTTCCCGTTTATTGTTTCAATATATACGGAAAAGAACTCTGCTTTCTGTAAAAATGATTGCTGAACTTTCATTTCTATCTTCACTCCAAATCAGCATGCGGTTATCCCATCGGTTCTATCAACAGTAACCAAACAGTCTCGGCAGGAACAGGCTCAAATCGGGCACATATGTAGTAATAATCAGAGTCGGCAGCCATGCAAACAAGATAAGTCTCATGGTATGCGGCAGCATTTCCTTTACTTCTGCACCTGAAATTTTACCGCCCAAGTAAAGAAGCGGCGCCGTCGGAGGGGTAATATTGCCCATGCCGAGGTTTACGCCGACTATCGCAGCAAATTGAATTGGGCTGACTCCAAGTTCAGTTACAATCGGGAGAAGTATCGGTGTAGCAAGAAGCACGCCGCTTGTATCATCCATCAGCATTCCCAAAAGAATCATAAACAGATTTATCATTATCATGATAACAGCCGGGCTATCAGATATAGAAGTCAGCATTTTCAAAAGCATTTGAGGAACATTGTTCATGGTATACAGTCTGCTGAGTATCATTACGGAAAAAAGCATCATCATTATAACGCCGGTAGTTTTACCTGCGCTGATAAGAGAATCTCTTAAATCGCCCATGGTCATCTCTCTATAATAAAGCATCGCAACAGGAATCGCATAGATGACCGACAGTGCCGCGGCTTCAGTGGTGGTCATGACGCCACCATATATAGCGCCCAAAATAACAAATGGCATGAGCAATGCGGGGATGGAGCTCTTCTTTTTCCCCTGCGTCGAAGCAACAGGCTTACTGTCGACAGACTTTACAATATTTTTGTTTTTGGCGGCGTAAAAAAGATTTACCGTACTAAACAAGATTACAAGAATGATACCCGGAATTATGGTTGCAAGGAAGCAGGCTAAAACGGATTGCCCTCCTACCCAGCCATACAGTATCATAGACATGCTTGGCGGTATCAGCAGGCCCAAAACCGCACAGCTTGAAATGAGAGAACCTATAAATCCTTTTTCATATCCGTTTTCTTCAAGCCTCGGAGACATTATAGAGCCTATACATGCAATAGTAGCGCCGGCGCTTCCGGATATAGCACCGAATACCGCACTGGATATGGCAGTAACAATGCCAAGCCCGCCTTTAATTTTGCCGAAGCCCAGTTTTTCAACAGAATCAATCAGTCTTCGGCCTATTCCGCCATGATCAATAACAGCCCCGGCAAGCACGAACAGTGGAATGGTAAGGAGCAGCACATTGTTTATTTGGCTTCCCCCATACGACAGCAGAAACATCGGATCGGAGCCCGAACAATATACTATTATTGCAGCTGCACCGAGAAAAGTCAAGGGGATAGATATACCAAGCGCAAGGAAGACAATAACGGAAAGAAAGGCTATTACCAGTATCATCAGTTTTCACCGCCCTTCAATATAGCGACACTTCTTATCAGATGAATTAGAACATAAATACTCATCAATATAAACGAAATTATTATTGACAGTCTGGATAAGGCCAGAGGAAGCTTGTAAATAGGAGTGGTCGGCCAAAGCTCAAAGCTCCAGCTGACAAATTGAAACGCCCAAGCCGTTGCAACAATTGCGATAACCATACTTACTGCATACTTTACAACAGCCATTCGCTTTTTCGCTTTTTCACTCTTAAAAAGCAGAGAGGTCATATCTGCATTAATATGCGAATCATCACGGTATGCAAGAGAACTTCCTGTAAAATAAAACCAAAACGCCGCAAATAACACAAGCTCCTCGGATCCACCAAAGTTGATACCGAGTATATACCTCATTATTGCGGCTATAACAATTAAAGAAGTAATCAGCACACTTGTTATTATACAAATATATTCCTGTATCTTGAAGATGACATGATCGGCTCTTTTTAAGAAAGCAATCATCGATTTCACCCTTTCTTATCGAGTCCATAAAAGGGCCAAGAGGCCCTTTTATGGATATATATGCAAAACATTAATGTTACTTATACAGCTTCAGAAGCTCGTTGATAAAATCTTCACCATAGGTTTTGGCAAGCTGCGGCCAAACATTCGTGCGGACGGCTTCAGCGAACATTTCAATTTCCTCGTCAGTGAAGCGGACAATCTTAATACCGTTGTCCTCCATCAGCTTCAGATATTTCTCGTCCTCTTCCTTTGCGTAGTTTACGCTGTTGGCGCACTCCTGACGGCAAATATCCACGATGGTTTTCTGATCTTCGGGAGAAAGCTTTGCAAGTGTTTTTTCACTTATCATGATCTGTGTTACTTCCGGGCTCATCTGATATGCATAGTAGTAATCAATGATGTCACGATAGTTAAGATATGCACCTGCAGGAGTGGAGCCTGCAAGGCCCTCAACAACGCCGGTCTGAAGAGCCGCAAAGGTGTCGGAGGAAGCAATGCTTGTTGTGTCGAAGCCCATATATTCGCAGGGGAGAATATAGCAGTCCATAGCGGCAGTGCGGATAACGGTATTCTTACTATCCAGAGTGTTAGGATTCGATACTTCCTTTGTAGTACCTATACCAGCAATGCCTTCAACGAAAAATCCGCAGAACTCAATACCGTTTTTTGCCTGAATCTCTTTCATCATATTGTCAAGAGAGGAGCCTTCTGCAAATATTTCCCCAAGCTGATCATAGCTGCTCGAAAGGTAAGGGAAATAGCCGACAGCAGTTCTTGCGTCATAGGTCTCGGGAACAGATGAGTGCGCCATATCAATGCTGCCCATCATAAGCTCGTCATAAACCTGAGTCCAGTCACCCAACTGGTTTGCGGGATAGATGTCTATGAGAACTCTTCCCTCGGTTTTCTCTTCTACAGCCTGCTTGATATTAAGAGCAACCTGATATGAGATATGATCCTTATTCTGCATAGTCGAATATCTGAGAGTAATGGGTTTGCTGTTGTCTTTCGCTGAATCTGTATCCTTACCGCACCCTGTAAGTGCAATCATGAGTACTACTAAGGATAATAATAACAAATAAACTTTTTTCATTCTTTCCTCCTGTTTTTTTTCATTAAAATTAAAAATGAGCTGGTCTGCTTTCAAAACGCTGTATTCTGCTGCATCCTCCTCCTTCTTCTTCTTGCGTTTACTTATTTATTGTAGCTGTAAATAACCTCCTCCTGCGGCTGACCTTCCCGAACGTAGATATGAGGGAATGAATGGAAGCTCAAGCTGCACCAGAATTCAATTACGGATATTCCTAGTCGTTCACAGTATTCCGAAACGTCAATCCGGCTCTCTCCGTTTTGACCTAAAAGTGTCACCACATCTCCTATCTCAGCGTCCGGAACATTAGTGATATCCAATACAGTATGCTCAAGACAAACTGCGAGTATCTTGCATCTGACACCGTTAAGGAGAACCTCTCCGCCTGCGTTCCTCGTTGAAAATCCGTCGCAGCTTCCAAACGGTATAACGCCTATCACACAATCATTTTCCATGAGCATATTCAGGCATCTGCTCCCAGCCTTGAGAGTTTTCTTGCTTATAAGACGCGAATGTATTCCCTTCAGGCAATCCTTAAGTTTAAGTCCGCATGAATCCTTTTGAGGCTTGGCGTTTGCAAACACTCCGGTTCCGATACAAACGGTGTTATACCATGCTTTCTCATACCTTTGCGTAGCATATGTACTTGCAAGCTGGTATCTGGGAATTTCGAATCCGGCCGCTTCTATGTCAGCTATTATCTTGTTGAAGCACGAGATCTGACCCTCGTTGTACTCATCCTTTTTCGGATTCTTGTCAGAATCTGTTGGGCCGATATGACTGTACAGGCCTTCAATCTTGAACGAAGTTTCATTTCTGATGTACTCCAGCTCGGGAAGCACTTCTTCAGGCAGCAAGCCCAAACGTCCGAGGCCCGTATCACACTTCACCCAAACCTTAAGGGCAACATCCTTTCCGAGCGCATCCGCGAAGGATTTTGCATCTCCGGGCTTTACAAAGGACGGCATCAAATCATATTTTACGAGCAGATCCGCGGTCTCAGGGAAATTATGAGCGAAAAGCTGTATAGGCTTGTCTATTCCATGCTTTCGCATTTCAATTGCCTCATACATATTGCCGGTTGCAAATCCGTATATATCCAGCTCATTTATGGCCTTAACAATCGGAAGCATACCATGACCGTAGCCGTTACCCTTCGCCGCGACTATTATCTCAACCTTGTTACCCAATGCTTTTTTGTATTCGTTAATATTATTAAGAATCGCATCAATATCTATTTCCGCCCAGGTCGGTCTGGGCAGATTTTTATAATCAACCGATGAATCAATCAAAACGATAACTCCTTTATTAGCAAATTAGAACTTCTCTGCTATTGCTTCAAATATTATACGTCCGGCTTCCGCGCCGCCGTCAATGCTGCCAAGAGTCTTCTCTCCAAAGTAGGCAGCACGTCCATGTTTTGCCACCATGTCTCTGGTGCTTTCTACTCCATTACGGGCAGCCTCTGCTGCATTTTTCAGTCTCTGCTCATCTGATACTGCGGCCTCATCGCAGAGAGCCTTCGCAGCAGGGACAACAGAGTCAAAAAATGTCTTCTCTCCCAGCTTCGAATCCAGTTTTTCCATAATAGCGTTCATGGATTTATGCATGATATTCCCGAAATCTGCAAGTGCAATTACTTCTGTTCCTTTTAGCTGTTTTGCGGCATCTATAAGCAACATTGATACGATCGTACCCAAAGATGACGGTGCCGCTTCATTGAAGCTCTTTCCTGCAAGAAATAACAGTTTGCCTATGTCTGCGGTATCGGCATTAGCGCAGCACACATCGGCAGCGGCTTTGAATCCGTTATCCATTGAGATACCGAGATCTCCATCTCCGATTTGCTGATCAATTGAAATCAGATGCATCCTGTTTTCACTCATTTTTTTACTTATCGCATCAAATCCAATAGTCAGCACCTTTGCATCAATCATTTGGAACACCCTCCTTTACTTATTTACATTCGTATAGAATGGCGTAATGGCTTCATCCGCCAACAGACCTTCAAGCTCTTCATCCAACTTAAAAATGCTTATAGACATGCCGGCCATCTCCATGGATGTCGAATATTCTCCCACATGCGGCATTACTATGCTGACACCAATATTACTGAGCTTCTTTTGCACTGCCCTATAAACTATATATAGTTCCTCCAGTGATGTTGCGCCTAAACCGTTTATCATAACGGAAACCCGATCACGCTCTGCTAACGGCATATCATCAAGTAGCTTTTTCATAAGCATATCAACGAGCTCGTCTGCTGGCATCCTGTCAGATAACATGATTCCGGGTTCTCCATGTATACCCATACCGATTTCAATTTTCCCGTCCGGGATTGAAAAACCGGGTTTGCCGACTTCGGGTATAATGCAGGGAGTCAGGGCAACGCCCATGCTTCTGATGTTATCATTGGCTTTATTGGCTACGCGTTCAACATCCTCCAATGAGTACATTCTGTCTGCCGCTGCGCCGGCAACCTTAAACGCAAATACCATGCCGGCAACTCCTCTTCGCAAGTTCTTGTTTTTAGAGGAGGCCACGTCATCCGTAACACGCACTGCCGCTGTATTTATGCCGTCAAATTCAACTTCTTCCCTAGCCATTGTAAAATTCATATGGTCCCCACCATAATTTCCGTACAGGCACAGCACACCGCTGCCTTTGTCACAGGCTCTTATAGTGTCCGCCATCTTAGATGCCGAAGGTGATGCAAACACATTTCCGACAGTGCAGCCGTCAAGCATACCTTTGCCGACATACCCCAGGAACGTCGGAAGATGTCCGCTTCCGCCGGCAGTAACTATCCCGACCTTGTTCGGTTTGCATGGGTAGTTTGATACTATAACTCTGTTATCTTTATCCATGCTCAAAAGTTTCTGATTGCTTGCAAGAAGAATTCCTTCCAGCGTTTCAGAAACAAAGTTCTCCGGAACATTCAATATCTTGTTCATTTTATGCTGATCCCCTCTTTTCTTTAAATAGAGTAAAAAGCTTTATTAAAGTTGGAATTCCCTTTAATTAATTTAATATTATTCTGTACATAGTTTTTGTCAATAAAATCGGAAAAACACACAAAGAATTTTGAAGTTTGAGTAAAAAATGAGCGAAAATCACCTACATTCAGAAGACTGGCGTAGTAGTTCAACGAAGCTGTTCCGTCAATAATTATGCGCAAAATTGCTTACATACTTTGGTTATATATTGTCAGCCGTCAATAGAGGCGTCGTCCAGAACCACCTCCATGATGAAGTAATATAAAAGTATGATGTGACAATCGCGGCCAATGGATACCTACTGCAACATACCGTGGATGCCCCATTATTCACAAGAACCACTGTTTTCAAAAAGTGAAAACAGTGGTTCTTTAGCTGGCTGACAGCGCATCCGGCGGATGGGCTGTATTTTGTCGGACGGGGAGTTTAAGGCTGAACGCACGATATATGCCGAAAATAATACTTGACTTGAATTTATATATTATTTAAGGCAAATATCCGCCTATATTACTCACATTGGGCAAAAATCGTTATTAATTTGACTGTCTATGCAAATTTGCCTCTTATGTCAATTTTTCATCACACTATTACCTAATTTCAGAAACCCATATACACACATCCCCCATAAGCAGAAAGACTCGGCTCGTCCTTTTGGACGGGTCGAGTCGATGTCGAGTCGATTTTATACCTCACGCGCCGAAGTAAGTGAACATTATTACAAGATACGCTATATACAGCACGCCGATGAGCACGCCGATCCAGCGCTTGAACTTGCCGCACACGAGCGCCGGGATCATGGCTGCGGCACTGACGACGAGGCAGGCCGGAACATCCAGCAGCATGCCCTGATTTTCAACGGCCAGGGGCTTGCCCTGCAAAAGCGCACACAGCGGCATGATCAGCGTCAGATCCATGATATTCGCGCCGATGATATTGCCGACCGACAGCGAGGACTGCTTTTTTCGGATCGCCGTGATGGTCGTGACAAGCTCAGGCAGCGAGGTGCCGATAGCTATCATGGTCGCTGCGATCACGGAGTCGGGAACGCCGATCATGACAGCCAGTGCCGAGCCGTTATCGATAAGCAGCTGCGCGCCGAGGACGATGGCGGCAGCGCCGAGGACGAACTTGCCGATGTTTATCGCAACGCTCTTGCCGTCGGTGCTCGGGCGCTCGTCGGTCGCCTCGCTTCCCTGCTCGCGCTTTGCGGCAAGGATGCTCTCGACCATAAAGCCGACGAAAACGAGCATGATGATAATGCTCTCGGAAACCGACAGCGCACTGTCGCGCGTGAAGGCAAACAGCAGCACGACCGCCGCAAGCAGCAGACCGGCCTTGACGCCGAACTGCTTTCGCGTCATATAGCAGCTCATGCACACAAGCGACAGGCACATTATAAGTCCCGTGTTCGCCGTGACCGAGCCGACGGCGTTGCCGACTGCGATATCGGCGTTGCCCTCGAATGCAGAGAACACGGAGACGAGCATTTCGGGCATGGTCGTTGCGAAGCTCACCACCGTTGCGCCTATGATGAACTTGGGTATGCCGGAGGCCTCGGCGATCCACGTTGCCGCATCGACGAAAAGGTCGCCGCCCTTGATGATGCATATAAGGCCGACGGCGAACAGCACGATAACAAGTGCGAGCGTGCTTCCCGTAAAGTCAATTCCCATTTTGATAACTCCCTTATTATCTTCTTAGCACATAAAAAAATAAGACTTTTTACACGGGCATACTTTTGCCGTGCTAAAAGTCTCATCGCCTGCAAGCAGGTGCATGACCACCGGCGCGCTGCCGGGGGTATGTTGGCCATGCTTTATAATTACTCCCTTTTAACGAGGGATTATGTTAGCATAAACTGACCGGCTTGTCAATCGGTTTTTGATTTTCCAAACCCTGCGTCTAATACTATACGCGCAGTCTGCATCTGTCAAGAAACTTGCTACATTATATACATTATTTTCGCACATTTCAAGTGCTTTTTTCGCGCATTTTTGAGCAATTCTCAATTTTTGTTGAATTTTCAACGCTTTTTCGGGATAGTACTTTTTGTCATGACAAATGCATGTAAAATGCTAAATATTTGATTGCAATTTTGTAAACATTTTGTTATTATGCCATTGTAATAGGTGGGTAATCTTAGCGTTTTCTTAACACCCTACTATGGAAATTTATATTATATTTGGAGGCATAGCATGAAGAAAAACAATCTGAAGCGTTTTCTTGCTTCGCTGCTTGCTGTTCTGATGCTTTCGCAGGTCACCGGCGTCGCACCCGGCGTATTTGCGGACTTCGGCGAGTCTTCGAGATCGGGAATCGCTACTCAGGCCGCAAAAAGCGGTGAGAAAATCAGCCTTAAGGGCGATAATTTCTCAATACGCATTCCGTATAATGACGACGGAAGCATAAACTTTGACGCTCTTTATCAAAAGCTTTTTGACGAGTGTGTCGATGTTTCCAATTCAACACCGCAGCAGCGCAGCGAGGTAACTATTGAACGTTACGGAAGTCCTCTTGTTTATGTTAAACTTGAAGGCGAAAACATTTACAGCGCAATTGAAGAAGATAAAACCTATGAAATTAAATTCACATATCACTTTGGATGGAAGAACCTTAATTTCAAAGATGCCACCTGCAACGTCACTTTCCTCGGCCGTCAGGCTGTTCCCGAAATTGCAAACAAGGACATTACCGTCGATGCAAGCTTCAATGAAGATCTCAGTATAGACTACGGTGCACTCCGCGAAGCCATTTGGGAGCAGGTAAGTGTCGATCTGCCCACAAATGTAAAGTTTGATAAGGTTTCTTTTGAATATAAATATAATGATACATTAAATATTTGGGAAGCTTTTGAAGGCAAAAACATTGTCGGAGATAAAGGCATCCCCGCTCTTGACCTCGGCGCAAATCAGGTCAAGCTTACTTGGGGCGGCGATAAGGAATACAAGAGCTGGGAGCAAGAAATCACCGTTAATGTTGTTGACGGTCGCACTGACACTTCCATCACATTTGTCGATGAGCCCACTGTAAAAATTCCTTATAACGAAGATATATCTGTTGACATGTCTGCGTTGACCGAAAACATTTGGGCTATTGTTAACGATATCACTCCCGATGATATCAGCAAGGACAAGATAACCGTTCTGTTTGACGGCAAGACCCTCGACAAGGCAAGCATCTCCGAGGGTTCTCATACCCTTACTTTCAAGTATGCCGGAACACAAACCTACAAGAACTTTTCGACCGATGTCACCGTTTATTTTGTAGGCCGTGAAGCAGCATTCGAACTTATTCCCGACGTCACTAAGGTAGACATGAAGTTTGCCAGCGCTACCAGCTATGACTATAAAGCTACCGCAAAAGCAATCCGTGAAGCCGTTGTAAAGAAGCTTGCAGCCGATGAGAGCATCAATCTCAGCGACGTTACCGTTGAATATAACGCAGCATATGTTGGCACCAACTTTAAGCCCCTTGATAATAAAGATATTGCCACCAAAAAGCTCACTGCCGACGAGGAATTTACTTTCAGACTCAGCTGGGGCGGCAGCAACGGCAACGGCACTGCCCTGTACAAACCCTTCAGCGCAGAAGTCAAGCTCACTTTAGTTGACAATCGTCTTGCAAGCGAAATTAAGGTTGTCGCCGATCCGAGCATCACCTACAACAAGGACGGCAGCGCAGAAAAGGCTGCAATCATCGCAAGCGTTATCGACTACACTAATTCCACGCTTCCTGCAGGTGCTGAGTTCACCGTCGAAGTTCCTACTATTGTTGACACTTCTATCGGAACAATTTGGAAGGATATCACCGACAACACCATGGACGCAGGTGAAAATCAGAAGATTCGCATAAGCTTCGCAGGAAATGCCGAGTACAAGCCTTGCGAAATCGTAACTTTCATCAACGTCAAGAAGGCTCCCGTAAGCATCACCCTGCCTATTATCAGCAAGCTGTATGCCGGTGAAGAGGTTGACCCCGAAACCTATTACGAAGTTAACCCCGAAGACCCTGCAATTGACGTTTACCTCTTCTTTGTAGGCGTAAACACCAACAAGGAAACCTGCGTTAACGTTAAGCTGACTCCCGACCAGGAGAAGCTTTTAAAGGTGATTCCGAGCGTATATGACAAGCTCAGAGAAGGCATGAAACTCAGAGAGTTCAAAGAATTTATTGAGAGTATCCCCAACATAGATAAAATTGAAGTTATCAAGAACATACTCAACATTCTCAACACATTTGACAATATTTCCGATAACACCGTTATCGCTATCGGCACTCCTGCACACGCAGGCGTATATCAGGCAATCGCAGTCTCTCCCGAGACCAAGAACTATGAGGCCGGAAAGTGCACCGGCAGCCTGATTATTCTCAAGAACTGGAAGAGTGTAAAGCTTGAGAAGAGCGATATGTTCACCGGCTCCAAGAACGAAATCACCGTCACTAATGCAACTAAGATTGCTAACGGCGAAGAGGGCGCTTATGCAGTTGTCCTCACACAGAACGGCGTTATCCTCAACAACAACGCTCAGAAAGCAGTCCACTACCTGTTCACCGGCATTAACCACGGCAAGCTCTACTCCAGCAGCAAGATGCCTGTCGAGCCGGGACGCTACATCGTAACGGCAACCGTCCGCGGCGGCGACTTCTTCGCATTCCCCAAGACGTTCAGCTTCACCATCGTTGCTGACAGCACTCCTAACACCTAATTAAACACAGCACAGCCGGTCGGGTTTTCCCGACCGGTTTTTTAGTGGCGATTTGCCGCACCTACGGATACAGTTATTGCGGTTGCCCGACCGGTGGATGCGGTGGAAACCGTGTGTGCCTCGCCACCCATTAGTGCGCTGCTGAGTTTTGTGGCTCTACCCGTAGGGAACGGATTTATCCGTTCCGCTTGTTGCATCTACTGCCGCCGTTAATACAACGGTATGCAGCAGAGGTTTTGCCTTTTGTCTTCCCCTTGCGGAGCTTGAGGGGAAGGCAATGGGGAGCGGTGCAAAATACTCAGCATCGCACTAATGGGTGGCGAGGCAACCACGGTTTCCTCCATTGTTTTGATACCGGGATACCGCAATATGCGTATCCGCAGATGCGTCAAAGCGCCTCTAAAAATGTATAATAATATAAAAAATTCACAAAATACCTCCGTAGAAAATTTTACGGAGGTATTTCTTATGCGCAAATATATTGCAGCCGTGCTGGCGTGCCTTTCGCTGTGCGCGCTTATGCTTCCGGCTCTGGCCGACAGCTCCGCGCCGGTCGCGGAAAACTTCGAGTTCGAGACCTACCGCGGCGTGTCCTTCGGCGGTCGGCTCGCCGCCGTCGATCCCGAGGGCGACGCGGTGAGCTTCGAGATCACCACCCAGCCCAAAAAGGGCAGCATCGAGCTTAGCGACGACGGCAGCTTCGTCTATTCCCCCATCGACGGCAAGCGCGGCCGCGACTACTTCGGCTATAAGGCAATCGACGCCGACGGCAACCGCTCGCAGGAGGCGACGGTCATAATCAGGCTCGTCAAAAACAAAAGCGTCAGCTATGTCGATATGGGCGGCAGCGCAAGCTATTGCAGCGCCGTGCGCCTTGCCGAGTGCGGCGCGTTTATCGGCAAGCAGATCGGCGGCGACTATTACTTCGAGCCGCAGAAAACGCTCAGCCGCGGCGAGTTCACCGCAATGTGTCTGAACGTCGCCGGCGAAAACATGCTGCGCGGCGTCGTCAGCACCGGGTTTACCGACGACGGCAGCATCCCCGACTGGCAGCGCGCCTATGTCGCGAGCGCGGTCAAGGACGGCGTTGTCAAGGGGCGCGAGGGCGCTGTGTTCGACGCCGGTGCCGATATCAGCCGCGCCGAGGCCGCCGTTATGCTCGACAGGCTGCTCAGCCTTGCCGACGTGAGCTGCGCGGATACCGCCGCCGTGCCGACCTGGGCCGCACAGTCGGCAGCCAACCTCGACGCATGCGGAATCGCAAGCCTTGAAAGCGTCGATTCCTCTCCCCTCACCCACGCCGAGGCCGCCGACATGCTCGCCGCAGCCATGGACGTTCTCGCCCGGCGCTGAGGCTTGCGCCGGCGCGCGCAGCGGTGTATAATGCCTCTATGCAAAGGAGGCATTAAAATGAAGCAATATGTTGTTGACGCGTTCACCGACAAGGTCTTTGCCGGAAATCCGGCCGCGGTGTGCGTTATGGATAAGTGGCTCAGCGATGAGCTGATGATGAAGATAACCGTCGAAAACAACCTCTCCGAGACCGCGTTCTGCGTCAAGGAGGGCAGAAATTATCATCTGCGCTGGTTCACCCCCGGCGGCGAGATCGACCTGTGCGGCCACGCGACGCTCGCTACGGCGTATGTGATCCTGCACTTTGTCGAGCCGGAGCTGACTCAAGTGCGCTTTGACACGCTCAGCGGCGAGCTTATCGTTACGAAAAACGGCGAGCTGCTCGAAATGGTATTCCCGGCCTACAAGCTCAAGCCCGTCGAGGTCACGGACGCGATGACCGAGGTCATCGGCGCAAGACCCACGGCGGCGTTCATGGGGCGCGATCTGCTGTGCGTCGTGGACAGCGAGGACGTTGTGCGCGGCTGCGCACCGGATATGGCGAAGGTCATGCAGCTTGACGGTCTGCTGCTGCACGTCACTGCTAAGGGCGCGGATTTTGACTGCGTTTCGCGCAGCTTTGCACCCAAGTGCAACGTGCCGGAGGATCCCGTGTGCGGCTCGGGTCACTGCCACATCATCCCCTACTGGGCAAAGGAGCTTGGCAAAGCCGAACTTACCGCCTATCAGGCCTCGCGCCGCGGCGGCGTTCTGTACACCCGGCTCGACGGTGACAAGGTCATCCTCGCCGGTAAGGCCGCGCTGTTCAGCCAAGCGGAAATTTATATCGACTGATCTTAACCGGTTGCTTCTTTTTGGAGCAACCGGTTAAGCATGTCAAAGAATCGGAAGTGATAATCCTTCCGGTTTTTCACTTATCAATATATTCAGCAATATCCTCAAGGCCGCAATTCAATATTCTGCATAGCTGATCAAGCGTGTATGTGTTTACATTCTCGTTTTTCCTAAGCCTGTCAAGCTGTTCTGTGCTCATCTTGTATTCTTTTATCAGCTTATACTGCGATAATCCGCGTTCTTTCATGGTTTTCCACAGACGGTCAAAAACTATCATAGCACACCTCTTTTTAGTTTATGCTACAATCGTATTTTGTTGCTTAGATGAAAATGAATGCAAAGAGAATTATCGCCTTATTATTGGCACTGGTGATGGTATTTGCACTTGCAGCATGCGGCAAAGATGATGGTAGTTCCGAAACGGGGTCTGACAGCGTCCCCGGCACCACTGATTTAACTCAAGCGGATGCAGAACAATTAGCAAAAGAATACGTTACCAGTGGGGACGGCGCATACAAAATTTTAGATAAAGTAGAATCAGACGCACCAAGAACGAATAAAATAAGCGTTCCAAGAATAGGCAGCGTTGATATTGCAAACGACACTGTTGAGAAATCCGGTTCAACATGCTACAGGGTTACCGTGAAAGGCACTACTAATGCCTATGATGAATATGGGCAGTACTTAGATTCTTTTGTATATGAATACGAATTATATATAAAAACTCAAGTCGTCGGTGAACCTACAGTTACAAACGCAATAATCGGCGGCACTGATGAATGGGTTTGGGTTAATCCGCAATGATTGCTATAAATAAACCTGTTGCAGAGCATAGGCTCCGCAGCAGGTTTTATTTCACTCTCAAATTTTCGGCAAGCGCTTCATCCGCCGAGACGGAGACGGTGCTGTAGTCTGTGTATATGACCTTGCCGGGCAGCGAACCGGAGGGCTTGCGCACGTTGCGCACCATGGTGTAATCGACCTGTGTTTTGCCGCCCTCGCGTGCCTGCGAATAGAAAACGGCAAGGCTTGCGGCTTCCTCTATCGTTTTCTCCGGCGGAGTAAGGCCGTCGCATGATATGATAACGTGGCTGCCGTGGACGGTTTTCGTGTGCAGCCAGATATCCGTGCGCCGCGCGGTTTTCGTCGTCAGCTCATCGTTTTGCGCGTTGCTGCGGCCGACAAGGATCTCAAAGCCATCGGACGAGGCAAAGCGCATGGGTCCTTGCTTTTTATGCTTGCGCTCTTTTGTGCCGCGCTGCTTTTTGATATAGCCCGTGCCGACAAGCTCGGCTTTGATCTCGGCAAGATCGTCCTCGGTTTCGGCGCGCTCGGTTTCGTCAAGGACGCTGTTTAAATACTCAAGCTGCTTTTCGCCGTCGGCTATGAGAGCCGTGAGGTGCGTCTGCGCGGTTTTGAGCTTGTTATACTCCTTGAACATTGCCGCGGCGTTACTCTGCGGCGTTTTGAGGACATCGAGCTTTATCGTGCGCTGAGGGCAATCCGGCTCGTAATAATCCTCGACGGTCACCGAGCTGTCGCCTTTCTTTACACGATAGAGATTTGCCGTCAGAAGCTCTGCATTGCGGCGGATCTCATCGCGCTCCGAGCACTTCTGAAGCTCGGTTTTCTGCACTGCAAGCTTTCGCGCAATGCGGTCGCGCGCGGTTTTGACGTGGTGGCTAAGCTCCTTAGAGCGTCTGCGGCGGCGCTCCATGATATCGCGCTTTGAGTAGTATGCGTCAAGAAGCTCCGAGAAGCTTTCAAACTCTCGCGCATCGTAGACTCCGGCATACTGCTTGAGCTGCATGAAGGAATACTCCTTCGGCTTTCCTTCCTCGGTGAGCAAGGTCGGCGTAAGCTCCCCTGCCCTGACGCTTTCAAGAAACGCGCCGATCGCCTCGGGCAGGAATGCGGCGTTATCTCCGCTGCGGCAGGCAAGCTCGCGGCACACAAGCGGCGAGAGTCCGGAAAAGCTGTCCATTATACGCTTGTCCGTGCTTTTGCCGGCGTCGGACTGCGCAAGCGTCTGCGCTATCTCTTCCTGCGACAGGTCAAAAATGAGCGGCTTGCGCTGCTTCGGCGGCAGGCGATATATCATGCCCGGCAGCAGCCTGCGCTCGGCGTCGCCGCCGTAGTCCATGCGGCGCAGACAGTCGATTATTCGCCCGTCCGAGCCTATGAGCACGAGGTTCGAGCTTCTTCCCATCAGCTCCACGGCAAGGCGCAGATCAACATTGTCGCCAAGCTCGTTGCGCGATGTTATGTTAACCATTGCGAGGCGTTCCCAGTTCGGCTGCTCTATTGCCTCTATCCTGCCGCCTGTGAGATATTTGCGCAGCAGCATGCAGAACATCGGCGGCTCGGCCGGATTTTCAAAGCTCATTTTCGTCTGCTGCAATCTGCCGCTGCCGGCCCCTGCGTCAATGAGCAGGCGCATATTCTCGTCCCCGCGAACGGAGAGGACGATCTTATCGCGCTCGGGCTGCTGGACCTTGTCGATCCTCGCGCCTATGATCTTCGGCCGCAGCTCGGCTATTATTCCTGATAACAGTATTGCATCAAGCGCCATGGTGACCCTCCGCGCAAACCGCGTACAGCTCGTTTATCCGCTGCGTTTTTCCCTGAAGATACAGCCAGCCGAACAGCGCCTCAAGCCCGGTGGCGGCGTGATACTGCGCAATGTCGGCCTTATGCGGCACGGAATTTACCTTTGCGTTGCGGCCGCGTTTGTAGACATACATTTCGTCTTCGTCAAGCAGCGGCAGAAGCCTTTCGGCCGCCTCGGCCTGAGCCGGGGCGTTGACTATCGCGACCGTTTTTTTGTGCAGCTCGGTCACTTTTTTGTTTCCGTCGGCGCACAGCATGGTGCGCGTCAAAAGCTCATACACTCCGTCGCCGATATGCGCAAGGCCGAGCATGCTTATGTTGTTTATATCGCTTTTCTCCATCCGAGGGCAGAAATAATCGTTCATATCAGTCTCCAAATCAAGCAAGGGCGGTCACATTATGTTAACCGCCCTTGTGTTTTACATATCGTCGATCTCGTCGGCAAACTCCGTCTTAATTTGCAGCGTTTCGGTAGGTGCCGTGCCCTGAGTGGTCTGCATTTCGAGCCACTGGTCGCGCGTTATGAGTATCTGGCGCGGCTTTGAGCCTTCAAACGGGCCGATGATGCCCATTTCCTCCATCTGATCTACTATGCGCGCAGCGCGCGAATAGCCGAGCTTCAGTCGGCGCTGAAGCATCGACACGGACGCCTGCTTGGTATCGAAAATAACATCGACCGCCTGCGGCAGCAGCTCGTCATAGTCGGGCTTGCCCGACGGCTCGTCATCGTCGCCGCGGCCCTTGCCGTTTGCGCCCTTATCCTCGGCGGCTTTTTCGATCTGCGCCATGACGTCCTCGCTGTACTGCGCGGTGGACTGGCGCTTTATAAACTGAACGATCGAGTCGCGCTCATCGTCGCTGACGAATGCGCCCTGCACGCGCAGAGGCTTGCCGCAGCCTATGGGGGCATACAGCATATCGCCCATGCCGATAAGCTTCTCCGCTCCGGCATTATCGAGGATAATGCGGCTTTCAAGCGCGGAGGACACGGCAAACGCAATGCGGCTCGGGATATTGGCCTTCATAAGGCCGGTGATAACGTCGGCCGAGGGTCGCTGAGTTGCGATAACAAGGTGCATACCGGCGGCGCGGCCCATCTGGGCGACGCGGCAGATGCTCTCTTCAACGTCCTTAGACGCAACGAGCATGAGGTCTGCAAGCTCGTCGATGACAATAACGATGCTCGGCATCTTCGGCTGCCCGTTTTCGGCAAGGTGCTCGTTATATGCCTCAAGGCTTCTTACGCCAAGCTCGGAGAACAGCCTGTATCGCTTCAGCATCTCCGTAACCGCCCACTGGAGCGCACCGGCTGCCTTCTTCGGGTCGGTGACAACAGGTATATACAGGTGCGGAATGCCGTTATAAACGCCAAGCTCGACCATTTTGGGGTCGATCATGATGAGCTTGACCTCATCGGGATCGGATTTATACAGAAGGCTTATTATAAGCGAGTTCATGCACACCGATTTGCCCGAGCCGGTAGTGCCTGCAATGAGTAGGTGCGGAAGCTTTGCTATGTTGCCGACTACCGCCTGACCGGCAATGTCCTTGCCGATGGCAAAGCTGAGCTTTGACTTGGACGAGGCAAAGCGCGGCGAGTCGATTATATCGCGCAGGTAAACGGTGCTTATGATCTTATTCGGCACTTCGATGCCGACGGTGGATATCTTATCGGGTATCGGCGCAATGCGCACGCTCACAACGCCGAGGGCAAGCGCGATATCGCCGGCAAGGTTTGTGAGCCTGCTGAGCTTCACGCCCTGGTCAAGCTCAAGATCATAGCGCGTGACCGTGGGACCTCGGGTCGTGTCAACTATTCTTGCCGACACGCCGAAGCTCTTTATCGTATTCTCAAGGCGCTCGCGGTTCGTGCGCAGCTCCTCATCGGAGTTTGACGCGACCGCGTGACCCTTTTTGAGCAGGAATATCGGCGGCTTTTCGTACTCGCCGTCGCTCGTTGCCGACTCAATGGCGTTGCGTATCGCCTCCGTCTCGGCCGCGACCTCGGCTGCGGATGCCTTTTTCGGCGGATCGGACACCGCCGCCGTTTTCACGGCTCCCTCGTCGGTCATTTTCACAGCCGAAATGCCCGTCAGCGCCTCGACCTCCTCAATGGTCATAGGCTCAACGTCGGCAGAAGCCTTTGCCGGCTTTGCCTTCGCGCTTTTTTTGCCGAACAGGCCGCCGTCCTTTTTCGGTGCAGGCTCTTCCTTCACCGTAGGCTCCTCGGAGGCTGCCGATTTTTTTGCAAACGCAGGCTCATCGTCAAGCGGAATATCTATCGCACGGCGGCGGGCTTTTTTGGTTTTCTCGGCCTCCTGCTCCGCATCCTGCGCCGGGGCAGGCTCGGCAATGGCGGCAGCCGAATTTGTCTTTTTCTCCGGCTTTTCGGCCGGATCTGCGCGGAAGAACTCAAAAAGCTTTTTCGGCGTTATGCTAAGCGCCGACAGCGCAAAGAATATAAACGCCAGCAGGAGCACGATAGCCGCGCCGTATATGCTGAACGCCTTTTCCAGCGCAAATGCTATGAGCGTTCCGAGAACGCCGGCACACAACATTTTCTTGCCGCCGGAATAGAGCGTTCCGAACAGCTCGCCGACGCCGCTGAGGTTATCCACAACGACCTGCGACAGCAGAAGGTTTACAAGCGCGCCTGCCAAAAGAGGCAGAAGCAGAGTCGCCGTCATGCGCCATGTGCACGGTCTTTCCCTGTTAAATGCCAGAATATACGCTGCAAGCAGAAACACCGGTGCACAGATCCAGAAGCCATAGCCGAAAAGGCCCTTCAGGAGCGAGCACAGCCAGCCGACAACAACACCGTCATGCGCAAATATGCCTATAACGACGAGAACGGCGGCAAACAAAAAGCACGCAGCGGCTATTATTCTCCGGGCAGGGTTAGTCGCAGGCTCGGTACTGTTCGGCTTTTTTGCCGACTGCGAGGACTGGTTTTTGCCGGAACTATTGGATTTTTTCTTTGTAGCGGTTTGCGCCATTATTCAGCTTACCTGCCTTTATCAGAATATAAGTGAAAGTATTATCGTCAGAACGCCGACTACCCAGCAGTAGTATGAAAATCCGCCGAAGCGCGTCTTGCGCGCGATCATTTTCAGAAGTCCGATGGACAAAACGCCGGAGACCATGGCGGCGATCATTCCGAAAAGATACGCTGGAATAAGAGATACGTCGATACCGGCCTTGAACGCGTCAACAAGCTCCAGAAGCGTTGCGCCGAGCACCGCCGGAATGCTCATAAGAAGCGAAAATTTCACGGCATAGCTGCGGTCGTGACCCGTTGCGATACCGGCAGTTATTGTCGTTCCCGAGCGCGACAGGCCGGGCAGCGTTGCAACGCACTGGCACAGGCCGACGATGAGCGCATCGGTGAAAAGCATGTTCTTCTCGGTCTTGCTGCCCTTGGCCATTTTGTCCGAAACGAGCAGCATGCAGCCGGTGAGAATGAGCGCTATGCCGACATACACCGTTGAGTTTGAAAGCGCTTCAATGTATTTGTGCACCGGGAGAATAAGTACCAAGGGCAGCGTCGCGACAATGATAAGCATAAAAAGCCGCGCCTCGGGAAATCTCCTGCGCCGGCCGTTTTCGTCAACCGTTCTGCCGGAAAGCATGTCGATAGTCTGGGTAAACATCGCTTTAATGTCGCTCCAGTACATAAAGCAGATAGCGATAAGCGTGCCGAAGTGCAGCAGAACGTCAAAGAACATGTGATTGCTGCCGAGGTCGGACATATTAAAAAGATTGTGCAAAATCGCAAGGTGTCCCGAGCTTGAAATGGGCAAAAACTCCGCAACGCCCTGAACAATGCCGAGGATTATGGCATCCAAAATGCTCATGTATTTATCTCCTATGTAGGTGTTATGTATACTTAACTGAGTTATTTTATCATATAATGTATTAAAAAGCAAGCACACATCAGTGTGCCTGCTTTTCGATCTCATTGTGCAGATAGTCAAGCGCGTCCGAAAGATCGCCGATGCTGTCGATAAGTCCGCAGGCGACCGCCTCCTGCCCGTATATCACGCTGCCGACATCGTTTGCAAGCTCGTCGGTCGCCATCATCAGCTCGTTATACTTCTCGCGGCTTATATTCGAGTGGCTTGTCACAAAGCCTACTATGCGCTCCTGAATGCGCGCAAAATAGTTATATGTCTGCGGAACACCGATGACAACGCCGTTCAGGCGCACCGGATGGATAGTCATTGCCGCCGACGGCGCAATGAAGCTGCGCGACGCGGCAACGGCAAGCGGCACGCCGATCGAGTGTCCTCCGCCGAGCACGAGCGATACCGTTGGCTTTTTCATTCCGGCAATTATCTCGGCTATGCCGAGCCCGGCCTCAACGTCGCCGCCGACGGTGTTTAAAAGTATCAGCAGTCCCTTTATCTCCTCGGACTCCTCGACCGCCGCGAGCAGCGGCATGACATGCTCATATTTTGTGGTTTTGTTATCCTCGGGCAATATCTGATGCCCCTCGACCTGACCGACGATAGTCAGGCAGTGTATCATTCCTGCCCGGCCCTGCGGCTGAGCGCTGCCCAACTCTTTAAGCTCCTCCAAAAAAATCACCTCATACCTATTTTGTCAGATATGAGGCGGTTTTATTATGCTTTATATGCAGCAAGCACGCCAAGGTAGGTCATGAAGCAGTCAAACTTAGCAACGACTTCAAACGGAGCATGCATGCTCATGACGGGAACGCCTGCGTCGATCGTGTCGATATTGCGGTTTGCCATGTACTTTGCTATGGTGCCGCCGCCGCCCTGATCGACCTTGCCAAGCTCGCTCATCTGCCAGACAACGCCTGCATCGGCGAATATTCTGCGCAGGTAGCCGACGATCTCGGCCGAAGCGTCGCTCGTTCCGCTCTTGCCTCGAGCGCCGGTGAACTTGCAGATGCCCATGCCGTAGTTGAGCTTTGCATCGTTGCGCTTTTCGCTGACCTCGGGGAAGTTCGGATCAAACGCCGCGGTGACATCCGCCGACAGGCAGAAGCTGTTTTTAAAGCAGCGGCGCAGAGGAACGTTCTGACCGGCGCACAGCTCTTCCATGAAGCACTCGAATGCGCTGCTCTGCATGCCGCTGACGCCGTCCGAGCCTGTCTCTTCCTTATCCGCGAGGATGCAGACTGCCGTCTTTTCGGGCGCCTCGTCAAGGTCGAGTATCGCCTTTAGCTCTGCGTATGCGCACACGCGGTCATCGTGGCCGTAGCCGCCGATGAGCGAGCGGTCAAGTCCGATCTCGCGAACTTCAAACGCAGGAACGGCGGTCAGCTCAGCTGAGAGGAAGTCCTCCTCGACGATGCCGTAGCGGTCGTTGAGGATGCTCATGACGGCAAGCTTGACTCTGTCGCTGCCCTCGTCGGCGTAGGGGATGCTGCCGATGAGGATATTGAGACCCTCGCCGGTGATGCCCTCTTCCATGGTCTTTCTCATCTGCTCCTTGCCGAGATGCGGCAGGAGGTCGGTTATGACAAACTGCGGATCGGAAGGATCGTGGCCGATGCTCACGTCGATCGTCTCGCCGTTTTTGAGCGCGACCACGCCGTGCAGCTCGAGAGGAATGGTGACCCACTGGTATTTCTTTATGCCGCCGTAGTAATGGGTCTTGAAATACGCAAGCTCGTCGCTTTCGTAAAGAGGATTCTGCTTGAGGTCGATGCGCGGCGAATCGACATGCGCGCCGGCAATAACGCAGCCTTCCTCAAGGCTTTTCCGGCCGATGACGGCGAGCATAAGAGCCTTTGAGCGATTGTTGCAGTAGACCTTATCGCCCGGGGAAAGCTTCATACCGTCAACATACTCGACAAAGCCCTTATCCTCGGCCATCTCTATTGCGATCTTCACCGCCTCGCGCTCGGTGCGCGCCTCGTTTAAAAACGCCATGTAGCCGCGGCAGTAATCCTCCATATCGATGCGCTGCTGCGTGCTCATAGTATCATAACCGTTTTTCTGCTTGTAAAATAGTTCGTCTCTGATCTCAGCCATTTTTCAATACTTCCTTAAATAAATTTTTGCATTCTTTTCTGAATTTGTCCTCGCTGCCGTCATTGTGCAGCACATATTCGCATTTCTGCTCGAAATACTCGTTCGGATATTGGGCGTTCACACGCATCATGGCATACTCATAGCCTATGCCGTCGCGCTTCATTATACGCTCGATGCGCGTCGTTTTCTCGGCAACTATTCCGACCACGGCGCAGCATTTTTCGCCAAGTCCGCTTTCAAGAAGCGCTATCGCGTCGATGGCCGCTATCTTTCCGCCGTTCATCGCCCACTCTCTGAGCTTTTTGTTGACTTCAAGGCCGATGTAGTGATGCGTTATCGCGTTAAGATCAACAAGCGCCGCTTCATTTGAAAACACCGTTGCGCCCAGCGCCTTGCGGTCAAGCACACCATTCGTTACCGTGCCGGGGAACGAGCGCTCGATATCGCCGAGCATCTGCGCATTTGTTCTGAGCATATCGTGATACAGCGCGTCGCAGTCTATTATGAGCGCTCCCAGCTTTTCAAGCTCGCGCAGAGCCGTTGTTTTTCCGCAGCCCGTGCCGCCGGTTATGCCGACGACCCTGAGGTTTTCGGCAAGAGCTGCGGCGATCTCCTCCTCGGGCAGCGCGCCGCGGCGCAGTATCTTATACGGTGCCGCGCTCATATCGATTATGGTTGACTCTTTTCCGAGGCCGCATTTTCCTCCGTCCACGACGGCGGCAATTTTGCCGTCGAAGTATCCGAGCACCTCCTGCGCCGTAACGGGACTTTTCTCGCCCGAGGGATTTGCCGAGGGCGCGGCAAACGGCAGGCGCGCTTTTTTCAGCATTGTCTGCGTCATCGGGTGGTCGGGGCACCTTAGCGCGACCGTATCGCCGCCTGCGCGGACGATATCGGGAACGATGTCCTTTGACTTTAAAACTATCGTCAAGGGGCCGGGCCAGAATTTATCCATAAGCACGCGCGCCTGCTTGGGAACATTTGCGCAGTACCTCGTCACGGCAGCGCCCTTATGCAGCATCAGCGACAGCGGCTTTACCTCGGGTCTGCCCTTGACCTCATAAACCTGCTCGACCGCGTCAGCGTCAAGTCCGCTGCATGCAAGGCCGTAAACCGTTTCCGTAGGAACGGCAACGAGCTGCCCTGCGGCTATGAGCGCAGCCGCTGTGTTCAGATCATCTTTTCCGATTATCTTAGTTTCCATCAGCTCTCCGCCTGCCTTTTGAGCTTTTCCGCCTGATCTGCGGTTATCAGCGCATCTATTATCGGGTCAAGGTCGCCGTTTAACACGCTTTGAATATTGAAATTGCGCACATCGCCGACAAGTCTGTGATCGGTGACGCGGTTCTGGGGGAAGTTATAGGTGCGTATCCTGTCCGACCTGTCGCCCGAGCCGACCTGGCTTTTGCGCTCGGCAGCTATGGCTGCGGCCTGCTTCTGCTGCTCGGCCTCATACAGCTTTGAGCGCAGGATCTTCATCGCTCTGTCCTTGTTTTTATACTGGCTGCGCTCGTCCTGACATTCGACCACGACGCCGCTGGGCAAATGCGTTATGCGTATTGCGCTTTCGGTCTTATTTACATGCTGACCTCCGGCTCCGGACGAACGGTAGGTGTCGATCTGAAGATCGGCAGGGTTAATTTCAAACTCGACCTCCTCGGCCTCGGGAAGAACCGCAACGGTTGCCGCCGAGGTATGTATCCTGCCTCCGGACTCGGTTTCGGGCACGCGCTGAACGCGATGGCCGCCGGCTTCAAACTTAAGGCGTGAATATGCTCCCTGCCCTTCGACGACAAAGCTCATTTCCTTTATGCCGCCAAGCTCCGTTTCGTTAATATTGACGATATCTATCTTCCAGCCCTTACTCTCTGCATACATGGAATACATGCGGAAAAGATCATGCGCAAAAAGCGAGCTTTCCTCTCCGCCGACGCCGGAGCGGATCTCCATAATGACGTTGCGCTCATCGTTCGGGTCTTTTGGCAGGAGCAGAATCTTAAGCTGCTCGCCAAGCTCGCCGAGGCGTTGCTTTGCGTCGTTATACTCCTCCTGTGCAAGTTCCTTGAACTCGGGGTCGGACATAAGCTCCTCGGCGTCCTTCATTGCTTTTTCGCACTTGACATACTCCCTGTACGCCGTGACTATCGGCTCAAGCTCTTTCATCTCACGTGCGCATTTGGTGTATGCCGTCGGGTCTGCATATATCTCGCCGTTTTCCATTCGCTGGCCGAGCTCGGAATATCTGTTATCAAGCTGTTTAAGTTTATCCAGCATCGTTTTCTCCTGATATTTTAATAATAAAATATCATAACACATTTGCTCCGTTCTGTAAATGAAAAAGCCGGCCTTTCGGTCGGCTTTGAAAGCTTATATAAGTCCCTGGACGAGGATTATGAGTATAAGTATCGGCAGTATCCACTGGAAATACGGCTTGAGCTTGGGCGAAAGACGGATGCCGGTACCCTTATTGACCTCGGCAATATACTTATCAAAGCCCCAGCCCCACTTGCTGACGCAAAACAGCAGATAGACAAGCGAGCCGATAGGCAGAAGCAGGTTCGACACGAGGAAGTCCTCGGTATCGAGCACATCCCTGCCGCCGATAAGATGCAGATCGCTCCAGATATTATAGCCGAATACGCACGGCAGGCTCAGCAGCGCAAGAAGAATGAAGTTTATTGCAACGGCCTTCTTGCGGCTCAGGCCGAAGGTATCCATGCATACGGCAATGATATTCTCGAAAACCGCAAGCACAGTGGAAAAGCTTGCAAAGATCATGAACAGGAAGAACAGCGCGCCCCAGAAGCGGCCGCCGGCCATGTTGACAAACACCTGCGGCAGAGTAACAAATATCAGCGACGGTCCCTGCTCGGGCGACACGCCGAACGAGAAGCAGGCCGGGAAGATGATCGTTCCTGCCATGAGCGCAACGAAGGTATCCAGTGCGCAGATGCGTGCAGCCTCACCCGTGAGCGTGTGCTTATCGCTCATGTAGCTGCCGAATATCTCCATTGCCGCAATGCCGAGGCTGAGGGTGAAAAACGCCTGGTTCATAGCGTCCGTGATGAGGCTTCCGAAGCCGTTTTTGCGGATGGTATCAATGGACGGGAGCAGATAGAATTTCATGCCTTCTGCCGCGCCGGAAAGCGTCAGACTGTGAACGGCGAGCACGATTATCAGCGCAAGCAGCGCGAGCATCATGAATTTCGATATGCGCTCAAGCCCCTTTTTAAGGCCGAAGCTGCACACGATAAAGCCTACGACAACGACGATCTCGGTCCATATCGCCATCTCGCCGGGAGACGCCAGAAGGTTGCCGAACACGGCGCTGGTCGCATCGGCCGACATGCCGGAGTGGAACACACCGGTCAGGAATTTACCGAAATAGCTTGCCATCCAGCCTGCAACGGTCGTATAGTACATCATCAGCAGATAGCAGCCGATAAGGCAGAACCAGCCGTGGATGTGCCACTTGCTGCCGGGCTTTTCAAGCGCCTTGTAGCCCAGAACGGCGCTCTGCCGGCTCGCGCGGCCGACCGCAAGCTCCATCGTCAGCACGGGGATACCCATGACAACAAGGCAGATAAGGTAAAACAGGACGAAATAGCCGCCGCCGTTTTGACCCGTTATGTAAGGAAAGCGCCATACGTTTCCGATGCCGATAGCGCAGCCTGCGCTGACAAGCAGAAATCCGAGTCTGGAGCCGAATGATTCTCTCTTCATACGAATACCTCTCTCAAAAAAGCTATTGCTTATTTTAGTCAAAAAATCAGCAGTTTACAAGAGCAGTTTCCGTATGCTAAAATAAGAAAAACTTATTTTGAGGCATATGATGAACAGAAATCAGCTTAAATACTTCGTTGCGGCCGCCGAAAGCCGCAGCTTCACAAAGGCCGCCGAGCAGTTTTATATATCCCAAACGGCAATCACTCAGCAGATGCAGCTGCTGGAGGAATCTCTCGGCTGCGCACTGTTTGACCGCTCTACGCGCCCTGTGTCGCTCACCCCGGCAGGCAAAATTTTTCTGGGCGAGGCTCGCGCCATACTTGACAGAATGAGCAGCGCCGTCGAGCGCGTCCACGATGCGTCCACCGGACTTACCGGAACGCTGCGCGTGGGCTTTGTCCGCGGCTACGAGCGCAGCGATCTTTCGGTGCTCATGCGCTCGTTTCATCTGCAAAACCAAAACGCGCTTATAAGCTTTTACCGCTGCTCGACCGATGTTTTGGCCGCCGGGCTTATGCAGCAGGAGTATGACATTATCTTCACCTGGGACAGCACGAACCTAAAAGCTCAGGCGGACGTGGAATACATAGGCGTTGAAAGCGCGCGGCTCGTTGTTGCCCTGTATGACGAGCACCCCCTTGCCGGCAGACGGCGGCTAAGCCGCGCCGATCTTAAGGGCGAAAGCATACTGTACATGTCGCCCGACGCTTCGAACGATTCCTACGGCGACGCATTCTTCATGCAGCTTTACAAGGACGCAGGCTACAAGCCGAACATTCTCTTCC
>MNSZ01000058.1:178850-188885 GCA_001916715.1 Firmicutes bacterium CAG:24053_14
CCGCTCAGGAGGGGATTTCGATACTGCCGGATTATTTCACCGACAAGCTGTACGATGCGGATAACCTTGTTTTTGTTCCGCTCGTCGGCGAGTGCGAGAAGGAGGATATAATCGCTGCGTGGCAAAGCTCGAACTCAAACCCCGTTCTAAAGCAGTTTCTATCCGTGCTCGGCAGCTCGGTGCCGCTGCGCAAATAATGGTTTACAATGGAGGATATAGCATGAGTATAGGTGCGGTAATAGTAGCAGCCGGCATGTCGTCGCGCATGGGGGATTTCAAGCCCATGCTCAGCATAGGCTCGCAGTCCATAGCCCGGCGCATAGTCTCAACGCTCCGGCAGACAGGAGCTGAGGAGATCGTTATGATAACCGGGCATAATGCCGACGCTTTGGAGCGGCATCTTGAGGGCTGCGGCCTGACGTTCATCCGAAACGAGCGCTATGCGACAACGCAGATGTTCGACTCGGCTGCATTGGGGCTTAATTATCTGAAGGATAAGTGCGGCAGGATACTTTTCACACCGGTTGACGTTCCGCTGTTTGAAGCCTCGACCGCGCGCGCCCTCATCGATTCCGGAGCAGAGCTTGCCTGCCCCGTTTGCGACGGCAAGCGAGGACATCCGATACTGATCACAGCAAGGCTCGTTGACGGAATTTTAGCGTATAGCGGCGACGGCGGCCTCGGAAAAGCAATGGCCGCGTGCGGAGAAACGATGATTGAGATCCCCGTCAACGACCCCGGCTCTCTTCGCGACGCCGACACACCGGAGGATTATAAGGCTCTGCTCGGGATGTATGAAAAGTGGTGAAGAAAAATGGATCAGAACAATAGATATGACAGGCAGATCCGTCTGCCATATATCGACCACGCGGGGCAGGAAAAGCTCGGCCGCGCACACGTTGCCATAGTCGGGCAGGGCGCGCTCGGTACGGCGGCTTCGTCGTATCTTGCACGCGCCGGAGTCGGGCATATACTCATCATCGACAACGACATCGTAGAGCTGAGCAATCTTCAGCGTCAAACGCTTTTTGATGAGAGCGATGTCGGGCGCAGCAAGGCCGATGCAGCCTGCGAGCATCTCGGAAAAATAAACAGCGATATTTCGATCGCATCGTCGCGCGAACGGCTCACGGAGGACAATGCCCCTGCCCTGCTCGGCGGAGCCGATATCGTCATTGACGCAAGCGATAATTTTGAGGCACGCAAGATAATTAATAACTGCTGCGTACCGCGCGGTATTCCGTGGATATACGGCGGAGTTGTGCAGAGTCAGGGCATGACGATGAATATCGTGCCGGGCGGACCGTGCTTTGCCTGTCTGATGCCCGGCGAAACGCCGGAGCGCGGCACATATCCGATAGCTGGCACGCATGGTATACTCAGCACCGCCGCACCGTTTATCGCTGCCGTTCAGGCGACCGAAGCGATAAAGATAATAACGCACAGCTTTGCAAGCAGCTCCGTGCGCAAAACGCTTCTGTACGTTGACCTGTGGGACAATGTGTTTCAGGAGCACAGCATCGTAAAGCTCCCCGGCTGCCCTGTGTGCGGCGGAAAGGATCAGCATGGAAGCAGATAAAGAAAAAATCGGCAGCGACGTTTTGCTGTGAGCCGACGGCACGGAAATGTCCGCTTCCCCGGTCGCGGAGAGCAGCATGCAGGACGAGGGCGGATATGTATTTCTCCGACTTGCAATCCTTGTCGAGCGCGACATTATAAGTCAATGCGGCTTCTACACCGCTCCGGAAATTCCGGGCAGCATAGTCGATGCAATGTCCGTAATTGCGGCAGCTGCCGAGGGAAAAGCCATCATGGCCGCAGCCCTAATAAGCGGCGAGAGCATCAAAAGCGCCCTGTCCGAGCTGAATTTATCGGATAGCGAGCTAAAAAAGTCCGCCGATATTGCCGCGCTCATGCTGCATGAATGTCTGAGAAACTACTCCATGAAATACAATCAGGCAAGGCAAGAGCGCCTTAGCAAAGCAAAAAGCGGACAGTAAAAAGTGATAAAAAAAGCCGGTGTAAAAATGCCTGAAAGCATTGATAACACTGGCTTTTTTAATGGTACGCCCGACGGGATTCGAACCCACGACCTTCAGAGTCGGAGTCTGACACTCTATCCAGCTGAGCTACGGGCGCATTTATAACGCCCAAATATTATAGCAAATCGCGCAGCCGATGTAAAGCAGTTATTTTCGACCGAACGCGACATTCTCTTGACGCGGCGGCGAAAAAATGCTACTGTGTTCCGGGTGATAATTATGGAAACATGGGACGCATACGACGTTGACAGAATACCGACCGGCAAAAGCGTTATCCGCGGCGCAAAGCACCCGGAGGGGCTTTACCACATGGTCGTGCATGTCGCAATTTTCAGCACTGACGGCAGGCTGCTCATCCAGCAGCGCTGCACGCAGAAGGCCACATTTCCCGAGAAATGGGACGTCACCGTCGGAGGTAGTGCGCTTTCCGGCGAGACCAGCCGGCAGGCGATGCACCGTGAGCTGTGCGAGGAGCTTGGGATAGACATCGACTTTTCCGACATTCGGCCGCGGCTGACGGCAAACTTTGAGGACGGCTTCGACGACTACTACATCATCTTGAAAGACATTGCGCTTTCCTCGCTGCGCTTTCAGGCCGAGGAGGTCATGGCCGCGCGCTGGGCGACGCTCGACGAGGTCATGTCGATGATCGATTCGGGCGAGTTTATCCCGTACATGAAAAGCTTCATCGCATTTTTGTTCGAGATGCGAAACGGAGTCGATAACCTGAACATATAAAGTTGCACCGCACGGGGGATAACCGTGCGGTGCGTTTGTATTTTGCGGGGCATATTCTCCCAAATTGAAAGTCACCGACCGGCACTTTCGTGCCGACAGGGTGGGACAGCGACCGTCAATCGCCCTCTTCGATATATATTATAACACATCTTGCTCTTTTCTTAAATAGTAATAGTAAATAAATAGTTATTACGCCGCTTGTGCATTTTGCCGCACAAAAACTCCCGACCGAATCGGTCGGGAGCTTTTAATTTAGTCTGCTTTTGGGGTTACATTGCTTCGATCTCTTTTATGATGTATTCGTTGCCGGTTACGAGATATGTATTCTCGCTCTGGCAATACGGACACACCTTCGCGTATTTCACCGTCGGGTAGGTCTGCTTGCAGTCCTCGCAGAAGGTGACCGCCTCGAGCTTTTCGACCTTCAGCTCGGCCTCCTTCATATATTTGGACTCCTTTACGGCCCAGTTCCAGCAATCGACGATATATTCCGGCACGATGCCGCTGACCTCGCCTATCTGAAGCGTGACGCTTCCGACCTTGGTCAGATCATTCTCGTCGCAGAGCTTTTCCACTTCCTTGATAACGTAAAATACCGTTCCGAGCTCATGCATGGGGCATTTCCTCCGATGTGATCACTTTGCGAGTTTTTCCTTGAGATCCTTGATCTTGATCTTAACGGCGCGCTTTGCGGCATATGCTGCCAGAGGCGGGATCTTGTCGTCGGTAGTGACCATCTTGCTCGCCTCGGGGTGATCGCGATGCAGGTGGATCGCATCAAACTCGCAGCGAGTGGTGCACAGGCCGCAGCCGATGCACTTGTTCTGATCAACGATCGTCACGCCGCAGCCCAGGCAGCGGCTGGCTTCCGCCTTTACCTGCTCCTCGGTGAAGGTGACGCGGTCGTTCTTCATGGTCTTTGCCTTGCGCGGATCGTGCTTGACTTCCTGGCGCACGGGCGCATCGAAGCAGTTTATATCGAGCACGACGTTGTCCTTATCCAGCTCGTAGAAATCGCGCGGATTACGGGCAAGGGTAAGGCTCTGGCCGGGCTGAACATAGCGGTGCAGGCTGATAGCTCCCTCACGGCCGGCGGCTATCGCGTCGATAGCGAACTTCGGGCCGGTGTAGCAGTCGCCGCCGACGAAGATATCCTCCTGTGCGGTCTGGAGAGTTACGGGATCTGCCATTGCAACGCCCTTTGTGGCGGTCTTGAGCGCGCCGACATCCAGCTCGCCCCAGTCGATGGTCTGGCCGATAGCGCCGATGACGGAATTGACCTTGATGGTCTTGAACTTGCCGGTACCGACGGGCTTTCTTCTGCCCTTCTCGTCAGGCTCGCCAAGCTCCATGATCTCGACCTTCAGGCCGTTGACCTTGCCTGCCGCGGTGCCGGTGATCTCTACAGGAGCATTGAGGTAGCAGAACTTCACGCCCTCTGCCATTGCTTCGGCGACCTCTTCCTTATCTGCCGGCATCTCGTCCTCGCTGCGGCGATAGACTATGTAAGCCTCCTCGGCGCCGAGGCGGACAGCCGTGCGCACAACGTCCATTGCGACGTTGCCGCCGCCGATAACGGCGACCTTCTTGCCGATCTCAACCTTATTGCCGAGGTTGACGTCGCGCAGGAAATCAACGCCGCCGTAAACACCCTTGAGGTCTTCACCGGCTATGCCGAGCTTTGCCGAATTCTGCGCGCCGATGGCGACGAAGAAGCCCTTATAGCCCTGCTTGCGCAGCTCGTCGATGGTGATATCCTTGCCGACCTCGACGCCGCACTTGAACTTGACGCCCATTTTCTTAAGCACGTCGATCTCGGCATTTATGACCTTGCGCTCAAGGCGGAAGGACGGGATTCCGAGGGTGAGCATGCCTCCGGGTACCGGGTTGCGGTCGAAAACGGTGACGTTTGCGTAGCCCATCTCGGCCAGGTAATAAGCACAGCTCATGCCGGCAGGGCCTGCGCCGATCACTGCGATCTTCTCGACATAGTCGGTATCTGGAGTCTTATGACGGCGCTTTTCGGGGATGTAGCGAGTTTTTTCGCTCAGCTCCTTCTCGGCGATGAACTTCTTGATCTCGTCGATGGCAACCGCGCGGTCAAGTTGACCGCGGGTGCATGCGTCCTCGCATCTTCTGTTGCAGATGCTGCCGCAGACCGCCGGGAACGGGTTATCCTGCTTTATAAGCTTGAGAGCATCAAGATATCTGCCCTCGCCTGCCATTTTGATATAACCCTGAACGGCGATATGTGCCGGGCAAGCTGCCTTACAGGGAGCGGTGCCGCTCTCGTGGCAGTTTTTCTGGTTATTGTTTTTGTAGTCCACATCCCACATGTGCTCGCCCCAGTGGTTGTCATCGGGCAGAGGCTGCTTGGGATATACAACAGGGCCGTCTTTGGTGCAGAGCTTCTGGCCGAGCTTTGCCGCGCCTGCAGGACAGACCTCAACACACTTACCGCAGGCAACGCACTTTTCCTTATCGACGTGCGCGCGATACGCGGAAGCGGACATATTGGGGGTATTGAAAAGCTGGGAGGTGCGCAGGGCAAAGCAGGAGCCGAGCGCACAGTTGCAGATGGCGAAGATCTTGTTCTCGCCGTCGATATTGGTTATCTGATGCACATAGCCGTTTTCCTCGGAGCGCTTGAGGATGCGCAGCGCCTCTTCGTGGGTGATATAGCGGCCCTTGCCTGTCTCGACGCAGTATCTTGCAAAGGTGCCGACCGCTATACACAGCTCCTCCTGAAGCTCGCCGCAGCCCTCGCCCATAAGGCGCATTGCATTACGGCAGGAGCAGTAGCCTACACCGAGCTGTCCCTCATACTTCTTGAGCCAGTGGGAGATATGCTCAATGCTCACAGACTCGTTGGTCGCCGGGATGGCCTTTTCGACAGGGATAACGTGCATGCCTATGCCGTTGCCTCCGGGAGGTACCATAGGAGTGATCTTGGTCAGCGGCAGAAACGCCATACGCTCGAAGAATTTTGCTATCTGGGGGTACTTCTCGACCTGCTCGAGATTCATATTCATAAGCTCGGCAGCGCCGGGAACGAAGATGGGCAGAACATACTGACGGCTGCCGTCGGGAGTATCGTAGTTGTACTCCAGAACGCCCTTGGCGGACAGATCGTCCATGATCTTCTGAACGTAGGAAACGGGCTTGCCCATTTTCTTTGCAATCTTCTCGGGAGTTGTGGGCTTGCGGAGATCCATTGCCAGTGCAACGTCGGCCTCATCGTCGGTCACGACGCACTCAAGGCCGTAATACTCGGGATCGGACTCTGTGAGCTTCTCAAGTCCGAGCTTGTAGGGTATGCGGTCGGTCATTTTTTTGCCGAGCGCAATGATTTTTTCTCTTGCCATATGTAGCTCCTTCCTTATTCCTTATACTCTTACTATGAAAAATTTTAGGTCTTTTTATCAGTATAACACACAAGTCCGCATTAACACAACACGCAATTGTCAGATATTTTGCAATTGAATGTGATCACAGATAAAACTTGGGCTCCTTGCGCTCGGAACACAGCTTCTTGAGCGTAAGATGTGCGGCAAGGCGCATCGGCGCCGGAACCTTGCGCGACTCGGTCGAGCACATGCTCACGCAGCGCATGCAGCTTATGCACTTTGTGGGAACGGTGCGCATATGCTTGCCCTTTATCGCGCCTGCCGGGCAGTATTTTTCGCAGATACCGCAGCCGATGCACTCCTTGGAGGCCATGGGGTACAGCGGCAGGAAGGGCGTCTTTTTGCTTGCGTAGTTGGGGTCGCCGGGCATTTTGGCGGGGCTGAAGCTCTCGGCAGCCTTGAGCTTTTCGAGAAAATCATGCAGCTTTGCCTTATCGCTTGCGTCGGGGCGGCCTGCGCCGAACTGCGGGTCGATCGAGTGCGGAGCTACCATCTCGCAGCCGGCAACGGTCACAAAGCCGCATTTTTCGGCAAGCTCGCTCATCTCGAGCAGCGCGTCGTCAACGGCACGGTTGCCGAAAACGGCAACGGGAACGCAGGGCGTTTTATCACCGCTTATGATCTTCATACGGTCATACATGGGCTTGGGTATCCTGCCGCCGTAGACCGGGAAGCAGAAGAATGTGAGCGTATCATGGTCGATGGCCGTGTTCATGCTCGGAGTGGTCAGCTCCTGCATGGGAGCGTCACCCAGCTCCTTGCTGATGATGTCCGCGACGGATTTTGTTCCGCCGCAGGGGCTGAAGTAAAAAATCGCGTATTTCATTGTCTTTTTCCCTTCCTTTTTCCTTTTACCTCTATATGTTCAAATTAACCCACCTGTATGCAATATGTGCGCATTGCGCACGTTCCGACAACGGCATAGTTGCCGTACATTGCCGGTGAAGCCTCGATATTGCCGCCGAGGTTCATATAGTCAAGCTGCTCGCCTGTTTTTCCGTCGATCAGGAACATGTTAAAGCCCGAGTTGCAGTAGAGCAGATACCCGTTGCCGTCGGCGTCATAGAAATCGACGGGGCTGCTCCAGCTGTACATGGACGTTTCCTTTTCCCAGACGACCTCGCCGGTGTCCTTTTTGAGCGCCGCGAGCGTGCCGGAGCTTGCGCCCGGAGTGCGTGCAATGGGGACAAATATCATGTCCGAGAGCTTGTTTTTGCCTACTGCGATAGTTCCCTGAACGCCGCCGGAGAGATCCTGCACGGTGTAGCAGGTGTAATCCGTGCGCCAGACTATCTCGCCGGTTTCGGCATCTATCTTGAAAATGGGTATCGCCGCCGTTGAGTACGAGCGCCAGCCGTAGTGGAACGAGGTGCTTATGTAAATATACGGATGCCCGTTCTCGACATCGACGACCGGCGAGCAGTTTGTGTCATCAAGCACATCCTGCACCCAGACGAGCTCCAGCGTGTTCAGATCAAGGCACATGAGATTGCCGCCGTTATCGGCAAGGAAAATGTAGTTATTGATTATCGCCGCCGAGGACTCAACGCCAAGCCAGTACCGGCTGCCGCTGCGCACACCGTTATACTTCCATTTGACTATATTGTCCGGATCAACGGACAGCTCACCTGTCTGCTCGTTGTATTTTGTATTCAAATGAATGATGTAGAGTATTCCGTTTTCACCAGGATAGATGAGCTGATCTGTCTCCGCGCTCACGAGGGGTGAAGAGTCAAACATATGCCAGCCGCGGTTTGCAAAGGTCTCATTGTGGCCGAACTCGAACATAACGCTGTTGTCAATAAGGTTTACGACCTTGACGCGGGATCTTCCGTTTACGCTGTCAACGCCCGAGCCGACATAGAGTATAGGATATCCGCGCGGATCGAGCGCACCCGCTCCCTTATAGTTAAAGCCGAGGTTGAGCGGCTCGCGCGTGTATTCGCCGCTTGTAAGCTCATAGAAATACACATGCCCGTCAAGCGTTGCGTATATGACCTCGACAAGGCCTTCCTTTTCGCGCGCCCAGTCGTACATTGCGCTTATGTTCTTGCGTGTTGCCTCGGGCCATTTGACGATAAGCGGCTGACCGGTCCAGCCGCTGCCGGACCAATAGATGCCGTCGGTATCGCTCAGGCCGCTTGTCGATTTCGACCAGACCTTCGTGAGCGTTTTGCTGCTGACCGCCGCCGTACCGTAGGCTGCGCCGCTGCGGAAGTTATCGCCGCGGAAGGTGACGATGCCCTCAAGCTCTGTGTATCTCTCCGGCATGTCGAAGTTTATCTCGTAATCGCTTTCGTACTGCTCGACGACCTCGCCGTCAACCATGATCGCCGTGCTGGAAATGAGTCTTTCAGGCTCTGTTCCGTCAACGGAATGGGGCTTGAAGTCCGGCAGGCCCACCGGTGTCGGCGTAGGCTCGGGAGTCGGGGTCGGCGTCGGCTGCACCGTTACGGCCGGGCTTTCCGCTGTTTCCTCAAGCGCCTTGTTTGCCGCAATGCCGCGCATCACGACCATGACGAGCACTGCAAGGAGAGCAACGAATATCACTATGCCAACGACTGTCTTGGCCGTTATTTTCTTCTCTTCCATATCCTTATCCACCCTGTTTTATTATTCAGTGAAATGAACGTGGTTGTTTATATGGTCCTGACAGAAGCAGTGGTAGCCTGCGCATTTTGAGCAGTAACGAAATTCAAGATTGGGAAAATCCACGTCTGTTCTGCCGCAGACACTGCACTTATAGGTGTAGTTCTTCTGGCGCTGCTCATATTTGATCTTCTGCTTTTCGCGGTTGAAGTTGACCGTTGTTTTGCTGTAGTGCACGCGCTTCGACCGCAGCTCCGATATGAGATCCGCGCCGAAGAATATGAAGTAGTTGAACATTGCGATAAGCGGCAGCAGATTGAACGGGAACGGTGTTGCTATCATTTCAAAGATGAAGAACGCAGCGTCGATATACGCAAGCCACTTGATCTTGACCGGAATAATGAACATGAAAAGAACCTGGGTATCCGGATAAAGCGTAGCAAAGGAGAAGAACATCGAAAGATAGATGTAGTACGTTCCGATGCTTGCCGACTGCTTGGTGATAAGATAGATCACCATGCCGTAGATGATGGTGAGCAGAACACCGGAGAAGATGAATATATTAAATCGCGCCGTGCCCCACTCGCGTTCGAGCGTGCTGCCTATCCAGTAATAAAAATAGAAAAACAGCAGCGCCCACATGCTCGTATCCTGCGGAATGAACATAAACGTGATAAGGCGCCATACCTGCCCTTTTAATATAAGCTCGGGCGAAAATGCGAAGTAGCTCATCAGCGTCCTGCTGCTGTCCATAATGCTCAGCAGCCATACGGCAAGGCTTATAACGACAATGTACAGCATGAGGTTCGGAACACCGAATCTCGGGTGCCTGTAGCAGAACATGTCGATCTTATTATTGAGTTTTTTCATATTGCTTTCCTTTCGCAGGATATAATTACACTAATTTTATATTACAGTATGCTACCTTGCATCTTACAACCAAATTGTGATAATGTCCACAAAAAAATTGTCGCAGGGAAAAACTGCTGTCCATTATCATTAAACGCACAGAGACTCAACTGAGTCGGCTGTGCGTTTTTTCTTTACTACAACCCCATAGAACGGAGGTGAGACTGACGGGAAAGTACCGCTACCTGACCTTCGAGGACAGGAAGAAGATCGAGGCGTGGCATCTGCTCGGAGATCGGCCGGTCGATATTGCGGCCCGCCTGAGCGTCCACCACACCACGATCTACAAGGAGCTCCAGCGAGGCGCGACCGGCGCGCTGGACGCCAACCAGCGCGAAGGGTACAGCGCA
>MNSZ01000033.1 GCA_001916715.1 Firmicutes bacterium CAG:24053_14
TGTCGTTCCCGGCACTTTTTCGCCGCGGGCTGCCGCTCCCCGCCGCCCTCCGTTCTGGAAGGAACATCCACCCGAACAGAACGAAAGGAGCGCAGCATGAGCCGCGAAAAAAATATTTTTGAGAAATTTCCGAAAAAATGGCCAAAAGGGGCATTTGGAAAACCAGTAAGGGGTGAAAGGGGAAACCACGACCTGCCTTCCGGCGCGAAGGGAGGTGAGAAAATGGACCTTGAACACCATTACCGGCACAAGCAGCACACCTTCGATGCGTTCTGCAAAAGGACCATCCGAAATGAGTCTGCCAATGCTTTCCGTCAGATCCGCGTCCAGCAGGACCGCTTCGTGTCCCTGAGCGATCTGCCGGAGGAGGGCAGCGAGGCGCTTGCGACCTATGACCTCTATCCGTGGGAATACACATCCTTCCCCGTGGGCGGCGACGTGATTCTCATTAAGGATGACCGGCTGGCCGACGCGCTGACCGCCCTGCCTCAGAGATTCCGGGATATCCTTCTGATGTACTGGTTCCTGGAGCTGGCAGACCGTGAGATCGGCGAGAGGCTGAACCTATCCCGGAGAACGGTCAACAACCGCAGGCAGCAGGCCTATGAGCTGCTGAAAGAGCTGATGGGAGGTGACGCAAATGAGTAAGCACAAGCTGATCCCGTATCCGGTGATCGCCGCCGCTGTGCGGGGCGACCCAGAGGCGGTGAACCAGGTGCTGGATCACTATTCCGGCTACATAGCGGCTCTGTCCATGCGCAGAGGGTATGACCAGAACGGGAACCCCTGCCTTGCTGTGGACGAGGAGATCCGTCGTCGAATTGAGACGAAGCTGATCGTCGCCATCCTGAGTTTCGACCTGAACTGAACCCAGGCGGGTCTTAACCGCGCGCACCCCTTTCCGTGCGGCTGAGCCCTTTGCTCCTTGACAAAGAAAGCCCGGCAAATCCCGGCGCAGCATAGAGCAGACGGATACATTACCGTCTGTGCGGAGCCATACGGCCGGTACGCCAGGACCTCCCACGGAGTGAGCGACATCTACCGGGCCGCAAAGCGGGCAAGGCAGCCCGCGGGCCACGATGCACAGGCGGGGCGATACTCCCTTGCAGTCACAGTCCGGGCGTGCAGCCGTATTCAGGCGGTGAGGCGTCGCAGGCAATGAGCAGGGCCGCGCGAGAACCGCGCGGGGGTGGGATCCCCGTGGAGCTGAAAAGCCATTCAGCCGTCCGTTTCTGCTGTTCTTTGTAAGCTATCAAAACATGATTTGTTTTCAGACGATTAGAAAGGGGCTAACTATGCAAACGACCGTTTCATCTGAAAAGAAATACGCCCCGCCGAAGCGGAGCGAAAAACAGATCGGCAACACAACCTTTATCGTCAATTCCTTCTTTCGAGAAAAGAGCGACGAGAGTATTGCCGTGAAGCTGGAACGTCTGATGAAAGCGGACGTTCAGAAAGAAGCGACAACTTAATTCTCCCAAACAGGCAGACAGGGACAAAAAGACGCGGTATAATGAAGGTGACTTCAAAACCGTGTTTGACTGCCGGATGGGAGGTTACTATGTATCATCAGTCAAACACCGCTGCCGCGCTTCAATTCCCTTACAACGCTATGAGCGTCGAAGCTGTTACCGCTTTGTACTGCCGTTTGTCGCGTGACGATGAATTGCAGGGCGACAGCAACAGTATCATCAACCAGAAAAAGATCCTTCAACGCTACGCACTTGACCACGGCTACAAAAACTATCGCTTTTATATTGATGACGGCATTTCGGGTACAACGTTCAACCGCCCTGGCTTCCAGCAAATGATTGCGGATATCGAAGCCGGCCTTGTCAAGCGGGTCATTATCAAGGATATGTCACGCCTGGGCCGTGATTATCTGCAAGTGGGCATGTATACCGAGATCATGTTCCCAGAGCATGACATTCACTTTATTGCTGTCAACGATGGCGTGGACAGCACCCAGGGTGATAATGAGTTCACTCCTTTTCGGAACATCATCAATGAGTGGTATGCGAAGGACACCAGCAAGAAGATCCGTGCCGTGATGAAGGTCAAAGGCAACGCCGGCGAGCATCTGACGACCCTGCCGCCCTATGGCTACATGAAGTCTCCTGACAACAAAAAGCTGTGGGTCAGGGACGAGGAAGCCGCAGCGGTGGTCTATGAGATCGGCCTATATGTGATGGACGGTTTCGGACCGTCCCAGATTGCAAGAAAGCTGACAGAGCGAAGGATATTGACCCCGGCCGCCTATTATGCCAGCAGGGGCCGGAAAGCAAGCAATATCAAGCGGGGATCATGGACCGCTGGCGGGAGTACCTGGGGCACACGGTCAATTTCAAGACGAGGAAGAAGTCCTACAAGAGCAAAAAGGTCATCCATAATCCGGAAAGTGAGTGGATGATCTTTGAGAACACCCATGACCCAATCTGGACGGAGGCAATCGCAGACGCCGCGAGAGCAGCAAGGCAGACGCGCCGTCGTCCTACAAAAATGGGAGAAATGGGGATGTTCTCCGGCATGATGTTCTGCGCAGACTGCGGATCTGTCATGTATCAATGCAGGGCCACCAGCTTCCGGCGCGAGCAGGAATACTACCTGTGCGCCGGCTACCGAAAGAGCCGTGACTTCTGCGGTCAGACCCATTCCATCCGCACGGTGATCTTGGAGGAATTGATTCTGGAAAACCTGCGGGAGATCGTCTCCTTCGCCTCCCGCAGTAAGGACGAGTTTGTGAGGCTGGTCATGGA
>MNSZ01000059.1:0-48385 GCA_001916715.1 Firmicutes bacterium CAG:24053_14
GCTCCGCTATCGCGGTTATTATTACGACACCGAGACAGGTTTTTACTATCTCCAATCTCGCTACTATGACCCCGAGATCGGACGTTTCATAAACGCCGACAGCTACGCCTCAACGGATGCAACAGGCCTCCTGAGCACCAACATGTTCGCATATTGCGAAAATGACCCGGTGAACAAGAGTGACCCGACAGGTGAGGTTGCACCCATACTGATCGCCATGGCAGGCGGCGCGATGGTCGGACTTGCAGAGCAGTTCATGACGGATGTTATCTATGCCATGGTAACCGGCCAGCCGCTGGACGCATGCTTCAGCTCCGTTGGTACATATGTGTCATCGGCTGTTGGCGGTGCAATGTCTGTGCTCCCGGGTGGAGGCGTTATGAGAGCATTTTCGGAATTGGTGTTAACTACGACTATACAGACAAGTATAGATGCCGCACTTGCACCGCAGAAATATGAAAAAACTACCCCCTATAGTGAAGCTATTGAAAATGTGTTTACGACGGGAGCTTCAAAGTTGGGAGATAAAACGGCATCAAATGTTGCTGACAAGATGTTCAAATCTGCGGCTAAGCAAGGAAAAGTTGGCTCAAAGGTGACAAAGGCAGCTGCTGGTGCCCTGAAATCCATCAAAAAGTACTTTGGTAATGCGTTTAACATACTTCTGCGTATACGAGATGATATGCGGCAGGATAAGCGAGGGAGATAAAGATGGACTTCTCAGAGTATACGGTATGGTTGCTGAAAACCGCACTTGCGTACTGGATTGTCTTTGCTATCATTATGCCATTCTTTCTCGCTGGCGAACTCATATATATGAACTCAAAAAAGAAAATGACAAAAAAGGAAAATGGAGAATGGCAGCAAATTAATAATATAGCAATTGGGATGCTTGTAGTTTTTTTCGTTATTAACATAGTAGATACTTTCCCAATTATTAAAGACGCTGTGGGACAGAACTATGTATGTGTTAAAGGAGAATATTCAATTGAGCATGCAAGGCAATCAAAAGGTGGTGGCGCGACAGAATGGGTTGTAATTACAACCGACGACGGAGCACGAATCGCATTAGACTACCCTCGAGGAAAAGACCTGAGCGAACTGCCGGATGATACGTGCTATGGTACTGTGTGGTATTCCGAAAATTCACACTATATCCTTGAATTTATCCCCGATGAGCCTACAGACGGCAATTAGTAATTAAAATCAAATTTGCAGGAGTATATCGCCTGATATGCTCCTGCGTTCCTTTTGATGTTTGACAGCGCGGCGTGTGCGGTGTATAGTGAATAAAAGGAATGTTATTAATTTGCCGCACACTTTTTCGAGGAGCCCTATGAAAACGCAGACTATACACAGTTGTTTTCAATTAAGAATATTTATTACGATCATTGCAGACCCGGCGAACAACCAGCCGCTGGCAATGAAGTACAATAATACGTTGTACTATTATGTGCTCAACGCGCAGGGCGACGTTGTTCGCATAGTCGACAGCAGCCGCAACACTGTCGCAAGCTATACCTACGATCCCTGGGGCAAAATAATAAGCAGCAGTGGAACGCTTGCGGATATAAATCCTCTGCGTTATCGCGGTTATTACTATGATTCCGAGACAGGCTTTTACTATCTCCAGTCGCGTTACTACGACCCCGAGATCGGCCGCTTTATAAACGCCGACAGCTACGCTAGCACCGACATGGTTGGTCTGCTCAGCACGAATATGTTCTCATATTGTGAGAACAACCCAGTAATGCGCGTTGACCCGACAGGCAAGTTCTGGGATATACTTGATTGCTTTATGGCGGCACTAAGCTGGGAAGAATTTGTAAGCAATCCTTCTTGGGCAGGCTTCGGTTGGGCGGTTGCAGATACGATTTCACTTCTACCGGGGATTCCGTCGGTTAGTTATGTGCGTCGAGGCCTTGAAATTGCTGATACAGTTCAAGATATCAGTAAATCTATGAGAAGAATTCAAGATGCAGCAGAGACCTTACCACGCGGCAATAATTACGTTTATTATTCCTTGAATTCTAATGGCATAATTGATTATGTGTGGATCACTAATAACTTCGAGCGGCGTTCGGCTGAATGGGCGAGAAAAGGTAGAGTTATTCAGCACTATGTTGACGGAGTCGATCGCACGAGTGCACGTTATGTTGAGCAGGCGGTTATAGATACGTTTGGAATGAAGAAAAATGGAGGACTGCTTGATAATAAAATTAACAGTATTGCACCTAAACCAGTTACAATATATGAAAGGTTCAAACGATTTATGAAGCCGCTAATATGAATTCGGGAGGATCATTTAATGAAAAGAGCAAAGCTGGGGGATCTTTACTGCATGAAAGTTCCTAACGGTTATAAGATATATCAATGGGCCTACCAGATTCCTAATGATGGCAGTTACATTCGCGTCTTTCCACATCTGTATGAGAAAATTCCAGACAATCTTAGTGGAATCGTTGGATCTGAACATAGTTATATCATTGGATTTGCAGCAGCAAAAGCATACAGGAAAAATCTATCGGAATTGTTAGGAAATTTTGCGGTACCCCTACAATACCCGTTTCCACAGTATAGCCTAACTGTAGGTGTTGGGAGCAAAATGTGCATAAGAGACAATTCAACAGACAGATGGCTGACAGAGTTCGTTGGCGGATACGCTGAACTTCCAGAAAAATTTAGAGCTGTAAAAGCGCTGTCGGGCTCGGTAACACCGGATTGGCTTATGTATCTGTTTGATACAGATTTTGATTTCTCGGATTGGAACAGGTTCTTCCCGAGAGATGAAATTGATAAATACCACAAGATTTATCAAACAATGCTTGAATGATCCAGTATGGAGACCGCATAGTTATGAATGATGATTCAATCATACTGCCGACAAGAAAATAGGTGACGGCAACCAGGTATATCAGCGGCGTTCTGTGCGCGGTGCTGACTGCGGGACAACGACGCTTGAGTACGCCTACAGCACAACGACCGGTCTGCTCTCAAGCCTGAATGCGACTGTTCAGAACTCGAGCATCCCCGTGACCTACACGTATCAGGGCACGAACCAGCTCCGCAGCAAGGCAATAGGCAGCGTGATGACGAAGGCGTATAACTTCGGCACAAGCAGCGGCTACAGGACGGCGCTGCCGAACTTCGTAAATTACCGGGACCCGGACGGAAACCTTATCTATGGCGACTACTGCCTGTACGACGGCAACGGGCGCATAGTGAGCATAGCCGATTCGGGCAATACGTCGAGCGTGCGCGCGACCTACGGCTACGACGAGCAGGGGCAGCTCACCTCGGCAGCGGTCGGCGGAACGAGATATACCTACACCTACGGCATGGCAGGGGTTCGCAGCAGCAAGACCGTAGGCAGCACGACATATAAGTATACGACCCTCAGCGGACCTGTAACGCGGCAGACGGGCGGCAATGCAATTACACATCACAAAAAAATAACCGACCGCGAACGCGGCCGGTTATAATTTTACTTATTACTCCATCAGAACCCAGCAGTCGGTGGAGGGGGATTGACCGGAGCACATCGGAACGATGCGCATTTTGGCTTTGCCGAGCTTGACGTAATCTGCGCCCTTTGTTACGGTGTCGGCGGCAGAGGCACTTTCGGCCGAGCAGTAGACGCGGTCGAATACCTTGAGCAGAATGTCGGCGCTCTGTCCTGTGACCTCGTCCGTGCCGTTTTGCAGGGCTGTGCTGCTCGTAAGCTGCACCGACATCTTCGTCGAGGACGAGCGCATTGCGCGCGTCACGCTTATGCCGAAGCTTGACACGGCGGTGACAGGCGTGGGCTTTACGGCCGAGCTTGAGGAAAATGCAAATTCAAGGCCGCTTGCCTCGGGCAGACGCATGCCCAAAAGGACGATCTCGTCAACGCCCATTTTCGAAAGCTCGCTGCAAAGCGAGAGAATGTAGCTCTTCACGGTCGCGTTCGTCGGGTCGAGCCATGCGCCGTTTGAATCGGAGTAAGCCTGGCCGGCGGTCGTTTTCAGCGCAAGCTGCGTGTATCGCGAAGCGAGCGTGTTATCGACAAAGCAGCACATGCGTACGGCAACATACTTATCCTGCTCCTTCAGCGAGGACACGATGGATTTAAGGTCAACCGTGCCTGCCGTGCCGTAGCCCTTGGCGATATCGGCCTGCGAATCCCAAACGAGCATTCCCGTGACGGTTTTCACGTCGAGCAGAACGCCGCTCGCATCCGGAGCCTTGGACAGATACGACACAACGCCCGAAGCCGTCACCGAGGACGCGGGGACGTACACGAGCTTGACCGCGCCGAGATTTTCGCCGGCGACGGCCTTTATGTTTGAATAATCGGCCTGACCGATCTCGAGCTGCGCATTGACAGGCTCGAAGCTCTGCTGCACGACCTCGCCGTCGTCGCTCTGGACGGGCTTTGCGCTGTCATCCTGGAGAAACGGTATCTCAAGATGCAGACCGCTGTTTGTCACCACTATATATTTTTGCAGTCCGTAGAAAAGCATGACCGCAAAGGTGATGACGGCCAGAATGATTATCGTGGCTATCAGCGCCGGGGCGGTTTTCTTGCGCTTTCCGCGGTAAAATTCAGAGTTGTTTGCCAATTAAATCAGTCCTCAATCTGCTTGATGCGGCGGACGTGTCTCTCGTCGCCGGAGAAGGGAGTGTCAAGGAAAGTGTCAACGATCTTAAGCGCAAGACCGGGGCCGACAACTCTTGCGCCCATTGCGAGGATGTTCGCGTCGTTGTGCAGCCTTGTCATCTCGGCCGAGAAGCAGTCGCCGCAGAGGGCCGCGCGGATGCCCTTGACCTTGTTTGCCGTGATGGAAATGCCGATGCCGGTGCCGCAGATTATGATGCCCTTTTCGCACTCGCCGTCTGCTACCGCATGGGCGACCGCCTTGCCGTAAACGGGATAGTCGCAGCTATCCTCGGAGTAAGTGCCGTAGTCTTTGTATTCAAGGCCGCGCGCGTCGAGGTGCTTCATGACCTCCTGCTTGAGCGCCCAGCCGCCGTGGTCGGAACCTAATGCGATCATATCTTTGTGATCCTCCAAATAAATATTACATTTTATTATCTCACTAAAAAGCGATAATTACAAGCAAATTTATCAAAACGGCCAGCTCGGCAGCCATTTGAGCAGATTTGACGCCAGCTGGGCGTTGACTCTCAATCCGGACAAAACCGGGTAAAAGACGACAAACAGCGCGCAGGCAAGCCCCGTCAGCCCGTAGACGTTGAATTTCCAGCCCTTTGTGTTGTCCTTCATGAGCCGGAACATGCGCGCGAGCGCGAGCACGAGGAACACCGACGAGGGGAAGTAGTGATACTCAAACGTTGTGCGCGTTATGAACACCCACGGCAGGAGCTGCGCGAGGTAGCCGATGACGATAAACAGCGAAACATCGTCGCGCCGCTTTATCGCGAACACGGCGCACAGCGCCATCGCAATAAGCCCTGCCCAGCACAGCACGGGATTTAAAAATGCGCCGAAGGACGAGCGCGTGCCGTCCTCAAAATACTTGAGGTAGTACAGTATCGGCCGCTCGTCTATCACCCACTGCCACCAGCGCGAGGAGTAGGGGTGCTCGGTGTGGACGCCGGAGTGGTAGCTGAACATAAACTTCTGATTGTCCAGAACGAGGTTTGCGTAGTCGGAGGTGAAATACATGCCGACTCCGTGCATTCCGCTTGCCCGGCCGTAGGGGTAATAGCTCATGTAGTATATCGCAGCAGGGATGATAATGAAGAACACGACGCAGAACGCACAGTTTTTGAAAAACGCCTTCACCTCAAAATTGCGCAGCCAGTGGACGAGCCATATGACCGCAAGCCCGGCTCCGGCATAAAAGCAGGTCCATTTGCACGCGGCCCCTATGCCGAAAAACAGCCCCGAAAGCGCAAGGTCGCGTTTTCTGCCGCCGGTGATGTACATATACATGAAAAGGTACATGAGCAGGATGAAGAAAACGGCGTAGGTGTCGATCGTGGCAAGCCTTGTCTGCGAAAAGTGCATGAAGTCAAATGCAAAGATCGCCGTTGCACAGGCGCAGATGTCCGTCGAGCCGAACATGCGCTTTAAAAGCATGTACAGCACCGGCAGCATAAGCACGCCGAACAGAACTCCGGAAAATCTCCAGCCGAACGGCGTCATGCCGAAAAGCTCAATGCCGATGGCGATGATGAGTTTGCCCAGCGGCGGATGCGAGATCTCGTACGGATACACGCCCTCGATGTTCTCGTATGCCGTGCGCGCGTGGTATATCTCGTCAAAATAAGTGCTGTTTAAATAGCTCTGGTATTCGGGCACCGTGCCTTGCTCGTCGAAAAGCTCCGGCGCGTCGGCGCATTGGCCGAAAAGCTCGCCGCCGCAGCGCACTGCAAGCTCGCCGAGGCGAACATCGCCCGATGCCGTCAGGCGGATATAGCGCGCATTGGGAACCTGCAATGCGTCAAGCTCAAAGTCGTTCCACTTAAACAGCGCAACATAGTTTTGCTCAAAGCTGCCTGCGTCGGAGAAATTGTTTCCGTCATCCGACAGCTCGATGCGGTAGCTCCCGGTGTTCAGCCCGGAATAGAGCATTATGCCGTCGATGCTGCGCACCTCACCGAGATCGACCGTCACGCTCTCGCCGCTGTGAAAATCGTGGAATGACTGCGGCGCGTCGGTGTCGCCGAGGCCGATAAATGCCGTGACGGCATAGATTGCGGTTATTATTCCGAGCGCTATCGCATCGCGTCGGCCAAAGGCGCTTTTCGGCGTATTTTCGATCACCGCCGAGGCGGGGGATGGGCAGCCGAAGAAGAAAAGCCCTATGAAAAGCAAAATGAGTATCGGAAAAACGTATGTCAGCTGCACGTTGAGCCTCCAATTCAAATAATAGTTAATTATATTAAATTGTATGCCGCTTGTCCACCGTGCGCGGCAGTTGTTTTAAAAAATTCATATATTTTTTGTTCGTGCTTGACATAATGCGGTTTTGGAGATAAAATTAATCGGATAATATTTTAGACCACTGCACCCATTTGGGGATTAGGATCGGTGCAGCGTTCATAAGATGCCCGGGGAGGCGTCTTTGCGAAAATATTAGTTTCAATTTTACGGACGGAAAGCGCTTGAGGCTTCCGTCTTACCCTTAAATTACCCGGCAATTTTACCGAAGGGAGCATCCCTTCAACGGAAAACCACCGCAAAATTCTTAAAGAATGGAGGTGTGTTTACTTTCTATGGACTTATGGTTAGCAATCGTTCTTATCGTTGCTTTTTGTGTTATAGGATTTGTACTCGGCATGACTTACCGCAAAAAAGTCGCCGAGCGTGAGATATCCAGTGCAGAAGATGAAGCAAAAAGAATAATCAATGATGCCATAAAGAGCGCCGAGAGCAAAAAACGTGAAGCTCTCGTCGAGGCAAAGGAAGAAATACACAAAAGTCGCTCGGAGTTCGAGCGCGAGGAAAAGGCACGCCGTGCCGACCTGCAAAAGCAGGAGAGAAGACTTCAGCAGAAGGAAGAAAACCTTGACCGCAAGACAGACTCTCTTGAGCGCAAGAACGAAACTCTTGCACGCAAGATAGCCGACGTCGAAGCGCAGCAGCAGGAGATAGCACTTATCAAGAAGAGCCAGCTCGAAATGCTCGAAAAAGTATCGGGATACACGGTAGATGAGGCAAAAGCATACCTGATCAATGCCCTTAAGGACGAGGTTACACACGAAATGGCCGTCAAGGTCAAGGAGATCGAGGCCCAGTACAAGGACGAGGCCGAGGAACGCGCACGCGAGATAATCGTAACGGCTATCCAGCGCTGCGCGGCAGACCACGCAAGCGAAGTCACAGTATCCGTCGTACCACTCCCCAACGACGAGATGAAGGGACGCATCATCGGCCGCGAAGGCCGCAACATCCGCAGCATCGAAACTCTCACCGGCTGCGATCTTATCATCGACGATACGCCCGAGGCTATCACCGTATCGAGCTTTGACCCGGTCCGCCGCGAGGTGGCGCGTCTTGCTCTTGAAAAGCTCATTGCCGACGGCAGGATCCACCCGGCCCGCATTGAGGAAATGGTCGCAAAGGCGCAGAAGGAAGTAAACGCGACTATCAAGGCCGAAGGCGAGCGCGCAGCGTTTGAAACGAACATCCACGGGCTAAATCCCGAGATCATAAAGCTGCTCGGCCGTATGAAGTACCGCACCAGCTACGGTCAGAACGTCCTGCAGCATTCGATCGAGGTATCGCATATTTCAGGCCTTATTGCCGCAGAGCTGGGCGTTGACGTCAACACCGCAAAGCGCGCCGGTCTCCTGCACGATATCGGCAAGGCCATCGACCACGAGGTCGAGGGCAGCCACGTCTCCATCGGCGTTGATATCTGCAAGAAATACAAAGAGAGCGAAGCGGTCATCCACGCTATCGAAGCTCACCACGGCGACGTTGAGCCGCGCACGGTCGTTGCCTGCATCGTTCAGGCCGCCGACGCCATCTCCGCATCACGCCCCGGCGCGCGCCGCGAGAATATCGAAAACTACGTCAAGCGCCTCGAAAAGCTCGAGGAGATATCCAAGAGCTTCCCCGGCATTGCAGGCAGCTACGCAATTCAGGCAGGCCGCGAGATCCGCGTAATGGTAAAGCCCGAAGATGTTTCCGAGGATCAGATGGTTCTCCTGGCTCGCGATATCGCAAAGAAGATCGAGGAGGAGCTGACCTACCCCGGCCAGATCAAAGTCCACGTCCTTCGCGAGACAAAAGCCGTCGAGTACGCAAAATAATAGTATTGCAGGCAGCCGAAAGGCTGCCTGCTTTTCTGTATTGGGAAATGAAAAAACCGCACCGAAAGGTGCGGCTTTTGCTGGTTATGATTAGAACTTGGTGAGGAACTCAAGATACTCTTCGATAAACTCGAACATATCATGACCGCCGCCACCAAAGCTCATTACGAGCTTTTTAAATGCGGTATAAAGAGGACCCATTGTGCAATACTCCCTTCCAAATTAATAGTTTTCTCAGACTATTTCCGAGGGTAATGTTACCATAGGAGTATGCTTATGTCAACCGTCAAATCGTTGCACTTTGTATAAAAAGCCCGAAAAGGGGCGAAATTTGCGCATTTATGTCGTCTGAATTCTGCATATTGACGAACGAGCTTAATAGCAATAAAAAAGCACCGCAAAGCGGTGCTTTTACATGTTCTAAAGCTTAGTACGGCTCGTACATACCAAAGAAGTTGTCAAGAATGTCGAGCTCATCCTGAGCATTTTTTTCAGCCTTGAGAATTATGGCGGTGACGAGATGATAGATTTCGGTAATACCGGGAATATACATTGGTGTTTCTCCTTTCTCTTAGTTATTAAAATTGTTTAATGACTATTTCCACCGTGATAATATCATTAAATAACCAGTTAGTCAAGGAAAATAAGAAAAATAACTAAAGAAAATAGCGAAACGTGAGCTTTTTGCTCACATTCCGCTATTTTTCCTGTTAATATCAGATGTTCCAGGTCTCAACGCCTTCTTCAAGAATCTCACCGTTGTTATAGGCCTCGATGATCTTCTGGATCGCGTGGTCGGCAAATACGGTGCTTATCCTGTCCTCGGTGGCCTCGGGCCATTCCTCGTCGGTGAGCTCGGGTATCTGCTCGATGTTGCGCATCTGGTTGACCGCCTTGCGCCAACGGTTCTGATTTTCAACCGTGTGGCGAACAAGTCTGTCATCGGGAGCAAGCTCGGTCACATCAAGCTTGCCGAGGACGCGGTCGATGACTATCGTGCCGTGGCCGTTTTCCTCGTTGCCGTGGGGGAAGTACCAGTAGACAAGCTGCCGGTCGTTTTCTTCTTTAAGTTTGAAAGTTACCATGTCTCATTCTCCGCTTATAATTAGTGGACACCAGTATAGCACACAGAGCGGAAAATATCAATCAATATGAATCATGCGCTCCATAAGCTCGGCGGCGCTGACGTTGGGGTTGTGGTAATGCTCGCGCTTTACGCTCTTTTCGGTCAGCGTGATAGCCTCCTTCGGGCAGTATTGCAGACAGCTGAGGCACTGGATGCAATTTGTGCCGAAAGTGGGCTTTCCGTCAACAAAGCGTATGTTGCCCTTTGGGCAGAGCTTTTCGCACTGGCGGCAGCCGATGCATGCGTCGGTGACGGCAAATTTCTTGGCCTTGCCGACTGCGAGCTTCGGCCAAACCTTGCTCTCAAGCGCGTTAAGCCCCATTTTAGGCGGAGCCTTCTTGCTCTTTTCGCCCGCGAGAATGGATTTGACAAGCTTTTTTGCCGTGCGCTCGCTGCGCTTCTGAGCCATCTTGGGCGTAACGGGCGGCAGCATGAGCTGGTGGGGGAACAGCCATATGCAAGAGCACTGGTGAGAAAGGCCGGTCCACAGATCGAGCTTGAACTGCTTGTCGATCTTGTGCAGGCCGCAGCCGAGATATCCGGCGTACTGGCCGACGGCGAAGGTGTAGGCATTCGGAGAGATCCTGATGCTGCCGAGAAAGCTCTCGACGTCACCGGGCAGACCGCCGCCATAGCAGGGGACGATGAAGCCGACGCGCTCCGCGTCTCTAACATCGGTCTTCACCGGCGCCTTACGCATCATGATGATGTCCGTATCGCCGAGACCTTTTGCGACGTTCTTTGCAAAGTCCAGACAGTTGCCGCTTCCGGAATAGCAGAATATAACGTTTTTGCTCATTGTTCATTGCTCCCTTGTTAAATAATCTTCATGCGCTGATTGTAGCATAAAACAAAATATGATACAATAGTACCGCAGCAAAATAATACAAAGGAGCCGAAAATGTACCACATCAAGGAAGATAAACGCGCCAAAGCCTCGGTCGAGCTTATATGCGATGGGCTCAAACGCTGTTTGAAGGAAAAAAGCTTTGAAAGCGTAACAATATCGGATATCCAGCGCGTATCCGGCGTAAGCCGATCAACGTTTTACCGCAACTTTGACCGCATCGAGGATGTGCTCGCGCTTATGTGCGACAGAGTGTTCGTAGAGGCGTTCTTGTCGGACTATGCCAACATCAGCGAGGCGGTCTTTCGGACATGGTTTCGCCATCAGGAGCTTATCGAAACCATTGTCGGCATTGACCGCGGCGACATGCTGTACGCAAGCCTGCGCCGCTGCACGAGCCGTATGCGCTCCGGACTGCCCGAATCGGGAGATGCGGCGCTGCTGGATTATCTTGCGTCCATAATCGCATCGTCGATGATGGGCATAATGATAACCTGGGTCGAGCGCGGCAAAAAGGAGAACGAGGAGGAGCTTAAGGGCATGATCCTGCAAAGCTTCAAGGCAATGAAATTCATCGGCCTGATGTGAAAAAATCTCCGACCGGCGGTCGGAGATTTCAGGCTGTCGAAAAACTATGCTGCAAAAGAAAGATAGTAGAGCAGCAGGGGAGCTCGAGGGGGCAAAGGCCCCACTCGAAATTGGATTAATAGCCATCAAAAACGCCTGATTTATCAGGCTTTTTGACGAGCGTAGAATGTGGCGTTTTTTAAGCGTGCAAAAAAGTCACAGACTTTTTTGACACGCTTAAATCTCCGACCGGCGGTCGGAGATTAAAATTACTGATATTGCAGGAAGTTTTGCCTCGGCTTGGGTCGGTATTTTACGCCCGAAACCAATCCTACTGCGGCATACATCGCGACGACCGACGAGCCGCCGTAGCTGAAAAACGGAAGCGTTATGCCGATGACCGGCGTTATGCCTATGCACATGCCGATGTTTATAAACGTCTGGAATGCAAGCGCCGTTGCAACACCGAAGCAGATGAGCATTCCGAACGGGCTGCCCGAGCGCACGCCGATGATGCAGCAGCGGATGATGATTATGCTCAGCAGGACGATGATGGCTATGCAGGCGACCATGCCCAGTTCCTCGCCTATCGAGGCGAAGACACAGTCTGTGTGCCTTGCGTTATAGCTGCTCTGCGAGAAGCTGCCCTCGCCGAAGCCCACGCCTGTCCAGCGGCCGGAGGCAAGAGCGTCCTTGCACAGATTCATCTGCCACGTTATGCCCTGACCCGTGGGATCGACCACGTCGGGAATGTACGGCGCGAGGATACGGTTTTTCTGATAATCGGCAAGGAAGAAGTTCCAGAACAGAGGGATCATTGCCGCAACGACAGCCGCTGCCGCGGCCATCCAGTACCACGCGATGCCTGCGCAGATGAGCATGACCACGAAAATAGCGAGGAATATAAGCGCGCTGCCCAGGTCGTTGGGGATAACGGTTATAAGACCGAAATACAGTGCCCAGTGAATGCCGAGCTTCAGAACCGACGGGAATTTGTTGAGCGTGCGCTGCTCTTTATATGTCGCCATCTGCTTGGCTATAAGGACGATGAATATGACCTTAACGATCTCAGACGGCTGAACGCCGATGCCCGCGAAACGATACCATGCGCGCGAGCCGACCTCGTCGCCCTTGCCGAAGAAGATAAGTCCGACGATGAACAGAACGTTGAATATCGTAAGATAAACCCACTTATCGGCAATAAGATCGGGGTCAATGACCGTGAATACGACGAATGCGCCGATGCCGAGGAACATTGCAAAGCCTTGGACGACGACGTATTTTGCCCAGCCGTAGGAGCTTGTCATACTGTAGATCATGACGATGCCGAAGATCGTGCATATCATGCAGACAGCGAGAAGAAAAATATCCGCCCGTTTAAAAAAGTCTTTAATTTTTCTGGAATCGATTTTAATCGCTGCCGCCGCCCTTCAAAAATGCCCGATTTCACAAATAATCGCAGCTTGATGCGTTACATTTTAGCATATTATTGCCCTTTACGCAATGAGGTATCTTGTGGTATAATTCAAATTCAGAAAAAGTTTAAAAAATGAGGTGAGGTCAGTGCAGACGTATATAAGCCACAGTGAAACGGAAACAGAGAGCATAGGCGAAAAGTTTGCAAAGGATCTCCCCGACGGAACCGTTATCGCCATGTACGGAGACCTCGGAGCCGGAAAAACCGCCTTCGTGCGAGGCATGGCAAAGGGCATGGGGCTTAGCTGCCGTGTGTCCAGCCCCACGTTTACCATCGTAAACGAATACATCGGCGAGCGCGAGCTTATCCATTTTGACATGTATCGCCTTGAAAGCGCGGACGAGCTGTTCGATATCGGTTGGGAGGATTATCTCCGCCGCGGCGCCGTGTGTGCAGTCGAATGGAGCGAAAAGGTCGAGGATGCGTTTTTCGGCGACGAGATCGTCCTGCGCATCGAAAAGCTCGGCGACAGCGAAAGAAAGATCACCATTGAGGAGGGAAATGCAAAATGCTGATACTTGCACTTGAATCCTCTGCTAAGGCAGCATCCGTTGCGCTTATGGAGGATGAAAAGCTTGTTGCGCAGTACAGTCAGTGCAGCGGACTTACTCACAGCCGCACGCTTCTGCCGATGGTGGACGATATGCTTAAAAATACTGAAAATACTGTTGCCGGCGTTGATCTTATCGCCGTTGCTCACGGACCGGGTTCCTTCACGGGGATCAGAATCGGTGTTTCCACCGTTAAGGGTCTTGCATGGGCAGCCGATAAGATGTGCGTCGGCGTTTCTACGCTTGAGGCGATGGCGTGGCACGGAGTGCCCGCAGGCGGTATTATCTGCCCGGTCATGGACGCGCGCCGCAGCCAGGTGTATAACGCGCTGTTTGAAATAAAGGACGGAAAGCCCGTTCGCCTGTGTGACGACAGAGCGATAGCCCTTTCGGAGCTTGCCGGGGAGATACGCGGCAAAAACGTCTTTCTCGTCGGAGACGGGGCGTTCATTGCGCAAGAACACATGAAAAGCGCCGGCATAGACTGCCGCATGGCGCCGTCAAACCTCGTGTATCAAAGCGCTTATGGCGTGGGTATGGCCGCACTGGACAAAACGCCGGGCACGGCCGACGATCTGCTGCCGGTTTATCTTCGCCTGAGCCAGGCCGAGCGCGAGCGCCAGGAGCGCATGAATAAATAGTGTATAGAAACCGGGTTTCCGGTGTATATAAATAGGCTCCGACCAGGAGCGGACTAAAAAGGAGAAAAATAATGAGCAAGGTATGCGTATTTGACCACCCCCTCATCCTTCACAAGCTGTCGATACTCAGAGACAAGGGCACTTCCGTCAAGGAATTCAGAGAGCTCGTTTCCGAGATAGCGATGCTCATGTGCTACGAAGCCACGAGAGATCTTCCCCTCGAGGACGTCGAGATCGAAACTCCCGTTGCAAGGGCAACCGTGAAGCGCATCGCCGGCAAAAAGCTTGCGATCGTTCCCATCCTGCGTGCAGGACTCGGCATGGTCGACGGCATGGTCAGCATGATGCCCAACGTAAAGGTCTGAAACTCTTGAGCCTGTGAAGTATTACTTTAAGATGCCGCCCGATATCGATGAGAGAGACGTTATCGTTGTTGACCCCATGCTTGCAACCGGCGGATCGGCTTCCGCAGCGATCCAGTTCCTCAAGGACGACGGCGTGAAGCATATCAAGCTCATGTGCATCATCGGTGCTCCCGAGGGCGTTGAGCGCATGCAGAAGGATCACCCCGATGTCGATATCTATGTTGCCGCTCTCGACGATCATCTCAATGAGCACGGCTACATCGTTCCCGGTCTCGGCGACGCAGGCGACCGCATCTTCGGCACAAAGTAAGTCAGCATAATAGTTTAAGCCCGACAGGTGTTCCTGTCGGGCTTTTTCGTTTTTATTATATTGTGTGCTTTTCCTTCTCTGCCATGCTTATCGCGGCGTAAGAGACACCCAGCAGGATGAAATACGCGAACAGATCCCTCGGATAGAACCAGATGTATTCCACGATGCAGGAAAACGCAATGCCGATAAACGAGGCAGCGCAGGCAATGAGCACGGTCTTTGTAAGCGTACTTGAGCCTCTGCGCGCGATAACGGAGTTTTTGATGCTGCGCAGGGCAAGCCACATGAACGATACAAAGCCGAGTATGCCGGTTTCCAGAATAAGCTCAAGATACAACGACTGCGTGTGCGCCGCACCGTCGATCGCAAGCGGCTGAGCGTACAGCGGATACAGCGACGCAAACGCGGCCGGCCCGAGGCCGATGCCGCTTACGCCATAATCGCGGATCATGTACTCAACGCCCTGCCACAGCGCAAAGCGGTGCTGCGCGGAGGAGTCGATGTGCCCGCTGCTTCCGAGGAAGCTTGTGACTATGCTCGTGAGCCTTGTTATTATCGTCGATGGCAGCAGCGGTATTGCAAGCAGCGCCAGCGCGATGAAAAGCGGAATGAGCTTTTTGTTGCGCAGCCAGATGTAAACAAAGGCTGCGAGCATGAGCGATATCCAGCCCGAGCGGGAGTAGGTCATGATAAGCGCAACGGCAGGGAACGCAAGCCCGATCAGAAGCACAACGCAGCTCAGCTGCTTTTTGCGCGTCCCGGCAAACGCCGCGCACAGCGGCATGAACAGAACGAGAAATTCCGAGAAGTTGTTCGGGTTATCGAGCGTCGATGTAACTCGGCTGGGAATGCCGGTGTTGAGCTTGAGGTCGGTGAAGGAGGCGCTGACGTAAACAAGGCCGAACTTGCGCTGTATAATGGCGTAAAGCGAGGTGAGGATAACTGCGGCATAAATAAATGCAAGCAGCTTCACAAGGCGCTTTTCGTCGCTTATATCGGCGGCAATGACATAGGTGAAGATAAATGCCGCAATGAAAAACAGCAGTATTCTTATGCTGTCGGAGCGGCTCTGCGTAAACAGCAGGCTGACAAGCAGCGCTATTGCAAACAGAGCAAACGGAAAGCCCAGCTTATCGGGATACAAAAGCTTTCTCTTTCCGCAGCCGACGAGGATAAGATACAGCGCAAGGAAGCCCACGGCGGCAATGACCGCATATGCATTGTTCCAGCTCTCGTGCGGCATGACGAACATAAGGCATATAAACGCGCCGAGCAGGAACTCAAAATTCAGAATAAAGCTGCCGCGGCAAAGCCTTGCTATAAGGCTGCCCTCCCACGCCGGGGCGAAAAAGCCTGCAATGGCAGAGAGAATTTTTTCGATAAGATCAAGGATGAAGCGGATAATGCGCGCAAACAGCGAAGTTTCGTACACCGCCTGGATGCGGTCGCCGCGCCGCAGCCACTTTACCGGAGCAAGATCGTCGTAAGCCCGTTTAAACGGCTTCCAGATCTTTTCGAGTATGGCAAAGAACACGCTGTGAGTCCAGGCATTATAAACATAGTTTAATATAGCGCCGTACTGCAAATAAGCCGCCCTCCTTTCGCGTTGATATCATGGCTCATAATTACGCTGCTTCGGAAACGCCGGAAACGCTGGCGTAGATGGTCGCCTTGCCGAAATGCATGGTGAAGCTTGCGCCGACGCCGTAGAGTCTGCCGCCGACGTAAAGACCCTTTTCCGTGAGGTTGCCCTGAAGCTCGACCGTTACGGTGACAGCGTCGTTATATGCTACCTCGGCCTTTGCCTGATTGCCGTCGGCATCAACAAAGTAGGTGTACGACGGCTCGCTTTCAACGGCAACTACCTTGCCGAAATCGACGTTTGTCGTGTCCTCAAAGGCAGGAGCGCCGATCTCTATCGCGTCGGCTGCGCCGACCTGAGCCTTATAGCAGAAAAACTGAACTCTGACTGTGCTCGTCTCGGTCTTCGCGGCTTCCTGAGCCGGGGTGAAGGCCTTGGTTGCGAAAAATACTGCGGCCGCGATAATTACAAGGATTATCAGCAGGTCGATGATGTTGATTTTTCCGAAAAGTTTTCCGTTTTTGTCGATCATTGTTTCAATACCTTTCAAGATTATTTATATGTTTCAAACACGTCGAGTGCCAGCTTGCGCAGGTCAAACTCCTCGCTTACCTTCTTTAACGCGTTTGCCGAATACTCTGCACGCAGAGCGTCGTTTTCCATAAGCTCAAGCATCGCGTCGGAAAAACCGTCGCTGTCGCCGAATTTGAGGACTCTGCCGCAGACCGTGTGCGTTTCGGCAAGGTCGCGGTTTCCGCCGACATCGGTTACGACAAGCGGAACACCGGCGTTCATTGCCTCAAGTATCGCAAAGCTCATCGCCTCGTTTTTCGAGCTCGTGTTCAGATAAAGATCCGAAGCCTTCAGCATTCTGTCCGAATCGCGGCGGAAGCCGAGCTGGATAACGCGGTCGCTCATGCCGGAGTTTGTGCTCATAACGGCAAAGTTGTCAAACTCCTCGCCGTCGCCGGCAATGAAGCACACAAAGGGCTTATCGGTCTTGCGCCTGAGCTTTGCAAGCGAGGCAAGCAGGAAGGGCAGTCCCTTTTCCGGAGCGTAGCGCGCCATGATTGACATGACGAAGGTATCGTCATTAACGCCGAAATCACGGGCAAAGCTGCGGTCATACACGCGCTCACGCTTCGGCTCGACTCCGTTGTAAACCACCTGAATGCGGTCTTTTTTCACGCCGTTTGAGACCATTATGTCCGCGCCCTGACGGCACACGGCGATTATGCGGTGGTCAAACGGAGTGAACAGCCGGTTGAGTATCTTCCATTTCGTGTTCTGATATATGGTAAGATGGCTCGTGTACACGACCTTTACCTTGCGGTAGAAAAGCTTGGACAGGATGGCGATGACGTTTTCCATGGGATATTGCGCGTGGATAACGTCGATTTTGTTCTCGCGGCAATAGCCAGCAAGCTTCTTTGCCGCAGAGAGAGCCTTTTTTGTGCTCATCTCAAACCGGAAGCATGCAAAGCCCTCGCTGCTCACGGTTTCCGAAAGCTGGCCGGGAACATTGTAGGCCAGATGGCATGTTTCGCCCTGCCCGGACAGAATGTGCATAAGGTTCAGAACGTATTTTTCGGTTCCTGCTTTTCCTGCATAATTTATCAGGTACAGGATATTCATATAAACACCTCTATTTTTTAAACTTGTCCTTATAATATACAATGTAATTGCATTGTTTTCAAGAACAAAAGGTTAAGGTTTAATTCTGTTGTGCAACAGTTTGAACCTAATGTATATTGACTTAGCAAATATTTGCGGTATAATATTGGCAAACTATACATCGTGTATATGAAGGTGCTGGGGATGAATATTAAAAGCCTAAACAGGAAGCTGAACAAGAAGTTCGCGGGAAGGGTCACGGCAAGGCTCAGTGACGGCTGCATCGTGCTCACGGGCGAGCTTGACGATTGGAACGACGTTGTCGATGCCGGCATGACCGCGGCAACGCCGCATTCGAGCACGCACGTTGTAAACGATATTGTTTTCACTGCTGCTCCGGAGGAGAAAATGCATGTGCCGGCTTTAAGCGACAATGCGCTTGAGGGAGATAGGCCGGATGTTCTCGTCATCGGCGGCGGCATATCCGGCTGCTCGGTGGCGCGCGAGCTTGCGAGATACAAGCTCAATGTTCTGCTTATCGAGAAGGAAGCCGATCTCGCGCTCGGCGCGTCCGGCCGCAATGACGGCGAGGTGCATCCGGGCGTTGACCTTTCCAAGGGCTCGCTCAAGCACAAATACATAAGGCGCGCAAACCACATGTACGAAGACCTCTGCCGCGAGCTTGACGTTCCCTTTAAGCGTATCGGGCAGTACGCCTGCTTTACGCACAAAAGCTGGCTGCCGTTTGTTAGCCTCTATGCCAAATGGCGCAGAGATCATGACGGCATTGAGGATACATGCATCGTCATGGGCGACGAGATACGCAAAAAAGAGCCGAGTATATCGGCAGATGTCGCCTTTGCACTGTCAAATCCCTCGTCGGGCAGCGTAAGCCCGTATAATCTTGTCATTGCTTATGCCGAAAACGCGGTGCAAAACGGTGCGAGAGTTTCGCTCAACACTGCCGTTACAGGCATGGACGTTTCGGACGGGATGATAAAAGCCGTGCACACAAACCGCGGAACGATCTATCCGCGCGAGGTGATAAACTGCGCCGGAGTCTACTCCGACGTTGTTGCGCAGATGGCGCAGGACAGATTTTTCAGCATACATCCCCGCCGCGGCACAAATTCTATTCTTGACAAAAAAACAGGCGCGGCATTCAAAACCATCGCCTCAGCCGTCGGGCCGGAAACTCCCGGACATGCGCACACAAAGGGCGGCGGCATACTGCACACGGTGCACGATAACCTGCTTGTAGGCCCCGATGCCGTAGAAACGCCCGAGCGCGAGAACACAGCCACGAATGCCGACAGCATCGCACGCGTTTTTGCAAAGCAGAAGATAGCCATGCCCACTCTGACGGAGAAGGACATTATAACATATTTCACCGGCGTCCGCGCGCCGACCTACGAAGAAGATTTCATTATCGAGCCGGGCAGAAAAACGAAGAATATCTACCACGTTGCCGGCATACAATCTCCCGGACTTACGACGGCTCCGGCAGTCGCTCAGGACGTTGCCGAGTATGTCGCGAAGCTCTTTAACGCGGAGAAAAAATCGGACTTTGACCCCGTGCGAAAGGCTCCTCCGCATCTTGCGGAGATGAACGACGCCGAGCGCGCCGAGCTTATACGCCAAAATCCAGATTACGGCGTTATCGTGTGCCGCTGCGAGGAAGTCAGCCGCGGCGAGATACTCGATGCACTCAGAAGCCCCGTCTGCGTGCCGACGCTCGATGGAGTGAAAAAGCGCGTCAGACCCGGCATGGGCAGGTGCCAGGGCGGCTTCTGCTCGCCGCTGGTCACGAAAATAATCGCGGAATATCTCGGCGTTCCGCTCACGGAGGTAATGAAAAGCTCCGATCGGTCGCCGATAGTTTTCGGAAGCAAAAAGGGAGGCAGCGACAATGCATGATTACGATGTTATCGTGATAGGCGGCGGCCCTGCCGGCCTTGCGGCCGCGCTTGCGGCAAACGAAAACGGCGCGAGAGTGCTCGTTGTTGAGCGCGAGGAGCGCCTTGGCGGAATGCTCAAGCAGTGCATACATGACGGCTTCGGCCTGCGCCGCTTCGGCGAGCGCCTTGCAGGCCCCGAGTATGTCGAGCGCTTCATGGATAAGATAGCGCAGTCGGATATCGAAGCGGCCTGCAATACCTTCGTCACGCGCGCGGAAAAAACCGACAGCGGCTTTGCCGTGACATTAGTATCGCGCGAAGGCCTGCGCACCGTTGCGGCCAAAAGCCTTGTCCTTGCCACCGGCTGCCGCGAGAGAAGCGCAAAGCAGGTGTTTATCCACGGAACGCGCCCGGCAGGCGTGTTCACCGCCGGCACCGCGCAGCATTTCACAAACCGTCTCGGCGTCATGCCGACAAAAAAATGCGTTATCCTCGGTTCGGGCGATATCGGCCTTATCATGGCGCGCAGACTTACTCTTGAAGGAGCGGAGGTCCTCGGCGTTTATGAAATTAACCCCACGCCTTCGGGACTTACGCGAAATATCTATCAGTGCCTTACCGATTATAATATACCCCTGCACCTGAGCCACACTGTAACGCGCGTGTTCGGAAAGGACAGACTCGAAGCTGTCGAGGTCTGCGCCGTTGACGAAAACTATAAGCCCATCCCGGAGAGCGCCGAAAGGATCGAGTGCGATGCGCTTATCGTCTCCGTCGGACTTATCCCGGAAAATGAGCTTGCCCAGTCGCTGGGCGTTGAGCTTGATAAGCACACGGGCGGCCCTGTGTGTGACGCTCAGCTTATGACAAAGGTTCCGGGCATATTCTCCTGCGGAAACGCATTGCATGTAAACGACCTTGTTGACTTCGTTTCCGAATCCGGCGAGGAGGCCGGAAGAAACGCGGCGGCATGGTGCGGAAAGGCGCAGCGCAGAGTGGATATAAACATCGGCGGCGAGTTTTTGTATCTTGTTCCGCAGCAGATAGACCTTGAAAGCGATAATTCAAAGACGGTCGTCTACTTCCGCTCGAAAAAAGTTCTGGACAAAAGCGTTCTGCGCCTTAAAATAGACGGTGAGGAGGTCTGGAAAAAGACCTATCCGTTCCTGCGTCCGCCCGAGATGCAGCAGCTTACGCTTGATATGACAAAATACGATATAAACGAAAACAGCGACGTGCGCTTTGAGATCGAGGTGGTAAAATGAAACAGCTCGTATGCATAGGCTGTCCTCGCGGCTGCCGCCTTACCATTGATGAGAATAACGGCGAATACACAGTCACCGGAAACACCTGTCCGAGAGGCAGAGAGTTTGCCTTAAGCGAGATGACAGCGCCGAAACGCACGATATGCTCAACGGTGAAAACCGCATTTTCCGATGTGCCGGTGCTGCCGGTGCGAGTGTCGGACGATATTCCCAAGGAGAAAATATTCGACGTCATGCGTGAAATTAACGCTGTGACGCTTAAAGAGCGCATAGGCAGGGGAGATGCCGTTATCAAAGATGTGCTCGGACTGGGCGTGGACGTCATTGCAACAAGTGATCTTTTAAAACAGATATAAATGCAAAGACGGAGGGAGAAGAAACAATGAACAGACCGCTTATACTGACTTACGACGTCGGTACTCAAAGCACGAGAGCCATACTGGTGGATAAGCAGGGCAATATCGTTGACAAAGAGCAGGTCAAATACGCAGAGCCTTATTTCCGGCAGCGTCCGGGCTGGGCGGAGCAGAAAACGGACTTTTACTTTGACAACATGTGCAAGGCATCGACGGCGCTCATGGCGCGCAATGCCGACAAGGTGCCCGATATCATCGCCTGCGCAGTCACCGTAATCCGCGATACGCTTGTGTTCCTTGACGAAAACTATCAGCCCACGCGCGATATCATCCACTGGCTGGATGCACGCAAATGTGTTTTTGACGATCCGTTTCCCCTGTGGAAGGAAGCCGTGTTTGAGCTTATCGGCATGGGCAAGGGCACGAGGATAGCCTATCGCACGTCGAAGGTCAACTGGGTGCGCCAAAAGCAGCCCAAGGTTTGGGCGCGCACGAAGAAGATAGTCTGCCTGCCGGCCTATATAAATTACCGCATGACCGGCCGCCTTGCCGATACACCGGCAAGCACCATCGCCCATATCCCCATGGACTATAAGAAAAAGCGCTGGATGAAGGAAAATGACCTCACTCGCTGCTTTTTCGATGTTCCGCAGGATAAGCTGTATGAGCTTATCCCCTCCGGCGAGGTGCTCGGATACATAACAAAGGAAGCCGCTGCGCTCACCGGCGCGCCCGAGGGACTGCCTCTCATCGCTACCGGTGCGGATAAAGCCTGCGAAACGCTTGGCCTTTCCGTGGCAAGCCCCGATAAGGCGTCGATATCCTTCGGAACAAGCTCGACCATTGAGATGTACACCGAGCAGTATTTCGAGCCGCAGGCATTCCTGCCGTCTTATCCGTCGGTCATCAATAAGGCGTGGAACCCGGAGATCCAGGTGTTCCGCGGCTTCTGGATGCTCAGCTGGTTCATTAAAGAGTTCGGCGACAAGGATAAGGAAGAGGCCGAAAAGCTTGGCGTGTCGCCCGAGGAGATACTCAACACGAAAGCAGCTCAGGTTCCGGCCGGCTGTCAGGGACTTATGCTCCAGCCGTACTGGACGCCGGATGTGCTCAAGCCCGACTCCTACGGAGCAATAATCGGATTTTCCGATTATCACACGAAGTATCACATTTATCGTGCCATCATCGAGGGCGTATGCCTTGAGCTTTACATGTCCATGAAGAGCATGGAAAAGCGCGGCAAAAAGCACATAAAGCAGCTGTACGTCGGCGGCGGCGGCTCGAAGAGCGACCTTGCCTCCCAGATACTCGCCGATACCTTCGGCCTGCCCGTAAAACGCATCCACACCCACGAGGCGTGCTCGTTGGGCGCGGCGATGGTGGCCTTTGTCGCAAAGGGCGAGTTTGAAAGCTTTGACGAGGCGATAAAGAGCATGGTCCACGAAAAGGATGTTTTCACGCCCGATCCCAAGAACCACGAAATATACATGAACATGTACAATAAGGTATACCGCAAGATATATAAAAACGTAAGACCGCTGTATGCAACGATGAATAACCTCAAAGAAAGGAACATGATCTGATGAGCCACAAGCAGTACAAGGGCTTCGAGCCGAAATGGGTAAAAACCCCCGCGCCGGCAAACAGCTACCGTTCGATATTCCGATGGGGCGATCCCGAGTTCTTCAAGTTCCCGAAGGAATCGCTTTACAAAATGATGAAGGAAGTCTTTAAGCTCACAGACGATGACTTCAAAGAGTATTCCGACGATATCGGCTTTGATCCCGTTGACCTGTCCGACCACCCTGTGAAGCTTGCCCAGGAGCATCTTGACGCGCTCAAGGCTATAGTCGGCGAGGAGGGCTTCTCCGTCTCCGATTACGACAGGCTGGCAGTCGCTTACGGTTTCACAGCCTACGACATTCTCCGCCTGCGCCATAAGATCATTGACTCCGTTCCCGATGTCGTTCTGTATCCCGATACGACAGAACAGGTCGAGAAGATTGTAGCTTACTCTACAGAGCATGATATTCCCCTGTACGTCTACGGCGGCGGCAGCTCCGTAACGCGCGGCGTCGAGCCTGTAAAGGGCGGCATTTCGCTGGATATGAGACGCCGCTTCAATAAAGTGCTGTCGTTTAACGAGATCGACCAGACCATAACCGTTCAGGCCGGCATGTCCGGACCCGATCTTGAAAAGACGCTTCAGAACGCGCCCGAGCTTTTCGGCGCAAAGCGTCAGTACACCTGCGGCCATTTTCCGCAGAGCTTTGAGTATTCCTCCGTCGGCGGCTGGACGGTAACGCGCGGCGCGGGCCAGAACAGCACCTACTACGGCTGCATTGCGGATATCGTGCTCAGCCAGAAGTATGCCACCCCCATCGGAACGATCACTACCAGCCACTATCCGCGCGAGGCCTGCGGCCCCGATCTCAACCAGATCATGATGGGCTCGGAGGGTACATTCGGCGTGCTGAGCGAGGTCACACTTAAAATTTTCCGTTGGATGCCCGAAAATCGCAAGAGATTTTCTTACATCTTCAAGACCTGGGACGACGCAATGAAGGCAGCACGCGAGATGATGCAGCACGAGTGCGGTTATTCATCCGTGTTCCGCCTGTCCGACCAGGAAGAGACGAGCATGATGCTCAGACTGTATAACGTTGACGATACTCCGCTGTATCCGCTGCTCGACAAGCTCGGCTATAAGGATATGGAAAGATGCCTGTTCCTCGGCTTCACCGACGGCGAAAAGGGCTACTCCAAAAACGTCGCAAAGAATATCGCAAAAATTGCCCGTCAGCACGGCGGCCTGCCCCTGACCGGGTACGTCACGAAGAGTTGGGAAAAGGGACGCTTCAACGATCCGTATCTGCGCGATACGCTTATGGACTTCGGCATCACCACCGATACCCTCGAGTGCACCGTCAACTGGTCAAACATGGAGCAGGTGCATCTTGACGTGCGCAAGGTCTGCCACGCGCTGCCAAACACCGTCGTCACCACCCATATGAGCCACTGCTATCCGCAGGGCGCGAACCTGTATTTCATATTCCTTACCAAAATGCAGGATGAGAAGGCATTCAAGGCATACCACACCACAATTCTTGACGCTATCCAGCGCTCCGGTGCGTCTATAAGCCACCACCACGGCATCGGCAAGATGTTCGCGCCCTGGCTCGAGGGCTACGTCGGCGAGAAGGAATACGGTGTGTTCAAGGTGCTCAAGAACTACTTTGACCCGAAGTATAACATGAATCCCGGCGGCACCATCGGCCTCGACCTCCTGCCCGAGGAAAAGAAATTTGACCGCCAGTACACCGATTACGAAGCTCAGCAGAAGTTCGATTGATACAAAAAAACAGCGCCGCACTGCATTTTCGCAGCGCGGCGCAATTTTTCCTTGAAATGTCCGCAGCATCATGCTATAATACAAAAGCTACGGAGAATTAGCTCAGCTGGTTAGAGCGCTCGCCTCACACGCGAGAGGTCAGCAGTTCAAGTCTGCTATTCTCCACCAACTTTGAAGACCTGAAAGCTAAGGCTTTTGGGTCTTTTTTTGCGTTTTTGCAAACTTTTTACGGCAAATTAAAAAACACAAATACGGGCGCTTTTTGCAATACGTCCAAAAATACGTCCAAAAGTTAAGAAAAATAAATTTTGTTCATAAGATTTGCCGTCTCAATTTTAGCCTCGTTAAGGCAATGCGCGTATATATTCATCGTCGTGCTCACAGTCTCGTGACCTAAAAATTCCTGCGTCTGTTGCGGTGTTGCTCAGCTGGCTATTAACAATGAAGCTTCGGTATGCCCTCTATATCCGGCTGTCCATCGAGGATTACAAATACGACAGCTGTCAATCGTTTCTTTCCCCAAAACCTCGGAGATTTCTTTCAGCGTCGTTTTCTCCTTGCCGCCGAGGAAAAAAGAAACTTACGCAGACCGATAGAAGATACAATAGGTACGCTTGTGCATTATGCCTGCGCTGCCTTTCCGACGCGCGACGGACGGTCGCGGACGATCATAAAAGCAAATGCGGCAAGAAAGTTGAAGAACAGTCCGAGGATCGGCCAAAGTGATTTGTTCATGCCCTCGTTCACGGCCTCTTTATAGAGCCAGGCTACAACGTCAAACCAGTAGAACAAAACGAGTACCGCCCAGAGAACGCCGAGTCCGCCGATGATTGCATAGTTTGTTGCGTTGAGTGGAGTAATGCTGCTTTTGAGCGCTCTTTCCGCCTGATGCTCGGTCATGTCGGCGGCCTGTGCCTGCTGGCGGAAGTGTGATGCGTCGCTTATCTGCTGCGACAGGCTCAGCGGAATGGCCACTGCAGTGAAAACGGCCAAAACGATGAAAATTACTAAAATTAGTCTGAATGCTTTTGCAAAGTCCTTATGCATGATCCTGTTTTTCATATTGTTTTCCTCCTTTTATGTTCCGATATGCTCCGGCCAAGCTGAGACTCCCACTCGTAAAAATATTTAAAAAGAAGAAAGAGGTGAGAGCTGCTGCATCTGTTGGGGGGTGAGAGATGCTGCCTTTAGGGGTAAGGGGGTGAGTGGGAGCCTTAGCTCGACCGGATATAAAAAATCTGTCCTCCCTATCGGACAATGCCAGTATAGGAGAACAGATTAAACCTACAATAAATCAATTTTAAACGATTTTTAAACGGTATCCAACGCCCCAGACGGTCTGAATGTATTCCGGCGCGGAGGGGTCTTTTTCAATCTTCTCGCGCAGATGGTTGATGTGAACGGCGACGGTTATGTTGTCGCCCATGCTCTCAAGCCCCCAGATCATCTCGTACAGATCCTCGCGGCTGAAAACCTGATTCGGGTGGCGCAGAAGAAACAGCAGAAGCTCAAACTCCTTGTTCTTGAGCTTAAGCTCGCATCCGTCTATCGACGCCGTACGCGCGTTGGAATCCATGATGAATGGCCCGACACTTATAATGCTGTCAACGGGCTTCGCCGTCGGACGCAGCCGCTCGTACTGTGCAAGGTTTGCTTTTACGCGCGCGACGAGCACACTCGGCGAAAACGGCTTTTCGATATAATCGTCCGCGCCGAAGCCGAGGCCGCGTATTTTGTCGATATCCTGCGTGCGCGCCGTTACCATTAAAATGGGTATGTCGAGCTTTTCACGCAGCTTTTTGCATATCGTAAAGCCGTCAAGCCCCGGCAGCATAAGATCGAGCAGGATAAGGTCAAAGCCGCCGGACAGCGCCTTGTTCAGCCCGTCCACGCCGTCGTACGCAACGTCGGTCTCAAAGTCCGAAAGCTCCAGATAATCTCTTTCAATGTCGGATATCGCGCGGTCGTCTTCAATAATAAGAATTTTAGCCATCGGCTTTACCTCCGGGAAGATCTATAACTATGCAAAGTCCGCCGTAAACGCTTTTTTCGGCGAATGCGCCGCCGCCCATCTGCTCGGCGGCTTTTTTTACTATCGCAAGTCCGAGGCCGCTGCCCATGCCGGAGCCGGCGCGGGCAGGGTCCGTGCGATAAAACAGGTCGAAAAGCTTCGGACGTGCCTCGTCGGAAACGCCGTTGCCGTCGTCTGCAAACCTCAGACGCACCTTGCCGCAGCAGTCCTGCGAGGATATGAATATCTTCACCCTTTTGCGGCCGGAATAGCGTATGCTGTTGCATATTATGTTTTCGGCGATGCGGCGGAACTGATAGCGATCGGCTGTGACGACGGCGGCTTCAAGCTCGGACATGTCGATGTCCGCATCGGGCGTGATATCGGAAACAATTCGCTCAAGCTCGGTTTTAGCGTTCAGCGTTTCGGGCTGAATTGGGTATTCGCTCAGCTCCAGCTTTGAAAATTCGAGCAGTCGGGCAACCATGTTTTCCATTTCGCTTCCCTTTTTCCTTATGGTTTCAAGATACTTTTTCTGCATCTCGGGTGTGTCGGCGACGCCATCGAGCAGCGCCTCGGTGTAGGCGCGTATTGACGTCAGCGGACTTTTCAGGTCATGTCCCATGCCGGCCATAAGCTCCTTGCTGCTCTGCTGACGGCGCTGCTCGGCTTCGAGCGAAGCCTTGAGCTTTGCCGCCATAAGATCGACAGCGTCGCAGGCGGCCTTGAACTCATCCGGCTCCGTGTAGTTTATGGGATTGTCGAGATCGCCCGAGCGAATGCGGTCAACGCCGCCGACAAGAGTATCGAGCGGCTCGGAAATGTGAGTGAACAGCTCGCGCGTGAGGTTAACGTTCGTGAAAACGATGGTCAGCAGCAGCGCCGTGCCGACCGCTCCGATATATATCCACACGAAGGTCTCAAAGCCTTGAAACAGATCTTCGTTTTGCTCGACGGCGATGTGCAGGTCATATAGGCTCAGCCCGATTCTCGGCAGATATTTGACCTCCAATATATATATGGCGATCCCCGCGCCGAGGATGAGCAGCAGCGCCGCCGTCACCAGCGGAATGAGAAACATATATATATTTGAGCGGTGAAGTCTCTTTTTGATCGTCATTTTAATCACACCTTATTAATGGTGCGTTCATTATATCAGGGATTTAGGGCGCTTAGTTAAACAATTTTTAAAACGTCGGCGAAAGTTTTTAAGTTTTGTTTAATTTCTCGTTATACCTGCTTAAAAAAGCTCGGGTAGACTAATAGCCGTGGACAGGAAAGAAGCCGCAAACGAATAAGAAAATCATAAAAACTATCTACGGAGGTAAATCAAAATGAAAAATACTGTTTCCAACATCAATATAATCAACACCATTCTTGAGGCACTTGACCGCAGCGAAGAGGATATTCGCCGCCGCGCAGCCGATGCTGCCGCAAATGAGGTCGGCTATGCCTACGGCGCAGGCAGCCTCACGGTCAAGCTGTTTTCCGACTGCACCGGCAACTACGCCGAGGTAACGCTTCCCGGCAACTATGAATATACCTGCGGAATGAAGCTGTGCTGCATTGTCGATACCGACACAATGGGGGTTCGCGGCGTGTGCCCGGTCGAAGAATTCTGAGAATATATAAGCGCAAAAGCACAAAAACCGATGCCTGTACCGGCATCGGTTTTTTTCTGTTATAGTGCGGCGCGCTGCTCGGGAGTCATGCGGTATTGCGGCTTGACATGATAGGCGACCTCGGCATACTGCCGCGCGCGCTCGCGCAGCGAGAAGTTGCCGTCCTGACTGCACCAGACGTAAAGCTCGTGCAGAATAAGATCCGTCGCTATGCGCGACAGAAGCTCCGGCGGCTCCTCGGTTTCGATAATGCCGTTTTTTGCGCAGTTTTTCGCGAGCGTGGCGAAAAGATCGTCCAGCGCATGCACCGCATCGCGTATGCCCTTGGGCGAGTCAAACTGCATTATAAACAATCTGCTCGTGAGCTTCGGGCCGAAATCGAGCGCGATATCAATGAAGCGGCCAAAAAGCTGCCAGATGCGTTCAAAGTCGTTTTCCGCATCGGCAAACTTGCGGAAGCTCTCCTCGTCGTTCTGCTGCGGCTTTGAAACGACATAGTCCAAAATGGCGCGCTTGCCCTTGAACACGCTGTAAAAAACCGAGCGCGACGTGTGAGCCGACTCGCATATTTCGTTGACGCTTACATTATCGTAGCCACGGTCGCGAAACAGGGCTATCGCGCACTCGGCAATGTCATCCTTGAGGCGGTTAGACGTACTTTGCACAAAAAACACCACACTATCAAAATGTCCTGATTTTAAAAACATTTTACGATTTTTGTCCGAGAATGTCAACTGATTATCAAAGGTGTTCTCAAAGTTTTTGCAATTATTTTGTGAGTTATTACAAATTGAAAGGCGCATTATTGACTGTTTTCAACAAAAAATGTATTCTGCGAGTAGCAATTGATACATTAATAACAAAGAAGAAGCAAGCCACACATTTTATCAGGAGGCCTGAAACTCATGACAAAAGACCAGAAGATCGCCAAGCTTGGCAAAGAGATCACCGACCGGGCTACAGTGCTGCTCGGAAAGGATAAGATCACCCCGAATTCCCCGGAATACCTGGGCATCAATTCCGCACTGAAATACACCGCTTACAAGTACGATCAGAAGATGGCGGACGATATACTCGATATCTGCCTGACCATGAAAAAGCGTGTGCCGCTGACCATCGAGCAGCTGGCCGCAAAGAACCCCCAGTTTGACAGAGCATACCTTGAAAAGGCAATGCAGGCAGTCAGCGAGAGCGGCCTTGTCGAGTTCCACTGGGAAAACCTCGACGGCAAGAACCCCAACCATGAAAAGCGCTGGGTGCTGGACATGTTCGTTCCCGGCAGCGCTGAGATCATGATGATAAACCCCGAGCAGTCGGACATGTACCCCGAGACCGCAGACTTCTTCGAGCGCATGGCATACCTGCCCCTGGCAGGCATCACCGAGCTTGTACCTCCCGGAGGCGCAGGCATAGGCATGCATGTTATTCCCGTTGAGAAGGCTATACCGGCCGAGAGCAAATCCCTGCCCATCGAGCATCTGAGCCACTGGCTGAAGAAGTACGAAGGCCACATCGGCGTTTCCGTCTGCTCCTGCCGTAAGCAGCAGCGCATCCGCGGCGAAGGCTCGGGCGATATCGAGGGCGAATGGTGCATCGGCGTCGGCGACTTTGCCGACTACTGCCGCGAGACCAACCACGGCCGCGACATCACCTATGAAGAGGCAATGGAGATCCTCCAGAAGGCCGAGGACAAGGGCTATGTTCACCAGATAACCAACATCGACGGCGAGAACAAGATCTTCGGTATCTGCAACTGCGCAGTCGGCGTCTGCAACGCTCTGCGTACCTCCCAGCTTTTCAATACCCCCAACCTTTCCGCTTCCGCATACACCGCAGAGTCCGACCCCGAGAAGTGCGTCGCCTGCGGCAAGTGTGTTGAGACCTGCCCGGCCGGCGCCGTCCGCCTCGGCCAGAAGCTCTGCACCAAGGAAGGCCCCATCCAGTATCCGCATCACGAGCTTCCCGACGAGACCCAGTGGGGCGAGGATCACTGGAACAAAAATTACAAAAACGAAAACGGCTCTATCCAGACCTGGCCCACCGGCACCGCACCCTGCAAGGTCGCATGCCCGGCTCACATCGCGATCCAGGGCTACATCAAGATGGCAGCCGACGGCCGCTACGCCGATGCTCTCAAGCTCATCAAGAAGGATAACCCCTTCCCGGCAGTCTGCGGCAGCATCTGCCGCAAGTACTGCGAGGACGCATGCACCCGCGGCACCGTTGATGCACCTCTTCAGATAGACGAGATAAAGAAATTCATCGCCGAGCAGGATATGAAGGCCGAGCACCGCTATGTTCCTCCCATGGTCTCCTGCACACGCGAGAAGTTTGACCAGAAGATAGCAATCATCGGCGCAGGCCCTGCCGGCATGAGCTGCGCTTACTTCCTCGCCATCGAGGGCTACAGCCCCGTAGTGTTCGAGAAGGAAGCCGTTCCCGGCGGCATGCTCGTAAACGGCATCCCCTCCTTCCGTATCGGCAAGGACATCGTAAAGTCCGAGATCGACGTTCTGCGCGAGATGGGCGTTGAGTTCCGCTGCGGCGTTGAGGTCGGCAAGGACGTAACCATCCAGCAGCTGCGCGAGGAAGGCTTCAAGGCATTCTACGTTGCAGTCGGCCTGCAGAAGGCGGCAAAGCTGAAAATACCCGGCGAAGAGCTGAAGGGTGTTTTGGGCGGACTTGACTTCCTGCGCTCTGTAAACAGCGGCAATACTAAGAAGCTCAGCGGCGACGTCGTCGTCATCGGCGGCGGCAACGCGGCTATCGACGTTGCTCGTGCAGCACGCCGTCTGACCAAGGGCAGCGTCAACATGTACTGCCTTGAGAAGGACGAAGAGATGCCCACAGTTCCCGATGAGAAGAACGCAGGCCTCGCCGACGGCGTTGTTATCAACAATTCCTGGGCGCCCAAGGCCATCCTCGGCGAGGGCGGCAAGGTCACCGGCATCGAGCTCATGCGCTGCGTCTCCGTGCGCGACGCAAGCGGCAAGTTCGCTCCCGTTTATGACGAGAACGAGACCATCACCGTTTCCTGCTCGAACGTTCTCGTTGCCATCGGCCAGCGCTCGGAATACGGCGCAGTTCTCGCCGGAACGGCAGCAGAGACTCCCGACGGCAGCCTCATCGACCACAACGGCGTCACCTTCCAGACCGAAGAAGCTGACATCTTCGTCGGCGGCGACTGCGCGACCGGTCCTAAGTACACCATCGACGCTATCGCATCCGGCCGTGAGGGTGCGGTTTCCATCCACCGCTATGTAAACGTCGGCCAGACTCTGACTATCCACCGCAACCTGCGCGAGTTCAAGGAGCTGGATAAGCAGAACATCACCCTGCCGGCAGAGAAGTTCAAGAAGCCTGCACGCGCAGAGGCCGCAATTGATCAGAACAAGGTCCTCACCATGCAGGATGACCGCGTGACCTTCACCGAGGAGCAGATAAAGAGCGAGGCATCACGCTGCCTGAGCTGCGGCCGCAGCGTAGTCGATCCCAACAAGTGCATCGGCTGCGGTATCTGCACCACCAAGTGCGAGTTCGACGCTATCCACCTCAAGCGCAACCGTCCGCAGAACAGCAAGATGATCCCGGCCGAGGATAAGTTCAAGGCCATCGGACCGTATGCCGCAAAGCGCCAGGTCAAGATAATAAAGAAAAAGCTTTCCGGAAAATAATCCTCCCGGAGCAGAAACCAGGGTGTGGGAGAGATTCCACACCCTTTTTTGAAAGGAAACGTTATGCACGAGCTGAGTATAGTTACATATGTAATAGAGCAGGTCGAAAAGATCGCAAAGGAAAATGAGCTTACGGATATACAGTCCGTGACGTTGGAATTCGGCGAGGTATCGGGCATCGTTCCGGAGTACCTCAGCGATTGCTGGCAGTGGTATGCAAAGAAAAAGCCGATCATAGAGCATGCAGAATTCAAATATGAGATAATCCCGGCAATAACCTGGTGCGACGACTGCAAGAGCACATATCCCACCGTCAAATACGGCAAGACCTGCCCGCACTGCGGCAGCGGCAGAACGTGGCTTCAGCAGGGGCAGGAAATGAATATCAAGCAGATAGAAGCCTGCTGAGAAGGAGATACAATGGGACAGTATAAAGTTTACGAGATAAAGCAGAGCATATTCAAGGCAAACGACAACGCGGCTGACATTTTGCGCGCAGAGATGAAAAGGGAGCACTGCTTTCTGCTAAACCTCATGTCGTCGCCCGGCAGCGGCAAGACAACGACCCTGACGCGCACGATCGAAAAGCTCGGCGACAAAATGAACATCGGCATCATGGAAGCGGACATAGACTCCGACGTTGACGCAGAGCGCATCTCAAACACCGGCGTTAAAAAGGTCATCCAGCTGCACACCGGCGGCATGTGCCACCTTGACGCGGACATGACCCGTCAGGGACTTACGGAAATGGGAACGGACGATCTCGACCTCGTCGTTCTCGAAAACGTCGGCAATCTCGTTTGCCCGGCGGAGTTCGACACGGGCGCGGCGAAAAACGCCATGATCCTCTCCGTTCCGGAGGGACACGACAAGCCGCTGAAATATCCGCTCATATTCCAGGTCTGCGATGCGCTTATAATCAACAAGATCGACGTTCTGCCTTATTTTGATTTCGACATGGACAAGGTCGTTGAGTTTGCGAAAATGCGAAATCCCAACATAAAAATATTCCCGATAAGCGCAAAAACGGGCGAGGGCGTGGACGAGTGGTGTGCATGGCTGCGCGAGCAGGCCGACACATGGAATGCGCGCTGACGCTTTTTCGACAAAAACGGCAATAATTGTGCATCTTGTATATTGCAATTTCACACCTTAGTGTTAAAATGATAACAATCGGCATTTGGCGACTGCTTGCTTTTATGCCGATAAAAGTATGCTAACTGATGAACGGAGAAAGACATGAAAGATTTAAAGCATCTGCTGTATTTTGAAAACCTCCTTCAGGAGGCTCAGAATGAGCTAATACTCCAGGCGCAGAGCGAGGGGAAGGTCTGCGTAGCTTACGTCTGCGAAAATACTCCCGAGCCGCTGCTGAACCTGCCGGGCGCGTTTTCGACCCGTCTGCGCGCGCCGCGCACCGGCTCAATGGAAATGGCCACATATTATATGACAAGCTTCCTTTGCGAATACAGCCGCGCGCTGCTTGAGCGCGCGATCGAGGGCGGCTATAATTTTGCCGATTGCCTCATCACTCCCGACGGCTGCACGATGATGAACCGCGCGGTCGAAAACATGGAGCTTTTGAAGGCTCTGGGCAAGGACAAGGAAAAATTCTTCTTCGAGTACATGGAGATCCCAATGAAAGCCGACGATAACGGCCTGAATCTGTACACTCTCCAGTGCAAAAACCATATACTCGATCCGCTGAACAAGGCATACGGCATTGATACCTCCGATGCCGCCATCCGTCAGGCGGTCGCCGAGCACAACCGCATATGCGGGCTTATCCGCGCCATCGGCGAGTTCCGCAAGGGCGATAAGCCGCGTATCACCGGCTATGAGTTTCAGGTAATAACCCTCGCGACCTATGTTGCGCCGAAATATCTGCTCATCGACAAGCTCGAGGAGACCCTTGAGGAACTTAAGACCCGCGAGCCTGAGGATAAACCATATCGCGTCCGCGTAGTCGTTGCCGGCTCGGAGGTCGATGATACCGACTTTATAAAGCTTGTTGAGGACTGCGGCGCATATGTCTGTGCCGACCGTTTCTGCTACGGCTCGTTCCCCGGCAGAAATCCCATCGAGCTTACAGATGATGAGAATGCCCTCACGCAGGTCTGCCGCCAGTATATGTACCGCGGCCAGTGCCCGAGATATATGAACACCGCAAAGATGACCGGCCGCCGCGAGTATGTAAACGAGCTTGCGAAGGAATACGGCGCCGACGGCATCATCTATGAGCAGATCAAGTTCTGCGATCCCTGGGCGTACGAGCGCATGATGGGCTCGCACATCCTGCATGACGATTACGGCTATCCCGTGCTGTCTATCGACCGTCCTTACAACATCGGCAGCACCAACGGACAGCTGCGCACCCGTGTTCAGGCATTCGTCGAGAGTGTTGAGATCAAAAAAATCAACGGAGGTGTAAAGTAATGTCCAACAAGAGAATCGGCGCCAAAAATTTCGGCGATATTTACGTTGAGGGCAAGCGTTACAGAAGCCGCCGTGAGTGGCGCGGCGTAGTCGATACCCTTTATGATTATTCCAGATGGCTTTATAACTGGATCAACATGTTCAGGATCGTTCTCGTAAAGCCCCGCAATATAAAGGCAATGTTCCGCTATCGCTGGATGGCGAACTATCTGGCAGTTCCCATGATGGTCGATCGACATACTCAGGGCCTGCGCGGCGAGCATCTGCGCATCTGCCATGCAGAGCAGGACGTTATCATCGAGGACGTTGCAAAGCTTCTCGATAAGCTCTTCCGCGGCGACCGCCGCATAGGAAACGACGAGGAGTTCTCCAAGAAAGTTGTGCTCGTTGATGAAAACGAGATGCAGTCCGTTATGATGGGCTTCCCGACAGTAGTTCCTCTCAGCCGTGAGATCGCATCCACCTATATCCCCGTGCTGCTCAACCAGCGCGCCGCAATACATTACATTGACATTGCTCAGGAATACGGCCTTGCAGGCGACGTATGCCCCATGCCCGAGGCGGAAGCCGGAGTTTCTATCGATGACGATGCGCCCATCCTCGGCTGCTGCGCCGTTCAGTGCAACACCACCTGCGACGGCTCGCTGCTCAGCAACGGCGTTATCTCCAAGCGCATGGAGTTTGAGGACGGTATCCCCGTGTTCCAGCTGGCATCGCCGCTGCGTCATATGAACGAGGACGTTCAGGAATATGCCGCTCAGGAGATCCGCAACGCCATCGCTTTCATTGAAGAGCACACCGGCGAAAAGTGGGATTGGGACTACTACTTCGAGTGCGCAAAGCGCGTAAACTACGCCACTAAGTGCCGTTTGGAGTGGCTTGAGATGAGCAAGTCGCCCTATCCGCAGGTGTTCGGCTCGAACCTTGCGCTTTACACCGAAACAAACTATATGGCCATCAGCGGCCGCCTTCCCATATTTGAGAAAACCGACCGCAAGATCATGCGTCTTGCCGAGAAGGCATACAAGAAAAAGAAAATGGCCGCAAACGAGTACCGCCACAGAGCCATCGTGTGGGGCGTTCAGTCGCATTACTACATGGATCTGCTCGTGTGGATGCTCAACTGCTGGGGCATCGTTCCGCTCACCGACATGCTGTCGATGGACAACACCACAATGATAGCCGAAGAGGACACGCCCGAAAACCGCGAGCAGGCAATGTATGATATCGCGATGCTCACGGAGAAAATGATCATGCGCAACCGTACCCACGGCGGCTACAAAGTTCTGCTTGACGACCTCTGGGAGATCGTTACGGAGTTCAATGCCGATATGGTCATCCTTTGGGAGCACATGAGCTGCAAGGCGCTCGACGGCATGCACGGCATGTTCGAGCAGCGCGCGCGTGAGCTCGGCATACATCTCGTTTGGGTATCCCACGACCTGTTTGATCCGCGCGTTGTTTCCCGTCAGGGCGTTCGCGACCAGATCAACACCTACATGCGCACCGTTATGGGCGAAGAGCCTGTTGATCCGACACTCGAAGTCCTCCCCGACGAGGAATCATGGTAATTGGAAAGGAGATAAAAATGGCCAAGTTTTATCCTGTTCTCAAAAAGCTGTCGCTCGCAGGCTTCTCATTTTTCGCCGTGACCTTCGCGGTTTATTACTTCAACCTCGATATGAAGCTCACCGCGGCTATGGAACCCGTTCTCGAATACTTCTACGATAAAGTAGACCGCGACCAGCACCTGTAATACAAAATCAAAATCGCCATGACAGATTCATTCTGTCATGGCGATTTTTTTGCGTTTTACGATGCGGCGCTCTGTGCGTTATCACGGAGGTTCAGCCAGTACTGCGCGCCGTCATCCCATGCGGCCGCGTTCTCTTTTGTCTGCTCGCGGGGAGAGTAGCCCTTGTCGAGCAGCATTTTGCCTGTCCACTCCGAGAATTTGCAGGCGCCGTAGAAATTGAGATGTCCGCCGTCATACAGATCCCGGCTTATATCAAGGCCGATCTCGTCAAAGCTATCGGCAAGAAGCTCAAAGTCTGCCTCGGGGGCGATCCCGGTCAAATCTCTTTCCAGCTTATCATAGATCTCCGGAGAGCACTGGCTGAAGGTCGGGTTAATAGTGACGATAAGAGCTATGCCGTTGTCCCCGCATAGCTCGGCGATCTTTTCGAACGCCTCAAGGTGCTTTGCGTAAGCTTCCGTATCCTTGGACGGCTCGCGGTGATAGGGCGTGCTGCCCTTCGTGTCATAGACGTTATCAACGTATGTATAGCCCTTGTTGACATCCGCGGAGGCAGGCGTTATAAGCTTGGCGATATCCTCCCGGGTAAGCTCCTTCCACCGATCATGGTAAAAGTAAAGATTGAAAAACAAGCCCAGGCGCTTATCTGGCTCGGCGGCGTCCAATATGGCACGAGCGCGATTGATGCCGCGCGGCATATAGTCAAGGTTTATCTGAGTGTAATTCTGGTACATCTCAAAGAAAAACGACGAGCCTTCCATTACGACGACCTTCGGCGACTGCGTTTTCAGCGCCTGCTTGAGATACCAATATGTAATGGACGGCGTTTGCTCGGAGCCGGCCATGACGTAGCCGGTCAAGCCGGATGCAGCATACATTATCTCCGGGTTCCAGTCACAGTAGGCATAGCTGCTGCCGAGAAACAGCACGTCTATCGAGTCCTCCGGCTCGCACAGATATGCATCCCATGTTGAGCCGTAGCTGTTATGCACAGGTCTCATTATGATCGAGGCGCAATGTATAAGCACGGCGGCAAGCACGACAAAGGCTATGGCAAGCATCCAATCTTTTTTGTTAGTCTTGTTCATCGGAGCCTCCCGTCAAAACTGACCGTAAATAAATGACTGCGCGTCATATCCCGTGCCGTAGCTTCCGAAAATAAGCGACGCAAAAAGCAGCGCCAGCAGCAGAAGGCAGCGCAGCGGCCACGGCTTATCTGCCGCGCGCTCGGCCTGATCGCCGTGCCTGAAGTGAAGTGTATCGGCGATAAGCATGACGATGCAGCTCACGGCGGCAACGACAAACTCCCATTTGTCCATGCCCATTGCCGACAAAGGGGCGGCCCAGAGCGGCGAGCCTGCGCAGGCGCGCAGAACGTCTATGGCGCCGGAAACGGAGCCTGCTTCGAAAAACGTCCATGCGACAGTTGCCAGAACGAACACGCAGAGCATTTGCCACAGCACAGTGAGCTTTCCGTTATCCTCAAGGTGCAGAGCGTTGCGAACTCTTGCGCGAAGCGGCGCGGTGATGCTCCCAATGACCTGATAAATGCCGTTTAGAAGTCCCCAAACGAGAAAAGAGGTCGCCGCTCCGTGCCACAGACCGCTGACCGCGAACACGATCAGTACGTTTATGTACTTTCGCGCTTTGCCGCGGCGGTTGCCGCCGAGGGGAATGTAAAGATAATCCCGGAACCATGTTGAGAGCGAGATGTGCCACCGACGCCAGAATTCCGCAACGGAGCGGGAAAAATACGGTGTGTTGAAGTTTTCCGTAAGCTTAAAGCCCATTGCGCGCGCAGAGCCTATGGCCATGTGCGAATATGCTGCAAAGTCGCAGTAGATCTGGATAGAAAAAGCACATGCGGCCGCAATGACCTGAAGCGAGCCGAAGCTCTGCGGAGAGGCAAACACGGTATCGACCATGACAGCCAGCCTGTCGGCGATAAGCAGCTTCAAAAAAGCGCCGTAGGCAAAGCGGAAAAGCCCGACTCGCACATCTCGCCACGAAAATTCGTGCCGCTGCTCAAACTGCGGCAAAAGTCTGTCGGCTCTTGCAATGGGGCCTGACAGCAGCGAGGGGAAAAACGACAGGAACAGAGCGCTCTTTACAAAATCCTTTTCGGCAGGAACTTTCCCGCGATATACGTCGATAAGATAGCCCATCGCCGCAAAGAAATAAAACGATATCCCGGCAGGGAGCAGAAGCTTCGGCACGGCAGCCGTCCAGTCAAGCCCGAGGACAGCCAAGGCGCTTTTTATAACGCCTGCTGCAAAGCCGAGGTATTTAAATAATGTAAGAAGCCCTATAAACAGCGCCAGCATGAAAACAAGCAGCGCCTTCTGCGGCTTCTTTTCAAGCCTGCGCGCGGCAAAATAAACAGCTATCGACGAGCCGACGAGAAAAGGCAGATACTCGGGGCCTGCGCACGCATAGAAAAACCAGCTGCCGATAAGCAGCCAAAGGTTCCTGCACTTTTGCGGCAGAAGAAAATATATTAAAACCGTTACCGGGAAAAATGCAAAATAGGACGGCGATAAAAAACTCAAAATATGCAACTCCAGTCAAACAGACATTCGCTTTATTTTACACGCTGCGCGAGGAGCTGTCAATTTCTCCTGTACGTATTTGCCGGCTGAAATATCATTAGACTGTCAGAAACATTAACAAATTATTAACGAATATTGCGAGCCTTGATATGGATATTAACATGCTATGACACTAAAATAACAATCATCAGGGCGCGGCGGTTTTTGGCACCGTCCGCCGAAATTCACCTGTTATAAGGAGGGAAACATTGTGATAACATTCATAATCGGTCTCGTGATGCTTTTCGGAGGCGCTGCGCTTTACGGCAAGCTCTGTGAAAAGGTTTTCGGACCGGACGACCGTAAAACTCCGGCTTACACGAAAAACGACGGAGTTGACTACGTTCCCATGAAGGGCTGGAAAAACAGCCTTATCAACCTTCTGAACATTGCCGGTACCGGCCCCATTCTCGGACCTATACAGGGCATCCTGTTCGGACCCATCGCATTCATAACCATCCCCATCGGCAACGTCATCGGCGGCGCAATGCACGACTATTTCTCCGGCATGATCTGCCTGCGCGACGGCGGCACTCAGATGCCCGACATGGTCAAAAGGTACACCAATAAGGGCATATTCACGGTTTACAACATCTTTGTCTGCCTGCTCCTGCTGCTTGTCGGCGCTGTGTTTATCTACACCCCCGGCGACATTGCCGCAACCCAGGTCTTTAACTTCTCGGGCGCTGCCAACGCGACCTCGACATGGGTCATCTACGGCGTTATCTTTATTTACTACCTAGTTGCGACCGTATTCCCCATCGACAAGATCATCGGCCGCATTTACCCGATCTTCGGCGGCATCCTGCTGTTCTCGGCAATCGGCGTTTTCATCGGCCTGTTTGTCAAGGGCTATCCCCTCGTTGAGGTGTGGAACAACGTTTGGGAATATAACGGCGTGTTCAACTACAGCGAGTATTTCGCAAACGGCCACTTCTTCCCGATATTCTTCGTAACCGTCGCCTGCGGCATACTCTCCGGCTTCCATTCCACCCAGACGGCTATCATCTCGCGCACCATGAAGAGCGAGCGTCAGGGACGCAACACCTTCTATAACATGATGATCCTCGAGGGCTTCATCGCAATGGTTTGGGCGGCAGGCGCAATGGGCGTTTATAACCTCGGTCTTCAGGCGGCCGACGCATCCCTCGCAACCAAAACCGTCGGTATAGTCTGCAAGGATATCCTCGGCAGTGTCGGCGGCATCATCGCTCTGCTCGGCGTTATCGTCCTGCCCATCACCTCGGGCGACACCGCGCTGCGCGCACTGCGCATGTCGGTGGCCGACACACTGCACATCAAGCAGGACTCCAACGGCAAGCGCCTTGCTCTGTCGGCAATCATCTTCGCCCTCGTCGCGGCCATCCTCGTCTGGGCGAAGTCCAGCCCCGCCGGCTTCACCATTCTGTGGCGCTACTTCGCGTGGGCAAACCAGACTCTGGCTCTGTTCGCGTTCGTCTGCATCTCCGTTTGGATGTTTGAAAACGGCAAGAGCAAGTGGGTTTGGATGCCTCTCATCCCCGGCGCGTTCTACGCATTTGTCACCATTACCTATATCATGAATGCGTCTATCGGCTTCAACCTGCCCTGGACTGCGGCTTACATTATCGGCACTGTCTGCGCTGCTGCCTACCTCGTCGGCATCATCATGTATGGCAAAAAGCGCGTGGCAAAAGTGAAGCTCGCATAAATACATACCTGCAAAATACGTTTAAAGGCGGTCTTTTGACCGCCTTTTTCTATTCGTTTTCATCATTCGAAACGTACATTTCCTCGCACTCTTTCTGCGCCTCGATCATTATCCGCAGCGCCTCCTCGGAAGCGCGCATGAGCGTGTAGTACATCTCTTCAAAATCCGGCATGATATCACCTCCAGGGTATAGTTTATGCGAATTTCGCATAAAAATCAATATGCAATATTCGCATATCATAAAATCGTGCAGGGTGATATTAATGTACAAACGACTGCGCGATATGCGCGAGGACAAAGATCTCAAGCAGCGTGAGATGGCCGAGATCCTCAACGTGAGCCAAACGACATATTCACGCTATGAAAGCGGCGAGCTTGACATACCAAGCGCCGCACTTATAAAGCTTGCCGACTTTTACAACGTCAGCGTGGACTATATCCTCGGCAGGGTAGACGAATGATGCAAAAATATCAGCGTATTCGGGATTTGAGAGAAGATGCAGACCTCACGCAGAAGCAGGTAGGGGAGGCAATAAACGTTCCGCAGCGGACATATGCCTATTATGAGAGCGGACAGCGAATGGTGCCGCCGCAGGTTTTGTGCGCTCTTGCGGACTTTTATAATGTCAGTGTAGACTATATCCTTGGCAGGGTGGATGAAATGTAATGTACAAACGACTGCGCGATATGCGCGAGGACAAAGATCTCAAGCAGCGCGAGCTGGCGAAAATTCTCAACGTGAGCCAAACTACATATTCACGCTATGAAAGCGGCGAGCTTGACATACCCAGCGCCGCACTTATAAAGCTTGCCGACTTTTACAACGTCAGCGTGGACTATATCCTCGGCAGAACGGATAAATAGACGGCAAAAGCCCGGACGATCGACCGATCGTCCGGGTTTTGTGTATTTTATACTCAGCTTAAAAGCATGCGGTCGTTATCCAGCGCCTTGCCGGAGCCTGCCTTGAAACGGTCGAGGAAGTCCTGCACGGTCATGCCGTCGCGCTCTGCGCCCGATACGTCCATGATAATATTGCCCTTATCCATCATCAGCGTGCGGTTGCCGAGATCGAGCGCCGACTGCATGTTATGGGTGATCATCATGCATGTGATGTTGTCTTTGGCCACGATGCTCTTTGTAAGCTCCAGAACCTTTTCTGCCGTTCCGGGGTCGAGAGCCGCCGTGTGCTCGTCAAGGAGCAGAAGCTTCGGCGGAACAACAGTCGCCATGAGCAGCGTAAGCGCCTGGCGCTGGCCGCCGGAGAGCAGTCCGACAGGCTGTGTGAGTCTGTCCTCAAGCCCCATGTCCAGAAGCGCAAGCTTTTCGCGGAACATTGCGCGGTCGGCCTTGGTTATGTGCGAAAACCATCCGCCGCTTTTTGCCGCCATTGCGAGGTTTTCCTCGATACTCATGCCCGGTGCGCTGCCGCGCATGGGGTCCTGAAACAGGCGGCCGATCATGCGAGCGCGCTTGTGCTCGGGCATGAAGGTAATATCGCGCCCGTCAAGCTCGATGCTTCCGCTGTCGGTGAAGAAGCTGCCGGCGATGGCGTTAAATAGCGTTGATTTTCCTGCGCCGTTTGCGCCGATTATGGTGATGAAGTCGCCGTCGTGAACGTCAAGGGTAAGTCCGCTCAGCGCGGTTTTTTCGTTGACCGTTCCGGGATTGAAGGTCTTGCTGATGTTGTTGAGCTTCAGCATGTCACACACCGCCTTTCTGCGTTTTTATCCCCATGCGCCGCTTTATCATCGGCATCTGCTTTTTGAGATAGGGGATGGAGATGGCAAGCACGACGATTATAGAGGATATGAGCTTGAGCATGAATGCCGGCATATCAAAGCGCAGTGCGATGGTGTAAACGAGCCTGAACAAAACGGAGCCGAGCACAACGCCGACTGCGCGAGTGAATATGCCGCCCTTGCCCATGATAACGCCGCCGATGAGCAGCGAGGCCAGGGCGATGGTCACCATGCCGGTGCCGATGTTTATATCGACTGCCTTCTGCGACTGCGCCAGCAGGCAGCCGGACAGCGCCGTGAACGAGCCTGCGATGCACAGACCTATGATGGTCGTGAAAGCGGTGTTTATTGACGATGAGCGAACCATGTCGGGATTGTTGCCCGTTGCGCGGATGGCAAGGCCGAGGCGCGTTTTCAAAAACAGCGTCAGCAGAACAAGTATCACGATGACCGCGATCAGCGCGACGGCGAGCTTATACTGCTTTGCGAAAACCGTACCCTTGAGAAGATCCTTCATCAGCGAGAACACTGTATCGACCTTGTTCATGTTAAGCAGCGATGAGCCGCCCATGATCGCAATGTTTATTGAATAAAGTCCGGTGTTTACGATGATGCCGGCAAGCAGACTGTCAACGCCGAGCTTGGTCTGCAATATGGCGGTGACAAAGCCCGAGCATATGCCGGCGGCCATCGCGGCAGGTATCGCAAGATACGGATGCCCCGAGATGACAACTATCGCGCCGACTGCGGCGCCGAGGGTAAAGCAGCCGTCGGTGGACAGGTCGCACACGTTGAGCATGCTGTAGCTCAAATACAGCGCAAGCACTGTCAGCGAGCAGATAAGTCCCAGCTCAAGCGCTGTCTGCCCAAGGCTCAGTATCGTTGCAATATCCATAACGTTTCCTCTTTCTTATATGCTGTGTGCGATGGTGTTTCTATTTACTGCTGAACGTCGCTGAAGCTCTCGGCAGTGGTGATGGTGTTTATCTTGGTGCAGTAGGGCTCGAATGCCTTTGCAACGGTGTCGTAGTCGTAGCCGAGCTCGGTGCAGATCTCGGTGTTGATGGTTGCGGTGCCGTTATCGAAAGTCTTGACTGCCAGAGTTGCAGGGTCTGCGCCGTTAATGAGGATGTCTGCTACCATGTTTGCGGTCTCAACGCCGAGGTTTGCGTAGTCGACGCCGTAGCCGAGGAATGCGCCGTTGAGTGCGAATGAGTCTGCGCCGGCGAATTGGGGGATGCCTGCCTTTGCGAGGGTCTCGTAGATAGCAAGCTCTGCCTTCATGATGGTATTGTCGGTCGGGGTGAAGACGGCGTCAACGCCGTCTGCTACCATTGCCTGAGCTGCGAGCATGACCTCGTCTGCGGTGGAGCCGGTGTGCTCAACGATCTCAACGCCCTTGTCGGTGAGATACTTTTTAGCTGCTTCGATGGATGCTGCGGAGGAGTCCTGGCCAACGTCATACAGCAGGCCGATCTTCTTTGCGTCGGGGTCGTTTGCGAAGATGAGGTTCATGATCGCGTCTGCGTCGAGGTAGTCGCTGGTGCCGGTGACGTTTGCGCCCGGCTTATCGAGACTTTCAACAAGCTCTGCACCCACGGGGGCGGAAACTGCGGAGAACACAACGGGGATCTCGTTATCCTCGGTCAGCGCCTGCATGCGCATCGCAACGGGAGTTGCAACGCCGATCATGAGGTCAACGTCGTCTGCGATGAAGTTCGAGATGATCTGCTCCATAACGGTCGCGTCTGCGTTGCAGTTATCGTAGCTTACCTTGAAGGTAACGCCCTTTTCCTCACCGATGGCCTTGAGCTGAGACTGGATGTTCTCGACGATCTGGTTGAGGGAAGCGTCGTCAACATAGTTGCATATGCCAACCTTGTAGACCTTTGCGCTGTCGCCGCTTCCGTTATCGCTGCCGTTGCTGCTGCATGCGCAGAGGGTGAATACCATTGCCAGTGCGCATACGAGCGCGAGTGCCTTCTTGATGATGCTGTTTTTCATTGTTTTTTCCTCCAAAAATGTTTTTTGTAGCTTGGGTGCAGATGGAGGGGAGCTTGCTTAAAAAATAAAAAAAGCAGCCTCCTATCCCAACAATGGGACAAGAGCTGCGCTCCTGCGATACCACCCAAATTGACGAAAAATTCGTCCGCTCGCTTATGCGTACCATCATACGCACCCCGATTGATAACGGGAGGGATCCCGTCGGCATCTACTCAAGCAAACGCTTTTTCAAGCCGCCCTCCGAAGTCCATTCATTCCGCACCGACGACCGTGATCTCACCACCCACGGTTCTCTTAACAACGGCTTCCCGGAACTACTACTCTTCGTCACAGGTTTGATGCTTGCATTATAGCACCGGATTTCATCTTGTCAAGACCCAATTTAAAATTTTTTCGGAAAAGATTTTTTGCACATTCCCTCTTGCAATGGAGCGCGCGATCGGTTATAATGCATACAAACTTGATAGGGATTCAAATTTTTTTGCAAAGCAGTTAGCAGCTGCTAACTGGCAAAAATCAGAAAAGGCAATAATGTGGGCCGTAGAAAACGGCATCACCAAGGGCACGACGGATACGACCTTCAGTCCCAACGCCGTCTGCACCCGTGCACAGATCGTTGTGTTCCTGTACCGCGCATCCGGAGATGATGCGTCGAATCTGAAGCTCCGGTTTACCGATGTTCCGGCAAACGTATGGTGCGCCGAGGCCGTCGCATGGGCGGTTTCCAAAGGCATAACCAACGGAACCACGGCAACGACATTCAGCCCGAATACAGCAGCAACACGCGGCATGGTTGTAACCGTTCTGGGACGTGCAGCAGGTGCTCAGGGCGATACGGCTTCGGCTGCAAAGTTTAAGGATGTTGTGTCTTCACACTATGCGGCACCGTATATTGGCTGGGCAGCAGCTAACAAGATTGTTTTGGGTACCTCGGATACAACCTTTGCACCGAATGCTGCTATTACACGTGAGCAGTTTATACGGCAATGAGCAACTGCACTGCACGCAATATGATGAGCACCGGCAGACGCGAAATGTCTGCGTCCTCCTATTTCAGCTTTACTAAGGTCTGCTATGCAGGCCGATATTTTGCTGCTCTCAATTCTACCGATCGGTGCGAATGTCCTTGTACGGTTTTCTGATGCAGGAAATCTCAGGGTGTTGCCGGCTCGGCAGCACCCTGTTTTTTTAATCAAAAAGGAGAAAAACGTTATGAAAAAGAAGATCACAGCTTTAGTAATGGCTGCTGCAATGTGTCTGAGCGTTGCGGCATGCGGCTCATCGGATAACGGCGGCAGTGGAGATACCGCCAAGGATACCTACACCGTCGGCATATGCCAGCTGGTGCAGCACCAGGCGCTCGATGCGGCGACCCAGGGCTTTAAGGATGCTTTGAAGGAGGAGCTCGGCGACAAGGTCGAGTTTGTTGAGCAGAACGCCGCAAACGATATCCCGACCTGCGGCACCATCTGCAACGGCTTCGTTTCCGACGGCGTTGATCTCATCCTCGCAAACGCGACACCGGCGCTTCAGGCGGCAACCGCAGCTACCCAGTCAATTCCCATCCTCGGCACCGCAGTTACAGAGTACGGCGTCGCGCTTGATATAGATAACTTCTCCGGTACCGTCGGCGGCAACGTATCCGGTACCTCCGATCTCGCCCCTCTGGATCAGCAGGCTGCAATGTTCTCCGAGCTTCTCCCCGATGCAAAGACCGTCGGTATCCTCTACTGCTCGGCTGAGGCAAACTCCGTATATCAGGCAGACGTAGTTAAGGCCGCTCTTGAGGACAAGGGCATCACCGTTAAGATCTACACCTTTGCAGACTCCAACGACGTTGCAACCGTAACCGCGACCGCATGTGACGAATGCGACGCACTTTACATCCCCACCGATAACACCGCCGCTTCCTGTGCCGAGGCAATAAACAATGTTGCTCTGCCTAAGAAGACCCCCATTATCACAGGCGAGGAAGGCATTGCAAAGGGCTGCGGCATCGCAACTCTGTCCATCGACTACTATGAGCTCGGCGTTACCACCGGCAAGATGGCTGCAAAGATCCTCACCGGTGAGAGCGATATCTCCACCATGCCCATCGAGTACTACCAGAACCCCGTCAAGAAGTACAACGCAGACATCTGCGAGCAGCTTGGTATCACCGTTCCTTCCGATTACACCGCTATCGGCTAATTAATCGTAATTGCTAACCAATCAACCGAAATGAGGTCTGAAAAATGACGATGTCCGTTTACCTGTCCGCTCTGAGCGTGACAAACCTTATATCAAGAATGCCTGCTGCCGTTGCGCAGGGCATCATATGGGGACTCATGGCGCTGGGCGTGTTTATAACCTTCCGACTGCTGGATATACCCGATATGACCGTTGACGGTTCGTTCGCGACCGGCGGTGCGGTCACGGTAATGCTCCTGCTTGCCGGTATGCCTGCATGGGCGGCACTGCTCATAGCCATAGTTGTAGGCGTGCTCACGGGTCTGTGCACCGGCCTTCTGCATACAAAGCTCGGTATTCCTGCGATTCTCGCCGGTATACTCACGCAGTTTGCGCTGTATTCGATCAACCTGCGCATCATGACAAAGGCCAATCAGACAGCCAGCGTGCAGAAGTTCGGCATGTTCTGGGAGAACGGAAACGGATTCCTCGTCTCCTCACTGCATATTCCGCAGGCAATATTGGTCGGCCTTGTCCTTGCAGCGATAATAGTTGCTCTTTCTTACTGGTACTTCGGTACCGAGCAGGGCAGTGCATTGCGCGCTACAGGCAATAATCCGGCGATGAGCCGTGCACAGGGCATCCATATCGGCACGATGAAGGTCATCGGACTCGGCATCTCAAACGGCATAGTCGCCCTCGCAGGCGGCCTTATGACTCAGTTCCAGGGCACTGCCGACGTCAGCATGGGCCGCGGCGCCATAGTAATCGGCCTTGCGGCGATCGTCATCGGTGAGATCCTGTGCGACGCTATCTTCAGCAAGGGCTGCAACTTCGCCGTAAAGCTCTGCTTTATCATATTCGGCGGCATTGTCTACTACGCGGTCATGGTCGTCATCCTCTGGCTGAAGCTTGACCCGAACGACCTTAAGCTGTTCACGGCCATCATCGTTGCCGCCTTCCTTGCGATACCGCAGCTCAAGGCGCAGTCGAAAAGCTCGTTTTCACGCTCTAAGAAGAGAACAGTAAGCGGAAGGAGCGATGCGTAATGCTGGAGATAAAGAATGTTTCAAAGACCTTTAATGCAGGAACGATAAACGAAAAGCGCGCGCTGACAGACCTCAGCCTCAGCCTGAATGACGGCGACTTCGTTACCGTTATCGGCGGCAACGGCGCGGGCAAATCGACGCTTCTTAACGCTGTTGCGGGCGTGTGGCCGGTCGATTCCGGATCTATACTCATCGACGGCGAGGACGTCACCGGCATGCCCGAGTACAAAAGAGCAAAGTACATCGGCCGTGTTTTCCAGGATCCCATGATGGGCACCGCGCCCAACATGCAGATCGAAGAAAACCTCGCTCTGGCCTATCGCCGCGGAAGAAAACGCGGACTCAAATGGGGCGTTACGAACGCCGAACGTGAGATATACCGCGAAAAGCTTGCGACCCTCGGCCTCGGCCTTGAGGACAGGCTCACTGCCAAGGTCGGACTGCTATCCGGCGGCCAGCGTCAGGCGCTGACGCTGCTGATGGCTTCGCTTCAGACCCCGAAGCTGCTGCTTTTGGACGAGCATACCGCAGCTCTCGACCCCGCGACGGCCAAAAAGGTCCTTGAGCTTTCCGATAAGATCATAAGCGACAATAAGCTGACGGCGCTCATGATAACCCATAATATGACCGACGCCATCCGCCACGGCAACCGCCTGATCATGATGGACAGGGGCAAAATAGTCCTCGATATATCCGGCGAGGAAAAAAGCCGCCTGACCAAGGCCGATCTTCTCGAGCGCTTTGCCGAAAAGGCCGGCGTTCAGGAGGAGACTGATTCCGTCCTGCTGTCGTAAATTTCAAATTGTTATTGCACCGCCCGCGAGGATGGACGGGTGTCCGTAAAACAGTTAATCCTCCGTATGGCTTAGACCATGCGGAGGATTTGTTTATGTCTAATCTTCAAACTTGCTGGCGGCAAACGGTTTG
>MNSZ01000059.1:48454-49072 GCA_001916715.1 Firmicutes bacterium CAG:24053_14
TTTTCTTCTGCTGACCGGGAATGAAGCTCCGCAGGACGCACATACTCCCGATAGGAGAGTATAGAAGTGCGCCCTTTAGTTCCTAAAGGGATTTTATCAATTCGACAAATCGGAATTTATCGTTTGAATCGGTTTCCGGAATTCATATAGATGACCGCACCGACACATACGACAAAAAACAGACAAAGACCTACCCAGAGCAACCACATCGCTTTGAAAATCTCGCTGGAAGCAATGACGAGCCAACACCCGGCCAATATAAACATCATTTTTCCCATGAAGCTACACAACTTCTTTTCATCAGTTTTTTGTTTTTCGGCTTTTGAGGTGGTATTGTAACCGGCAATCAAAAAAGCACCTTTTCCGTTTAAAAAGATAACTCCAAGGATAACAAACACCATTATCATTACAAGATGAATTGCTAATAGCATAAGGCACCTCCACAAATTCCGATTTGTTGTACAATTTTCATACTCAAATTATACCATAAAATTGTGAACAATTCTACCGTCATTTTGGATATATGAGAAAAGTCCGAACAGTTTTCTGCCCGGACTTTCTCGCTCAATCATAAATCAATTCCGCTTTCACAATCTCCTCTGCCTGTGCCTTGCAAGC
>MNSZ01000059.1:49083-58056 GCA_001916715.1 Firmicutes bacterium CAG:24053_14
CCTTGCAAGCGTTCATCTGCCGCACCCATTCCATTTGGTTTTCAGCTTTCAGTTGCTCGGTCACGCCGTTTTGCTCTGCCAGTGACCGCACGATCAGCTTCATGCGGTTTCGTGCCGCTTCGTCAATCTTAGCGCAATACTGTCTTACGTACACCCAGCTATACCTCACGGGCGGTTTTTGCGTGTAGATTTGTTCACATCTGCATGATATACTTTCGGCGATATATACCCGAAGGGAGAAGCGTATGAGCTTTACGATAATATTGGCAGTTGTTTATGCTGCGCTTATCGGCTTTGCGGCCGCGGCATTTGCGAAAAAGCACAGGGCGCTCGGCGCCGGGCTGCTTGCTGCGGTCGCGGTATTGACTGCCGTGCTGATGTATATGTGGATCAACTCGCCGATGTGACGTAAAAATGAATATAAAAAAACAAGAGCAGCTGCCTCCTGTGCGGAGAACAGCTGCTCTTGCGGTTTTAAAATCAGAATATGCAGTTTTCAATGTAACGGTGGAGTATTGCTGCCACCTGAGCGCGTGTTGCGCCTGCTTTGGGCATGAGACGGCCGTCGGCCGAGCCGTTTATTATGCCCTCTGCCGATGCCCAGGCTATGGCAGTGCGCGCATAGGCCGAGACGCTTTCGAAGTCCGCAAAGTTGCCGAGGTCGTCTGCTGCCGATACGTCGATGCCCTTGAAGGCGGCGTAGCGATAAAGTATGGCCGCCATCTGCTCGCGCGTGACGGTGGCGTTGGGAGCAAAGGTGTCTTTGTCAAAGCCGTTTACGATGCCGTTTGCGGCCGCCCAGCCGACAGCGCTGCTGCACCAGATACCGCGCGTATCGGAGAAGGTGGGTGCGGCGGCCTTGGGGCTTCCCTCCATGCGCCACAGAACGGTCACGAGCATGCCGCGCGTCATGGTGACGTTGGGAGAGAACGTGTTTGCGCCCGTTCCGGCAAACAGAGCATTGTTGTAGGCGTAATATGCATCGCCGAAGTACCATGCGTTTGTGGGAACATCGGCAAACGGGAAGCCCGTTACGGCGGTCATGATGCCGGTCTCGGTCGAGCAGGTGAGCCAATTGCCGCTTACGCTGCTGCCGGTCGCCTTTATCGTGCCGTCATCAGCTATTGCCGCTGCGACGCAGCCGCCGGTTTTTACGGGAACTCCGAGCGAGCACTGAGCGTTAATGCTCCTGCCGCCTGCTGCGGCGGAGACAAGGAAGAGCTGCGCACTGTCAAGCTTTTCGCCGAGAGCGCGTTTCTGCACTGCGTTCGGCTGAGCGGTGCCGACCGAAACGCTCACGTCGCCGCCCGAGGTGAGCACGGAGGATTCAAACTCCGCGCTGCCGTTTGCGGTGGTAAAGCGAACGGAGCTTGCCGCCGAAAGCGCCGAAACTCCGCGCTCCCAAACGTTTACGGTGTCCGCACCGGTAACGGATGCGTCGATAATAACGGTTTTGCCGCTTGCGCCAAGCTCGCGCATCATGATGGACGTCGGGAAAACGGTGCATACGCCGTTTTCGACGATGGCCGGCGCACTGACGGGCACAGTGCCGGTGGTGATGATCACAGGACGTATATCGAGCTTGCCGTCGAGAACTATGAGCGCGTCGTTATCGTCGGTGAAGTTTGTGTCGTTGCCCATGGAGTCGGCAATTTTGTAGATGTAATCGTTTATGCCGGCTTTGACGGCCTTGGTAAAGATGTTGTCGAACTTCACGGAGCTTGCCGCATCGCCGAAAGCGTGCTTTTTGATGATCGAGAGCAGCTGGTCAAGTATCTCGCCGCTTTTTATCTTGTTAAGACCGGCCTGCACCCAATCGGGGTAATCGCCGTCATCCTCGCCGCCGAGGTGGCTCTGATAGATGTAGTTTACGGCGTCGAGCAGTGTCTTGGTGTCAGTAACGGGGATATTGACGCCCTCTGTGATGATGCTCTGCAAATTTGCTATTATGCGGCCGTTTATCCATGTTGAAACGCTGTTTTCAACGGGGACGAATTTGTTCAGGAAACTGCCGACGAAGCTTCCGGCAACGGTGTTGAGCATATCGGCGGTGAAGCCGCGCTCTCTGCCGTACTCGGTCACGTCGGCGATGGTCTCGTACTTGCCGGAAACGGCGTTGTAGTAGCTTACGGGGCCGATGTGATTGAGCGTGTTCACGGCGGCAACGAGACTTCCGGAGACCTCACGCAGCTGAACAAAGCGCATGGGCGAGGGGTAGGTGAGGTTTGAGCCGGTCTCAACATCGTAAAGAGTGTTTCCGCTCTTGGTCGTCATTACGGCGATGTCGTTTGCGTGCATATGGCCGGTGAAGATCATTTCAAGTCCGGCATCGGCAAGCTGGGCGGCAATGGTGCCGTAATCCTTAATAAGGTACATTTTGAGAATGTCCGGCTCCATGGAGAAATGCGGAACGAAGCCGTGATGCGAAAGGCCGATGACGTGATTCCCTTTTGCCTTGGCTGCCTTTATCTGCTCGGTTGCCCATGCAACGAGCTCGGGGCTCATTTCGCCGCGCGTTTCGTGCTCGGCTTCCTTGTCCGAGGTGTTGTCGGCGCTGTAGCAGCAGGTGTCGAGCGCGATAAGCGTTACACCCTTGCAAGGCTCTGCAACGTAGGAAAGCTGACCCGATTCCTTGCCCTGGGGAGGAGTGTAGCGCGCAACTATGCTGCTGTCGGAATACACGAAGTCATAGACGGATGCAAAGTCCTCGGGCTGAGTGCGCGTTGCCGGAACTGCCTTGCCGTCGGGAGTGTTGAAGTTTTTTGCGTTTTCGTTGCGGATGTCATGGTTGCCGTTTATGACATACACCTTCATGCCCGGAACGTCCTTCTGAACCTGCTGCAGGCGAGCAGAGAACTCCTTGTGGCCTTCAAGCTCGCCGTCCTTCGTGAGGTCACCCGAAATAAGCAGAATGTCTGGCTTGTCCTCACGCACGGCATCGAGCAGCTTGAGGTTTATCTCGCTGCTTTCCGTGAGCAGCTTTCTGTCGCTGTTGAGTGCATCGGTGTAGTCTGAGGTGTCCTTTATCATGTGCGGGGACAGGTAGTGCGTGTCGCTCATGACGGCGATCTTAAGATCTATGCCCTTATCGGCGTCGTCCCGAGCGGCCAGCGCAGGGCTGCACAGCGTGCTTATCATTATAATGGTAAGCAGCGCGGCGGCAAAGCGCCGGAAATGGTTTTGCTTTCTCATTGTTTTCCTCCTATTTCTTCAATTACTGTATCGGCATCCTAACCAAATACAATCATACATGAAAAATGCGGCGAAAACAAGAGTGATAACGGTTGACAGGTAAAATGTGCGTATATATAATGTAAAACGTTTTTGAAAGAGGAGCGTTATGAACAGAGAAAACTTTTTCAGAAAATATGATAAGATTGTCGCCGGCTTTGGAGACACCAAGCCGAGCATACTGCTGCACAGCTGCTGCGGGCCGTGCTCAAGCTCGGTGATCGAGCTGCTTTCGCAGCATTTTGATGTAACGGTTTTGTGGTATAATCCGAATCTCTGGCCGGAGGAAGAGTTCGAAAAGCGCCTTGCCACCCAAAAGCAGCTTATATCCTGCCTTGCCGAGGACGGGATTTGCGCAGGGCTTTTGACACTGCCGTGGCGCAGTGAGGACTATTTTTCGCGTATAAAAGGACTTGAGAACGAGCCTGAGGAGGGCAAAAGATGCCTCGAGTGCTTTAAGATACGCCTCGAAGAGACCGCGCGCATCGCCGCCGAGAGCGGCTTTGACTGGTTCTGCACAACGCTCACCGTGTCCTCGCGCAAGGATGCGGTCGTCATAAACGCCATCGGCCGCGAGGCCGAAAAAAAGTACGATGTCAGATGGCTGCCCTCGGAATTTAAAAAACGCGAGGGAAACCACAGATCAATTATCTTGTCCGAAAAATACGGGCTGTACCGTCAGGAATACTGCGGCTGCGTATTTTCGCTCAATGGAGGCAGCAATGAATAAAACCACAAGAAATATAGTGACAGCCGCCGTTATCGGAGCGCTGTATGCCGTGCTTACGATGGTGCTTGCGCCGATAAGCTACGGCCCTGTGCAGTGCAGAATATCCGAGGTGCTGTGCATACTTCCGTTTTTCATGCCGAGCACCACATGGGGGCTGTTCTTCGGCTGCGCGATAGCCAATATTGCAAGCTCGGCCGGACTTCCGGATATCATCTTCGGCTCGCTTGCAACGCTTATAGCATGCCTGTGCATATCGTGGTGCGGAAAGCACAATAAAAAGGCGCTTGCCTGCCTTATGCCGGTTATCTGGAACGGACTTATAGTCGGCGCGATGCTCACGGTCGTCGTAGCAGGGCTCAATCCGATCAAAAACTTCGGCGCATTTGCCGTCTTTGCCGGCGAGGTAGCTCTCGGAGAAGCCGCTGTAATGTTCATTGCCGGCCTTCCGCTTCTGTCCTGGCTGCCAAAGCAGAAATTCTTCACGGATTATATCGACAAAGCTTGACAAAATGAAGCAAAAATATTAATATTGCTTGTGCAAAAGGGGTGCTGAGTTTTCTCGGCTGAGACGGAAAGAATCGAATTTCCGAGACCCTCGAACCTGATCCGGGTAATGCCGGCGTAGGAAACGAAAATTTTTATATCAATCGTTTTCCTATGACCGCATTGCTTTTGCAGTGCGGTTTTTTATGTTTTAGGAGGAATAGAAAAATGACAAAGAACAGAACGCTCCCACTTGTGGAGTGCGCTATCATGATAGCGCTTGCCACCGTGCTGAGCATGGTAAAGCTTGCAGAGCTTCCCTACGGCGGCTCGATAACGATAGCGTCGATGCTTCCGATAGCGATAATCGCTTATCGCAGAGGAATGGGCTGGGGACTCGGTTCGGCATTCGTTTATGCCGTCATCCAGCAGCTTTTGGGTCTTAATTCGCTTTCCTATGTTACAACTTGGCAGAGTGTTGTCGCAGTCATATTGCTCGACTACATAGTTGCGTTTACGGTGGTCGGCTTTGCGGGCATTTTCAGAAATGCTATCAAAAGTCAGGCAGCGGCTCTGACACTCGGCTGTGTTTTTGTATCCGTCCTCCGCTATGCCTGCCATGTGATTTCCGGTGCAACGGTTTGGGCAGGATTGTCCATCCCTACGCAGGCGGCACTTTCCTATTCGTTCATATATAATGCGACCTATATGCTTCCGGAGGCCATAATTTTGGCTGTATCTGCGGCGTATATAGGCTCTGTCATAGATTTCAGAGAGGAAAAGCTTCGCCGGCTGGTTCGCGCAAATTCCGGCGTACATGCATCTGCCATGAGCATAGTCGCGGGACTTGTTGCCGCAGCTGCCGTGGTATATGACGTTGTTGAGGTGTTCTCGCATCTGCAGAGTGCCGAAAGCGGCGAATTTGACATCACCGGTCTTGCAGCGGCAAACTGGACTGCCGTTATAGCGGTAACGGCATCCGCGGCTGTTGTTGCCGTTTTGCTTATCGTGGTCAGCAAGGCACTGAAAAACGGCCGAGAGGCCTAAAAAAACCTTGACACGGTAAAAGAGTATCGTATATAATAAACTTCCGATGCTTGTGAGCATCGGAAGTTTATTACTTTGTCAACTACTTCGGGCAAAGCCCGATGTTGAGTATTATTCTGAAAGGAGTGCACAAAACATGCTGCGTACTTACCAGCCCAAGAAGCGTCAGCGCAAGAAAGAGCACGGCTTCCGCAAAAGAATGGCTACCGCAAACGGCCGCAAGGTCCTCGCTCGCCGCAGAGCAAAGGGCAGAGCAAAGCTGAGCGCCTGATTTGGCAGCTCCGAGCAGGAAAAGCAAATAAATTTTTTAGGGCAGCTAAGCTGACGGAAGTCTAACCCGTGCTGCCCTTAACGTGTTTGCTGATATAAACGGAAAGCAAGGGTGGAATAATTGGATTTCAGGTCAACTCTGAAAAAGAATTATGAGTTTAAACGGCTTTATAACAAAGGCAAGACCGCCGTTACGCCCTACATGGTCGTGTATGCTCTGAAAAATCATAAGGGGATCCGCCGCGTTGGATATACCGTGTCCACCAAACTGGGCAAGGCAGTCGTGCGCAACCGCATCCGCCGCAGATTGAGGGAGATATACAGGCTTAATTCGGACAAGCTCAAAACAAATGTCGATATCGTCATCGTTGCGCGCAGCCGCTGCGTAGAGGCGGAGTATTCCAAAATGGAAAATGCCTTTTTGCATGCCTGCGCCGAGCTTGATATTTTAAGAGGCGATGAGCAATGAAAAAGCTTCTTCTCGCGCTTATCCGCATATATCAGAAATACGTCTCCCCGGCGTTTCCGCCGAGGTGTAGGTTTATTCCGACCTGCTCACAGTATGCCGTTGAAGCTATCGAGAAATACGGGGCTTTGAAGGGCGGCTGGCTCGCCCTTAAACGGCTGTCGAAGTGTCATCCTTTTCACTTCGGCGAACACGATTTCTTCGATCCCGTTCCCTGACGAGGATCGGAATACAAGGAGAAACTTATGTCACTATGGGATATTATAGTCTGGCCGTTTGCCAGACTGCTGGAGATCCTTTATAACTGGACCGACAGCTACGGCCTTGCCATTATCCTCTTTGCTCTTGTGGTCAACCTGATCCTGCTGCCGTTCATGGCAAAGAGCAAAAAGGGCATGATGAAGACCACCCGTATCCAGCCTCAGCTTAAGGAGCTGGAGAAAAAGCATAGGGGCAATCAGCAGAAGTATCAGCAGGAAGTCATGAAGCTCTACAAGGAGCAGGGTGCAAGCCCCACCTCCGGCTGCCTGTGGTCGCTGATCCCGTTCCCCATACTCATCGCACTTTACAGCGTCATCCGTCAGCCTCTCGGCAGCATGATGGGCCTGGGCGATGAGAGCATCAAAAAGCTCACCGAGTGGGCTACCCAGAATGCAGGCTTCGTCGCCTCCAAGCAGGGCACCTATGACCAGATCGGCGTTGCCGACGCGATCCATAAGAACTGGGACGCAGTCACAAGCGCCCTCGGCAGCTTTGACGGAAAGCTGCTGAACATTGACTACAGCTTTCTCGGTATGAACCTCGGCTCGATCCCCGATTGGAAGATCTGGAACTTTGATTTTTCAAGCGCCGATATCCTTGCGACCATCGGCCTGTTCCTGATCCCGATCATTGCGGCGTTCCTTTCCTGGGCGTCGATGAAGATCAGCCAGGCAACCAACCCTCCCCAGGCAGGACAGGCTCAAATGAGCATGAAGACCATGAACCTCATGATGCCCATTATGTCCATCTGGATCTGCTTCATCATGCCTGCGGCTCTCGGCGTTTACTGGATCGCCAACAGCTGCTTCGGTATCGTGCGTGACCTTGTGCTCACAAAGCACTACAAGCGCAAGCTCGATATCGAGGATGCAGAGCGCATCGCAGCACAGAAGGAGAAAGAGGCCGAGCGTGCACGCCGCCATGAGGAGCACGAGCAGCTCAAGGTGGAGGGTGCAACGACCCGCAATAACAACACCAGCAAAAAGAAAATGCAGGCTCAGCAGAAGCAGGCCGATGCGGAGCGCATCGCCGCAAGCGAAAGAGCGGAGCGCGAGGCGCGCCGCGAAAAGCTTGGCATAGAAAAGCCCGAAAATCCCTCTCAGGTCGGCAAGCGCCGCTACGCAAGAGGCAGAGCTTACGATCCCAACCGTTATGCCGACGAAATGGCGGCAGCAGAGGCGGCCGAAGAGACCGCACCGCAGACAGAGGGCGAGCCTGAACAGTCACAGGAGAATAGTGAAACATGATAAAGTCTTTGGAAACCACAGGCCGCACCGAGGATGAAGCCATCGCCGCAGCCCTGAAGGAACTCGGACTTGAGCGCGACGATGTTTCCGTAACGGTCGTTGAGCGTGCAAAATCCGGCTTCCTGGGCATAGGCGCTTCGCCCGCAGTCGTGCGTGTCGAGTATGAAGCTCCGGATGAGCCCGAAGTCGAAGCCGAGCCGGCTCCCGTTGAGGCCGAAGCTCCCGTAAAGGCGGCCGAAAAGCCTGCCGATGACGGCGAGTTTGCCGATATCAGAGCCTTCCTCGCAGGACTTCTTGAGCGCATGGGAGTCAAGGCGAATATCGAGATCAGCCGTCGCGACGGCAAGAGCATTGCCGTTAATCTCTCGGGAGCGAATATGGGAGCTGTCATCGGCCGCCGGGGCGAGACTCTCGACGCCATCCAGCACCTGACCAACTACGTCATCAATCGCGGAAGCGACAAGCACATGCACATCTGCGTTGACGCGGAGAGCTATCGCGCAAAGCGCGAGGAATCGCTTGTACGTCTTGCCGAGAAGATGGCTGCAAAGGTCATAAAGTATAAGCGCAGCATGGCACTTGAGCCGATGAATAGCTACGAGCGTCACATTATCCACGCCGCCCTTCAGGATTACGAGGGCGTTACCACCAGCTCGACCGGAACGGAGCCTAACCGCCGCGTCGTCGTGTCCTATGATCGGCCGCAGAACAACGGCAACAAGCCGCAGAGCCGCGAATGGGCGTAAAATCCGTATATTGGAGGAACTAAAATGATACTTGAAAAGATTCAGCAGATTCTTGCACAGCAGTTTGAAGTATCCGCCGACAGCATTAACGCTGATACCAATATCGTTGATGACCTCGGCGCGGATTCGCTTGACGTTGTCGAGCTGATCATGTCCGTTGAGGATGAGTTCGGCGTGCAAATCCCCGATGAGGATGCAGCAGAGCTGGCCACCGTCGGCAAGATCATTGAGTACATCGAAGCAAGACAGTAATTATAAACCACGAAAAATCCCGCCCGGCAGGGCGGGATTTTTTGCGTCAATATGCGCGCAAGTGCTGCCGTATAACGGAATGCGCACTTTTTGTTGACTTAAAACACGGAAAAGAGTAAAATAAACTGATTAAGCTGACGGGAGTCGAACACGTATCGGTTTTGACGGGCAGATTTCCGCCCATGCCGCGTTAAAGCTCTTGACAATACGTCAGTATTCTCTGCGAGCTTTGCCTTGCCT
>MNSZ01000059.1:58160-73348 GCA_001916715.1 Firmicutes bacterium CAG:24053_14
TTGATGCAGGTGGGCTGGCGCCCATCAAGACAAAAAAGGCGAAAATAGCCGGAAGGGTACGCCGACAGGCGATATGGGTTCAACTCTCGTCAGCTTAAATATTTTTTCGGAGGATACTATGGAAAAACTGTCGCATGCATATATAGTGTCCTCGGCGTCGGAGAATGCGCGAATGGGCAAGGCCTTTTACCTTGCCGAAAAGATGCTGTGCCAGAGTGAGGGCGAGCGTCCCTGCGGTGTGTGCCGTGATTGCAGGAAGGTCAAGGCGCGCGTACACCCCGATCTTGCCGTCGTCGAGCGCATCACCGACGATAAGGGCAAGCAGAAAAAGGAGATACTGGTCGATCAGGTGCGTGCAATGGGCGCCGACGCCTACGTTCTGCCGAACGAGGCCGCCGAAAAGGTATATATCATAAAAGACGCCGACACCATGAACGAGCAGGCGCAGAACGCTGCGCTGAAGATACTTGAGGAGCCGCCGAAGGGCGTTCATTTCATCCTGTGCGTATCCAATCCCGAGCGGCTGCTGGTCACCGTGCGCTCGCGCTGCGTGCTTGTAAGCTGCGCCGGCGAGGAGGACGCGGAAGACGAAAACGCGGCAGCTATGGCCGATGAATTTATCGCTCTTGAGCGAAAGGGCGACACTCCGGGGCTTACCGCGTGGTGCTTTGCGCATGAAACGCTTGATGCTCGCTCGCTCGGCGAGTTTCTGCTCGCGCTCAAGCGGCGCTATGCCGCGCTTCTTGCTTCGCAGCAGGATAAAATGCGCATAATGGATATTATACGGCTCGTTGACCGATGCATGGAGTATCAGACGGTCAATACGGGCGTGAAACACATTCTGGGGCTGCTGGCAGTCAGGTCGGCAGCGGAAACGAGGAAAGCAATTGACTGAAGTTATAAGCGTTAAATTTAAAAACCGGGGAAAGAGCTATTATTTTTCGCCGAACGGAAAGACCGTTAAAACCGGCCAGCAGGTCATTGTCGAAACCAGCAAGGGCCTTGAGATAGCCGACTGCTTCCGCGGCAATCACGAGGTCGAGGACGATGCGGTCGTGCAGCCGCTGCGCCCGGTCGTCAGAGTCGCGACGCGCGACGATCTTCGCGTTGCCGAGATTAACAAGCAGCGCGAAAAGGAAGCGTTCGAGATATGCCAGCAGAAGATCGCCGAGCACGGCCTGGATATGAAGCTCGTTGACGTTGAGTGCAACTTCGAGGGCAACAAGACGATGTTCTTCTTCACCTCCGACGGCAGAGTTGACTTCCGCGAGCTTGTAAAGGATCTTGCGGGCATTTTCCGCAACAGGATCGAGCTGAGGCAGATCGGTGTGCGCGACGAGGCAAAAATGCTCGGCGGACTCGGTATCTGCGGAAGACCGTTCTGCTGCAGCCAGTTTATCGATGAGTTCCAGCCGGTTTCCACAAAAATGGCGAAGGTGCAGTCGATGTCTCTCAATCCCGGGAAGATATCCGGCAGCTGCGGCAGGCTTATGTGCTGCCTGAGATACGAGCAGGAGGCCTATGAGGAGCTTACAAAAAATGTGCCCAAGCAGGGCGCGTTTGTAGAAACTCCGGCAGGCTACGGCATTGTTACGCAGGTAAATCTTTTGCGCCAGATGGTTAAGGTAAAGCTCGACGGCGAGGGCGACGATACGGTAAAGACCTATCGGGCTGTTGAAGTTGCGGCAGTGCCCGGCGGCCGCCCCAAGGATGGTGAGACTCCTCCCTCGGTGCTCAAGTACATCCCCGAGCCGGAAGAGGAAGAAGAGGAGGAGCAGGATATCTGGAAGCTGCCGCAGCTGTTTGCCGATGACAACGCAGCCAAGGAGAAAGAAAGCACACAGGAACAGAAAAAGCGCAGCCGCCGCTCGCGCAGAGGAGGAAAGAAGCCTCAGAGCGATGCAAAACCGGCGCCTCAGTCTGCACAGGCGCCTTCTGCGGAAGAAAAGAAGAACACGGCAAAGCCGAAGCTGAGAAATCGCCGCGGAGGCGGAAAGAAGCCTGCCGAACAGAGCGCTTCCACCGAGCAGCCGAAGCCACAGCAGGCCAAAAGCCAGGACGGCGAGAAGAAGCGCTCAAACCGCCGCTATTATCACCGCGGCAAGCCCAAAAATAAAGGCGGACAGGCGCAGGATAAATAGTATTCCCGGAGGCTGAGATATGAGTAAAAAAAGCAATAATAAAAGCGGAATGAGCATGAAAACAAAGTGGATAATAACCGGAATCCTCTGCGTTCTGGCTGTGCTGACGGTGGTTGTCGTCGCGGCCGACGGCTGCTTTGACTTCAAGCCCGGCTCGGTTCAGTCCAACGACAAGGCCGTCGCCGAAAGCGCCGCGCCCGACGCCGACAAGGATACCGCAAAGACCGGCGGAACGCACACCGTTCTCGTCACGGCCGGCAACGGCGGCACAACGGATCCCAACGGCAGCCTCACGGTTGAAGACTGGGAGAGCGTGAAGATCAACTTCACACCCAATGAGGGGTACGAGATCCAGTCGATATCGGTCGACGGTAAGGATATGGGCGCTATCGAGAGCTACGAGCTGACAAACGTCACGGAGGATCACAGCATCATCGCAACTTTTGTAAAGAAAGCCGTTCCCACGCCGACACCTGCTCCGGCAACCCCTACGCCGGATGACGGCGAGTGATATTAAATGAGATGAATTGCCCCATGGTCAAGCTGACCGTGGGGCAATTTTATGGGCATATACAAAAAGGCCATCCGCGGATGCGGATGGCCGAATTGCTTTTTGGGGGTATCAGACGGAAGCGCTGTTTGCGCGGTAGATCAGAGTAACCGCCTGACCGCGGGTGCAGGTCGCGTTGGGAGCAAAGGTCGTTGCGGTGGTACCCTTGGTAACGCCGTTGGCAACTGCCCATGCAACTGCGTCTGCGCAGTAGGAGTCTGCCGCTACGTCGGTGAAATCGGTGACACCGGTGACCTTGTCATCGCCGCTTGCGCGGTACAGGAAGGTCACGATCTGGCCGCGAGTGCAGACTGCATTCGGGTCAAAGGTGGTCTCGGTAGTGCCCTTGGTGATGCCCTTCTCGACTGCCCACAGGATTGCGTTGTAGTATACGCTGTCCTTGCTTACGTCGGTGAACGGATTCTCCAGACCATCGACGCTGGGAGAGCCGGCAGCGCGGTACAGGAAGGTTACGATCTGCGCACGGGTGCAGCCGTCGTTGACGCCGAAGGTGTCGGCGGTTATGCCGTTTGTGACCTTGTTATCAACTGCCCAGAGGATCGCGTCGTAGTAGGGGCTGCCGGACTTGACATCCTTGAACGGATTCTCGGCCGGAGTAGGCTCGGGATCGACGGCGGGAAGCTGATCGACGGGGATAACGGCGTTGACGGAGCTGTTATCGAGAGTGATCTGATAATTCTGGGAGTATCTTGCCTTGCCCTGCTCGTAGGTGTAGATGACGAGGGCGAGGGTGTGACCTTCCTCAACGGTGTAGAGGTTGGGCTGGAGGTAGATGGTGTAGTCGTGGTTTTCGCCGACCTTCAGAGCAACCTTGGTATCGGCCGAGGCGGAGTTGTAGCCTGCGCCGGGGTTGCACAGATCCATCCAGCCGCGAGCGATGATCTTGTAGCTGACGTCGCTTGCCTTGAGCTGCGCGTAGTCATAGTTGCTCAGACCGCCGCCCATCCATGCGCCGTTTTCGGTGAGATCCTTGGGAACATAGCTGCCCTCGGTGTTGAATGCCTTGAAGGTCTCGCCTTCGGGGGCGATGTCAACGAGCATTGCGCTGACCATGAGCGCGTCGCGGTCGATAAGATCGGCTGCGTCGGGCAGGGAAACAGTCACGCCGCTGCCTGCTGCGCTTGCAACGTAGTTGTCGTGATCAAGCGCGCTGAGGTCAAGCTCGGGAGAAACTGCGTTGTCGTGATCGACGCCGCCGCGCGGAGCGTTGGGAGCGTCGTAGTTATCAACGCTTGCAGAGAAGTTAACGGCAACCGAGCCCTTGATGACCGTGTCGGCCTTGACGGGCATGGTGTACATTGCGCTGACTGCGGTGTCGCCTGCGGTGAGCTTATCTCTCCAGTTGCGGCTGGTGATGCCGAGGGAGGAGTAGTCGCTGTTGATGGTGGTGCTGCCGGTCTTGCCGGAGGAAAGGGTCACGCTCTTTGCGGCCTCCCAGCTGTCGTAGGTGTGCCATACGGAAGCGTCGTGGCTGTCCTGGGCGGTGACTGCCGCCATGTTCTCTGCGCCGTTCTCAACGCCGCACAGATAGTGGCTGAACCAACGGTTAAGGACATTGTTGTAGCTTTCGCCGTCAATGTAGAACTCGAGGTTTCCGGCAGGGTAGCTCGGTGTGAGGTGAGCGTCCTGGTGGAGCAGGAGCTTTACGTTTACGCCGGCCTTCTGGTATGCCTGATACATCAGGTCAAATTCCTTGGTGCGGACGTTGTCGTCGTTGAGGCCGTGAACTATGAGAGCAGGGCACTTGATGTTCTCTGCGTCAAGAGTGTAGTCACGGGTCTCCCAGTGCTTGGAGTAGTCGCCGTTGGTGGCGAGCTGATCCTGCTGGATCTGGTACAGGTAGTTGCCGTACTTCTCGGCGATGGTAGCGTAATCGGCAGGATCGAGGTAGCGGCCGTTGCAGTACCATGCGAGCATCTCGGAATAGCTTGCCGACCATGCGCTGGTGGAAATACCCTGAGAGTTGGTGTACTCATACCAGCTTGCGATGCCTGCTACGGGAACGATGGTCTCGAGACCGGCAACGCCGGTGGTGGCCAGACCGAACTGGGTGGTGCCTGCGTATGAGCGGCCGGTCATGCCGACCTTGCCGCTGGACCAGTCTGCCGCGATGGTGATGTTGCTGGTCTTGTCGGTGTAGGCTACGCGATCGCCGTGCAGCCATTCGATGACGCACTTGAACGCATCGATCTCAAGATCGGTGCCGCAGGTCTCGAAGCCGTCCGAGCCCTTGGTGCCGAGACCGCCGCACTCGACGACGGCAAAGCCGCGTACGAGGTAGTAGTCGTACCACTCAAGGTCTTCGTAGTCGTACATGCCCTCGGAGGGGTTCCAGTAGTACCAGTCTGCGCTGTTTGCGTTCGCGGCGGCCTGCGCGGTGGTTGCGCTGCCTGCCGGAGTGCGTGCTGCCGGCTGGCTGTAGAGCTTGGAAATATCATAGCTCTCGCTGCCGAGATTTTCGCCGGGACTCATGGAATCGTTGCAGCCGGTGATGTAGGGGCGAGCTTCGTAGATGGTAGCTGCCTTGTAGTTGCCCTCGACTGCCGCGCGGGGAACCTGAACAACGGCCTTGACGAGGTCGAGCTTGCCGTCATCGTCGGTGTCGTAGTTGGTCTCAACGTATACGCAGTAGCGGATGACATCGCTGTCGGCGTTGCTGTAGCCGGTCTCGACGGAGCCGGTGGTGTACGGGAATATGGGCTGAGCCATGCCGTTCATGTAAAGCGGCTGGAGCTTATCGGCATGCAGTGCGTCGTACATGGTGTTGGCAACTGCCTTCATCTGACGGTAAGCGTCAAGGGTGCAGGCCGCGTCGGTGTCGGTGTCGGCACTGATCATGCCCATGCTGCGAGCCAGAGCAAGATAGTCGGCAGGGAAGGTGCCGAGCTGCTTTTCGCTCATGCCCGTCCAAAGCAGCAGTGCGCGTACCGCGTCTGCAACGGACAGCTCTTCGCTTGCGGAAGCGCCGTCAGGGATGGTGATGCTGCTGTCGATGTCTGCAAGATCCGCATAGGTCAGCACGTCGCTGCTGTCTGCCGGCTCGGCAAAGGCTGCGCCGGGCAGAACGGAGAGGATCATGACAAGGCTCATCAACAGAGCAAGAAGTCTTCTCTTCATAATACGCCTTCTTTCTGAGTATTCTAAATCAGTACATCTAATATATAATACAAGATTGCCGATTTATGAGGTTTAGTTTAAATCACGAAAGTGAAATTTTCAATTGACAGAATTAACGAGCGTTAAGAAAAATTGATACTGATATTTGTAGTATTTATATGAATTTGCGAAAGTGTAGCATACTCGCGCTGTTAAACGACAAAAGCAGTCTGAAATGTCCAGCATTTCAGACTGCTTTTGGAAAATAACTATATTCAGAAGGTCATTCCGCCTGCGAAGCGGTTGAACATGACCGCGACCTGCGAACGGACCGCACTGCCCTTCGGGCTGAGCGTTGTGCTGCTTGTGCCGTTGATGATCCCTGCGCCTATTGCCCAGCACATGCTCTCACGCGCAAAGGAGCTCACCTGCTGCGCGTCGGCATAGCCGCCGATATCGGCGTAAACGTCGGTGTTATAGCCCTTGTAGTTTGCGTATCTGTGCAGGAAGGTGACAAGCTGCTCGCGCGTGAGCGTTTCGTTCGGCGCGAAAGTGCCGTCGGCGTAGCCGTTGGAGATGTTGTTGTGCGAGCCCCAAAGCAGGGCGTCGTAGCAATACTGCGAGGAGCTTACATCGGAAAAACGGTTTTCATATTCCGAAACATCGGGGCTTCCGTCAAGACGATAGAGCACCGTCACGAGCATGGCTCGGTCCATTGCAACATTGATGCCGAAGTTTGTCTCGGTCAGCCCCTTGAACATGCCGGCCGAAACAACGTTGTCAATGTCGTTATGTGCCCAGTAGGTCACGGGAACATCGGCAAAATTTTTCGAGGGGCAATTGTCGCCGAACAGGCAGCCGTCCTTCCACACAGCGACCGCCGTGACGTCGGATGCAGGCATCGTTATGTACCAGTATCCGTCGCTGCCCTTTGAAGCCGTTGCGCCGGTTACTTCCCAGTGATCGAATATCTTTGTACCGTTTGCGCTCGGAACCAGCTTTATTTTTGCTCCGACCGTGTAGCTTCCGCTGCCCTCGCCGCCGGAAACGGTGAGCTTATAGGTCGTCGGCTCCGGAGTGGCGCCGCCTGCCCAAACGGCGACGAGAGTCCGAGTTTTGTCTGCGATCGTCGAGGTCGTAACGGCCTGACCTGTGCCGGAATCCTTCCAGTAGTCGAGCTTATATCCGTCGCGCGAAACGTTGGGGAACGAGCCGTAGGCCTTGTCCTTATAGTAAGCAACAACGCGGTTTCCGCTCACCGTGCCGCCGTTTGCGTTGAAAACTCCGGCAACGAAGTGCGTAAGCTCGGTGCTGTAATTGTTATAAAGGAAGATCTCCGCCTCGTTTATGCGGCGCTTTACAAGTCCGGGAAGGATCTCGCCGCCGGCAGAGCACAGGACTGCAAACGAGTCTGCAAGCTCAAGATCTGAAACAGGGTTGCCGTAGCTGTCTTTAAAGCCCTGCTGTATGTACCGAGCCAGTCTCCAGCCTGTGTTGTAATCGACCCAGTTCGGCCCAAAGTTGTAAGCAAGGCTTACAAGCGCGTCAAACTGATTTTGCGTCAAGCTCAGTCCGTATTTTTTCGCGGTGTTGTTGACGCCTCTTTCAAATCCGACTATATCCTGCTCAAAATATGCATCGGCCTGCTCGAGCGTGATCTCCATGCCCTCGTAAATGTCCGAGGCGTAGTGACCGTAGCCGATGGTCCAGTATTCCTCGCTCGGATGCGCCTTGTATGCCGTAAGCCGTAGCCCCTCCCAGCCCTTAATGAGGAGCTTTAGGTTGTCGCTGGCTTTCATGTCTGTCTCCGCAGCGTCGGCGAAAGCCGCCGTCGGCACAAGCGTCACGAGCATCAGAACGGCAAGCAGGAAGGATATGTACCTTTTCATATGCATGTCTCCTGTTTTACGTGATGTGTGAAAATAAGTTTAAAAATGAGTGGCAAAATTATTACATTCTGCATTCTAACAAAAAAACCTTGAAAAATCAAGGCTTTTGTTGTCGAACGCCCCGGAAGGTAAAATTTACTGCGTTTAAAGTACCCGAAAGGGGCAAAAGTCGCCTAAATGCGAGGTGCTTGGACGGCCTATTTTGTCACAGGCGCTTATTGACAGAATCGGGCGGATATTATAAAATTTATTGTCCGATATTTATAATTATTGAGGAGCTGAGTGCAATGCGTGATTACAGCAAGGAATTTGCCGACAGAGTTCAGTATATAAGAAACCTTGTGGAGGAAAGCGGCGTTGACGGCATCGTTTTCGGAAACTCCGGCGGCAAGGACTCCGCCCTTGTCGGCATACTGTGCAAGTTTGCCTGCGAGAACACCGTTGGTATAATGATGCCATGTGCGTCAAAGCGCAATTTTGAGCAGGACATGAAGGACGCAAAGGAGGTCGCCGAGCATTTCGGTATAGAAAGCCGCGTTATTGACCTTACCGATGTCCGCCAGGCAGAGATAGACAGGCTTCAGAGCATAACGACGCTGACGAATGCCGCCGTAAATAACATCGCTCCGCGCCTTAGAATGACAACGCTGTACGCCGTTGCGGCCTCGGAGTACCGCCTCGTTGCCGGCACGGGCAACCGCAGCGAGCGCTACATGGGCTATTTTACGAAGTGGGGCGACGGCTCGTGCGACTTTAACCCCATATCCGATCTCACCGCGACCGAGATAATCGAATTTCTCAAATGGCTCACGGCGCCTGCGTGCATCATAAACAAGGCCCCCTCGGCAGGACTGTTCGACGGTCAGACCGATGAGGACGAGATGGGCGTGAGCTATTATGCGATAGACAGCTATATAAACGGCGGCGAGGTAAGCCCCACCGAGAAGAAGATAATCGACCGCTACCACCGCGTAAGCGAGCATAAGCGCAGCGGCATAAACGTATTTAAGCAGATAGATGAGTAAACACGAATTTTATGAAAATCCCCTGTGTGGGAGATATGCCGGAGAAGAGATGAAGCGCCTTTTCTCCGATGACTTCAAGTTCTCGACCTGGCGCAGACTGTGGATCGCCCTTGCCGAGAGTGAGAAGGAGCTTGGACTCGATATAAGCGATGCGCAGATAGAGCAGATGAAAGCGCACGTTGACGATATCGACTACGAGTCGGCGACCCGGCACGAGCACGAGGTGCGCCACGACGTTATGGCGCATGTGCTCACCTTCGGCGAGTGCTGCCCCGACGCAAAGCCGATAATCCACCTCGGCGCAACGAGCTGCTATGTCGGCGATAACACCGATATCATCCGAATGCGCGAGGCGCTCGTCCTTGTGCGGAAAAAGCTCGTTAACGCCATTGCGGCGCTGCGCGATTTTGCCGAGAAGTACAAAAGCGTTCCGACGCTTGCGTACACGCATTTTCAGGCTGCCCAGCCGACCACGGTCGGCAAAAGAGCAACGCTCTGGGCGTATGACCTCATAAGCGACCTTGAGCAGCTTGATTTTCAGCTCGGCAGGCTCGAGCTTTTGGGCTGCAAGGGAACCACCGGCACCGGCGCAAGCTTCCTTGAGCTTTTCGACGGCGACGAGAAAAAGGTGACGGAGCTTGAAAAGCTCATAGCCGAAAAGATGGGCTTTAGCCGCTGCGCCCCCGTGAGCGGGCAGACGTATTCGCGCAAGGTGGATTTCTATGTTTTGCAGGTGCTCTCCGGCATTGCGCAGAGCGCGTCGAAATTTTCAAGCGATGTAAGGCTTCTGTCGCACCTTAAAGAGGTCGATGAGCCGTTTGAGTCAAAGCAGATAGGCTCGTCGGCAATGGCCTATAAGCGCAATCCCATGCGTAGCGAGCGCATAGCGTCGCTTTCGCGCTTTGTCATAAGCGATCTGCAAAACGCGGCCTTCACCGCGTCGAGCCAGTGGCTCGAGCGCACGCTGGATGACTCGGCAAACAGAAGGCTGAGCATCCCCGAGGCTTTCCTCGCCGTTGACGGCATCCTCAACCTTTATATAAACGTCGCGTCCGGCATGAAGATATATCCTGCCGTGTGCAAAAAGCATCTGGATGAGGAGCTGCCGTTCATGGCAAGCGAAAATATCCTCATGTACTGCGTTAAAAATAAGGGCGGCGACAGGCAGGAGCTGCACGAGCGCATCCGCGTCCACTCCGTTGCCGCGGCGCAGCAGGTCAAGCTCTATGGCGAGAAAAACGACCTGCTCGGGCGCATAATGGCAGACCCTGCGTTCAAGCTCAGTGAGGATGAGCTGCGTGAGCTATGCGATCCGCGCGGCTTCACCGGTATGGCCGAGCATCAGACCGAAAAGTTTATAAACGAGTATCTTGATCCTGTCATCGATGCAAACAAAGAGTATCTCGGCGTCGAGGCAAGTGTAAATGTGTAAAGGAGCGTAACAATGTTAACTGCAATCGTGGGAACAAACTGGGGCGATGAGGGCAAGGGCCGCATGGTCGATCTGCTCTCGGAAAATTACGACATCGTTGTCCGCTATCAGGGCGGCAACAACGCAGGCCACACCGTGGTAAATGATAAGGGTAAGTTCATCCTGAATCTGCTGCCGTCCGGCATCCTTCGCGACGACACCGTTAATGTCCTCGGTGCCGGCATAGTCATCGACCTTGAGCACCTGTTTAATGAGACCGCGCGTCTGCGCGCCGGCGGCATAGCAATAAGCCCGGCAAATCTCAAGATAAGCGACCGCGCGACCATTTGCATGCCCTATCACAAGCTCCTTGACGGCCTGGAAGAGGACAGGCTCGGCGACAAGAAGTTCGGCTCGACACGCCGCGGCATTTCTCCGGTCTATTCCGATAAGTTCATGAAAAAAGCCCTGCGCATGGGCGACCTTAAGAACCTCGATCACCTGCGCGGCCGCATTGCCGATATCATCGAGTGGAAAAACCTCACCGTCGCCGGCGGCTACGGCCACGAGCCGATAGACGTTGACGAGATCATGGCATGGCTCGAAAAGTACGGCAAGCCCTTTGCCGACTATGTGTGCGACACGACCGTGTACCTCACCGATGCGGTGAAGGCCGGCAAGTCCGTCATGTTCGAGGCTCAGCTCGGCGCACTGCGCGATATCGACTTCGGCATTTACCCCTACACCTCTGCGTCTACGACACTCGCGGCCTACGCGCCCATCGGCTCCGGCGTTCCGCAGCTCAAGCTCGATGAAAGCATCGGCATCATGAAGGCCTACTCCAGCTGCGTCGGCGAAGGCCCCTTCACCTGCGAGCTGTTCGGCGACGAGGCTCACGCACTGCGCGAGGCAGGCGGTGAGTACGGCGCGGCAACGGGACGTCCGCGCAGAGTCGGCGGCTTTGACGTCGTCGCATCGCGCTACGGCGCAATGATGCAGGGCTGCACCTGCATCGCCCTGACAAAGCTCGACGTTATGAGCTATATGGACAAGATCCCCGTCTGCGTAGCTTACGAGCTTGATGGCAAGAGAATTGAAAACTTCCCCGGAAACATCGAGGAGCTTGAGCGCGCAAAGCCCATATATGAATATGTCGAGGGCTTCAAGTGCGATATCTCCGGTTGCCGCAAGCCCGAGGATCTGCCCAAGGCGGCGCTTGACTATGTCAAGTTTATCGAAAAGGCAGTCGGCTGCCCGATCAAATACGTTTCAGTCAGCGCAGAGCGCGAGGGCTGCATTGAGTTGTTTTAACGGGAGGGCAAGGAATGCAGAATCAGCGCGTACTTGTTCTGGACTTCGGCGGCCAGTATAACCAGCTTATCGCACGCAGAGTCCGTGAATGCAATGTCTACTGCGAGGTAAAGCCTCACAGCATGACGATAGACGAAATAAAAGCATACGACCCCATCGGCATTATCTTCACCGGCGGCCCGCAGAGCGTTTACGCTGCCGGCTCGCCGCAGGTGGATCCGAAGATATTCGAGCTGGGCATTCCCGTGCTCGGCATATGCTACGGCTGCCAGCTCATGGCGCACTACCTCGGCGGAGAGGTCACTGCCGCGCAGTCGGATACGGCTCGCGAATACGGCAAGACCCCCACCTTTTTCGACACCGACTGCCGCCTGTTCAAGGGCCTGCCGGAAGAGAGCGTAACGTGGATGAGCCACGGCGACTACATGGCCAAGGTCCCCGAAAGCTTCCGCCTTGTTGCGCACAGCGCAGCCTGCCCGACCGTCGGCATATGCGACGAAGCTCGCGGCTTTTACGGCGTGCAGTTCCACCCGGAAGTAAACCACACCGAATACGGCCAGAAAATGCTGCACAACTTCCTGTATGAGGTCTGCGGCGCAAAGGGCGATTGGACGATGGGCGACTATATGCGCGCATCCATTGAATCTATCCGCGCCAAGGTCGGCGACGGTAAGGTGCTGCTGGCGCTTTCCGGCGGCGTTGATTCCTCCGTCGCGGCGGCGCTGCTCGCCGAGGCTGTCGGCAACCAGCTCACCTGCATTTTCGTCGATCACGGTCTTATGCGTAAGGATGAGGGCGACGAGGTCGAAGCCGCGTTCAAAAACTGGGATATAAACTTCATCCGTGTTAACGCACAGGATCGCTTCCTGTCAAAGCTCGCCGGCGTTTCCGAGCCGGAGGCAAAGCGCAAGATCATCGGCGAAGAGTTTATACGCGTATTTGAGGACGAGGGTAAAAAAATAGGCTCGGTTGACTATCTCGCTCAGGGCACTATCTACCCCGACGTTATCGAGTCCGGCACGAACGTTGCGGCAGTTATCAAGAGCCACCACAATGTCGGCGGCCTGCCCGATTTCGTTGATTTCAAGGAGATCATCGAGCCGCTGCGCCTGCTGTTCAAGGATGAGGTCCGTGCGCTCGGCCGTGAGCTTGGTCTGCCCGAGTATCTGGTAATGCGTCAGCCGTTCCCCGGCCCCGGCCTTGCCATCCGTGTTATTGGCGATATCACGAAGGAAAAGCTCGATATCCTGCGCGAGGCAGACTTCATCTTCCGCGACGAGATCGCAAAGGCGCACCTCGAGGGCACGATGAATCAGTATTTTGCGGTGCTCACGAATATGCGCTCCGTCGGCGTAATGGGTGACGGCAGGACCTATGACTATACTCTTGCACTGCGCTCGGTCACAACGACGGACTTCATGACTGCCGACTGGGCACGCATTCCCTACGACGTGCTCGATAAAGTCTCCGTGCGTATCGTAAACGAGGTCAAGGGCATAAACCGCATCGTCTACGACATAACCTCCAAACCCCCCGCAACAATCGAGTGGGAATGATTGCATCCCGGAAAAAGCCCCGTCATACCAAGGCTTTTTCGCCACGAGTGCCCGCTGTGGCAACAAAATGGCAACATTATTTGAATTATTGCGATAACAAAAAGCGCTATCTGATTTGAAGCCAAGTCAGATAGCGCTTTTTTCTATTGTTATTTAATCAGCCTTCAGCCGGTCCTTGAACGCCTCCGCCATTGCATCGCTAAGCTGCTGGGACGGCACTTTCACATAGCCGGAGGCTTCGTCATATTTCGGGTAGTTATAACGCCACTTGTCATAATCCTCACGGCTAATATCCCCATTGCGGAGCTTTTCTGCCTGCTGTGCCCACGCAGTGAGCATTTCGGATAGCTCAGCAGCATCCCTGCCCTTCCTGGGGTCAACACGCAGAGAAACACCGTTCTCACCGCTTTCAATTGTCAGGCCGTAGCGATCCTCCAAGGTGAACAGTGTATGCATTAGGCCAAGGTAGCTGTCGATGTCCGGAACGGACAGTGCCAGCGGCGAGACACCCAGCGTCAGCTCGGCCTTGGGCGTTCTGGAGCCGGATTCATACTGCGCCATACGAATGTCAGCGGTCTTTTCCGGAAAGCCGACCACCTGTCCGAGATACTTTTGGGTCATACCCCGCAGATTACGGAAAAACCGAATTCTCTCACCGATTGCCATAGCACAACACTCCTTTATGTACTGTGCAATTAGTATAGCATATAAATTTAGGTTATGTCAAGATAGCAAAAGCAAAAAAGCTAAATATTTTCCGCAAGCCTCTTGACAATAGCAAATTCGTTTAGTATAATGGCTATAGCAAATAGCGTTAAGTTATTTGTAGACAACAGAATATCCGTCGTGCGTCACGGTAATGGCGTACCCGCTCGGGCAAATCGGAATGATGGCGTACCCGCTCGGGCAAATCGGAATGCGGCCAGAAAGTTCTCCGACACGAAATAAGAGAACTATATGTAGATGAAAGGGGTGATGAAATGAAAAACACGAGCTTTATGAGAGTTGAGGAAGTAGCGCAGGAATTGGGTGTTTCTAAATCCTACGCCTACAAGATCGTCTAGAGGTTAAATGCCGAACTGAAAGAAAAAGGCATTTTGACCATCTCCGGACGAGTGAACAGAAAGTATTTTATGGAGCGCACCTGTTACGGTGCAGGAAGAAAGGAGTAATCGCATTGGCAGTTTATAAGGAACCGAAAACCAACACTTGGCGGGTCATTTATCGGTACACAGATTGGAACGGAGAACGAAAGCAATCCCAGAAGCGTGGCTTTCAGACAAAACGAGAGGCACAAAGCTGGGAGCGGGAGCAGCTTAACAAATTGGGTTCTGATTTGGATATGACCTTCCGAAGCTTTGTGGAGCATTATGAGGAAGATCGGCGCAGCCGCATCAAGGACAGCACCTGGGAGAGCAAGGAGCACATCATCCGTACCAAGCTGCTCCCCTATTTTGGAAAACTCAAAATGAGCAGCATCACCCCGCAGCAGATCGTTCGGTGGCAGAATGAGTTAATCAACTATCGTGACAAGGATGGGGCTCCCTACTCACCAGTGTATCTTAAAAGCATCCAGAACCAGATCAGCGCAATTTTCAATCACGCCGTCAGGTACTACAACCTGAAGGAAAATCCCTGCAAGAAAGCCGGGAGTATGGGCAAGAAGAAAAATCGTGAAATGGCTTTCTGGACCAAGGAGGAGTATCTGCAATTCATTGATGCAATGATGGACAAGCCGCTGTCATTTTATGCTTTTGAGATGCTTTACTGGTGTGGCATCCGTGAGGGTGAGCTGCTGGCTCTGACCCCGGCAGACTTTGACTTTGATAAACGCACAGTCACGATCAACAAGACATTTCAGCACACCGGCGGGAAAGACATCATCACGCCGCCGAAAACGGAAAAGAGCAATCGCACGATTACTATGCCACGCTTTCTGGCAGATGAAATGCAGGAGTATTTGAAGATGCAGTACGACATTGGCCTGGATGACCGGATGTTCCCGGTCACGAAAAGCTATCTGTATCGGGAAATGCAGCGTGGCTGTCAGGAAACCGGCGTAAAGCGTATTCGGATCCACGATTTACGACACCCGTATGTCAAGCACACGACAAAAATTTTTAGCTTACGCCTGATGGATTTTCAAGCGCAGGCTTATCCTGATGCTCGGCGAAAAACTCGCGGAGCT
>MNSZ01000034.1:0-3646 GCA_001916715.1 Firmicutes bacterium CAG:24053_14
ATGGATATCATGCCAACCATGAGCAAGGCTCTGTGGGTATGTGTAGGAATATCGATTTTATTAAACTCTGTTTCGCTCTTTCAAGAGAAATAACCACATGTCTGTCATTGGAGAGTCACTATAGAAAAGTGCAACCGATTTTTGTCGATTGCGCTTTGGTGTTTTTGATTATCAGACCGTTCGGGGCTGTACCGCTACTGTGTGCACGGTAAAAACTCGGTTAAAATCACAGAGCCGTCTTTGCCGCTCATATTGATGGAATAGCTTATCGTTTCGCCGCTGCCGTCCACATAGGATACTCCGTAATACGGCAGCAGGCCATAGAATGTCATATTCAGCAGCAACGGACGATCTGGTGTCAACTCGTCCAGAGCATACAGTTCTTCTGTGGAATACGATAGGCTGCCGCTCATGGGAGAAGCCTCGATTCCCAGCACCTTGAAGTCCCTTACGGCATACTCGCAGGAAAGCAGCACTCTGGCCAACGGCTCTGCCGTACTGACGGAAACCTCGTGGTAATCGGAAATGCCGTCCAACACATCTTCCGCCCAATGCGCCTGAACCGCCGGTTCAAACGCCTGCCGGATACGCTGCAAAGCGTGCTCTTTTCCCGCTTCTTCGGTTTCTCCGTTATACAAATCCCAGAACAGGAAACGGTAGGCCGGGAAGTTTCCGGATTCACCTTTTGCCACAAAATAGGTGTACTGCTCATAGGCGCAGACTCTGCCGTCGGCATCGAGGTACATCCCTCCCACCCACGGAACAGCGTCGGTAGAATCCGCCAGAAACGCAGGTTCCCAACAATAGACCGTGTAGCTGCCGCTTTCATCCGTAAGGACTTCTTTTTGATAAAACTGCACAACCTCATAGCCGGTGAGGATATCCGTTCGGGAGGGAGAGGCGCACTGCGCGGCCAATCGCTGCGCCCGCCGGTCAAGAATGGCCTGATGGTATTCATAAGCGTCTTTGTCTACCTGTACTTCGGTGCGGTAACTGTTGCGGATCAGCCAGTAGAGCGTTTCGTCCTCAAAGCTCATGCTAGAGCTGTCGCCTTTTCCGTTAAAGTAGATGCCGTTTATATGATTCTCGTCCAGTCCGGCAAAGAAAACGAAGTGTTCGTCAGATGAACTGTATGCGTCAGGTCCGCCGGAGAGGTATATTTCCATCGTATAATGGTGCAAGCCCGAATCAGGCTGTTTGCTCCGATGCTCCGCAGCTTCGTTGAGGATCGAGGCAACCTCTTCGGCGTTCAAAGAAACATCCGCCACGAACGATGGGACATACTTGATCTCCTCTGCCGTGACAGTCGCCATCCGTTCGACAATCTCTGCTTTTGCAGAGTCCCCATCGTCTGGCTCGTTTGGCTTTGCGCCGCAGCCCGCTGTCAGCAGGCAGAGCGCAAGCGTCAGCACAATAATTGGCAGTCGTTTCATAAAAGTGTTCCTCCTTTCGGGTACATCATCATCTTTCGCTTTGCGCGGATAAACTCATCTAATATAATTATACCATGCAAAGCGCGAACTTTTCAATTACTGTCTCCATACAAATGTGTAATTTTTCTATGAACGCCGCACTTTTTTGCCGCTTTGCTGGCGGCTCTCCGGCGTTCTGCGCTGTATGGCGCGGTCAGACGGAAAGAGAAACGCCCTTTCTCAATCTCAAAGGTCAGCCCGCCTTGCTCATCATCGTCGGTCTGGCGGCAGCATTGCGGGTACTTTGCCGCAAATGCTGTCAGCCGCTTTTTGAGATCAGTGTTGTGGGTCTGCACCTCAATGATGCGGCTCTGCTCGTCAAAATAGATCATGGCTGTCTTTTGCTTCTTGGTAAGCCCTGTTCTCATAAAACCTCCTGATTTTCATAAATTTTTCCCAGCTTTTGAATTGGAAAAGTGCTGCGATTTTTTGATGGAAACGCCCCAAACGATGCGGAGTATATTTCGCCTTGCCTTATCGGCTGATTTGCCGCTTTTCCAGCTCTTGACTGTGTTTTCATGGTGTTCTGTTTGTCCGACTTTTCAGCCACTCCAACAGCTCATTTTTCATCACCAATTTGCGCCCGCCGATCCGCAAGGTTGGGAAATCCGGGCTGCTCAAAAGGTTATATGCCCCCGCTTTGGAAATCTGCAACGCTTCGGCAAGCTGCTTTACATCCATCACATCAGGCATGGCTTCAAACGGTTCTCTGCTCATAAAATCTCCTTTCCCGCATGAAAAAGCAGCAGCTACCATTTCGGTAACTGCTGCCGCTTCTGCGTCTGTTTCATAAGCTCCTGCGATTTTGGCGATCCGCTTATGGACTGCGCTGGCGGTCTTGTAGCCAACCTTGTCTGCAATCTCCTGTTCAGTCAAGCCGTCCATATTCAGTCCTCTACTATATATGGCATGAGAACGGCTGAATTGTTCCAATGCTTCCAAACTTTTTTGAGATTTTTTGAAAAAATCTCGGAATGGATGGGATAAGATTGATTTAAGGCAATTATACCTGAAAGCTGTGAATAAATCTATTGCTTTTCGTGGCGGCAAAAAATAACGGGTATCCGGCTCTCACCAGATACCCGTTATTCCGTTGCCAATCCCGCCTGACAGATGCTCATTTCGTAATTTCGGTCTAAACCTGTTTTACGAACACCTGTCTATCGGAGTCGGGGATTTCTTATATTGGCAGCAACGCGCAGTCCTTAGCCGAGCGCAGAGCTTCCGCTATCCGGGTTTGGACGCCAGCCATCCATGAGCTTGTCGTTCTCCATGATAAAGGGGCTCTCCATATCCTGTCCCCATGAGGTGTCATATTTCCCCATAAGGCAATCGCTCAGTGCCGTTCGGTCGGCAAAGCGCAGCATCCGGTACGGCTCCTGAAAGGCAACCTTTTCTACAAAGTGCAGCGTCCCGTCCTCTGCCGTCAAAAGAACGCCAACATGCCCGACAAACAGCAGAGATTCCTCCTCGGTCGGCTTATCGTGGAAGAACGGATCACTCCGCCACCCCTCTGCCCTCGACTTTTTCGATCTCATCCAGCAGGGGAGATAAAAGTTCCTTTATTTCCCCCTCCTCCAGCATGAGCAGCAGGAACACCAGTGCAACAGTGGAAAAGCAATATATGCCCCGCTCCAAATCGCTGTATGCCCGTCCAGAGATGCGGAGTTTTTCCGCCATTTCCTCCTGTGTCAGTCCCCTGCATTTCCTTAAAGTGCGGACATATTCCGAGAAGAATTTTCGGAGTATTTCTTTATATGGATTCATGTGCTGAGTCCTCCGTCTCGACAGATTTCTGCATCTTCTGCAAAAATCTTATCCCACCACGAAGTACACTTCCATGCAGCACACTTCGTATTCCCTCAGAAACTAAGGGCAACTGTCAAAGCCATCCGTTTGCACCGTGGTCAGAATACAAAAAGCGCAGCCGCAGAGAACGTCTGCGGCTGCGCTTCGATCCATTTTCAAAGCTTCGGCATCACTCAACGCCATATTGTTGTCTAAATAAATCGGCGACGATGTTTTGCTTTTGAGACATCGGGCGGCCGGACGAAGCCAGACTCGCCGCCTACTCCGCGCAGAGCTCAGCCACCAGAGCGTCCATCTGCGCTTCGCTGGTTTGGTTCAATGCACCACGCAGAGACACTACCGTTTCGTAAAGGTGGATATCCTTC
>MNSZ01000034.1:3740-4669 GCA_001916715.1 Firmicutes bacterium CAG:24053_14
TCATGGGCGGAAACAGTCCTCCGTCATAGGTGGAGCTGGCTAAAACCAACTTCCCGCAGTAGAACGCACTGGCAACAGCGTAGGAAAGATCTGTCACAGTGAGATCACACATGTTGACCTGCACGCCTTTTTTCTCTAATTTACCCTTGAGGGTCTTCGCCGCATGGGCAGTATTTCCATGGATGGATGCGTGGGCAATCAGTATGCTCTCCGATTCTTCTGGTTCCCATTGCGACCAGAGATCATAGAGCCGCAGACACTCCTCCAGCCCTTCTGTAAGCACGGGACCATGGAGCGGGCAGATCGTTTGGATCTCCAGCGCGGAGGTCTTTTTCAGCAGAGCCTGCACCTGTGCGCCATACTTTCCGACGATGTTGTAATAATACCGCCGGGCCTGCGGCACCCAGGGGGCACGGGCAGTCCGTTCCAGTGAGCCAAAGCGTCCGAAGGCATCTGCCGAGAACAGGATTTTTTCCGTTTCCTCATACGCCGTCATCACCTCAGGCCAGTGTACCATCGGCGCCAGCAGAAATTGCAGTCTGTGCGAACCCAGAGAGAGTATGCTGCCCTCGCCAACCTCCAGCATACGGTCTTCCGACAATGCACCCGTGCCAAAGAACTGCTTGATCAGGGTAAAAGTTTTCGCGTTTCCCACGATCTTCATCTCCGGGTACTCTTGCGCTATCCGCATGAGGCTGCCGGAATGATCTGGCTCCATGTGTGTGACCACAAGATAGTCGGGACTGCGCCCCTCCAACACCTGCGCTACATTGGAAAGCCATTCCTCCGCCGCCCGTGCGTCCACGCTGTCCATCACGGCGATTTTCTCGTCCAGAATGACATAGGAGTTGTAGCTCACTCCCATAGGCTGGACGGGGTACTGGTTTTCAAAGAGTGCCAATGTGTTATCATCCACCCCTACATAGCGG